>NZ_JQBY01000024.1 GCF_001437405.1 Pediococcus ethanolidurans | reverse complement strand
CCAGATTCAATTCATGGTGGATCTTCATAACGCCGTATCGCTGCTTGAATTCCGCAAAGATCCGCAGAATCCGTTGTTTTAAGTCCTCATCTTCGGCCCGGCGTTTTGAAGGCTTTGGGGATCGATAACGATAATACTGAGCTCTGGAAACACCGAGGATTCGGCACATCTTAGTTACCTGGTGGTGATGGCTTTCTTGGTGAATGTAATCAAAAATATTGGTTACTTCTGCGCAAGGAAGCCCAGGGCTTTTTTTAGGATTTCGTTCTCCTCAGACAGGGAAACCAGCCGCTTTTCCATCGCTTTAATTTCGTCTGGCGATTTACCGGATTGAGTTTTGGCTTGGCCCTGGATCCACTTATGAACGGTTGAATAGCCAATGCCATATTCTCTGGCCAGTTGGGCGGCTGATTCGCCTTGTTTATATAGGTTGATGATGTTTTGTTTGAATCCTTTGTCGTAACGAGTTGGCATGTAAAAATTCCTTCCTTTTGAGAGACGATTTATTCATTATACGCTCTCTTAAAAGTTGTCTCAGGAATCAGCTTACATCCACTTGAGGACTAAGTTTAAAACCGAACGGAGGTTCTCAAATGGCAAGTTATGAAAAACGTGGTAAAAAAACTAGAGTTGTAATTTCGGTTATGGATAAAGGAGTGAGAAAAAAAGTTTCTAAGACTTTCAATAAGAAAAGTGACGCTAAAGACTGGGCTATGCGTATGGAGATTGACAAGGCTGATAACCGTCAAATCATTGCTTCTCAAATGTTGTTATCTGATTATTTTAAGCAGTGGTATGAAACATACAAGGCAGATAACATTAGAAATGCTACTTTGTACAGTTACACCACTTGTTACAATTTAATCGTTAAATATTATCCCAACCTGATGCTTAACAACCTATCATATACTGCTTTACAAGAAGGCTTGGATAAGTATGCTAAGGACGGCAAAAAAGAGCGATCTAAATCAACAGTAGCCTTTTTTATGAAACATATAAAAGCGTCATTGAATGATGCATTAACTGATGATTATGTTGAAAAAGATGTTTGGTCTAGATTAAAGGCGAATGGGACTATATATAAGCATCATAACTATCTATCGGCTAGAGAATTTGAGAAACTCAGGAAATATTGCTATGAGCATTGGCGTGACAGTCAAACCATACTAGCCGTGTTAATAGCTATAGAAACTGGTTTACGTGTTGGCGAAATTATGTTTTTAGGAAAAGACGAAATTTTTCCTAATTTCAACGCGATCTATATTAAAAAGTCATTCTCACCGAAAGATCCAGATGATCATTTAACAAAAAGCACACAATCTATTCGTAAGTTTAAAGTTCCATATCAATTAAGCACGGTACTTGCCGAAGCGACGAAAGAACGTGACCCTATTTTTACCATTCCAGAATGGAAGCTGCGAGTTCAATTTATAGAATTGCTTGAGAAATTAGATATTCAAAATATTACTTTTCATGGTTTACGTCATTCACATGTATCATATCTTCTCTATAAAGGTGTATCCATGCAATACATTTCACAACGTATTGGACATGCTAATATCAATACTACTGCTAAAACATACACCCATCTTCTAAAAGAACAGAAAGAAAAAGAGGAATCTAAAGCCATGGAAATTTTGTCTGTGTCCCCAGATGTCCCCAAGAAAGATAAAGAAGCCCGTTAAATTAGCTTTTTAAGCAGTATAATTATTCCCAACAGGAATAATAGAATCGAGGAAAATCATGACAATTGATGATTTGAAAAATTTTGTAGTTCTGTACCAAACACGTAATGTTTCTGATGCGGCCGTCGAATTATTAATGACCCAATCTGCCCTTTCTAAACGAATTCATGCTATGGAAAATGAATTAGATACAAAACTAATTTCCACCAAAAACAAACGTCACTTAACAATTACAGAGAGTGACGAAGTCTTTTTTCGATACGCAGAAACCATCTTGACTCAATACGACATGCTAACTAATGAACTTTCCGAATACCGCGAACTAAAAAAAGGAACGCTCAATATTGGCAGCATCCCTGTTCTTTCACCCTATGGCATTATGGACAAATTAAATAGGTTCATGACCGACTATCCACAAATTAATATTCGCCTTCAAGAATTAGAGGGTAATGAACTACTCGAAAAGTTACAAACCAATCAATTAGATTTAGGCATTTTACGGAGCGTTCAAACGTCACTTTTGAACAAATCACAATTTCATTTCATTGACATTTATCGTGATGAACTCAAGATAATTATGGCGGCTAATCATCCGTTAGCTAAAAAGCAAAAAATTGCCATGAAAGACTTAACAAACACTGATGTTGTCGTTTTAAGCCCTGGATCTGGCATTTACGAACGTGTAGGGAAACTCTATCAGCAAGCCGGATTCACACCAAATATTCGTTTCACAACCACTCATATTGAAACGTTAATTGGCAGCCTTGAGAATTCTCAAAGAATTACCTTCTTATTTGAGAAATCGGCACAATCATTCCTAAATGATGGGTTTGTTATGCGATCACTAGATCCTCCTGTGTACAATGATTTGCAACTTGTCTTTCCACAGGGAAAATTAACTCAAGTTGGTAAAAGATTCGTCAATTATCTTATTAAAGATCATCCTTTAAGCTAATTATTTATTCTTTAAAAATTCTTCTAATTCAGACATCCTAAAATGTGGTATGCTCTTAACAACTCAATGTCACTCAGCAGCTTTTAAATTTTAGGAGGATTTCAAATTGGCAAACACGGTCACACGGAAGTTCATCGATAATTTACCAAAGGCAGAATTACATGTTCATTTAGAGGGTACGCTTGAACCTGAGTTACGCCTCAAGTTAGCGCAGAAGAACCATATTGACATTGGAACAACCTCACTTGAAGCTTTGAAGAAAACTTATCAATACGATACATTAGCTTCCTTTTTAGCTGTTTATTATGAGGCTATGGCCGTTTTACAAACAGAAGACGACTTTTACGAACTGGCCTTTACCTATCTTAAAAAGGCACGTCAAAATAATGTGCGTTACGTCGAGATGTTTTTTGATCCCCAAGCACATACAAGCCGTGGGATAGCAATTGAAACAGTAATCAATGGTTTTTCTCATGCCGCGCAGGACGCAAAAGAAATCGGTGTGGATGCTCATTTAATTATGTGTTTTCTGCGTGATTTTTCTAAAGCCTCGGCTTATCAAAGTTTGATAGCTGCTGACCCTTACAAAGATAAGATTTTAGGCATTGGTCTAGACTCAGATGAGCATCACAATCCGCCTTTAAAATTTGTGACATCGTTTGAAAAGGCGGTTTCAGCGGGATATCACATCACAATGCATGCCGATGTCGATCAAGTAGATTCTATCAATCACATTAAACAAGCCCTTGAAATTATTGGCGTAGAGCGACTAGATCATGGTACTAATATTGTTGAAAATCCTGATTTGGTTGAATTTGTCAGTACCCATGAAATTGGTTTGACCTCGTGTCCAAATTCAAACAAATTTTTGAGTCAAGACATGAAGGGCAAAGAAGTTCAAACTTTACTTGAACATCACGTTAAAGTCAGTATCAATTCGGACGATCCTGCCTATTTTGGTGGTTACATTAACGACAATTACTGGTCACTTGCACAAAGCTACCACCTAACGCAAGAACAAGTCGTTCAATTAGCTAAGAATTCTTTTGAAACGGCTTGGATAACCGATTCTCAAAAAACAGCATATAAAAATGAAATTAAAACTTATTTAACCAACTTTTCTTAAAAATAGATCTAAAAAGAGGTTACAGACAAAATTCTGAATTTGTCTGTAACCTCTTTTAATTACAAGTTAAAATACTTAGTTGTACGTTTTAACCATGTCTGTGACGCCGACTTCTTGTTTCCGGTTCAGCAGTGTCACCTTCAGGCTCTGTTTTTTGTTCATATTTCTGCGCACGAGTTGGTGTTGTTTGGGTACTTGTCTCTGGTTCCTCTTCACGTTTAGGTGGCGTCAACCTGCTATGTTGAGATAGATAAAAAATCGCACCTAATATCAATACCGCTGGCACCAAAATTGCGGCATCTTGTAACCACGGGACAAATATACCTGCAATAAATGCACCGCCCATGAAGCTACCAACCACAATCCCAGTGTTTTTAGCTTTTTGCTGCGATGGCACATCATGATGCACGTAACCTGTATATAAATTTTCAGCAGCCGTACGAATAATTCCGGTCATCATCAACGACGTAAATGGTTCATCTTGCAGCTTTCGAAATTCCTGCAACTGGGCTGCCGCCGTAATGGCCAAAAGCATCACGGTAATCACATCTGGTGCTCTACTACCAATCATCGCCACTAATACCATCAGTGCAAATTCGTAAATCAAGACAAAGTAAGCACGTTTTAAATAATTCTGTTTAAAATAATGTTGCACATGACGAATAAAAATTGTTCCCAGTCCAAACGCAACAATCGCAATTAGATAATAACCGACTTTTGCGAAATGCCCTTTGCTTAAATTGACTCCTAATAGAATCAAGTTACCAGTTTGTAAGCCGGCAAACACGCCGCCATGCTCCAAGTATGTGTACGCATCTAAGCCACCAGCAATAGCCGCCAAAAAGGCCCCAAAGTATAACTGTTGGTAGGCAGGATAAACTTGTCTCCTCAAAAAAATGGTCCCCTTTCTCATCTCATACATAACTTATATAAACTCATGAAATTTGATCAACATATTTCAGTGTAGCATGAACGGTCAGTAGACTAAAATAATTATTTGAGACATTAATTATTCTTTAAAAATTGTATAATTAGATGAAACCGTTTCACAAACTAAAAATAATGAAATGAGGTTACAATCATGCCAGAAAGGTATGTTTGGCGCACTACTGAAAAGGAAATTTATCCTACCAAAAAAGCCCCATCTGTCGTTACGCTTCCTGAACAAACATTTATCACAATTAAGGGTTCTGGTAATCCGAATAGTGAAGCCTTTGGAGAAAAGATTGCGGCGTTATATGCAGTTAGCTATGCAATTCGAATGGCTCCTAAAAAGAACATTATTTTTCCTAATGCCTTTGATTACACAGTTTATCCGTTAGAAGGCTTTTGGACATTACCTGCAGATTATCACAGTGAAAGTTTGGATAAAGATCAATTAATCTACCGAATTATGATTAAACAACCTAGCTTTGTGACGCCAAACGTTTTCAAACAAGCTTTAGCCTTGGTAAAAACAAAAATTAAACCTGAGCTATTTAGTCAGCTTAATTTAGAGACCATAACAGAAGGTACCGTGGGAATGATTTTGCACGTTAGTTTTTTTGACAATGAACCAGATAGTTTCAAAAAACTAACACAATTTTTAGATACTCAGGGTTATCAACGCACCAGTAAGGCGCATAAAGAAATTTACCTTTCTGATTTTCGCCGCGTTGCTGAGGAAAAACGTAAAACAATTTTACGTGTATCCATCATTAAAAAATAAGAATCAAAAATGAGATCGATAAGTTTTTTCGATCTCATTTTTTGACTTTAAAATTTATTTTTGATAATTCTTACTTAAAAAGTCTGTCATTGTTTCTGGATCATGACCCGTAAGTTTCTTAAAGTCTGCAGTTGTTAAATCCATTAACCCCATTGCTCCAGCCTGATACATGGACCCAAGTTCGGTTCCATCACCTTCACTTGCATAAATATCGGCAAATTCAGTAACCGAGACAGGTGCATAACCAATTTTTTCATCTGTCACTTTAGACATTATCTTACCTAATTCCGTCATTTTATATGCTTTTACTTGTGTTAGCGTATAAACTTGTCCATGATTACGTAATTCAGCTTTACTTGCCAAATTAGCTATGGCCTCTGCACTATCTTTTTGGGTAATAAATGAGAGTTTTTCATCGCCAACCGGATAAATCAAATGTTTTCTTTCAATTAATTCCGGTAGATATGGAATCAACGGATCTGCATACAATGAGTTTTTAATAACGGCATATTTTAAGCCAGATCCAGCTAAACGACGCGGTACATACCCGTAATATGCTGACATTGTGAAAGGATTATTTTCTTGATCGGCGAAGAAACTAACAAAGACAATTTCCGTCACATTGGCCTGCTTCATTGCAATCAAAGTGTTCTCAAATTCAGTCACTCTTTGTAACACGTTATAGGTTTTGCTAGGGATATAGATTAAGACATCCGTTCCTTCAAAAGAAGTGGTCATTGTAGCAATGTCTAAATAATCCGTTTTAACTACTTCCACACCCAGCTTCGTTAATTGTGCAGCTTTAGCAGGTGTATGCACGGCAGCTCGTACATTTTCCGAACCAATCAAATTGATCATATTTTGAACCACAATCTTACCCAAATGACCCGTTGCTCCTGTAATTGTATATTTCATCAATTAGTTTCTCCTTTAAATAATTATGTCTGTGAGTTTACAACAATTCTTCACACTATAATTTAGTATAGTTCGTACTTGTTGTTTTAATTATAACAGGTAACGATTGATTGTCAATTTTTATAATCATTTAAAAAAATATAGCTAATCATTCCAATCATATAATTCCATCAACTTAACAGATCACTCACTACTCAAAAAGTTTGAATCATATACAAACTGAACTGTATACAAAAAGGGCACCTACAAATTAGGTACCCACATGTTTATATAACCATTTTATAAAATTCGATCACTAATTTTTTGAAACGCGAATTCACAACAAGCTTCGCGAAAGTCATTTCGAGCAAGTTCTGGATGATGCAAATCATAGGCATCCGTTTGGCCCTGAAAATTAATGCCAATCCAGGCGGTTCCCGCTGTCTCACCCTCTAATCCAGCTGGGCCCGCTGCCCCCGTAAATGAAACGGCCAAATCAGTGCGCAATTTTTTTTGAGCACCCTGTGCCATAGCAACGGCCACCTCATAACTCACAACCCCATATTGTTGAATAAGTGGCGCCGGTACGTCTAAAAGCTGTGTTTTCACTACATCAGCATAAGTGACAAATCCGCCGGTAAAGATATCAGAACTTCCTGGAACAGAAGTAATCTCTGATTGAAACAAGCCACCCGTTAAACTCTCGGCAGCAGTAATAGAGATATTTTTTTCAATTAAACTTTTTACCACATAATTGACCAATTTAGTGTTCATAGTTCATCATCCCTTTTATTTTAAGTTTAACTTTTTTAGACAAGATTACCACTCTAAATTCGTATAACTCAACATAAAATTAAGGAAAATTTCACTTCGGTGGTCACTACTTTTTTAAATAAAAATTACCTTCATCGATTGCTTGTACAACCGGATGTTTCGCAAAATAATCACTAATTAGTTCGGTCATATCAATTTGAACTTCGCGCACAATTTTGTTGGCCTGAAACATTGAATAATCACCACCACCAATGCCACGGTATTGATTTAACACAATTTCTAGCTTCTGGTCATCCTGTACAGGTTTGCCATGATAGCTCAACGCAATCAAGCGTTCATTTGCCGGTTTATTCAAATCAAATGCATAATTAATACCGCTATAAATATCATAGTTATAATATTGCATTTTTGGTTCTCTAAATTTTTTGGAAACAGTTACCTTTCCATTCGAATTAAGAGCAAAGAAACTGGCACAGCGTTCCAAAGCTTGCTTTAAATCCGTTCCCGTAATTTCTGACACAACCAAGGTATTCGGATAAACATAACTATTCACAATGTTTCGCATCGTTACCGTTGAATCGTAACCCAATACTTCATCATTAAATAGAGCCGTTGCCGACAAATCGGTTTGTGTAGCCGCCATCTGTACCTGGTTAATAAACGTCAGATAAGGATGACCGTACATCCGTGCCTTCATGGGATCAGTAATTTTCATATTTCCAGCAACTTTTCCCATTGGCTCATCCAGCCAATTTTCAACTTTTGTTTGTAACGTAGTCGTTAACTTTTCAAATTTTGATGCTGGTACTACATCTGCCACCGAAATCAAGTGAGCCAACTGTTTTTCCACTTTTTGATGTTCATTTAGCTCAAGTTCAATAGCACCAATATACTTACCCTTTTCTCCGGGTTGAGTGGTAGGAACGCCCTGACAAATGGTGGCAATTTCGCGATGTTGATGACCCGTAACTAAGGCATCAATTCCATGTACCTCACTCAATAGCTGATAACCTTCATTTTCACCAGTCAACCTTTCGCTAGGATTACCGGTTGCCAAATCACATTCAAAACCGCCGTGATAGGCGACAATCACCACGTCAACCTGTTTACGTAGTATGGGTACCCATTTTTTAGCCGCTTTAACAGCTGACTCAAATTGCCAGCCGACAATATGTTCTTTTTGTTCCCAATGCGGAATATATTGAGTAGTTAAACCCAGAATTCCTACCTTTACACCACCATGTGTCAAAATTTTATAGGGTGCATCAATTACACCGTCACCAGTATTTTCTTTTAAATTGGCTGCCAAAATCGGATAGTTGCGCTTCGCTTCACATTGTTGTAAATACGGTAGCCCATAGTTAAATTCATGGTTTCCCAATATGCCGGCATCGTAACCGACTGCATTTGTAAGCTGGCTATAAATTGATCGATACTTTGCTTGTTTTTTTGCCGTAAAGTAGGTCAATGGTGATCCCTGAATAAAATCACCATTTTCAATGGTAATTACCCATTCATCAGCATCAGCCTGGGTTTTGATTTGATCAATTTTAGTTGCTACTTTTAAGAAACCATAGTCCTCTTTATCTGTTCGGTGGCTGTAATTGGTAGGATACAAGTAGCCATGCACATCACTGGTAGACAAAATTGTTAGTTTCATATGCTTACACCAACCGTTTCCGTAGCGTTCCTGAAATATAATCGATCAACGTTACCGTGATAATAATACCTAACAAAATGATTCCAACACGTGACCAAGTTCGTGTTTGAATGGCAAACAACAGTGGTGTTCCAATTCCACCGGCACCAACCATTCCTAAAATGGAAGCAGAACGGACCGCAATCTCAAATCGGTATAAAGTATAGGAAAGAAACTCTGGTAGAACAGTTGGTAACGTTGCAAATACTAACGTTTGCGCCCGGTTACCACCGCTACTCATTAACGCCTCACTGGGACCAAAATCCATATTTTCAATTGACTCGCTAAATAGTTTGCCCAACATTCCGATTGAGTGAATACTGACCGCTAACACACCTGCAAATGAGCCTGGACCGACCGCTTTAATGAACATGATGGCCAAAACAATTTCTGGAAAAGTTCGAATCAAGGTTAACACCAGTTTGCCTGAAGTCGATCGCACATGAAAACGAGGCTTACCAGTCCGCGCTGCCCAAAAGGCAAACGGAACACTTAAGATTGCCGAGATGAAAGTTCCTAAAAATGCCATCGCCAGGGTTTGTAGAATCAAACTTACTAAATCTTCACCGCTGCCGTCATACACATATTTCCAGTCGGGATGAAAAATACCATAGGCAATCGAACGGGAAACCTCACCCGCGGAGTCTTTAATTCCGGTAAAGTGCACACCCGTGATCCCCCAAATGTAAATGACAAGCACAATTGCAACCCAAAATAACCACTTATACCGTTTGAACTGCAATGTGGAATTACTAACTGTTAGTTGTTTCATAGTAATCGCTCCCTCAACGTATTGCTGACACCATCAATAATGAGGACTACCATCAAAATTCCTAAAATAATAATAGCCGTTTGTCCATATGCAAATTGATCTAATGAGCGCTGAAGATAAACACCAATTCCACCAGCACCAAGATAGCCTAAAACGGTGGATGCTCGAACGTTAATTTCAAACGTGTATAGGAAGTAACTTACAAAATAGTTAAAAACCTGAGGAATAACTGCAAAAACTACCATTTGAATTTTATTTGCACCAGCTGCCTGCAAAGCTTCTAAGGGGCCCTCATCAATGGTTTCAATCGCTTCATAAAAGAGTTTTGAGATCATACCAAATGAAAAGATGGCTAACGTAAACACGCCGGCAACCGGACCGATTCCCACAATAGCAACGAACAATGCCGCCAACATTAAATCTGGTAAAGTACGCACTAAGTTGAGAATAAAACGAATAATGCCGCGAAGAAATTTATTTTTCACAATATTTCGTGCTGCTAACACCGAAAAAGGTATTGCCACTAAGGTCCCAACGGTCGTACCAATTAAGGCCATTTGAATCGTTTCTAAAATTGGTTGAACGACTAAACTCGTATATTGCCAGTCAGGTTTCGCCATCTGTTGAAGTAGCGCCGTGAATTGCCCAAAATTTGCAAAAAACATGATGAAGTCAACACCCGTCATTTTGGCAGTTCCAATTACAAGTAGGATAAATAGCGTTAACCAAACAACCGTTTTAACATGATATTTTTGTGTAAAGGTTCGCGTTGGGACGATATTCATGCTTGCACCTCGCTTTTTTTCACGATACTTACAGGTTGATAAATGGCCTCCAAATCTTTTTCAGTTACTTTACTAATGGGTTCGTCATAAACTAACTCGCCACCACGCAACCCAATAATCCGATCGCCAAATCGTCGGGCCAACGACACAGAATGTAAATTTACAATCACTGTAATATGAAATTCCTCATTCAACCGTTTTAGATCATCCATAACCGACTCAGTTGTCAGTGGATCAAGCGAAGCAATCGGTTCGTCAGCTAACACAATTTTGGGATCTTGCATGAATGCCCGTGCAATGGCAACTCGTTGTTGCTGTCCGCCTGACAACTCATCAGCACGACTATACAGTTTTTCGCCAAGGCCCACCCGTTGCAATGCCTCAATCGCTTTTTGTTTATCCTCTTTTGAAAACAAACCTAGTGTACTTTTCCAGGTAGAATAATAGCCAACTCGACCGGACAATACATTCCGTTGCACACTGGACCGTTTAACCAAATTAAAATTTTGAAAAATCATGCCAATACTTCTGCGCAACCGACGTAGTTCCTTGCCTTCTAAATGAACGATTGATTCCCCATCCACGAAAATGTTCCCTGTAGAAATATCGTGCATCCGATTAATTGTGCGCATTAATGTACTTTTACCCGCACCAGAAAGGCCAACAACCACGAGAAACTGTCCTTGTGGAATAGATAGATTAATATCTTTGAGGCCGATGGTGCCATTTTGATACGTTTTAGAAACATGCTGAAATTCAATGATTGGTTTTTCTGTCATAGTCAGAATTCCTTTCGTTTATCCGTTTTGCAAGAAAAGGCTGGGAAAAAAACTCCCAGCCTCTTTTCCGAGCTTTAATAGTCTAAATCGGGAAAAAAGGCCGGCTTCTCCGCTTAGCTACGAAAACCAAACGATTCAAAGAACGAATCATTTGATTTCCTAGGCTGCCATAGCAACTTATCGCTTTAGCGATTTTAGTTGCATGGACAACGTAGTATGCTCGAAGCCAAAACACCTTTTTTTCCATTCTCCCAAAATTCAATTGTCTTTGAAGACTATTTATTTAATTTTTTGGCCGTCTTATCATATGAACGAATAGCATTGTAGTCGCTGTCCTTAGCTGTGACATAATTTTCATGTGAGTAAACGGAAGAAATAATTGCGTGACCTTTCTTGGTTTTGGCAATTGCTTTAAAAGCGTTAGAAATCTTTTTATCCCATTTACTACTCATATCACCGCGAACTGTGATCGTATCATTGGGGATTTCTTTGGTTGTGTAGATTGGCACAACCTTCTTCATAACATCTTTAGCATCTTTTTGAACAAGTAATCGTGCGCCTTGGAAGACAAAGGCTGCATCAGCATCACCGTTATAAACCGCCATAACAGCTTGATCGTGGCCCTTAACTTGAACCGTTTTAATATTGTCTTTATTGATATTGATGCCATGTCGATAAAGTTCGACAATTGGATAGATCCATCCGGCAGAAGACGTTGTATCCTGAACAGCGATCTTCTTACCCTTCAAATCTTTAATTGATTTAATACCACTATCTTTTCGAACCAAAATTTGTGCTTTATAAGAGTTAACTAACGTGTTTGTAACCTGATCATTTGGTTCTTTGTAGCCATAACGCTGAGCTTTCAATAAAACTTTTGCATTATACTGCTTGTGAGCTAAAACATACGCATCAGGTGGTAAGAAGCCTACATCAACCTTCTTAGAACCCATTGCTTCAACGATTGTGTTGTAATCTGTTGAAACTGAAACCTTAACAGGAATACCAAGTTGTTTCTTCAGTAATCCCTCCAATGGTTTTGCCTTCGCTTCAATGGTACTAGCATTCGATGATGGCACGAATTGCACCGTCAACTTCTTTGGTGTATAGGATTTACTAGCCGAGCTACTTGAACTCTTTCCGCAAGCTCCTAAAACAAAAACCAGTGATAGTGCACCAACAATTGTAGCCAAACGCTTAAACATTCGCATCAAACTGTCTCCCCTTTTGATTTGTATTTGACAAATTCAGTGTATCTCACAACACGAACTATTTCAACCATAATTTTAAATATAGTTAGAATTTTAAACGTGAACTTGCGCTTCGGACTTTTTATATTTAAAGCTATATCGTAAAACTCATACAATTGAAGGACAAGCCTTGTTCGTATTTAGTATCTAAAAGTTGAAACTGCAACAAAGCACCCCGTTCCGAATCAGGTGAGACGTAGGACTGTAGTTGGACTATTTTTTGGAGGCTAAGTCGTTTAACGTTAGTTATTGAAGTAATTTTGTTACTTTCAGTCTTTAGTTTATGATTAAAAAAACAGCCTAGCACTTGGCTAAGCTAAAAATAATAATTAGTTTAATTTTAAAAGCATGTCTTGGTGGGGAATTCCGGTATCCAAATAGACATCACTTGTTGCCTGAAATTCAAAGGAACCATAAAACTTCACTAGATAAGCCTGCGCTTGAATCACAACTTGCGTAATTTCCGGATGGATAGTTCTTAAATACTTTAAACTCTCAGTAATAATCGTTCGACCATAGCCTTGCCCACGAAATTGGGGATTAACAACAACACGACCAATTCTAATTTGATTAGCTAGTTTTTCTGGAATTAATCTCAAGTAACCAACCAGTTTATTCTGGGCATTAATTAACTGCAAATGTTCGGCGATTAAATCGTCCTCATCCACTTCCTGATAGGCGCATTTCTGCTCGACTACAAATACCTTGGTTCTCAATTTATATATCTGAAAAAGTTCAGTATTTGTTAGTTGCTGAAAGGCCTTAATCTTAACTTGCATTTTTTCAACCACCTTAATTAAATTTTGTGAACTTCAATTTTTGGTTCAGTTTAAGTTCATTTATCATATTGTGACAATAATTGTTTCAAGAAACGTTTATAATTTTCGACAAAATCTTTTGGTGCGATTACTTGCAATCGAGAACCAAAACCCGCTAAATAACGGTAGCCAAACTCATGATAAGGCACCGTTATTTCTGCATCATAGTGGTTGGAATCCACCACATTCAAGACCTTAGCGCCATAACGTTCTACAAATTGATCACGAATACTGGCATCAATTCTCACCCGAACGGGAATACTCGGAAAAGGAAAAGTACCTGGTTGATGACGAACTTGAGCCTGATAGTCACGAGGTTTAAATGTAGTCGTTAATAGTTTGCTAGCTGTGATTCGTGAAATTTTGAAACTACGATAGGCTTGTCGGTTTAAACTGTAAGCTTCTAAATACCAACGTGTTTCACGCGCTTGTAATTGATAGGGTTCTACTTGTCTGGTTGTCTGCTGGCCCGTCACATCAATATAAGTTAGCTGAACCAGATGATGTGTTTTAATTGCCTTTTGTAACATCTCCATAGTACTAGCCAGCTCACTTCTACCAGCCCACTGATGAAATGAAATAGAAACCGAATTTTGGGTAACTTCACTCGGAATCATACCGCGAATTTTCGTTAATGTTGTTTTGATATCTTCGTTTAACATCAAATTTTGAAAGCCACCAAGTGCAACCAAAACATTTTGCAAGTCCGTAACCGAAAGCAGTCGTTTATCGAATTTATAGGTTGGCATGATGCCAAAACCGCCCTTGCTGCCTCGTATTGCATAAATCGGAATATTAGCTAAGTTTAAAGTGTCCATGTCACGAAGAATCGTGCGCTTCGCTACCTGAAAGTAATCTGCCAGTTCTTGGGCAGAAATTGTTTCTCGTGCCAACAACATCATCACAATTGAAATTAGTCGCTCAATTTTAGTCAAAAAATATCCACCAATTTTTTATTAGTGACATACATATGTCACCTTTCACTTAGTATACTACTGGCATACCAAATTAAGGAGATCTTTTTTATGTCATTCGAAATCGTTACTTTATCTAAACAATTAATTGCAGGTTTAACCACTGTTTTACCCACACCAGAATCTTTTGATGATATCTCAGCAATGAGCAAGGTTAAGTCAGAATACCTAAAAAAATACAAACAAGAAGCTAGTAAATTAGCTAAGTTTGCGCAAGATGAGAATGTGTATGGAATTAACTTTAATGATGCGAACCAGAATTATCTTGTGGGTGTAAAAGTAAATGATGTGCCAACAGGTTACGCAAGTTTTTCAACACCAGCTGGAATTTTTGCTAAATTTACCACAAAAGCTGCTGACCGCAATCAAATCGATCAATTTATCGGAGCTGCTTATGGTGAATTAGGTCAATCCGATGAGTACGGAATTGGTGGTAATTATAACTTAGAGGTTGTCAATAATTTCGTTAACGACGCTGATACATTTACGTTATTTTTGCCGGCTGTGAAGAAATAAAGAAAACTAAAAATGGCTACTCTATTAATATGGAGTAGTCATTTTTTTGATTAATGAATCTTGACGACGTCGAAAATTATGATAGCTTGTAATTTTTAAAGCTTTTACCATGTTCAACTTAATTTCAAGTAACTTTTAATTATGCGTCATTAAATAAAATGCCAGTATAATCGTAGCAATCAACAATATAATTAAATATGAATAAAATATTTTTGATTTTAAGTCCGTTCCTTTATCTCCTCTACCAGTTAACGTTATTGCATCTATAAAGATAATAATAGTCGTATATACTCCCAAACCAACCAAACTAAAAACAAACCAGTTAACCCATAACTCGTTTACAGATTTTAGATACAAACTATATATAAAAGTCAGTATTAAAATAAAATAAATGTCGGTATTATTTCAAGAGTTCTCCTCATGTTTATTCCCACAATTTAAATATGAATCTTTTGTATCTTCCCCAGACTTTAACAACCAAGTCTTTATATGTTTATTATGCTCTTACGTTAAACGTTTTCATAGACGTGTTGTTTTCTTTAATTCTCTTTTTTATCATAATTCAGTATTTATTCTTTTTCTGTCCCTTATCCTGTATAATACGTGTAAACGAATACAACTACTAACAGGGGAGTTGGTAAAATGTTACAAGTGAAAAATCTGAATAAATCATTCGGACAAATGAAAGCTGTTGTGGATGAAAATTTTACCGTTAATGATGGTGAGATTTTGGGTCTAATCGGCCAGAATGGTGCTGGAAAAACAACCACCTTTCGGATGATTTTAGGCTTATTAAAACCTGATTCTGGCTCTGTGCTTTGGAATGGGCATCCCTTTACCCGCAAAGATACAGATACCGTCGGCTTTTTACCAGAAGAACGCGGGCTCTATCTCAAAATGACTGTTGAAGAACAAGTGGTTTATTTTGCCGAACTGCGCGGCCAGAAACCCGCTGTTACCAAGCAGAAATTAGATGATTGGATGCAACGTTTTGCGGTTAAGGGTAAACGAACAGACAAAATTAAGGACCTCTCTAAGGGAAATCAACAAAAGGTCCAATTGATTGCCACTTTGATCCATGAACCCAAATTGGTTATTTTAGATGAACCGTTTAGTGGCTTGGATCCCGTCAACGCCAGTCTTTTGGAAGACGGAATTGAACGTTTGAAATCACAAGGATCCGCCATCATCTTTTCATCGCATGACATGGGTAACGTTGAAAAGATTAGTGATAAACTGCTCATGCTTCGCCAGGGTGAGACCGTTTTAAATGGTGTTACCAATGAAATTCGCGAAAGTTTCGGTGATACGCGCATTTTTATTCAGTCACCACTTACTACCGACGAATTGCTAGCTATCGACGGTGTCATTAGTGTCAAAAAGTATCAGGCTGGTTTCGAATTAAAACTTACTAATCCAGAAGTCGGTAAAACTGTTTTTGCAGCTGCAACTAAAAATGGCTATATTCGTGAGTTTTCTCAACAACCGCCGACACTAGACGAGATTTTTCGCATGAAAGCAGGTGTTTCTCATGAATAAATTTTGGGTTGTTTGCAAACAAGTCATTCGTAAAAACATCAAAAGTCCCACCTATATTGTTTTACTATTAATGCCTGTACTGCTACTTGGTTTCATGGTTGGAGTTGCCGCAATTAAAAATCACACTAGTGAAACACCACAAATTGCCATTGTTAGCAATAACACAACCTTTAGAAATGCTTTACTGAAAAGTAACTCTAAGGATTATACGATAAAACGTTCCATTGATACTCCAAAAAAAGCTGAGAAGGCTTTATCACAGGAAACTCTTGACGGTTATTTAACCATTACACTAACTGGTAAACAAGTAACGGCCGTTTATAAATCACGTACCAATGGCAATACTCTTGACACAACTAGTTTAAAGAGTTCTCTAAATTCGTTAAAAATGCAACAGACGGCCACGCGCCTCGGATTATCGCCCACTCAGCTGACCGAATTATTCACACCAGCAAGTTTTAAAAAACAATCTGTTTCCTATTCTAATGGAAAAGAAAAAACGCAAAAAAATAATCAACAAGATATTAATAGTCTCTTAGCTATGGTGGTCACTATTTTGATTTATATTTTCATGGTCAGCTATGCCAGTTTAATCGCGCAAGAAGTAGCCACAGAAAAAGGTTCACGAATCATGGAAATTCTGGTCAGCAGTGTCGCACCACAAGTGCAGTTTTTCGCCAAAGTGACCGGTATGTTTGCACTCATCTTACTTCAGGTAATCATCACCGCAATCTGTGGATTTTTGGGGATGAAATACTTAAGTGGTAATGTGCAGTTTCTAAAAGACTTAGATTTAAGTCAAATTCAGCCCAACATTCTCATCATATTAGGATTGTTTTTCATTCTAGGAATCACGCTCTATACGATTCTGGCAGCCGGGTTAGGAGCTTTGGTTTCCCGTGCTGACCAAGTTAGTCAGGCAGTTTCACCACTGACCATGATTGGTTTAGTGGCTTACGGCGCTTCCTTTGTAGCAATGAATTCTAACACTTTTTTGATCAAATTAGGTTCATTTATTCCATTCGTGTCGCAAAGTATCATGCCCGTTCGTTACGCGGTTGGTAATGCATCAACTACGGATGCTATCGTCAGTTTGATTATTCTAGCTATTGCCATTGTTCTCGTCACTTGGTTTACCACCAGACTTTACGCTAACCACGTTTTAGACTACTCTGACAAGAAAATTTGGAAACGCATTTTTAAACGAAATTAGCTAGGCATTTACATTTATACTCACTTAAATTTGCAGTATGGTTAAGTTAGTCAATTTTAAGGAGGTTTTCAACATGAAAGTTTCAGTCCCCACTTCAAACGGTTTACTGTTAGATAAATACGGAAAATATGCGTCAAATGATGAAGTCTATAATGGTCATCCTGCCATATCTTTTCCTGTAAAAATTGCAGATGTTCCTAAAACAGCCAAAACCATTGCGTTAACGTTATTAGATTTTGATTCTGTGCCTGTCTGTGGCTTTGCTTGGATTCACTGGACAGCAATTAACATCCCGGCTGCTTCCACCATTGACATCCCAGAAAACGCCAGTCGTCAAGGTGACATTTCTATGGTGCAAGGAAATAATAGTACTGCCGGACCGCTAATTGGTGAAACCGATCCGCTAACTACCGGTCATTACATTGGACCTACCCCACCAGATAAAACTCATGATTACTGGCTGAGTATTTATGCATTGGATACAGAGCTCAATTTGAAGGAAGGCTTTTGGTTAAATGAATTTTATCATGCCGCCAAAGGTCATATTATTGAAAAACAACGACTGAGCATTCTTAGTCGTGCATAGAAACAATTAAACAGACTAAAATTGCATAATAGCGCAATTTTAATCTGCTTTTTATCAAGATTTAATCTTTATTTAGTTGTCATTAGGTTTAAATTAAGTCCTTTAGATTTTCTTATTCAAAAGTCCGCAGAATGTTCACACATATTTAAAGTCGATTTAACCTAGTCACCGCATACTTAGTATATTAATCCAAAGGAGCGATGAATATGTTATTAAATAATCAAAATCTATCGGTCTTAGAGGTTCAAGTATTAGGGGTTTATCAAACTAAAATTGAAGTCAAAACTATTTCTGGGGAATGTCTCTTCGTCTACCCCACTCAAACTCAAAAAGATGATCCACTTTTTTGGCAATCTCTAAAGGATATCATCAAAGCTAAACTCTGGCTTCCAATCAACAAAACTTTGCATCAATTAATTGACTCTGATTGGTTAGTTCCTATGAATGCCTAAATAAGCTCAATTTAAAAATTTATTTGTGAATTTATCAATTTCATCAAAAAATCTCTAACCATCTGAATGTCTGCATCCGAAAATTCCGCAACAGCTGCAAGTGCCCTTTCTTGCAGCTGTTTGTGTAATTCCATATGGGCCTTTGCCAATTGTTTGCCAGCAACTGTTAGCTTTAAGTAAACTGTTTTTTTATTTTTTGGTTGATGAAATTTTTCTAGTAATGCCAACCGTTCCAGATGATTAATTCGTCTGGATGTCCCTCCTTGGGTGATTTGAATCGCCTCAACAACTTCACTCACTGTTTTTTCTCCATTCAATAAAACATCTAAAATATCTAAATCATTATGAGTTAAATGACTTTTCTTAGGATCACCGCCAATTGCCGCATGCTTGGCAATCCATGTTTCATGTTGATTATGCGTTTCTTTATCACTAATTTGATGTAACAGTTCATCAATTTCTTTATATTGCATTTCATTCATTAATTTCACCTTCTTTATATATATTACCAGTAATTTATAGTTGACAGCAAGACTTTTTGAGTTTATATTAAATACATTACTAGTAATATAAAAATAAAAGGAATGATTATTTATGAAAGCATTAACGATTAAAGATTTTAAAACTGCTCCAGAATTCTCTGACAATGTGCCAGAACCAACCACTGACAAAACATTCGATACCTTAATTGACGTTTTGGCAGCACCAATCGAAAACTTTGATAAGGCCAATGCTGCTGGCCGTCACTATTCAAGTACTTATTGGCATCCCACATTCCCAAGTATTCCTGGCGCCAGTGGAATTGGTCGTCGTGTAGACAATGGCCAACTGGTGGCTTTCCCAGCTCGAACATTGAAACCACAATTTGGTTCCTACGCTCAGCGGACAGTTGCCAATTCCAAATTGTTATTAGAAATTTCAGATACTACTGATATTTATTCAAGTGTCGCCGCAGCATCCTCGCTTTTAACCAGTGTGGCACCCTTAAAATTCAGTTTAGATGTTAAACCTGGCGACACCGTTCTCGTAAATGGGGCTACTGGTTTTGCTGGTCAATTGACCATTCAAGTGGCTAGAAGTATGGGTGTTAGTGAAATTATCGGAACTGGCCGTAATCCAGAACGGTTGGCCAGTCTAAAAGCTCTAGGTGCGACACAAACAATTTCACTGGCTGAAGATGATCAAACTATTATGAAAAATTTGACTAGCATGCATATTCAGGGTAATTTAATCATCTTAGATTACTTGTGGGGCCATCCAATCGAACTGATTTTGCATGCCATTATTCCTAACAGTTTAGCTATGAAACGTGCCACATCCCTCGTTTCAATTGGAGCAATCGCTGGACAAGAAATTAGTTTGCCATCCAAAGCTTTGCGAACTTCTGGACTTCAAATTATTGGTATGCAAACACCAAAAGTAATGGCTAACCCACAGGCCGTCTATAAAGCTGTTTGGGACCTAATTAATACCAGAAAAATTCAATCAGCCGTCAAAACGATTTCTCTAGAAGAGGCTGCTACACAAATCGATTGGCAAAAGCCAGTTCCCAGTGGCGTTCGTACTGTCATTAAAATGTAGCAAATAAATGGCATCTCCCTTTCTGACAAGGTAAAATAGAAGAAATGAATGTACAGAAGAGGAATAATATGTCAGAACCAGTTTTTAATGAAATTACAGCTGCCGGGTATCACCAAATTGAACAAGAAATTGAAGATTGGAAATTGCAACGTCCGGCCTTGATTAAGGCTTTAGCAGAAGCAAGTGCTTTAGGTGATCGCTCTGAAAATGCCGAATATACTTCCGCCAAACGAGATTTGCGTCATCTTGAAAGTCGACTCCATTTTCTTACCAAACAGTTACAGTATTCAAAAATTGTTGCACCAACTGACAACCAAATTGTCGAAATTGGCAAATACGTCACCCTTGAATTTGTGGACGACCATGATCAAGTAGCCTATCAAATTGTGGGAAAACAAGAAGCAGATATCAAGGTAAATAAAATTTCGTTGGCTTCTCCGCTTGGATCGGTACTAATGGGCAAAACCGTCAATGATACGGTGACGGTTCAAGCTCCTACCACTAGCTATCAGGTCAAAATCTTGGCGGTAACTTTAAAAGATTAAAAAGTGGTGTAATTTCTTTAGTCTCATATTGCCTAATTTTAAAAAAATCGTCTAACTAAGTAAGGCTCTTAGGCAGGAATTCTCCTGTCTTTTACCACACTTAATTAGACGATTTTTTTCATTTTTAGTAAGCTACAAACGTTCCTTCCTCTACATCCCGCAAATAAGTTTCCAGATTATGGAAGAAAGCAGCCGGATTATCTCGACTATGCGAGTGACCACTATTTGGTGTTAACACAAACCGTGCGTTAGGCAATGTTTGTTGCATGCGCCGTCCCGCTTCAAGGGGCATGGTATCATGATCGCCAAAAGTTAATAAAGTTGGCACCTTAATTTCATGCAGGCGATCCCGCACATCCCAGCCGTTTAATTTTCCAACCATGACAAATTCATTATTACCCTGAAAATAATTATATACCGGTGTGGCTAAATGCCCACTTGCACGATGCTGACGTGCTTCTGGGTTGCGCATTGAAAAATTGTTATCCAAAATACGCACTAAAGATTGATATTCAGGATCATCAAATTTTTCCACCGCTTCGATCCCTTCCATGTAGGATACTTGAGCTGGTGATAACGTTTCACGTCGTAGTTTGTTCACATGCGGCGTATATTCCGCAATATTATCAATCATACTCATGATAATTAAGCCCTTCAAATGTTGCCCATATTTCAAAGCATACTCTTGTGCAATCAAACCACCCCAAGAGTGACCCAACAAATAAAAATTATCGAGACCTAATTTTTGTCGGACTTCTTCAATTTCATCAATATAATAATCAAAAGTTAAATACTTATCCCGCACTTCGGGATCCGTAAAATCTGGTTGATCGGAAAAATATGACCCTAACTGATCGTACATTGAAACTCGTACGCCCAAGTTTTTTAAGTGTTCATCAAAATGCTCAAATTCTTCATGGGTACCACCAGGTCCACCATGCAAACATAAAAGATTGATGTTTCCTTCACCAACTGTGCGCGTAAATAAGTGATAACCATTATCGAGAGTTAAAAGATGTGTGCCATTTTTCATAACTTGTTCCTCCTAAAATAAAAACCATCGATCAGGAATTTACCCAACCGATGGTTCAAAAATTGCATAACTCAAACTAAATTAGCAAGTTAAGAAGGCAACACATCGGCAGTTATCTTAATTAAGCTAATCACAATAATTTGTAAACCTAATTTAGTATTTTGCATATGTGTCACCCCTCAACTTTGAATTACAATTAGTATGCAATTACAAAATTAGAAAGTCAACAGTTTTTTAATTTAATTTTAACCTTGGGTAGAATTATGTGAATGTTCTGGCGCCGTATCTGGCATATTATTTAACGTTACCATATCTGCGTCACTGATTTCAAAATCTAGTTTTGCGTTATTTTCAATATGATCTTCACCGACAGCCTTTGGTAATGGTAGGATGCCATTTTGCAAACAGAATCTCAATGCCATTTGAGCCACACTGACATCATACTTTTTAGCTAAGGTAGCCATCTTTTCGTTTCGTAGTAAACCACCCGTTGCTAAAGGTGAATAAGCTTCAACTAAAATATTATTTTTCTTTGCAAACTCCGTAATCTTTGGTTCAGTAAATCCAACATAATATTGAATCTGATTAACCATGGGTTTAATTTTTGCGTCTGCCATGACATTTTCAAGATCATGAACATTGAAGTTTGAGACGCCGATTGCTTTTACACGACCGCTTGCATAAATGTCCTGCATTGCGCGCCAAACTTCAACATTTCCTTCATCACAATCCTTACCAATTTGACTCCATGGCCATGGTGCATGCACTAAATAAAGATCGACATAGTCAATATCAAGTTTCTTAAACGTGCTCTCAAAATCTGCCATTGCTTCATCGTATGTTTTACTTTGAGCCGGAAGTTTTGATGTCACAAAAATTTGATCACGCGCAATTCCGGAATCACGAACTGCACGACCAACATCAGCCTCGTTACCATAAGCTTTAGCAGTATCAATATGACGATAGCCTACTTTTAATGCATTACGGACAGCCTGATAAGCCACATCACCCGCTGGTGTTTGCCAAGTACCAAATCCCACTTTAGGAATCTTGACGCCATTTGCTAATTCAAATGTTTCTGTTAACACTGACATAATTTGCCCTCATTTCTAAAAATTAATTGGGACATTGAATGCCCTACAAAATAAATTGTACGCGTTTTCTTGGTAGAGGTCGATTAATAAGGTCTAACCTGTTAAAATATAAGCAATTACTAGACTGTAAAAAAGGAAGTTTCTCTATGTCAGCTAAACATTATCAACGCCAAATTGCCATCGCCATTTTAATCCTTGTTATTGGTATCATTCGTCCGTTTCCAGTTCAACTATTTAACACACTCTGCCTAATTTTAGGCGCAGCTTTAATCGGTTTAACCATTGTAATGGGTAGAAATAGGAAATAGCTAGCTACCCGCTGACGCTAGGAAACCAGTTTCATTTAGCGTATGATAGGCCTATAGGCGAAAGGAAGTGTCCATGATGGCTAGAATTATGAAAATGACTGCCCAGCAAGCCAATACTTACCTTAACTGGCAGTACCCAGAACCATATACATTTTATAACTTTCCACCTTCAATTAGTCGATCAGAGTTATTAAATGAATTGCTTGCGAGCAACAGTGATTATTTTTCAATTTTGGATGACGATAACCAATTATTCGGTATTTATGAATATCAATTTCATAATGGCGTCATGGAAATTGGCCTTGGTATTCGCCCAGAAGACACTGGCAAAGGCTATGGGACGCGATTCGTCAATCAATGCATCGCTTTTGGCCAACAGCATTATCATTACTTTGGTAAAATCACATTAGAGGTCGCCAGTTTTAACAAACGTGCCATTTATCTTTACAAAAAAAATGGTTTTCGCAAAGTAAGTGAACGTGCTGCTCATCCTTTCGGAATTCCCGTAACTTTTATTAAGATGACATTTAATCCATAAAAATAGGTCCAACGACAAAACTAGTTTTCGTTGTGACCTATTATTTTTTTGCCTTTTTTTAGATCGGGAAATAACTCCGCAAATCGGTAGGCATTGATGTTTAAGCAGGATTTTTGCGGGATTGCGATCCCGCACTACCTCGACTTCCGTATTAACTTTCGTTCCGAAAGTTTTTTATTCTCGGTACGTTGTCGATTCTTGTGGCCAGCCCCTGCCGCAAGCACTCGCCTCCATCCGCGTTTTCTTCTTTTTTCCCGCCGAGCCTTAGGACAACTCCGCAAATCAGGCATTGACTTATAAGCGAGATTTCTGCGGGATTGCGATCCCGCACTACCTCAACTTCCGTATTAACTTTCGTTCCGAAAGTTTTTTATTCTCGGTACGTTGTCGATTCTTGTGGCCAACCCCTGCCGCAAGCACTCGCCTCCATCCGCGTTTTCTTCTTTTTTCCCGCCGAGCCTTAGGACAACTCCGCAAATCAGGCATTGACTTATAAGCGAGATTTCTGCGGGATTGCGATCCCGCACTACCTCAACTTCCGTATTAACTTTCGTTCCGAAAGTTTTTTATTCTCGGTACGTTGTCGATTCTTGTGGCCAACCCCAGCCGCAAGAACTCGCCTCCATCCGCGTTTTCTTCTTTTTTCCCGCCGAGCCTTAGGACAACTCCGCAAATCAGGCATTGAATTATAAGCGAGATTCCTGCGGGATTGCGATCCCGCCTCCATCCCACTTATAATTCAATACCTACCGATTTGCTTCGTTCACTTCTCTTAACCTCGGAATCGAATCCATTGCTCCCTCTTTTTGCACCGTCAATGACGACGCCAAATTTGCAAACTCAATCGTCTCATCCATATTACTCAAATCTGGCACCACCTTGGCCGCTATCGCCCCAATAAACGTATCACCAGCCGCCGTCGTATCCACCGGCACCACCTTATGCGCTGGCACCAACCTACTTTTTTCTCCAACACTATAGAAAACACCATTCGATCCCAACGTAATCACCACATTCGCAATTCCCATTTCTTGGAATTTAACTGCCGCCTTTTGACAATCTGCCTCTGTTTCCACTTTTTGACCAGTCAACGTAGCCGCTTCCGTCTCATTTGGCGTAATCACATCCGTCAATCGTACCAATTCCTCCGGTAATTCAGGCAGTGCCGGTGCCGGATTCAAAATTGTTAAAGCTCCAACCTGTTTTTCCAGTTTAAAGGCCGCAATCACCGGTTCCAAATTAGTTTCCAACTGTGCAATCGTAATTTGTGAACGCTGAATATTTCCCTTATCTGCATTAACAGCATCTACTGATCCCAGTTTATTAGCGCCACCTTCAACCATAATCGTATTATGACCATCAGGTTCAAGCATAATGAATGCCTGTCCAGTATTGGCGTCGTTTAAAATACGCACGCCACTAATATCTATTCCCTCATTTTGACACTTATTTCGAAGTAGTTTACCAGCATCGTCATCCCCAACTGAACCAATAAAATGTACTAATGCCCCTAAACGTTGAGCAGCCACAGCCTGATTGGCACCTTTTCCACCTGCTGCTTGACTACTAGGTTTCAACAAACTCAGTGTTTCTCCCTGCAATGGGATATGTGCAATTGGAATGTGTATATCCATATTCAAACTACCAACAACCGTTACATTATTTGCCATGGTTACTCCCTCTTTTTGACTGTATTCATGTTCATTTCTTTTCCATCTAAGTGTATACAGAGCGCAATATCCATGTCAACAATGTTTCTCAACTTTAGCTATTTTGATAGGGACGGGTATGCTCCGACTTAGATTGATATTCATCTATTCTCAAAATTTGATTGTTTTTAGCCCACTGAATAACAGAAATTCCATCAAATTCATAAGTTGTTTTTTCATGTGCTTTAAAAAATCATTTTACAAACGACTGATCACCGGCCAAAGTGATGTTATCAATCCGCCATTCCAAAACTGTCTGTTCAGCTGACTTGTGTCGAATCCAAGCTTGAACTTCTGACAGTCCAACATAACGGGGACCATAACATTCCGTGTAGCAAATATCGGATGAAAAGATTTCTGGTAGCTGCTTAAAATCTTTTTTGACCCACATCTGAAAATACTCTGCAATGATCGTTTTTTTATTCATTTCAAAAACACCTTCCTTTTTTCAAACGTTAAAATAGCATTCAACAACCTTTTTTATATTCAATCTAAAAATAAATAAACAAACGGTTTAATTATTCATTATGTAGTTTAATCCTGTTTAGCACATAATCAGTAAATTCACTTGCCAATTTTCCGTTTGACCGTTCCTTATTTGAGCCATCGCCCGCATAAACATGAATTGCCTTTTGAATTATTGGTTCAAATTTATTAAGAACCTGAGAAAGTGCCCAGATACCACCATCTTTTTTTGATAAAATTAGATGTTTTTCTTTAAATGCTAAAGATCGGCATAAATTTAAAACGACATAGATTGGATTATCCATAACATCAGTTTGGGCTGTACGAATATCAAACCAGACACTTCTCCAATACTCTTTTTCGGAAACTTCGCTGAACACTCGTTCAATCGGTTTTCCTATTAGGCACTTTCCATAGTGTTTTGTGATCATTAAATGAACCGCTAAATCCGGATCAGTTCCATGCATTTTCCTAACATAGCCCTGGGGATCAGCCAAATAATCTTCATAGTGATAATTAGAAAAATGAAAATCAAAAGGAACTGGGTAATGAATATGTTGTGTCTCTTTCAACAACAAAACATGCCATTCAACACCTTTTTCAGGAACTAGTGGTAATACTTGCGTCATCATTGTCTGCATCAAATTTTCTTTTTCTTGAGAAGTTAGCTGTTTCTTGACCACAATAATGTAATCCAAATCACTACAATTTTCATTATATGAACCTAAAATGTATGAACCATGTAAATGGATTCCTCTCAAATTATCTTCTAAATTTTTTTGGCTACTTGATTTTATTTTTTTAGGAGTAATTTTGTTTGCTTTTTCAAATTATTCATCCTTTCAAAGGTTCTAACAAACTCAATTTTACATTCAGAATTTGTACTCTTATCTAATTTTTTATTAATTTATTTTAACGTGTTAATTCCCATTAATCTCTAAGTATAACGGGCTTTCAGCTATACCAATCAATGATTATTTAACAAATGTTTTCAGAAAGTTCTGTCAATCATTTTTGAAAATGTCCGAATTT
>NZ_JQBY01000023.1 GCF_001437405.1 Pediococcus ethanolidurans | reverse complement strand
AGGTAAACGCGGTTCTGAATGTCTCTTAAAACCTGTCTCAAATATTGACTTCAATCCAACATCCATAAGCGGCTTCGGATGAATCGGATTAAATTGTAGTCCCGATTTTGACGACAAATTACCCCCTAAATGACGATATGTGATCAATTTAGCTCTCTCGGTACGTTTTCATTCGGCTTTCAAATAAATGAATGGTACTGAAAGTTATGTAAACAGTTCGATTTGGTAAAAACTTAACAATCTTTGCGAATATCATTGAAATTGTTCGGTTTATGAGATACACTGAACTTGTCAAATACAATCAAAAGGGGGGACACTTTGATGCGAATGTTTAAACGATTGGCTACAGTTGTTGGGGTACTATCACTTGTTTTTGATATGCTTGAAAGCCTTTTAAATCAATGAGTTTGCACTTATGATAAAGGTGTCTTAAGGGAAGGTACCTACCTAGACAAAAAGTAACTCATTAATAATTCAAAATGGATGAGTGTTAGACCAAAAAACAGCTGAGGGTAATGGCTGTCAAAGGAAGACGCATTAAACGTATCAGAGCTAATCGCAAGCGTTGAATTTTGGGCAATGGTGGAATTACTATTACCTACGAATGAGAGAATATCTCGATTGTTTTGCTGAGCTTGAATACATAATTCGGCTAATCGCTTAGTTTCTCCAGAATTACTAATTACGATGATTAATACATTCTTATTTTTACGTAATAACTCTAAATGAGAATTTGCGGTACATCTAAAACCGTGTAAATTTGAATGTTCACTCATGTAATTAGCAATATTTTGAGAAAAGCCGCTACCCAATATCATGATCATTGAGTCTTTATGCTTATCCATCAAGTTGGAAAATGGCTTTACATAGGACTTTACTTTTAAGTCGTTCTCAGTATTATTAGGAAACTTTGGTGTATCTGTAATTAGAAAGACCAATTCTGAATATCCTGAAAGCTTAATCTTTTTACAAGTCTTAATGATAAAGCTAGGAGACGTGAATGTTCTTTTAGCCAATTCACGAATACTTAGGTTTCTAAGTTCTTGTCTATGGCTGTTCATATAAGTGAGGATTTTTTGTTCGTCCTTATTTAATTGATATTTTTCACAAATAGTTTGAATGTTCATTAGCTTTCTCCTCGTGTATCGAAAGAAGGACTCATTATGTCAGAAAAAGATGTTAAACAAAACGAAGTACCACAAAATAGAGATAAAGAATTTTTAGCAGATCCATGGGCAAGAACCAGAACTCGTAATGGTTTAGCTGCTGACGAAGTTATTTCTGCTTTGCAAAAATCAATCCGTAAAGGAAAAGAAAGAGCAGCTTGTGAATTTGCTTATGAAATGTATATTTCTTCTCCACAAATGGAAGAAAAATTGTGGCGTCGACTTCAAGCAATTTCAGTTGAAGATATAGGTATGGGCAATCCTAAGGCTCCAATTTTGATTAACAGTTTAAATCAAATGCGTCAAAACTTTAGCTACAATGAGCCTGATAGAGCAATGATGTTTGTTCATGCAATTCGTTATTTGTGCGAATCCACTAAGGATCGTTCATCAGACTTACTTAAGAATATTATAATTAAAAACTTTGCATTAGGCTATGTCCCAAAGATTCCTGACTATGCTTTAGATAAACATACTACCCGCGGTAAGAAGATGGGCAGAGGTAGCATGCACTTCCTTGAAGTAGATTCTAAAGTTACATCACAATTAAAAGTTGATAACCATTACTGGGATGAATATCACAAGATTCGTGAAAACTGGGATGAGAGTAAAGTTATTCCTAACGCATTCAAGTTTAATCCATATCAAATTTAGTTAAAAATTATTTTTAGTAAAGAAAATAGGTGATCTCTGATGGCTGAAACTACTGTTAAAAAAGATTCAATGATTACTAAATTGGATAAAGTTTTAATGCCTATTGGACAAAAACTTGGAAATGAAAAGCATTTGCAAGCTATATCAAACGGAATGCTTTTCGGATTGCCATTTTTGGTAATTGGTTCCTTCTTTTTAATTGTTGCTAATCCTCCAATTGTTATGGATAGGTATAATCCTGCAACTGCAAGCTTCTTTATGAAGTGGCTTGCAGGATGGAAATATTGGGCAGTTGCACATTATGCTCAAATTACAGTTCCTTATAATATGACAATGGGCATGTTTGGGATAATTTGTGCATTTGGTATTGCTTATGAATTGAGTAAAGGTTATCGTAGAAGTCATCCTGCTACTGATGGGATGATCTCATTAGTTACCTTTTTAATGGTTGCAACTACTGTTGATAAAAATAATAAGATTGATATCAATAACTTAGGAACAAACGGATTATTTGTTGCTATCATTATTGGATTGCTTGCTGTAGAAATTAATCGTTTAATTGAAAAGAGTAATATAAAGCTTAAGCTTCCAGATTCCATTCCCCCGATGGTAGCAAACTTTATTAATTCATTAATTCCATTAGTAGTAAATATTTTCATCTTTTATGGTGCAAACTTAATTTTAGTGGGTATGACACATGCTGACTTTACTACTTTTATTATGAAATGTTTGACACCAGCTACATTCTTAGCTAATAGTTTATGGGGTTACATTTTGATTGTAACTTTAGGTAATCTTCTTTGGCTAATCGGTGTTAACGGTAGTAATGTTATTTTCCCTATTGTTTTTGCAACTGGTATCGCTGCAACAGGTGCTAATGCAGCTTTGGTTGCTAAGGGATTACCACCTACTCATTTAATGAACTTGCAAATGTTTAGAATTGCCGTTTTAGGTGGTTCTGGTAACTCATTAGCTCTATGTATTTTGATGATGGGCAGTAAAGTAGAAAAGTATCGGGTTTTAAGTAAATTATCAATTATTCCCGGAATTTGTAGTATTAATGAACCAATTATATTTGGTGTGCCAATTTGCTTTAACCCAATTTTAGGTATCCCATTTTTAATTGCGCCAATAGTAAATATAGTCTTAACTTATATTGCTGAAAGTTTACATTGGATTGGAATGGGTTATATTGTTGATCCATCATTTACCCCGTTCTTCTTCCAAGCTTATATGAGCTCAATGGATTGGAGAAACATAATTTTCGAATGTATTTTAATTGCAATCGGTATTGTCATTTATCTCCCATTCTTTAGAGTAGCTGAACAGAATGAATTAAAGAAGGTTGCAACAGCTTAATAAGATATTAATAGCTCTTTGTTAAATATCCTAAAGTGTAAGGCAAATAGAAACATGATAATGTTTTTATCTGCCTTTTTCTTATACTTAGATTGACGTTTATTGTGAAGATGCAAGTACGCTTTATTATATTAGATATCTAAGTGTATAATTTTTTGCGGTAAGTTGAATAATTAATTAAAAAAGACCAGTAGTCTGATGTTAAGAACAAAAAACACATTAGAAGCTGGTCTTTTATGGAATCTATTATAACTGATATCGTGAAAATTATTAAGTCTGAAAATTATTAAGTCTGAAAATAATGTTATTGCTCGTGAAAAGGCATTAATGTGCTACTTCTTTGATTTGATTAGAGAATTAATGAAATTAGCACTAGAAGAAGTTGATGCCGGCTTAGTTGAAGAAACTAAAAAGCAAGGCTATCAGATTGAAAAGAAAAATAAGCGCTCAGTTGTGACTGCCTTTGGTGAGATTAGCTATTGGCGCAGAAGATATGTCTGTCCAGGCAAGAAGGCCCAATACCCACTGGATAAGCTAATGGGTTATGACAAATACAAGCGTTACAGTGTTTTGGCAGTAAAAGATGTTTTGCAAGTTAGTGCTGTGGCTACTTACCGCAATACCGCTCTAGCAGTTAATACCCTTTCTTGTTTTAAGATTAGTCACAGCCAAGTTGGCAAGCTGATTGTGCAAGCAGGCAAACAGATTAAAGCACAGCAGCAGTCTGAGGAAAGATACGATGGCATTACCCAAAAGAAAAAGGCGCCAGTGCTTTATCTTGAAGGCGATGGCGTTGTGATCAAGGGCACCAAGAAGCGGCTAGAGTTTCATCGCTATCAGGTCTGCGAGGATATTATTAATTTAAGCAAAACGCGCAGGAAAAGAGTTCAGGCCAAAGGGTTTGTTTCTTTAAGCCGCTTGGATGCTTTGCAAGAAATTAAAGCTTATTTAGCCAATACCTATGACTTAAGCGATACTTTAATCATCAGTAATGCCGATGGCGGTGCTGGTTATGCCAAGAAAGATTTTGATGAAATAGTTGGCTATTGCCGGCAGCACGAACACTTCTTGGATGTCTTTCACTTGAATAAAAAGATCAAGGACCGTTTAGGCTTTATGCCGGCTATGCAAAGCAAATTGATCAGTGCAGTTGAGTTTAAATATGACCGTCACTTAACTGATGTGATTTTAGACACGATTGAAAGCAATCTGGTTGATGAGCTGAATACGCCAGAAAATCATGAAAACTTAAAGCGGCTGCGCAGCTATCTTCATCGTCGCTGGGTGGATATTAAGCCGTTTAAGATGCGTCATTTGTCAGTAATTAAGGCAATTGGCTGCTGTGAGAGCAATCACCGTAAATATACTTATCGCGTCAAAGGGCAAGGAAAATACTGGTCAGAAGATGGTGCCGAAGGAATTCTGCGTGTACTAACTTGTATCAAAAACAATGAGCTGGAATACTGGCTTAGCAGTGAGTTTGCAGGTGGACAGCTCGATATTGGTGATCAGGAAGAATTGAAAGGTGCAGTTCGTGCCAGCCTAAGAAAGACGCATGAAGCTCATCTAGGCATTCATCATGGAGCAATCGAAAGCTTAACAGCAGGTCATAGCTATTTGGATGATTTCGGCAGAAAATTAAGTCAAATAAATATTTAAGAAATTAAGGTCAGACTAATGGTTAATAGCCTACCGCAAAAATATTGACACTTACCCATTAGGGTATACCCTATTGGTCTTTTTTATTTCTGTGCTATACTAGGAATTACAAGTGTTCATTAGAACTGTCCAAAAGGAGAATTGGAAATGGCTAAAATCGGTTATGCTCGTGTGAGTTCCAAAGAGCAACATTTAGATCGACAGCTAGCGGCCTTAAAAGGCGTTGATAAATTATTTACGGATAAATTAAGTGGAGCTAACACTAATCGGCCAGAACTGCAAAAAATGCTGGCCTATATTCGTGAGGGTGATATTGTAATGGTCACTGAATTAGATCGCTTAGGCAGAAACAACCATGATTTGACTAAGATCATGAACTCCATTCAAAATAAGGGTGCCACCCTAGATGTGTTGAATTTACCGTCCATGACAGGGATTGCTGACCCAAATTTACGTCAACTGATGACCAACTTGATTATTGAACTCTATAAGTATCAGGCCGAAAGTGAACGTAAGCGAATCATTGAGCGCCAGCAACAAGGGATTGCCTTAGCTAAGCAGCAGGGTAAATATCATGGGCGCAAACCCCAATATGCCAAAGATGATCCCCGTTTGCAACATGCTTTTAAGCTTTATCGAGCTGGCATGAGTGACATTGATGTGTCCCGAAATACAGGTATTAAACGGACGACCTTTATTCGATACCGTGTGAAATACGGTATTAAAAGAAAATAGGGCCCCCTTTTGGTTAGCACATGTTAACTGAAAGGGTTTCTATTTTCTTTACTTAAAAGTTGTCTCAGGAATCAGCTTACATCCAAATTGTGTACAATCTATATCATGAGAACTAATTTTAGAGTACGATACAGTTGATTAACAATTTCGATAAAGGCGATGATGGGATGAAAAGCACGACGAAATGGGTAACACGGTGGCCCGAACGAATTAGTTACGGCTTAAGTGACGCCGCCGATAATTTAGTCTTTCAAATGATGACGACCTATTTGCTATTCTTTTACACGGATGTTTATGGACTGACACCAAGCGCGGTGGCCATTTTATTTGTCGTGGCGCGGGTAGCTGACGTTGTTGAAAGTTTTGTCATCGGGATCATGATTGATCACACACATTCACGGTTTGGCAAGAGCCGACCGTTCTTCCTATGGTATTCGTTACCTTACGTTATTTTTGCGGTTCTCACCTTTGTGACGCCTAACTTTTCGTATAATGGTAAATTAATCTGGGCATATGTGACGTATTTAGGCCTTGGATTTCTGTATACGGCTGTTAATCTGCCAATCACGTCAATCTTACCAACGATGTCGCAGAATACTCGTGAGTTGACGTTGTTGGGTGTCATTCGTCAATTCTTTGGCAGTTCGGTTCAAATTGTGGTGGCGGTATTCACATTACCCTTGGTTGCGTTCTTCGGCCACGGTAATCAGCAAAAAGGGTTCTTGGGCACAATCATCGTGTTTAGCCTGATTTCATTTCTTTTGATTATCAACACGTTTGTCCATGTTCGCGAACGGTTCGCGAATCCTGAAATTGCCCACCAACCGTTAACAACTGTCCTAAAAATGTTGAAACATAATCAGCCATGGATCGTTATGTCAATCGTGATTCTCATGTACTGGCTGGTGACGGCAATTAAGAATCAGACAACCATTTACTATTTTAAATATACGGTGGGAAACGAAAACCTGGTGCCACTAGCTAACAGTTTTACCCTGGCAGCGTTAATCGGGGTATTGCTGATCATTCGAATTACCGAGGTTGGCAGTAAGAAGCAAACGATGCTTCGCGGTATTTTAATAGCGCTGGTTGGTCAAGCCGTGATTACGGTTGGGGTTTATACCAAAATACTGTGGTTCTTGTTTGGCGGTGTCTTGATTAACTCGATTGGCAATGGGATCATTATCGGCCTCGTCTCAATCATGATTGCTGACACAATCCGTTATGGTGCCAGCATGGGGATCCAAGCCGAGGGAATTCTGGCTTCAACGGATGACTTTGGCGTTAACGTCGGCCTTGGTGTTGGCGGCTTGATTACAGCTGGTTTGTTTCACTTTTCGGGTTACGTTGCCAATCGAACCCAGAATGCCGCAACTCTCACCATGATTAATTTGAATTATGTTTGGATTCCGTTGGTTATTTATGTGGGGATGTATTTTGTATTGCGGCTTTATGATGAGGGGCGGATTGAACGAGCAATAGAAGCAAGAAAATAAGTCCGAATTATATTCTAAATAATAGTTTTTGATTTGCTAACTAACACCGGTGCGGTGTGATATTATTACCTTTTTGCGCCAACGGTTATTGCAATTGGCCAAATAATCTTGCAACCTCACTTTTGAAATGCAATAGATTGTGAGTCGTTCCAGTTAGCACTATACTGAAACTGAGTCTAAATCTAAAAGGAGTGGTTTGCATGGCTGAAAAGTATACAGCAGAAATCGTGCCATTGAACGCTGAGAAGATTGGCACCGCGCCGCACGGTGCCGCGACGTTCACGATTGATGGTGCGCAAATGAAGATTCATATCGATATGTTTGATACACCTGCTAATGTGCAGCATTGGGAACATTTCCACGGATTCCCGGATGGTAAGCCAGCAGAAATCGCCACAGCGGCACAAGATGCTAATGGTGACGGTTTCGTTGATCTGCCAGAAACAGAACCGGTTTCCGGTACAACGATGGTGCCATTTGACGCTGAACCGGCCAAGATGCATGTGCCAAATGACAGTTACCCAGTGGCTGATGCAGAAGGTCACTATGCTTATGACAAACTCGTTGATCTGAAGGAATTGCAGACAGCGTTTAAAGCCGCTTTTGGCAGTGACGATTTGCAGCTTGATAAAAGGGTCATTTATATTCATGGTGTGCCGGATACCTTGAAGCTACCGGCTACTGTTCAAGGAACTGTCATGAACTACGATGCCCACGTTACTTTACCAATTGCAGTTGGGAAAATCATCAAAGCTTAAACTAATTAGTTGAATAAATAACCTATAAGTAGTCTTGAAGCTTACTGGCAATACGCCGGCTGTTTCAAGGCTACTTTTGGGTTTGAAGACCTTATTTACCTATAAATAGAGCTTTTTACATTATATGTACAGATTAATACCTATAATGTCAATAAGTATGAACTGTTAAAAATATCTTGTTAAATAACGAACATTATCATTCCTTTGCGCGGGGTCAACTTGTTAAGCTGGTGTTGGAAGAAGAGAGACGCCAGAAACAATGGAAGGAGGCGCACAGATGCCTAAGAAGTTGATCCATATCGTCATGTTGGCGATGTTGATGCTGACCCAGGTCGGCAGCGCCGTTGTCCCTGTAGCCGACAACGGTGAGACAAACATCACCGAACATGACCGTGCGGCGCCAAAATCCGATCCATCCTCACACCAGAACGATGCGAGCGGACAAGCGGCAATTAGCCAAGACACAATTGAGTCTGACAAGAAACAGACAAGTGCAGCAATGAGCAGTTCTGAGAACCTGTCTAGTATCTTTTAAGAACTATCTTCAGGAAGGCCAATACAACCATTTGAAGACTGCTGTTAAGGGCGCGTTCACAGTTTTTCCAAAGTCGCCGACATTTGTCTAGCCAACTCCATGAACGTTCAACGATCCATCGTTGCGGTAGCACCGTGAACATATGCAACTCGTTGCGTTTAGCTACCGTCGTCTTAGCATTCAAAATGAGCTTCACCTGATCCGCAAAGTCATTGCCAGTGTAGCCACCATCAACCATGACATGCTGAACGAGCTCTAAAGTTTGGCTAGCCAAACTAAACATAGCCAATGCACCTGAACGATCTGATACATTAGCTCGTGTCACGAGAATGGCTTGTGGTAAACCATTAATATCAACCGCCATATGACGCTTAATCCCTGAAATCTTTTTGCCGCCATCGTAGCCACTATTTTTCGTTAAATCAGTGGTTTTAACACTTTGAGCATCAACAATCACAAACGACGTTCGGGCCGATCGGCCCTGTGCAAAGCGATAGGAAGCAACAGTTTTTTTAAAAGCCTTTCTAATAGCGAATCAGCTGTCTGGTCTGGTTTATCTCGCCACATATCGTAATAGCGGTAGACAGTGTGCCATTCCGGGAAATCGTGCGGTAATTCACGCCATTGACACCCTGTAGTAAGCGAGTAAAGGATGGCATTGAATACGTCATAAAGATCACAACAACGCGGTCTTGTATGCTTGCGGAAGTTTTCTAAATCAGGTTGTATTAACGCAAATTGCGCTCGAGAAATATTGCTTGGATAATCTGGCATGACAAACTCCTCAGTCGGTTTTCCACAATTCTACCAGATTCAGCAGATACTAGACAGGTTCTAATAACTTGGCCTTGAGGTCGAGACTGAGCCGATTACTTTTTTCAAGGCCGATCTGCTCATCAAGCAAAAAGATGCGTTCATTGGTACGAACATCTTCATAGTACCGACGGCGAAAAGATACAGTGCCAATGCTGGTATCGACATGGCGTTCACGCATATCTTTGATTTTAAAAAACTGCTTCCGGTAGGAAGAATCCGCCAAAACCTGATCTTGTTGTTCCAGCATGACACCAAGTAATTGACAAAGAGTCTTTCCAAAACTTTTTTGAGTTTCGATGACTAGATTGGCAAAGTCTAACTTTCCTGTCAGTAAATCAAAGGCAGAGTTTCCAAATGATGTCATCATTTCTGTGATGATTTGTTGTAAGATAGAGTTCAAGAGTGATTCCTCCTAATTGCTAGCTGGTTGATTTGTCATTAACATTCTAGCATGAGTAGGGATCGCTCCCTTTTTGTTTCTGATAATTTACCCACTTAAACTTTACGCTAAGCCTTAAATTTCATCTGTTATCCTGTATTATATAATGAGTCTGTAATTTTGGGAGAATTTAAAATTTACTTTGTAAAAACAGACTAGTCTTTTCTTTCGTTAAGCTCAATTATAATTCTAGACTTTTGAAGGTAATCAATTTGGTACTTGTTAGTTAATTGGGCCAAAAAAGGTCCTAGTTTATCATTGTTCGGTTGCAAATTATCTAATAATCTTAAATACTGATGTAACTCTTCATCGGTACATTTTTTTTTGAAATATCCCCAAATATGTTGATACGTTGTTGTTAATGTTTGTTTTGTTGGCGAAACCGATTCAAGTGAGTCAATGATGTTCCCTAGTTCTTGTGTCTTTTGTGGCATCCATTGATTATTCTTCGCCAGTAAACGAATGTAATCATATTGTTGCTGTGATTTAGACATTACCCAATATTTGTTGACTGCCCAAACTTTTTGCCAATTCATATTTTATCTCCATTTTATGTCATTATACGTAAAGCATCAGAGCGTTCTACTGAAGTAGATTGAAAAGTTTGCGCTAAACTCGTGAATGGACCTTCATGAGTTTTGTGTCTAGTTTGCTTGGTTAAGAGACTTCAACTTCAGATTGAAAGAGCACCTTTCAAGAAACTTTAATTGTTTATGGTGGCTACCGTGCTCACATTAACAAGTAAAGCCATCCAAAAACACCCAAAATTAATAAACCAATCAGATTTAACACAGTGAACACTTTAAGGAAATGCCTCAATGACTGTTCTTCGCTAAACAGCAATAATTGTTTTACTGCAAGCAAATTTGCAAGGGAGGCCACAATTGATCCCAATCCACCTATGTTAACACCTAGGAATAAGGCTGGTAAGTACTTTGTAAAATTGGCCAGTAAGATAGCGGCTGGAACGTTACTAATCGCTTGGCTAGTCATTAGGCTAGCAATATAAACGCTCTGCGGTGTTTGCATTAGCTGATTTAACCAGAGAGTAATATAGGAGTTGTGACTAATAGCACTAACAAAAAGGAAAAAGCAGACGAATGTTAAGAGCAAAGCGTAATCAACATGTTGAAAGACGTGCCAATCAATTCTCAAACCAACAATAATAGTAACAATAATAACTAATGAAATTGGTATCAAGTTAAAAATTCCGAGCATAATAAACCCAATCAGGGAAGTTGCAATACCAATTTGACTAACATGAATGGTAGTTGATTTTGCGGGAACCATCGTTAAGGACTTTCGTGGTACCCACAAGCTTAACGCTACCAGAAGAATCAGACTGGCAATCATCAGAGGAGCCGATAATTTGAAAAAGGTTAATATATCAATGTGATAAGATGTCACAAGGAACAAATTTTGAGGATTCCCAATAGGTGTAAATGAACTTCCAAGATTGGCCGCCATCACGATTAGAGTTAATGGGTAAGCAATTGCTCCCTTCTGATGCCGATTTACTGTCATAAAGGTGGGAACTAAAGTTAGGATAGCAATGTCATTGGTTAAAATCATTGATCCACCGAATGCCAATAAGATAAAAAATTGCGTCATCTGTCGAGTATGTTGTGATTTGACTAAAAGCCAGTTACTTAATGCATCCAAAATATGCATGGTTCGTAATAACTGAACCCCGATCATAAGCGATAAGAGCGTTCCAATCGTGTTCCAGTTAATATCGGTAAACCGTGGCGTCCCAATCAAAAAACTCAATCCCGCGCAAATTAAAGCAGTAATAAAAATTTTATCGCTGATGGTGCGGCGAAAAACTAAGCCCATTAGGCGCTCTCCTTTTTCCTGATTTTATAGTATCAGTTTGTGTAAAATACTTTGACGTAACTAGGGAAAGGTTTGTATAGTCATTCTTGTGCCTGTACAATTCTTACTTTTACAAATTTTCTACATACTTTTTTTGTCCTTATGATCAGATGTATCTTAGTATTCAAAACAGCAACAACTTTTTTAACGCTGTTCAGTAACCAGATCTCAACATAAATCCAAAGATTCATGAACACCCACACTCCTTTGGAGACAGAGCGGTTTTTCAGTGACGCCATTTCCGATGCCTGAAAGGATATGAAACAAATGCTGAAGACAATCAATAATTGGTGCTACTGGTCAACTCGTTAGAAAATGTATTGATGGTTCATTAATCTTTCTAAATGAGTTTCTCCCTATTATATATGCATGTTAACCAGAAATGGAACTAATCAGATTTCAATAGCGATAAGATCCTTAGAACCTTAAGAAGCCAAAGTCATGTGCAAATCCCAATGATTATTTACCGAAACCAATCTGAGAATGATTACGGGTCACTTATATGTAACTAACAATACTCTCCGTTCGCATTAGTTACAATAGGGTAGGCCCTAGCTAAACAACTTGATATCAATATACGCAAAAAGCCCGCCCATAGGGTGATGAGCAGGCCAATTACGCATATTTTACCGAGATAAATTTTGTACACTTAGGTGTACGATGTATATTATAAGCGGCTTGGTTAATCAATAAAATCTCTTCCGTTGAGAAGAGACTTTATCCGTTAACAATATTTTCGGCAAAGTAGCTTAATTGAAGTTACCTCCTTAAGTTTATCTTGGTAAATAAAAAAGCAAAAAATATTTTACGTAGTTTTTTAGGAGGCCTTAGCTGATTAACTCTAAGTTGGTTATTAACAGAATGGAGGAATTTTATGGCATCAACTCATCATATCGAAACCGTTATTAACGGCCATCATGTGAATAAGAATCATTATTTTAGTCTTAAAAGTTATCAATGGCGGGTTCGCCATCACAAAACCATGGGGAAAAAGAATCTTGCGATTGGTCAATTAGCTTGGGTAGAAGTGACTGGCCAGGTTAAACCGGTTTTAGTGATCATTACCGGGATTCACAAGTTAACCGAGGCTGCTGATCGCCAAGTCGCACGACAATTAAAGACCGTCAAGACGATTACAACTAACTCAGTTAAAGATTTGGACGCCATCACTCAGAATAACTTTGAGCAATACTTGGCCACCCACCCCCAGGGAGACCCTTTTTATCAACCTCAGCAATAAAGCAATCGCTAAAATTATTAGCTAGTTGTCTCAGGAATCAGCTTACATCCACGTTGCTTGGGTGACTTAGAACATCAGCTTAAAGATGGACGGTGGTAACGTAAACAGCCGCAGCGACCACATAAGCCGCGTATTACAGTGTGGAGAAAAAACAGGGTAACAAGCGTGAAAAAATAAAAGAAGACCAGATTTTGGTCTTCTTAAAAATGATAATTTATTTATCGTCTTTATCTAACTTTTCCTTTACGTTATCAACCGTATCTTTAACAGCATCTTTGGCATCTGACAGTTTATCTTTAGCCTTACCTAGAATACCTTGACCCTTACCTTCAGCTTCGCGGGCCTTGTCGTTCGTAACCTTGCCTTCAACTTCTTTAGCTTTTCCACTTACCTTATCTTTGGTGCTATCAATCTTGTCATCTAGACTCATAATATAACCTCCCATAATGTATTTGTTACAACAGTATTATTCCACATTTTAATTTGCTTGTCTAATAAGGAGATCCTACAAGAGATAGTGTGAATGACACTTATAAGGTAGATTGCAAATTTAATCCGAATTTTTGGACAAATTTGCAATCTACCTTATAATTAGATTTAGAAGGATGCAATTTAGATAATGGAGGATTTCATATGAAAAGATTTAGACTTTGGTCAAAAATATCAATTATCATTTCTATATCTCAACTTTTATTAGCCATTTTTAAAGAAATTCAAAACTATAACAAATCTAAAAAACATCCTTCGAAAAATAAGAGAGGATGATGTTTTATGCATTGGTTATGGGTTTTAATTATTGGTGCCATCATTGGTGCTATTGCTGGAGCAATTACTAGCAAAGGAAAATCAATGGGGTGGATTGCTAATATTGTTGCCGGATTAGTTGGTTCCTCTATTGGAGAAGCTATACTCGGATCTTGGGGCCCTCAATTAGCCGGAATGGCAATTATTCCTTCAATTATTGGAGCAGTAATTGTTGTTGCTGTAGTTTCTTTCTTTTTAAGTCGTAGCACAAGATAAATTTTTCCCTATATGTTAAACTTTTTAACAATCTTTTAAATGAATCCATGGTTGTTATTGGCTGGTCAATTACTGTAGTAATTGGCTTTTTTTATAAATGTTTTACTTTAATTTCATGTAAAGCCACTCTAATTATTAACAAGCTGAAAGAAGTGGACGAATTGGCTATGCAAAATAGAAGTGGAAGAAAATATGGATTATTAAATTACAGTGTTTACGTCATATCTTTGGGAGGATTCCTATTTGGGTATGATACTGGTGTTATCAATGGAGCTTTGGCTTTTATGAGCAAGACTAGTCAATTAAATCTAACTCCTTCCCGTCAGGGAATCGTGTCAAGCTCTTTAGTCTTAGGGGCTTGCCTTGGTGCATTCCTATGTGGAAAATATGCTGATAAATATGGCAGAAAGGTTACACTTCGTTGGGTTGCAGTTATCTTTACACTGGCAACTGTATGTTGCGCATTATCATTCAATTATATCTTTATGACCACATTTAGGTTTATCCTGGGACTAGCTGTTGGTGCTGCCTCAAGTCTTTCTCCAATGTATCTTGCAGAAATATCTCCAAGAGAAGTTCGTGCTAGCAACGTCAATAAGAATGCAATTTTTATCGTTTTAGGGCAACTAGTAGCGTTTATTATGAACGCCCTTTTAGGCAGTCTATGGGGTGACTGGGATCCAATTTGGCGCGTTATGATTTTAATGGCATGTGTCCCCTCTATTATCTTATGGATTAATTCATTCAATATTGCTAGAAGTCCTAACTGGTTAGTACAAAGAGGGCATTTAAAAAGAGCACGCAATTTAGCTCATCGACTAGGCTTCAAAAAACAAACTGCTAACAGGATCATTGATGGACGTAAAAAGAATATCAAAACAGAGACAAAGCTCACTTGGGACCAAATCTTTTCGAATAAACGATTAGTCTACTTACTCTTGATTGGAATCATTATTGCCTTGATTCAACAAGTATCGGGTATTAATACAGTTATGTATTATGGCACTATCTTGTTAGAAAAGGTTGGTATGGGAGAACGGGGTTCTTTGTATGCGAATATACTAATCGGCTTAACATCTGTCATCGCTAGTATCTTTGGAACCAGAATGATTGCCAATCACAACCATCTGAAAATGTTAAAAATTGGGTTAATGGGTAATATTATCTTTTTAGCGTTGTTAGGGGTTATTATGCACGCAAACATGCTGCCACAGGTAGTTACAAGTACTTTGGTTCTAGCAATGCTTGTCCTATTTCTAGCGAACCATCAAGGTATTGTTAGCCCTGTTACTTGGTTGATTATGGCAGAAATGTTCCCTAATAGTGTCAAAGCTAGATTTATGTCAATTGCTACGGCAACCACATGGATCACTAATTTTTCAATTAGCTTAGTTTACCCATTGCTAATTAATGCTTTAGGAACAGCCACTGTCTTTTTTGTATTTGCCATAACAAATGGGTGCAGTTTATTTCTTTCCTTGACTGTTATTAATCAAGAGAAAATGAAAAAATCCTATCAGGAAAGTTCCAGCAAATAAAATTAGAAGGAGGAAAATAATATGGCTAACTTTTATATCAATCCTAATAACGTTGTACACGAATTGCCTAAAAATAATCAACCAAAATTTTTTATGTTTGGTGTTCCTAGCTATACCAATCTTGGTGACCAGGCAATATCATTAGCCGAACGAAAATATATTGAAGCTGAGTTTCCAGATTACCAATATATTGAAATAGTAGAGGAAGATGATGATGCGGCTATTCCAGTTGTTAAGCAATGTATAACTAAACAAGATATTGTTGCCTTTACTGGTGGTGGAAACATGGGAAATCTTTATCTTAATCACGAGCGAGCACGCCGAAAAGTATTTTCAACTTTTACTGATAACCTAACCATCTCATTCCCACAGTCTATTCATTTTGAAGACAATGAAGCTGGACTTTATGAACAAAAGTTAAGTCAAGAGGCTTACCAAAAAAACCCCAATTTAGTTCTAGTAGCTCGAGATGCACAGAGTTACCATAGAATGCAGACTACTTTCAACAATAAAGTCATTTTTACACCTGATATGGTTTTATATATGAAATCTGTCAACTGGAAGTTCAATCGAAATGGGGCTTTATTCGTTTTACGGCATGATTCAGAAAAAGTTGTTAAAAAAAGTACGATTGACAATATAAAAGATATTTTAGGAAATGAACGCCCTGTAAAAAGAGTTGATACCGTTCTAGACGAACCACAAAAGATAACACCTGTTACTCGGGAGGCATTATTTGATTCAGAACTAGAACTATTCTCGCACCAGGAAATAATTATTACAGATCGCTGGCATGCAATGGTATTTTCCGTTTTAACAGGAACACCTTGCTTGTTATTTGGAAATAGTTATGGAAAAGGAAAGCATGCCTATATTGATTGGTTAGAGCATATCAACTGGGTTAGTTATACCGATGAGGAAGATACCGAAAGGATTAAACAACAAATAAACGCGGTCATGGAAGCTAAAACTCACGCTTATGATCTTATTCCTGATTTTAAACAGTTACATGATTTAATTCCACATAATCGGTAGGAAAAAGCCAACTTTTTGATAACATTTTTCATTTGATGTTAATCAAAAATTGGCTTTTTATATAACTTTTTTAGTGTATCTCTTAATAAGGTGGTCATATGAAAAAGAAAATCAACCTTCAATGCATATTATTAACATTTCTAACGTTCACAATGGGTTTCAGTCAATTTATTATAATAGGAATTATAAATAATTTATCGACAGATTTTAGAGTTTCTATCGCAGACATTGGGGCACTCGTAACCATATTTGCAATCGTTTATGCAGTTGCAACACCAATAATTAACTTATCTATTGGTAGTATCGCTTTGCATAAAGTTATGCTCTTTTTTATGCTGATTTTTTCATTTGGAAACTTATTGACAGCTATAGCTAGTAATTTTAATGTACTACTTATGAGTAGAATTATAACAGCCCTATCATCTGGGCCTCTGATGTCGACTGCTGTTACCTTTGCAGCTGCAATTGCTCCTCAGAGAAAAAGAGCTTGGCTAATATCTTGGGTGTTCTCAGGCTTCAGTATCGCTTCAGTTTTTGGCGTACCTTTAGGTACTTGGATAAGTGATAACCTTAACTGGCGATTAACTTTTTGGACAATTTTTTTTGCCTCAGTCTTTATTACTATCGTAGTTTTCTATTTGCTACCTCATAATTTAACACAAAATGGAACACATAATATATTCAAACAGTTAGCTATCTTAAAAGACAAAAGAATCATCTGGGGTATTCTGGTCCCGGTCTTTAATTTTAGTGCCATTTATATCATTTATACCTATTTGAAGCCAATATTAATTAAAGAGTTAAGTTTCTCCCACAATAATGTCATAATTGTTCTATTTTTGTACGGACTATGTGGATTGGTAAGCAACCAAGTGAGTGGGCGTATAGCAAACATGAAATGGAAACGCAATTTAAAAAAATTTTTTATTCTTCAAGCTATTAGTATCTTTCTTATATTCATAAGTGGAAATTTAACATGGCTAAAAATCAGTGCCATTCTCATAATGGCTTTAACAATGCCTATTTCTAACTCACCCATGCAATTGTATTACATGGATATTGCCAAACAAAATTATCCCCAATCATTGGTTTTAGCTTCTTCTTTTAATTCAATTTTTTCAAATGTTGGAGTTGCTACCGGATCTGCAATTGGAGGACATGTCGTGGCCACTGTAGGCTTAAGCGGTTTGGGCATTGCAGGTAGTGTCTTTAGTGTTTTCACAATAGGTGTTCTAACAATATTAATCAAGTATAACTATAATTAATAAGATCTTTTAATGCCTGTACTGATTTTGGCAATTATTATTCAGGTTCAGTATACCAGAGAATAAGTCTTAATATTTATGTTAGCTTCTTCATGTGAGGATAGATAGAATTTTAATAAACCATCAGCCCAAATTTTTATGCTTGTAAAATAGCAAGCTACAAGATAGTATGGTGGTTTTAAAATTGACTCGATAGGAAAACAATTTATTATCATAAAACACCACTTAACAAAAAGATTAAGTGGTATATAGGAGCAATTAAATAATGAACAATCGTCAATTAAGGAATATCTTGTATATTATGACCCTAATATTTATTTGGTAGATTGTAAAATTAATCCGAACGCTGTTCGGACAAAAAAGATCAGCTTCCTTTAAAATGGTGTTTACCACAAACCCATCTTTTAGGAGCTGATCTTTTGTCTAGTATAACCTATTCCGAACGAATTAAAATCGAAACCTTTTGTGAACTAGGGCTGTCCAATATCCAAATGGGCGTTCGGCTGAACCGATCACCGTCAACAATTTCTTATGAATTATCTCGATGTCAACCTTATCAGGCTGAATTAGCACAAACAGATGCCGAATACAAGCGATCACGATGTGGTCGGAAAACTAAGCTGAGCGATGAGTTAAAGCAAAAAATTCTCAACCATTTACGTCTAAGCTGGTCACCAGGAATGATTGCTCACGAATTTAAACTAGCTACTAAATCTATTTATAATCGGCTAAATCAGGGGAGAATTGGTTTCCCCTTGAATGATCTACCTGAACATGGCGTACGCCAACGGCGTAACGTTGACCAACGATCCAAATATAATCAATCTTTGGGGCGATCAATTGAACAGCGTCCCATGATGATTAATCAACGTAATCGCATCGGCGATTTTGAACTAGATACATTCGTTGGTCCTCGTGGGAATAGTAAGGCAGTTTTATTAACTTTAATCGATCACAAACCACGGTTCCTTTGGGCATACCGGTTAAAAGATCGGACGACAGCGACTGTTAATGAAGCACTAACTAAGTTCCTAACCACTTTTAATGGTCCGGTGCACAGCTTTACTGTGGACCGTGGCACTGAGTTTAGTGGGCTAGTATCACTTGAATCACAATATGGTATTAAGACCTATTACTGCCATGCTTATACTCCAGCTGAACTTGGTAGTAATGAACGCTTTAATCGGAATTTACGTTATTTTTATCCTAAAGGGACTCGTTTTGAGCACATTAGTGCTCAAGATTTAACGACGACGTTACTCCAAATTAACCAGCGACCGCTTAAAATACTCGACTGGCAAACACCGTATCAGGCTATGCTGACAAATTTGTCCAAAAATTCGGATTAAATTTGCAATCTACCATATAACTAAAATATCATATACAAAAATACGTAATAATTTTCCTATAGATCCTGATTTTTCTGAATAAGACGTCTTGCTAAAAACCAAAACCAAACCGATTGAATCGCACTATACTGTATAAGCATAGTAGATGTGGGTTCTAAACTAATATTGGCTACAGGGGGCATTTTTATTGTTTCTTGAGAACTCTGGTTATTAAATATTTTTACAAAGTTATCATAGCCTTCTGCAGGTGAAGTATCCGCAAGAATTAGTCGCAATCCTTGCTCTATTTCTGATAGTGAGAATACATTTTTACATACACCGACCACAATTGCTCCTGCCAAATGTTTTCGTGCATATCTCTTCTTGATTGGAGCCTCAATAATCCCTGCTTTAAAATAATTATGCATCATTGTCTTGGTAATTTTTTCCTCAATCATGGGTTCAACAAAAGAATTGGTGATGTCTAATAATTGATCCAAATGTAAATTGAAGCTTGGTAATTCGCTCCATAACGGTAATCTCGGGAAATTATTTTTAGCGAAAGGCAACTTAGTCATCCTCCTTGCACAGAAATATTAATCAATCTGAACTGCAATTCCAATTAGCCCTGGGCCTGTGTGTACACATAATGCTGGGGAAACATCACCAGTATAAATGGTATGTTTTGGAAAGCTATTTCTAAGTTCGGTTAGTACATGACTTGAAATCGCTTTGTCATTGCCCTGAGCGACTGCAAGCCTAAAACTTTCGTTTGTTGAAGCATCTTCGATAGCCAGCTTTAATAACCTTGAAATTGCTTTCTTTTCAGAACGAGCTTTTGCTACTGGGTAATATATGCCATCTGAGTCGCACGATATGACTGGTTTAATATTTAAAACTGATCCCACCATCCCAGCCACTTTGCCAATCCTACCGCCAATTCTAAGATATTTTAATGTTGCAATATAAAAATAGACTTTACTTTTTAGCACGGACTGTTGAACTCGCTTAGTGATTTCTTGGTAATCATAATTAGCATTAATTAAGTCTTCTGCGTATGCTGCAATCAATCCACTACCAATACCAATACTTTTTGAATCAATAACTGTTATGATTGCGTTATTGACATTTTCAGAAGCTATTTTAAAAACCTTATTTGTAACTGATAAGCCGCTGGAGATTGTAATAGCAATGATTTTTTTATAACCTCGTTGCTGCAATTTTTTGATATATTGTGATACCAGTCCAAGAGTTGGACTAGCTGTTTTAGGAATATAACCATCTTCAATTAGTTGATACACTTCCTGAGGTTGAATAGTCACACGATCCAGATACTCGTGGTTGTTTGCTGTCACAACTAAGGGAACAACTTCAACATTTACTTGATTTTTTATTTCCGCGGGAATATCTGATGCGGAATCGACTAATAGTCCAATTTTTTTCATTTTCCCTCCATATAGTCTTGATAACCTTATAAATAGTATTCTACACTATATTATAAGGCTGTCAATACTACTATTATTCCATGATAGATTTTTGAAGTTGGCTTCTGATTATAACTTTCTACGGTGTGAGTCGCGTAGACCTGTAAATTCAAACCATCCACATAAACAAATGGGAAAGAGCAACTAACAAAATTGCGCCTACAGAGGACACCTTAGTACTGGAAAAATCAAAGCAGCTCAAGTTTTCAAGACTGATCAAATTAAACTTTCTATTTGCCATTTTTAAACAATAAAACACGCCAAGCTATTGTCATGGGAACAATAACTTGGTGTGTTTAAGTGTGTGAAAAGTACAAACGAGAGCGTAAAATATCTTGTGTAAATGCATAAAAGATATTTTACGCTCTCATACATAAAAATCGTGATACAATTAGATGAAGTTTGAAAGGATATTATGGTCACTAAGTTACACGTGTAAATTTTTATGGAGGTGTTGTACTATGGCGAATTTCTACGAAAATGATCCTTTTTTCAACAATGATATGGATGATGTTTTCAATCAATTATTTCGGGGCATGGATAATCAAAATTCGGAGCGTGCACGGTACTTAGTTAATGGAAAATCGTTGACACCAGATGAGTTTGCTCAATACCGAGCAACTGGTAAGCTACCCCAAAATAATAAAACAATAGAAGTATCTAAAGATGGTAAACAGGCTTTTAAAAAAGGAGGGATTTTAGAAAAGTTAGGGACTAATTTGACGGAACAGGCTCGTGATGGATTACTAGATCCAGTGATTGGACGTGAGAATGAGATTCAAGAAACTGCAGAAATTTTGAGTCGTAGAACGAAAAATAATCCAATCTTAGTTGGTGATGCCGGTGTAGGTAAAACTGCAGTCGTCGAAGGTCTGGCACAAGCAATTGTGGCTGGTAAAGTTCCAGAAACGATTCAAGATAAAGAAATCTATTCGATTGATTTATCGTCTTTGGAAGCAGGAACTCAATATCGCGGTTCTTTTGAAGAAAATATTAAACAGCTGGTAAAGGAAGTTAAAGCAGCTGGTAATATTATTCTATTCTTCGATGAAATTCATCAGATTATCGGCACGGGTGCCACTGGTGGTGAAGACGGTGGCAAGGGATTGGCTGATATCATTAAACCTGCTTTGTCACGTGGCGAGCTGACTGTAATCGGGGCTACGACTCAAGATGAATATCGCAATACTATTTTGAAAAATGCGGCTTTGGCACGGCGATTCAATGATGTTGTGATTAATGAACCGACGGCCGCTGACACTTTACGTATATTACAAGGTGTTAAAAAGCTGTACGAAAAACATCATCATGTTGTATTACCAGATGATGTTTTGAAGGCGGCTGTGGATTATTCAATCCAATATATACCACAACGCACTTTGCCAGATAAAGCTATCGATTTGATCGACATGACTGCGGCTCATTTAGCGGCTAAAAATTCTCAAACTGATGTTGAGACATTGGATCAACGCGTTAAAAAATTAGAGGCAGCTAAGGAGGCCGCCGTTAAATCGGAGGACTTTAAAAAAGCCGCTGATATCAAGAAGTCGATCGAGGAAACCAAGCAAAAAATTAAAGAAACGGATCAAAAAGAAAAAATCACTGCCACGATTGATGATGTGGCACAATCGGTTGAACGTTTAACTGGTATACCAGTTGCTGATATGGGCGCTAATGATATTGAGCATTTGAAAAATCTTGATAAGCGTCTGAAAAGTAAGGTAATCGGTCAAGATGAAGCGGTTGAAATGGTAGCAAAAGCAATTCGGCGTAACCGTGCGGGCTTTTCAGAGGGTGATCAGCCTATTGGAAGTTTTCTGTTTGTGGGTCCAACTGGCGTAGGAAAGACTGAATTAGCTAAGCAATTAGCCTTAGATATGTTTGGAAATGAAAATGCGATTATTCGGCTAGATATGAGTGAATATGCTGATCGTACAGCTGTGTCGAAATTAATTGGTACCTCGGCTGGATACGTAGGCTATGAAGATAATGCTAATACTCTAACTGAACGGGTTCGGCGTAATCCATATTCCATTGTATTATTAGATGAAATTGAAAAGGCTGATCCACAAGTATTAACGTTACTATTACAAGTGATGGATGATGGGCGCTTAACGGATGGACAAGGCAATGTCATTAATTTCAAAAATACGATTATTATTGCTACTTCTAATGCTGGCTTTGGTAATGAAGCATTAAGTGGTGACAAGCAACGAGATCAGTCATTAATGGATAAGTTAGCACCATTTTTCCGCCCAGAATTTCTGAACCGTTTTAATGGAATCGTGGAATTTTCACATCTGACTAAGCAAGACTTAAGTCAAATTGTTGATTTGATGTTGGCGGATGTACAAAAAACGTTAGCCAAAAAATCCATCAAACTTGAGGTAACTAAAGCGGCCAAAGATTGGCTGATGGAACAAGGCTATGATGAAGCAATGGGTGCGCGGCCATTACGGCGAGTAATTGAACAACAAATTCGTGATAAGGTAACGGATTTCTACCTTGACCACTTAGATGTCAAAAACTTGAAGGCTGATTTAGTGGATGGTGAGATTGTGATATCGGCAGCTTAGCTTAAATCAGTGTTCATAAATAACTTTATGTAAGAGGAGATTTATTGGGAAGGAGATCGCTTGATAGATCTCCTTTTTTCGTTGATTTTCACCATTTGATATTAATCTATTGAGTAAATATGGATATCGTCAAGAATCTTGTGTAAATTAAATACCTACGTACATATAATATGTAGTTAATTTAAGTAAAGGATGATTCCAGGGTGTCCTGAAGTCCGTTGAATCCGCGATAGATTCGCTTCATGGACTTCTCGTTGTAGACATTAAACTGAGAAACCAGGAATCGATTCAGTGAATCTTCCGTTGGAAATTGTTCTTTGTGGTTGGGGTTGCGTTTGAGATGCTTGTTAAAGTTCGCAATCAAGTTGGTTGAATGCAATGAACCGCTTCTTTTTGGACGGTGTCCCGCTTTAAAGGCAGGTAATTGGCATCTAAGAAGATGGCCGCATATTGCGAAGGCAGTCGCCGTTGCTGGAAAGCTTGAACCTGTTCATTGACGTCTTTAGCCATGTTGGAAACCGTGGCTTTGGAGTAATGAGCACCGTACATTTTCTCAATGAGTTAGGCGATTTCGGTGGTGGTAATTCCCTTGGTGTATAGCTGAATAACCGTTGTTTCCAAGCTGTCACTGTGCCGACCGTAGGCTGGCAAGGTATGATTTTCAAACCGGCCATTGCGATCTCGAGGAATGGTTAAGTTAAGTTGGCCGTACTTCGTATCAAACGAGCGCTCATAACTGCCGTTGCGGTTATTACCAGTGTTAATCCCAGCGTATGAGTAGCATTCGTAACCCAAAAACTCTGCCAATTCGGTTTGAAGCAGCTGGTTAATCGCAATTTCGAGGTGGTGACGAAAAACTTCGTCAAAATCTTGCTTTTGGGCTAGTGCAGCGATAATTTCTGTGGTAAGTTCATTCATGGGGAATGCCTCCTGTGATGTTTTCTGTGGTTACTAAATATCATAAGGGAAGGCATTCCCTATTTCTATACAATTCAGAAATCTTTTATGCATTTACACAAGATATTTTACGCTCTCGTTTGTTTACAAAATTCAACTATTTGAGTTTTTCTGTTGATTAGATCTATAATAAAGTTTAGATGGGGGTAAGTATAATATAGATTCTTTAGTTTCTGTATTGTCATATCAGTTCAACAACCATTTGGATAAGGTTATTGTACCTTTATTTTTTTTTATTTAAATAATGCCATTCTTATGTATCCAACTAGCCATAAGTAAACTATTTTCTTCGTTGATAAAATGAAAGCCGGGTGAATTTTAAAATCGAGTTCTGCATTTGTTTGAAACAAAATCACATACCTTAGCTGTCTGTACTTTTGTTACAACTGCATTATTGTGTTTTAAATTTTTTATAATTAACAAATGCGGTGTAACTATTTTTAGAATTTTTAAGTTAATTAACAATTACTGACTCACTAATACAACTTATTTAAGATTACATCAGATTAATGTTGGCTTCATAAAATGAAAGGATGAATTATCGTGAAAATAACATTAATAACACAGTATTTAGAGGGACATGGCGGTACCGAAAGAGTCATTTCGAACTTGGTCAACGAAGATTTAAAAAATGAATATCAGGTTTTGATCCCTAAAAGCGGAAAACCTGAATGGCTCCAATGGATTACACGTACTACCGGCTACCAACTTAAAATTTGCCATGCACAAGATACACAAGCACAAAAAGAGTTTATTGAAAAAAATGTTTTAGCAGCAGAACCAGATATCGTTTTGGGACTCGAAGGCAGAGCTTGTGTAACTGCCTATCAGATCAGGAAAAAATATGACCTTCATTATAAAATTGTTTCTTGGGGACATACCTCCATTGCTGAATCAAACATTTTTGCTCGTCAAGAACTTGCTTTCTCAGAATATCATCTTGCAATTAGTACAGGGATAAAAAAACAGTTGATCAAACTCGGGGTCCCAGCCCAAAAAATCTTTCTGATCTATAATCCTATCCGCACTGTAAATAAGAAAACAATCAGCACACCTAAAGCTAACGCTCCTTTCCATGCAATTTTTATTGGAAGAATATTGTTGGATGATCAAAAAAATGTACGTATGCTTCTTGAATCAATGGCACAGCTTAATATTCCTTGGAAACTGGACATCTTTGGCAAGGGAGCTGATCTTCCAAAAGCAAAAACATTAGCAAATGATTTGCATATTTCACAAAACATTAACTGGCAAGGTTGGATGCCTAATCCTTGGGAAGCAATTAATGAAGCTGATTGCCTGCTGCTCTGTTCAAAATATGAGGGATTCCCAATGGTTGTTATTGAAGCTGCTTCTTATGGCTTGCCAATTGTTTCAACAAACTGTCCTACTGGACCGGCAGACATCATTAATTCCCACAATGGAATTTTAACTCCAATGAACGACCAAAAAGCTTTTATAGCTGCATGCCGGCAAATCTATCGTTTGCGTGGTAAATATAATCATACAGATATCAAAAAAACAGTTTTGAAATTTGATATTTCTCGCTATATTAAGCACATAGAAAACATCTATAACTTAATTGCTGCTGATAATAAAAACACAGATAAATCAGCCATTAAACTTTCTTCTTTATAATAGGTTCTTTATCAAGTGGTACTGATGAAATGAATTATTAAAAATAATAAGCAATTGGTCTACTTGGTCAAGCTGCTTGTTCCTGAATGGAATGAGCAGCTTTTTTAATGTGACTATGAAAATTCAAACTGACATAACTATTCTTTAATTCGATGAGAAGACGTAAACGGAAGTTTTCAAAGTTCCGGAAACCGTAAGCAGTCTTTTTAATGGCTTTGATCTTGTTGTTTGTTCCTTCCACGGGTCCATTAGAAAAGGTCGTCTGAAAGCTGTTCTTGATTTCTTGTAGATGTTTACGCAAGGTACGATTAGTTTTTTTGATGGGCTCAGGCATGCCTGCAGCTGAACGTGTTAGACTTTCTAAGAGCCTTGGATCTCGCTGCTGGACAGCTTGTAAAAGTGTTTGATAATAAACGTAAGCTTGTCGCAAAGCGGAGGACATGTTTAATAAACGCTCCACAATATCCTGTTCACATAACTGCATATTACGAAAGTTTCTGCTTTTACGATAGGTTTTAAAATCAAGTTTGGTCGAGTCTTTAGTTAACAATTTCCAATAATGTTTCAAAGCACGTGCGTTGTGCGAACCCTGTCCCGCCTGTTTCATGGTTTGTGTCCGAACTAAGTTTAAGGCCCGATAAGCTTGGGTTACGACATGGAAGCGGTCGGCAATGATCAGCGCTTGCGGAAAGATCTCATGGATCAAGGATCGATAAGGCGAGTACAGATCAACTGTGACCGTTTGGACTGCCCAGCGAGCTTGACGGTCATATTGTAAAAAGTAACTTCGTAAGTATGTATTATGCCGAGAACGCACGATATCTAACGTGCGGCGTGTCGCAATGTCCATGACAATGATACTCATGCCGCTACTAGAAAAGTTGCCCGCTTTAAAGTCGTCAAAAGCGATATTTTGCGGTAAGAAATGATGATTGGGCCTTAAGTAAGTTGAGAGCTCTTGCGCAAAGCGCATCACTGTCATTCCAGAGATCCCAAAATCAGCGGCAATATCTTTTTGTGAGATATTCTGGTCTAATTTAGAAATAGCCTGATATTTAACGGCTTGTGAGATTTGGTCGTTAGCCTTGACGTCCTTGATCTCCGCAAGTTTTGTAATAGTTTTAGGGCAGGCAGCTGAAGCCGGGCAGAGATATTTTTGTTTGCGGATCGAAAAAAACATTTGTGATCCCACCCGAAGGCAAACCGAGCATCTCAACGGTTTTAAAACTGTTGTAGCGCATTTTTTGACCACAAACTGGGCAAGCACAAGGATAAGATTGCCGCAAATGGATCTTGCGGACTTTTTTATGTTGGTAAAATCCTGCAGCTATCACTTTATTCTTATATTTTGGATCAAATTCCAGGTGTGAGTCTTTAATTCCCAATAGATCCAGTGTACAATTCTTCATGTAGGACATTCCTTTCAGTGTAGGGATTGTTTCTTTGAGATGAAGTGTGTCTTCATCTCTATTTTTTTATCATAAAACAAAATTGGTACTGAGAGAAGATTTTTCTATCAGTACCAAATATTATAGCACCCAGTTTTAAGACAATCCGTTGGTGTTAAGAAGGGATCGGGTACTACATGGTTTTGTAAATGTGATTGTGGTAATTATACCGACGTGGCAAGCACAAAACTTATTCAAGGAACTACCAAGAGTTGTGGTTGTCAATTAAAGAAGGCACGAGAAAAATGGAAAAATATTTACAAAGATGAAAAGATACAAGAGAAGATAAAAAAAACTTTTAGAAAAAATGACGGTCGTGAAAAAAATACTAAACTATCTATATTGGAACTAGCAACAAGCGACAAATTAAAGGCAAATAATTCTAGTGGTGTAACAGGGGTTTCTTATAGTAAACGTGATAAGAGGTGGCGTAGCTATATCACAGTAAAACATATACGCTACGAGCTAGGATATTTTAAAGATAAGGAAAGTGCAATCCAAGCTCGAAAAAAAGCTGAAAAAGAATTAGTTGAACCCATTTTAAAAAAATACAAAAATAAATAAAAAATTCATAGCCTTTATAAGACACGAAATAGATTTGTTATAAAAAATAAGCTGAAAAATACCTTACTACCCAATTTTTTACAGACATGATATAATAGAAGCAGAAAAAGAAGCCTTGCTTGAACAAGACTTCCCATGTAGAACCGTTTAAGACGGTGGCATAACTTAATACGATTAAATAACCGCTAGCTTGCCAGAGCTAAGGCGGTTATTTTTTTTTGCTGATTTTTAATCAACTCAACAACTAATGCGATTAAGGCCACGATAAAAGTACCGAAAGCCAGCATTAATTGTAAAGCGTCCGAAACGGACACTTGGGCTACTCCTTTCCTAGAATGTGAGTTTATAGTTTTTACACCATAAGCACCACCCCCTTTAAGGAAATAGCCACCGCCTTAACTTCTCTACTTGAACTATTATACAGGATAACTAGTAATTTACCTATTGATGATTAATGTTATATTACCTTAATAGGCATTGAAACATTGCATTTAAGTTTTATTGTGTATAACGATGTTACACAAATTAAATCGGTGGTGGTTTAAAATGAAAAAAATTTATTTTTTATGTACAGGAAATTCTTGTCGCAGTCAAATGGCTGAAGGATATGCCAAAAGCATACTATCGCCCGATATTTTTGAGATAGAAAGCGCGGGTATTGAAACGCATGGACTAAATCCAAATGCTGTTAAAGTTATGGCTGAAGACGGAGTAGATATTAGTAGCCACTACTCTAAATTAATTGATCTAAAGTATTTTAATACTTCAGATTTAGTTATTACTTTATGTGGTGATGCAAAGGATAAATGTCCTATGCTTCCCCCGCAAACAAAAAGTTTACACTGGCCTTTATCTGACCCAGCGCAAGCAACAGGAACATTAGAAGAGCAACTAGAAGTATTCCGTAAGGTTCGTGACGAGATTAAAAAATTAATTATAGATTTAAATGACCACTTTCATTGATTACAGAAAAGCGACATAACTCAACAGTTGTGGCCTCTTTTTTGATGCTGTATAATCAAAGGGCTAGAACCGTGTCATTACTTAACGACATAAGTAAGGAGATAAAAAGATGAAATATGGCTATGCGCGGGTCAGTACCACTGATCAAAAATTAGCAAATCAAATTGAGTTACTAAAATTGGCAGGAGCAGAAAAAATCTTTCAGGAAAAGTTTACCGGCACAACTACTGCACGACCGGAGTTTCAAAAACTATTACAAGCTCTAAAAACAGATGATACTTTAATTGTGACTAAGTTGGATCGGTTTGCGCGGAATACACGTGAGGCTTTAACTATCATCCAAGAGCTGTTTAACCGGAACATCAAAGTTAATATTTTGAACATGGGCTTAATTGATAATACACCGACTGGCCAATTAGTCTTCACAATATTTAGTGCTTTTGCGCAGTTTGAACGGGATATGATTGTCACGCGCACGCAAGAAGGTAAATTGTATGCCAAGCAACATGATCCGTTGTTTCGGGAAGGTCGACCGAAAACTTATTCTGATGAACAGATCAGATTTGCTTACGAGTTACGACAACAGGGCATGACCTATAAAATGATTGAACGAAAGACGGGGATTAGTAAACGCACGCAACAGCGACGGTTTAAGTTGATTGAGAAACCAAGTGATACTTCTAAAATCTAAGACAGGTGAAAGATCATGAAAAGGATATTTTAAATTATTTCCTATTTTGACTGATTTTTAATAATCGTGTGATGCCCCTAATAGTTTGATGTTTACCGTGTATGGTAAAGTGTTTATATACTATAATTTAAAAAGTGTTCTGGACGATTAATATTCGTATTTGGTCACCAGATAGCTGGCGTTTTTGCTTGAATCTAAAACAATTTATCAGGGATAGTCGAATTAGCTTATGATCATAATATTGTTTTTAATCCGGTAACGTTGTTAGGAATCAATAAAAGCATCATCATCACTTAGAAAACGTTAACTGTCCTTGGAACTTTGACAGCACGCTTGATCGATATGGTAGTTCTTTTTAGTTAGTCATTCTATGGTAAGATGATCATCGATTTTTAATAACTTAATTTACAAACGAAAAGTCATAACAATGAGTATAAAAATAAAAGTCATCTGTCAAAAGGGAAGAAAAAATATTATGTCAAACAGAATAAATAAATACAAGACTGTTGCTTCAATTACAACAGAATTGATTAACCTGGAATCTATTTTGAAATTACCCAAGCCAACTGAGGCCTTTATGAGTGATATTCATGGCGAATTTAATGCATTTCAACAGACAAGATAATCTGTCTATGGATTTGTTGTGGTATATGTGGGCTGGCCCCAACTCCCCATTATTTGGCAAACAAAATATGACTACATTTGAGCGTTACTTTATCGCTGATAAGGCTACACACAATGAAAACCCAAATCCATACTATCAATTGCTACATAATGAGAAGTTTGTAAGAAAGTTATTGGGGGCATTCGGGCTTGACCCGGATACTAGTCATGTCGTAAATGGTCATACACCGGTAAAAAAGGAAACTTCGCCTATCATGGCAAATAAGAAGATGGTGGTCATTGATGGTGGCTTTTCACGACCATATCAGAAGGTGACCGGCATTGGTGGGTATACGTTGCTCGATAATTCATTTGGTATGCAGTTGGTCACACACGAGCCATTTATTTCTAAAGTAGCAGCAATACGCGATTTAACTGATATTGTGTCGACTAAACGAGTCGTAGAGACTGAAGATAGGCGGCGTACCGTGGCAGAAACTGATATAGGTCGCAAAATACAAGTACAAATTGAGGAGTTAAAACAGCGACTTCAAGAACTGAAGAAATAATGGCCCTGAGGCCAATTATGTATAATCTACTAGTAGGTGACTAAGCCATTTGAAGCGAGATTGAATGACCTCAAATGTCAAATCAAGTTAGAAATTTTCAGTTATTCATCAGTGATTTGATTTAAAAATTTCTCAAGTGGTGTGTGGTAGTTAAGAATGTTTTGAGGAAACTAGATAAGTTTTTACCTTGGCTTTCCAAAAGAAATAAATCGTGGTGAGTTTGTCTACAGTAAACTGAATGTAGGCCATTTGTGGTAGACTTTTGATTTTTATGCTCAAAAGCCTACCACAAATGGCTTTTTTAGTATTAACTTAATTTTACAAACCGGGAGATTTTAACAAGTTGTTGCTAAAGACGTGTTATAGTAAAACACTAAACGTATTTCGATGGACAAAAAATGATCTGATCCCAGTAAAATACTGAGATCAGGTCATTAATTAAAATTAAATATAATTTTTTTAACTTATTTGTCGCACTTAAACTGCTACATATTCACTTTTCGGTCTTACTTAAGCTACCTCGATGATAAATTTTCTTTTGAATTAAGTACTGATCCCGATCTTGAGTAATAAATAACGGGGAACTTTCTTCTATGACATTGCTAAACTCCAAACCATACCATGAAACAGGTGAGGCCGTAATTTTCTGCAAATAGATGCGTCCCCCAATCAATCTTCTATCTAACGAGCTTAACTGATCATTGACAATTAAATCTGCTGGTTGTTCCTTTATAATGACAAACTTAAAGTCGCCGACTTTCCGTTGTCGCTCTGTTGAATATGTGGGTATTTGTGGCTCTAAAATACCTTGTTCCACTAGATGATTTACAATTTGATGTAAATAGATACTAACGGATTGAGATTTCCTAAACCCTAAGTACAATTGAATGTTAACAACATTATGCGTCTCAAGTAAATCAACTGTATAATTACTTTCATAGGGTGCATTGGTTTCATTGACTGTAACAAACCAATAAACTTTAGCTCTTTTAGGTTGTCTGTCGAGAATAGAATACATGGTACTACGCTTAATTTGGTAATCACCCTTAATCTTAGTCATATACACTAAGTTAGTCGTGAACAAAGGTATTGTATTGTCTGCGCTTAATTTAGAGAGTTGATCACGATAGTCAAGAAGTGAAACATACTCGCTTTCTTTTTCATAATGTTCTCTTCGTTTATTTCCAAAGTACCAAAGCCACATAATATAAAGAATACCCAACATGATTGTTAAGGTAACATAACCGCCATGAATAAACTTAACCAAACTTGAAATTAGAAAGATTAGTTCAATAAAACCAAAAAACAAGGCAATTATAAGCGCCGTTCCCTTATTTAGGTGTTTATTTAAAAATTCATGCAAAAGCACGGTAGTCATAAGCATGGTAATAGTGATTGCTAAACCATACGCAGCCTCCATTTTTTGTGAGCTACCAAAGAACCAGACTACACTGATTGTTATTATACATAGTATCCAATTAACAGTTGCAATATAAATTTGATTTTTTATATTACTTGGATGTCTAATAACCATTCTAGGTAAAAATTTTAAGCCAATTGCTTCATCGACTAAAGTGTAAGAACCCGTAATCAACGCCTGAGAGGCAATGATTGCAGCGAGTGTGGCTAGCAAAATGCCAACTAGGCGCCAAGGCCCTGGGAGCATTTCATAAAAGGGATTTAAGTTCGATAAGTGCCTGTAAGCAGTGTCACCTGCATGTCTAATTATCCAAGCCCCCTGACCTAAGTAATTTAAAAATAGGGTGCTATATACTAGTGGCCAGGTTACATAAATATTCTTCTTGCCAACGTGACCCATATCGGAATATAAAGCCTCTGCTCCTGTGGTTGCCAAAAAGATACTTCCAAGTATAAAGATTCCCACTTTGTTAACTGGACTGAAGAGTATCTTAATTGCATAATAGGGAGAAATAGCCTTCAATATCATTGGATAATTGATTAGATTAACGATTCCAAAGATAGCCAAAAAGCCAAACCATAAAATCATCACTGGTCCAAAGAATTTCCCAATCACACCTGTTCCAAAACGTTGAATCATAAATAATACGAGTAAAACAACTGTTGTGATAATCAAGACGTTATGTTGAGAATTACTAAACACCACAGGGCCAAGGTGTTGTTTTTTTAATCCCTCAATGGCTGAAGTCACAGTTACTGAAGGAGTTAATGTTCCATCGGCCAAAATAGCCGCCCCACCAATCAAGGCTGGCCAAATTAACCATTTTGAATTTTTTCGAACCAATGCATATAAAGCAAAAATTCCGCCCTCACGCTTATTATCGGCTTGCATTGCAATGACAACATACTTCAACGTTGTAATGATCATTAATGTCCAAAAAATCAACGAGATCGATCCAATCACGTAATCGGGAGAAATATTTCCCATTTTACCGGCGTCACCAATCAATGCATTCATAACATACAATGGTGAAGTGCCAATATCACCGTACACAATTCCTAAAGTAACAAGTGCCCCCGCAAAAGAAACACGTTCTAGTTGCTTATTCATATTTGCTTGCCCCCAACGCTAATTATTGAAATATAGTACTGCAAAATACTAATCCTAAATACGAAGAAAAGCAACTGTATTTTGCAGATCAGTTGTAGCATGAGAACCTTATATCGACTTTTTCAAAGAGATATTTTCAATGTGAAATTGTTGCCAATGAAAGGTAAAAGGCATCCAAATGGTTACGTTGAACGGCGTGGTAAAGCTGGCCGACTCGGCAGAAGTATTTATCAACGCTATCAGGATTATCCTCATTTTCAACATGAATTTGGTCATCTAGAAGCAGACACCGTCCAAGGCAAAGCACATCAAGGTGCAGTTATGACCTTAGTTGAGCGTCTCTCCAAAGTTGAACTCATTTTAAACATCCAACAGAAATCGGCTGAATGCGTTAATAAACATCTTAATCAATGGTTGTCCCAACAGCCAAAACACCTTTTCAAGTCAATTACTTTTGATAATGGTAAAGAATTCACTGGTTGGAAAGAAATCGCAAATAAGCATGATATTAGTACTTATTTTGCCGAAGTTGGGGCTCCTAACCAGCGTGGCTTAAACGAAAATAACAATGGACTAATTAGACGAGATGGTCTCAACAAGAGCATGGATTTTCGCAATTTACCAAATGCTTTAGTTCAACAAGTCAGTAGCCGGCGTAATCATATTCCAAGAAAATCATTAAATTATAAAACACCAATTGAGGTATTCATGGAAAACATCACAGATAAACAGCTATGTTATTTCTAACTTAATTTGACATTTCAAGTTATTAAAGAATATGGCAGATTGTAAAATTTAAATTGAACATTTAAGTGGACAGAAAAACCCATCAAGGTCTTTAATGGTGTTACCACACAATCCATTAGAAAGAATGGATGTAAGCTGATTCCTGAGACAACTTTT
>NZ_JQBY01000022.1 GCF_001437405.1 Pediococcus ethanolidurans | reverse complement strand
ATTTTGTACATTTTTAAACCGCCCTTGACATAGAATTGTGAATATCATAAATTAACAATAGCAGTGGTAGAAATTCGTGTGTAGTTTTGTGCAAAAATTATGAAATTAACCTTATAACGTTGAACATATGAAAAAACTATTCTTTTTTTCTTATATTTTTCTGAAATATCCAATTTTTAGAGCAAAATATTTGCAAAATATGAAAATAGCACAAAAAATAGTGTGATTTTGACCTTGTTTCAAAAATAGCATGGTATAATAACGTTGAATTATGATATTTTTATGAGGAAATAAATTGTTCCCTTAAATAAGAATGAGGAGTGATAATTTTGATGAATCGGAATCAAAAAAAGTATTTAAAGTTGTTACGAGATTCGGGAAAAATCAAACGACACTATAAAATGTATAAGACAAGCAAAGGCTGGTTATTTGCAGCCGTTTCATTACTTACTTTTGGGGCAGGCATTACCTTTGGATCCTATTCGATTCAGGCTAGTGATACAGCAGCTACAAATGAAAGCGCAATCGTTGCTAAAAGTGCCAGTGATTCTAGTTCAACAACAAGTTCCAGTAGCACGACGTCAGATGCGACTTCAACAGCTGCTTCTAGTTCAACAGCGGCTACAAACACATCTTCAGCAACAAGTGCAGATGTGACATCTGAAGCTAAGTCTTCTGCGGCTAGTAGTTCAGAGGAAACTTCTGATTCCAACAAAGTTTCTGCAGAATCTAGCTCAACAAGTGCTAGTTCTACAAGCAATGCATCTTCTGCAGCTAAAAGTTCATCAACTAGTACTAGTCAGGCAAGTTCATCGGCCACAAGTACTGCAGCGTCGTCGAGCACATCAACGAGTTCTTCTGCGGCTAGTGCCAGTGATTCGTCGACAAGTTCAGTTTCTAGCGACCCAAGTACAAATAATTCGGCCAGTTCGGTGACTAGTGCATCTTCAACAGCCGCTTCTTCAGCTAACGCATCCAGTGCTAGTTCTTCGAGTGATGCAACTAGTGAGTTAAGTGGGTCTACTGTTACATCGGTAGCAGCTTCTGATGCTAGTGTTAATACTTCAAGTGCCACACTGGCCACAACCAGTGCCACTACTAGCACAGCGGTCGTTTCCGATGCGACCAAACAAGTGGCTGCCGCATTAATGAATGTGCGTGCTAAAGCTGCAGTGACGGCAGTGGCTTCAACCAGTTCTGCCAGTGTAACACTATCTCAATTAACAATGGGGTATGGCTCCAGTGGAAATAATATGACAATCGTATTTAAGTTTACAGGTTCAGCCGGTGACATTTTTACGATTACCATTCCTGCCGATAGTAGTGTATATCAACTAAGTCAGAATTTTGAAAAAATGTCTGCTGGTGGAACCACCACATCTATTAAAAATGCAGACGGCTCCACTACGATTACGGATACTTTAAGTCCGGATTTGTCAGGAACGTATACTTTTACTCAACATATTACTTTGGGTCAAAATAATAACGTTTGGGGTCAGTCTAAACCCATGACGGATATTGGAACCATACAAAAAACTATTAGTTATACAATTAATGAAGTAGAACAAGCACCAGTTAATTTTACCCAAAAAGTTAGTCCATCCGCGGCACTGTCAACTCCAAGCCGTACCTATCCTACAACAACAATTGATTCAGTGTTGCCTAACACTGATTATGTTTATAATATTAGTGCAAACGAGGCTGACGGTGTTTTAGATGATTCTAATCCATCAAAGCAAGTTAATTCTGCGGCAAATTATGGAACTACTATTACCATTCCTGTACCAAGTAGTTTTATTCTTGATAGCAGTTTGACTTCTTCCTTAAACAATTTTACAGATGCAACAACAATTACGCAGCCGGGAGGAAGAGGCGGTGATGTGATCATCACGGTTCCAATCGGCTCTGGTCAACAAAATTCTCAAAATAGTACTGATTTTTCTTATAAAATAGCTGGGTCTTATAATGTGACACAAACCGATAGCACACAGACGTTGACGGCTTCAGGAGCAGCAACAATGACGCAATTTATTGATGCTGCGGGAGATACGCTTACGTCAACTGCTAACACCGTTTGGACAGAAACAATTCTTGCAGCAAGTGATTCAGGAAAACAGAATATTTCAGCAACAGCCGCTGGAAATAGTAGTTTATCGTCTACACAATTGTTGTTGGATGATGATCCAACCAATGATCCAGATTATCTAAATACATTTACGTTTACGACGGGAAGCGCAGGTTCGCTAAGTGATATTTCGATTACGTTGACCATTCCAAATGGTTTAGATGCTACTGGCATTAAAGTCCCAAATGAAGGAGCAACAACAACCTCTTATTTACCAGGTACAACCAGCTATGCTTACACAATGACCTTAGCAGACGGTACAGTTGAGACGGGAACGGTCCTTGCTGGAGGAACAGTTACACCAACAGATAGTTCGGCAATTCGTACAATAGTATTCACACCTAATTATTTGGCACCTGGTGCGACAAGTGGTTCACAAGGTTTTACAGTGTATGGTGCAGTTTCTTCAACTTATGATAATGGTTCACAGGTAAGTGACGGAGATAAATTGGTGTCATCAATTACGATTAGTGATTCTGATGCAGAATCATCAGTGCCATTTACACAAACTGTAATTTCTCCAACGAATGCGGTTGCTATAGTTAAAGGGTATGCATGGCAGGGAAACCAAGCAGTTGGAGCAACAAATGCGGGTTATATTTCTCTTGAAACAGCGGGCCTTACTTCTGGTCAGACAGCCTATGAAGTATACGAACCTATCTATTATTTTGTGCTTCCTTCTGCTACCCATATTGAAAGTATTAAAAATGTTCCAGCCGGTGGATTGGTTTCTGAATTCTTAGCGGATAACGGACAAGAAGTTGTTAAGGTTGATTATACGGGAACCGGAGTTTCAGTCACGACACAACAAACCCAACTTATACAAATCTGGTTGTCAAACAACGTTGATGCGATGCCAGGAAAATATGATTATACAATGTATGTGACATCACCAGAAACGCAATTAACAAATAAAACGCAAGTTACAGATACTTCCTTCACAGATGGGGACGCAAATGCCTTTTTTATGGGTGATTTTGGGAGCGGTCATCAATGGACAATTACGACGGTTTCAACGCTTGCTAATGTTAGTTTAGCGCAAGGTAATCAAGATATAACTGCTGTACAAGATGGAACTTCCTATATTGGGGGAGATCAGACTCTAACCTTCTATGATACAGTGCTTAATGTTGTGGCTTCTGCAGCTAAAAATGCGATTTCCTTGATTAATTTGCCAACAGCTGGTGATAGTCAGGGCTCTGAATACACCTTTGATTTAACAAAGGCCATCACATTACCAAGTACTTATACAAATGGAGATGCCTTAAAAGCTACAGTACTCTACTCGACGTCACAACAAACTCCTGGCGATACAGTCTCCACAACGGGATATGTCACGGCTGATCAGGTATCAGATTGGTCATCAATTCGTTCAATTATTATTGAATTTGATGCGATTCCAAGTAATGCTTCCACTGGCCGAATCGCAATTACGGGAACCACAGCTGATTTTGATGAACAGGCTGGCAAAACAGGCTATCTTCAGACCGCATTTTATGCGGATGGTTATTCACCTGCTATTGCCGGTGCGGGTTCTGCAGCTCAGATTACGATTCTGAATGCTCCAACGGTAGCTCTAAACAATCAAAAACTCCAATATGATGGCAATACAAAAGCTAGCGGTGTTACAGGCTTAGTTGCTACAGTTACTTTAGAGGATGGTAGTACGCAAACTCTAAATTTGACTAGTGATGACATTACGGTAACAAACGACAGCACGGCAGTTGGCGGCTACACGTATGGTTTATCAGCCACTGGATTGTCTGCAATTCAAACCATTATTGGCGCCACAAACAATCTGGGTAATCCAACGACCACTGGTACCATTACCATTACACCATTTGAAACCCAAGTAGGTTTGAACGATGTAACAATTTTGTATGATGGTACGACTAAGGCCAGCGATGTCACTGGTTTAAAGGCCACGGTTACAGTCACAGCCGCTGATGGAACAACGATTACTGTAGATCTAAGTAGTGCTGATATTGCGGTGACTAACGATGGTACGGCAGCGAAAACTTACACTTATGCGCTTAATCCAACCGGTTTGAAATATGTGCAGTCAAAATTAGGGAATAATTATTCGGCAACAGATTCTAATGTAACCGGAAAGATTACCATTCTGGCAGTTGAAGCTACCATAGGGCTTAACTCAAAGCAAATTATCTATGATGGAACGACAAAAGCAAGTGATGTAACTGGCTTGGTTGCTACAGTTACTTTGCCAGATGGGACTACGACAATTCCTGTTTCACTGAGTAGTGATGAGGTCGAATTTGTAACTGATGGGACCGATGCTAAGACATATACCTATCAGTTAAATGCAGCCGGTTTGGATGCAGTTCAAGCAGCTATTGGCACAAGCTACACATTAACTAATACAGATACAACTGGCAGTGTTGAGATCTTGGAACTCAGTACACCAGTTTCACTGAATAACGGTGGATTTGCCTATGATGGCACAACCAAAGCTAGTCAGGCAGACAATTTACAGGCCACGGTTACCTTAACGAATGGCGACGTGGCTACTGTAAATCTGACTAGTGATGATATTTCGGTACCAAATGATAGCACGGTTGGTGGGGACTACACCTATACACTAATGGACAGTGGCCTGGCGAAAGTCCAAGCGGCAGTCGGTGATAATTATGCGGTTACCGACGTTGTCAATGGTTCTGCAGTTACTGGAAATATCGTCATTGCATCGCCACCGGCCGTAATTTTGAGCGACACCGGTTTTACGTATGATGGTACAACCAAGGCCAGCGGAGCACCTGATTTGACAATTGGTCTGATTCTATCAACTGGAGCTACCGAGACGGTAACGCTGACCAGCGATGATATTCAGGTGACTGGGGATAATACCGCCGCTGATACCTACACGTATCAACTGAGTGAATCAGGTTTGACAAGACTAGAAGAATTAGTTGGTGGTGTGGCAATCACGAACCCAACCGAAACGGGCACTATTACCATTAGTCCGCTTACCGAAACAGTTGTCTTAAATGACGGCGGGTTCGCCTATGATGGGACAACCAAAGCCAGTGGCGCAGATCCAGTGGCTTCGGTCACTTTACTTGATGCAGATGGCGGTACAAAAAATGTTTCTTTGACCGGTGCTGATATTAATGTGGTTTCCGACGGCACGGATGTTAATAATTATGTTTATACTCTATCAACAACTGGGTTAACTAAGGTGCAAACAGCCGTTGGTAACAACTATACGGTAACTGATAACAATGTTTCGGGTAATATTGCCATCACACCAGCTAAATATATTGTTACTTTAAGCTCACCAACCATTACGTATGATGGTACGACCAAAGCCAGTGATGCCAGCGGATTAACCGCGACGGTGACACTAGCTGACGGTAGCACAAAACAGGTGGACCTAACTAGTGCAGATGTAACTTTATTAAGTACGGATGGTACCAGCCAAGGCACATACACGTACATCTTAAGCTCCGCGGGACGAAAAGCAGTTCAAAACGAATTAGGCAGTAATTATGTTTTGAATGATGAAAAAGTTGGCACAATCACCATCGTACCGGCAGGGCTCGAAGCTACATTGAATGGAACTAAGTTTACGTATGACGGTGTTACAACGGCCAGCGAGGCAACTGGATTAACTGCGACAGTTAATGGTAAAAACGTTGATTTAGATAGCTCAGATATTACTATTACTAGTGACAATGATAGTAGTAACGCAGGTAGTTATACATTTACTTTGAATGCCACTGGATTAGCTAAAGTTCAAAATGCTGCTGGTGGTAACTACACAGTTAGTTTGGGAGTTGATGGCACGATTACCATCGATAAAGCGGCAGTCACAATTACCGCTCCAACAGTTTCTAAGACGTATGATGGGCAAGCCTATACGGGTGATTTGACAGCCACAGTGGCAGGCAAACCAACTAATGGAGCAGCTTTAGTTTATAGTTTAACGGATGTTAGCAAGGACGTTAATCAAGGAACCTATTCAATTGATGTGACTGCAACTGACGCTGATAATCCAAATTATGACATTACTGTTGTATCTGGAGGATTAACAATCACAAAAGCCACGACAACAGCAGATTTGAGTAACACTAAGTTCACGTATGATGGTACAACAGAAGCTAGTGATACTGGATTAACTGCTACAGTTAATGGCACAACTGTTGCTTTAGATAGTTCAGATATTACCTTTACTAAGGGCGAAGATAGTAGTAACGCAGGTAGTTATACATTTACTTTGAGTGCTGCCGGATTAGCTAAAGTTCAAAATGCTGCTGGTGGTAACTACACGGTTAGTTTGGGAGCTAATGGCACAATTACCATCGATAAAGCGGCAGTCACAATTACCGCGCCAAAGGTTTCTAAGACATATGATGGTCAGGCCTATACAGGTGATTTAACAGCCAAAGTGGTAGGTAAACCAACTGATGGAGCAGCGTTAGTTTATAGCTTGACGGATGTTAGCAATGACATTAATCAAGGAACCTATTCGATTGATGTGACTGCAACTGATGCTGATAATCCCAACTACAAGATTTCGGTAGTAGCTGGAAGCTTGACCATCAATGCTGCAAAGACTTCAGCAGATTTGAGTAACACTAAGTTTACGTATGACGGTACCACTAAAGCTAGTGAGGCATCTGGTCTAACTGCGACGGTTACTTTGTCAGATGGCAGTACACAAGTAGTTTCTATAGACAGCTCAGATATTGCTATTACTAATGATGATGACAGTGTGAACGCCGGTGAGTACACTTATAGTTTGAATGCTACCGGATTAGCTAAAGTTCAAGACGCAGTTGGCAAAGACTACACGGTCAGTCAAGGAACAGTCGGCAAAGTTACCATCGATAAAGCGGCAGTTACAATTACCGCACCAACAGTTTCTAAGACGTATGATGGAAGTCCATATAGTGGAGATATAACAGCCACAGTGGAAGGCAAACCAACTGATGGAGCAGCGTTAGTTTATAGCTTAACGGATGTTAGTCAGGATGTTAATCAAGGAACTTATCCAATTGATGTGACTGCAACTGACGCTGATAATCCCAACTATGATATTACTGTTCAGTCTGGAAAACTAACAATTACAGCGGCACAACCGGTGCTTAGTTTGAATCAAACTTCATTTACGTACGACGGTAAAACCAAAGCTAGTGAAGCTGCTGGGTTAGTTGCCACAGTGACATTAGCGGATGGTACCAAGACAACTGTTGATTTAGACAGTTCAGACGTATCAATTGCAAATGACAGCGTAAATGTTGGTAATTATGTTTATACGTTAAGTGCTACTGGATTGACTAAAGTTCAAGCTGCTGTTGGTAATAACTATGCTGTGGATGACACAAACATTACCGGGTCGGTTGCGATTAAAGCTGCAACGGCTAATGTGAGTGTCAATAACGGTGAATTTACGTACGATGGTAGCACAAAAGCTAGTGAAGCCAAGAACTTAGTTGCCACAGTAACCTTAGAAAATGGCAACTCACAAACAGTTGATTTAACTAGTGACGATATTGATGTGAAAAACGACAGTACAAACGCAGGTAGTTACACTTATCAATTAACAACTGCAGGCATTGACAAAATTCAAGCAACAGTTGGCAACAACTATGTATTGAATGATACTAACGTAACTGGCAAAGTTATTATTGATAAGGCCAAAGTTACTATTACCGCACCAACAGTTTCTAAGACGTATGATGGCAAACCGTATAGTGATAATTTGACGGCAACTGTGAGTGGTAAACCAGTTGATGGTACGAATCTAGTTTATAGTTTGACAGACGTCAGCAAGGACATCGAACAAGGAACTTATCCAATTGATGTACTCACAAACGCAACTGATAATTCAAATTATGAAGTTGAAGTAGTTAATGGGAGCTTAACAATTGCCCCAGCTAAGGCAACGGTTAGCTTAAGCGGTAATGAAACCGAAACCTATACAGGTGCGCAACAACAACCAAAAGCTAGCTATTATCAAGTTACTTTACCAAATGGACAGTCCTACACATTAACCGATGATGATATTGCTTTGGTAAGTGGTGGTATTGAACCAGGAAGTTATCAAGTTCAATTAACGGATACTGGTAAACAAGCCATTCAACAAGCACTTGGAACTGATTATGAGGTAAGTTTCACTGGAGCTGGGACCTTTGTAATTTCACCAGCAGCAGCTAAAGATGTCACAACGAATAGTCAAACCATTCATTATGGTGATGCAACACCAGACTTTACAGTTACCTATGGAACTGGTTTAACGGCTGCATCTTTAACCAATGATGACTTTGTCTTCACTAATGCTAAAGGACAAACGATTACTGGTGTACCAACTGCGGTGGGTGTTTATAGCGTAACGCTAAACGCTGCTGGAATTGCTAAAGTTGAAGCAGCAAATCCAGACTATACCTTTACAAATGCTAACTTTATTGCAGGAACCTTCACAATTCTTAGTCAAAATAATCCTGGTAAGCCAGGTAATGGTGGTGAACCAGGCGGAACAACTAATCCGCCAACTGGGAATAAACCTGGGCAACCAACAAAACCAAGTCAACCAGAAAATTCTGGCAAGAATGAATCCAATTCAGTTTCAACAACGAAGTCAACTTCAGTGAATAACGGAAGGGTTAAATCAATTAGTTTAACTAATGCAAATCAAACCAGAACTGCACGTTATCACGCAAACAAATTACAGAATCAGAAACGATTACCACAGACGAGTGATAGTCAGGGCAATCCTTTGACGATTCTTGGTTTAAGTTTGATGGGGATGTTGCTTGGTCTGTTTGGAATTAGAAGAAAAAAAGATCGCTTTTAACTAGAAATAGTTAATGAACGCAAAATAAAAACCAACTTTAGATTTGAGTCTGAGGTTGGCTTTTATTATTTTAAACTTACTAAATTTGTTTTAATAACGTTGATTATTATCGATAATGACATCTTGAGTTGACGAACTTCGTTTACGTTGATTTTGTAAACGGTACTGTTTTGGTGTTGTTTCAGAGAACTTCTTAAAATGCTTAATGTAATTGCTAGAATCGTAGTAATTTAGCATGCTAGCAATTTCATTCAATGGCAAATCTGTGTGCAATAATAATTTTTTAGACTCATCAACTCGTTGTTTATCAATGTAGCTTTGAATCGACAGACCCATGGTGTGGGTAAATAAACGTGAAACGTATTGATAGGATAAATGTAAGTACTCCGCAATTTTGATAGGTTGCATTTTATCATATAAATGCATATTTACGTAGTACGTAATTTGATAAACTTGCTTTGGCACCGTATCTGTAGAAGTGATCTGATCCTCAGGAGATTGTAAGTCAAAGAAGTCTTTACAAATTAATTTCAAGATCTTTTGAAATGCTTCCGGATCTTCTGGCTTTTCAGGTGTTAGCCAATCTATATAAGCTTCACGTAACTGAACAAAATTAGTCGCATTAAAGTGATTTGCTAATCCAGTCATGGTAAAGTCACTCACGATATTGATTAAACTCCGGTGAAGCTCTTCGTGGGTAGCGTTTTTAATGAGTTCCGTGTGACGTTCAAAAAATAAGGTTAATTCGCGATCGGCACGGTGATGATCTCTTTTTTCAAAATTAAAGATTAAATTATATTCTAGAAACGAAAAACGAAGTAAGTAATTTGATTTTTTTGAATCAAGCTTATGTCGTGCGAAGTTCAGTTGATCATAGTCGTAATAAAACATAGTCTATTTTTCCTCCAAATATTTTGCGTTTAAGCATACTAATTAGCACTAAAAGAGCACAAATAAAATAATACCACAAATTTCTGCTATTTTTTAAAAAATTTCATATTTATAGATATTTGTAAGTTTTTTGCTTACAATAATGAACATTGTCACAACAACAATTAATCTTTTCTATAAATTAGAAATAAAAAAAGTGTTTAGGAAATCATGGTTATCAAAGAAAGCGTTCACTTTTATTCAACAACTGTTATTATACTATTTTTTTAGTATATTTAAAGCATTTTACTCAAGAAATTATGCTAAATTAAATGATCGTAATAAAAACTAAAACAAGTTTAAAAAAAGAGCATTGATTTTTAAAAATCAATGTCCTTTTTAGGTTTCGATTAAGCTGTCAAAAATCCGTGTTCTAAGATATCCATATATTGACGAACATGGTTAATAATTTCATCAAAGTCGGTTAAATCTGCATCAGGGTGCTGTTTCATAAATGCCTTTGTTTCCAAACCAACTTGGTTGAAAACTGCCACCATTAAATTTTGAATTGTTTGACGATCAATATCAGAACGAACGGGAAGTCGGTTGAGCACCGGTTCCACTAATGTGTTTAGGTTATCATTAGTTTCATTAGCATAGAATTTTGCCGCCTTTTGTCGCAAAGCAGCGGGGGCATCACCAACCCCAGCGTAAGCATCCAACAAAATTTTGAATTCGTCTGGAAATTGTAACTGCAACTGGATCTTATATTTGGTTACATTCACAATCATTTCGTCTAAATCATGAGCATTCTGCCAAACGCTGTAGTCAGCAACGTTAGTAATATGTTCAGTTGCAAACTTGATGGTGGCCAGGTACAACTGGACTTTGTTGCCATAGTAACGAAAAATGATGCCTTTGGAAACGTTGGCTTGTTTGGCGATGTTGTCCGTCTTGGTACCTTGATAACCATGATGGGCAAATTCGGTTAAGGACACACTCATAATTCGTTCAACTTTTTGAGGATCCATTGGGACTTTTTTTGATTCCTTTACGGGCATGAAAGTAATGACCTCCTTTTGATTTTTGTATCTGGAAATTGAGAGGGAAAAGTAACTTTAATTTTCTATCAAATCTCTTCGTTTATAACCTACAAAACCAATCACAAACAAAATAACGGCCACACCAAGTAAAATCCAGACCTGTGACCAATCTACAGCTTTCACGGGGACCTGATTAATCCAGCCATAAGGGGTAAGATTTTCAGCCCAGTTTGGTAAATTCAATAAATTACCAAAGTAGAGGCTAATCAATCCGTAAACCGGTAGTGCCCAGATAACAGTCTGGAAACGTGGCAACCAACCGATAATCACAATACTAATTCCTAACGTGACGTAAAGTGCTGGTAGATAGCCAATAAAGCCACGGAATAAGCGGGCAAACGAAAGTGGATTATCCATAACAGAATTATTGGCTAACCAAAGGCCAAAAACGGCGGCAAACATGGAAAGGGTGCCGATAATTAGAGCAACGGCAACGTAACTGCTAAAAATATGACCACGTGAAATGGCTTTAGCATGAATTTGTTCTAGCCAGCCTTTACGTTCATCACCGTTGATTCTGAGCAAGGTTTGCACACTAGGTACAGTTACCAAAACGGCAAAAACAATCATTAATAGAGCTGCAAATTTTAGAACAATTGCACGATTAGCAGCATCTACAGCTGTTGCGCCCATTAGTTTGCCCATCAGTGGATTAGTTTTCATGATATCACCAACAGTACCAAAAATGGAACCATAGGAAATTCCTAACACAATGACCGCAAGAACCCACACAATCAAGCTGAGTCGATCGAGACGCATAACCAAACTAAATGGTCCGGTTAAAAAGACAGAAGCGCGTTTACGACCACCGCGGGTTGCAAGCAAACCGGCATCAACATCACGATGGCGACTAGCATAAAAAGTTAACAGTAATAAAACGGCGGTTAAAGCCACCATGAGTAAGATGGGACTCCAATTATTTTCGTGGTAAATCGATAGTTTTTCAACCCAACCAAATGGTGACCACCAAGTCAAATCAGCGTTTTGCACGTCCGTAATCATGCGGACAAGGTAAGTGACGCCTAAAAACAAGTAGCTTAACATGGTTGCACCACGAGGATTATCGCTAATTTGGGCCATCAGTAAAGCGGCACTTCCAAACATAAATCCAACGGTTGCTAAACCGGCACCAATCAGCAGATTTCCGGTGACTGTCATGCCGTGCATGCCAGATATTTGTAAACCACCGAAATAAAACAAGCCCATTAGTAGATTAATTAAAAATAATTCGATGGTGGCAGCAAGTAAAGGGCTTTGTTTGCCGATCGCATGTGCGCGAAGCAGTTCCAACATCCCATTACTTTCCTCATCACGGGTATTACGAACGGCAAAGTAAATATTCATAACTGCCATAAATAATGCCATGAAGACCATCATTTCACTAGCAAAAATATCGGCCGTTGTATAAGGTGCCTTAGCAACAAAGGTACCAAACAAAGAAACCATTGCCGGCATTTTGAGTGTGGTGACGATGCTTGAAATTGAATCTTTCGAACCATAAAGATCATTAAATTTAAAAGCAACTGAGGCCATTAAGCCACCCAGAATAACAAGCCAAACAAGAATAACAAACCAGTCACGGCGTAAGTTAAAACGGGTTAAAAAACCGCTTTGTTGGTACGAACTATGCTTCATCTTGGCCATCTCCCTTGCTATCTTTTTGGTAGTAACGTAAGAAGAGATCTTCTAGAGTTGGTGGTGTACTTTGTAAACCAATAATTTCCAAACCAGCTAGTGTTTGCATTACCTTATCCATTTTATCAGAGTCGACACTAAAACTTGCCTTGTTAGGTGTGTCATCAGATCGCTTGAAATTGTGAACATCGTCAGTTCCAGACAAGTCTGGTAAAGTTTGGCGAGTTTGAACGGTTACCATGGTTCGTGTTAAATGACGCATTTCATCTAAGGTTCCTGTTTCGATAATGCGTCCCTCACGGATAATGCCAATTCGATCACACATTCGTTCAACTTCTGAGAGAATGTGACTGGATAAAAGAATGCTTTTACCTTGTGATTTCAATGCTAAAACATTTTTTTGGAAAATTTCTTCATTCAAAGGATCTAACCCTGAGGTTGGTTCATCAAAAATATACAAATCAGCGTCAGTTGAAAAGGCCGCAATTAAAGCTACTTTTTGGCGATTTCCTTTTGAATAGGTACGTGCCTTTTTTGACGGATCTAGTTCAAACTGTTTAATGAGTTCATCCGCATGAGTTGTGTGTTTTTGATGGTTTAGTTTCAAAAACAGATCAATAATTTCGCCACCAGTTAAATTGGGCCAAAGATAAACATCACCTGGGACGTAGGCCAACCGTTCGTGAATACTAACCGCATCTTTCCACACATCCTTACCAAAAATAGTGGCCGAACCACCTGATGCACGTAAGATTCCTAATAACGTTCGAATGGTAGTTGATTTACCGGCACCATTTGGTCCAATAAAACCAAAGACCTCTCCTTTTTGGACATCAAAGGTAATATCCTTTAATGCCTCGAATTTACCAAATTTTTTTTGTAAATGATTAATTGAAAGTACTGTTTCAGCCATAATGCTGACCTCCTTATGATTTTTAACCACAAATAGTTTATGAAATTAATCGCGCTAAAATGTTGCTCTGATTAATTGGTAAACAGAGTATAAATCTCATTGACTTGTAAGTCAATGACTGTGCAGTCAATATGAAAACTATTTTTTAAGAACTGGTTAAAGTGGCGGTGTTTAGCTATTTTTTTAAAAAATAAGCATAAAATTAAGTTAGTAAAATTTGAATTCGGGGGAGTAATTCAATGTTACATAAAACGATGAAAATTGTTCTAATTACTTTGGGTATTTGTGTGGGGATCTTGGTGTTGTTATATGGTGCAATGATAATAATAACTTTACCAACCTATCAGCAAAGAAATGAAGTTCGATATGCGAAAAAAGCAATAAAAAGTAACAAAATTGAACGGACTGTAAGACAGGAAATGAACTTAATCTCCCCTAATTTACAATATCGATATGAGGCTAAAAAAGATGATTTGTTTGATGATTTTGACCAAATCGAAGATCCCACGATAACAACGACGGTCTTATTATTGGGAAATCCAACCGTTAAAATTCATCCGGTTTTTGATGTGGTAACAGTACATCATAAAATTCACCTTCAGGCTGAAGATATAACTAAAAATAAGGTTGATAATTCAGATTTAGATATTAAAATGTTAACGAAATTATGGCATAAGTGTTATTCAGACGCTAGTTTTAGATCATTTAAAACGAATCATGCAAAAGTCAGTTTTACGACAGAATTTGATAATTTGAATCATTCAGTAACAGGCGATTATCTACATGGAAATTTTGGTTCAATGAAACCAAATTTTATTCAACGAGCAAAAAGATATTATTTTTGGGGAATTAATCGTCATGAAAATTCGGACGATCCGGCACTGAGTGTTGATGCAAATATGAATAATGACCGGTTACATTGGACTAGAAAACGAAAAATGGTCATATTAAAAATGATCTATCAAAAAAATCATTTGCCAGAAAATGTCGTGTTTGCGATTAGTTTTGAAAAGAATAATGCTGAAGTTGCAAACGGAACGGTTGTTAAAGATGACCATGGAAAATTAATTTATTGGCAAGCTAAAAATGATTAAGCGTTGGGTGTACGAGAAAATGATTACTTTTCTTGTATACCCAATTTTTTATTTATTCTCTCATAAAATAGCGGTAACATTAAAAAGGTTACTTATACGCAAAAAGTGACCAAATATTTTTTTATTTACCATTCGCGGTGGTAAAGATTAGGGGAGAACTATGAAAAAAATTTCAAAACTAGTAATCTTGATGATTGCGACGTTTACGTTAGCTTTCAACGTTCAACAATTGCCAAGCAATACGCAAACTGCGCAAGCAACTACATATGTGTATGTGACACGCACTGGTAAACATTACTTCTACAAACGGCATGACCGGGGGTTAAATCGTGCCAAAAAAGTGTACAAAGTAAGTTTAACAACTGCTAAAAAACGAGGATTGACCTTATCGGCCACTGAAAAAGCACCGAAGAAAAAGGCTGTTCATAAAAAGAAAGTCGTGCATAAAAAGAAAAAAGTCGTTCGAAAAAAGAAGACTGTCCACAAGAAAAAAGTCGTTCATAAAGTTGTAAAAAAAGTTACGGCCAAGAAGGCTAAGTCGGTTAGTACATCCAAGTTGAGTACACTAAAGTACCACGGCACTCAAACGGTGATTATTAATAAAAACCGACCTAGTTTTTCAAAAGCAACCTTATCAACCAAAAAGGGAGCTTGGCAAAAATATAGTAACCTGGATGTTGAAAATCGAGCAACCGATGCGAATGCGATGCTTAATAAACGGTTAATGCCGAAAAAAGCTAGGGCAGCTTTATACGTTGATCCAACCGGTTGGCATAATAAAAAGCTTAAGTCTGGTTGGCTGTATAATCGTTGTCACCTAATTGGTTATCAATTGACAGGTCAGAACAATAACTGGAAAAATTTAATTACGGGAACCCGTTCATTAAATGATCCACAGATGACAAAATATGAAAATGAAACTGCGAAGTATTTGCGTCAAAGCACTCGACACTATGTGCGTTATGAAGTAAAACCGATTTATCAAGGCAGTGACTTGTTATCAAATGGGGTTGAGATGCGGGCCCAATCAATTGGTTCGAACTCAATCAGATTTAACGTTTATATTTTTAATGTGCAAAAAGGTGTTAAATTAAATTATAAGAATGGAACTAGCAAAATTAGTTAAGCGCTAAAAAACGACTAAACTCATGAAATTTGCGTATTCGTGAGTTTAGTCGTTTTTGTTTACACTTTTTTGTGACGTTTAACACTTAAGAACCAGGCAGGAATTAAGGCAATCAAAGTAATGACGATCGACCAAGCAAACGCGGTATTATAGGCACCAGCTAAATGGGCAATGGTTGGTGTTTGCCCCGTCATTTGGTGCGTCATGACCGTAGCCAAAATGGCACTTCCAAATGCGCTACCAATATTTTGGAACATTCGGGTAGCGCTAGTGGCTTCTGGAATTTGTTGTGGTTTTAAACCAGTGTACGAATCTGACATAATCGGAATGGTAAAGGCACCTACTCCAGTTCCCCGAATTAATAAACAGCCAAGTAGCAACCACTTATTCGTGTCCGCACCAGCAAACGCAAACGGTAATGTACTGATTGCAGCAATTAGAATTCCCGTGATGACAACCCAACGAGCGCCAATGTGATCGGTAATTTTACCAACTTGAGTTCGTGTTAAAAGCATCCCGATACCTTGAGGAATTAAATAGATACCAGCCCAAATTACACTCAAATTCTTAATATTTTGAAAATAAAGGGGTAACAAAAACATGGCACCATTTAGTGTGATTCCCGACATCAACAAAAGAATCGAAGCAGCCGAAAATGTCTTGGTTTTAAACAGGTTCAAACTGACTAACGCGCGTTTAGGAAACACAAGCGCGTAGGCAATGTAGAGAATTAAACAACTGATGCCAATCCCTAATGGCCAGAGAACGGAACTTTGCCAAAACTTAATTGAATCACTGAATTTAGTGATTGCCAGAATTAATCCCGTGAAAAGTCCGGTAAAAAGGGCGATACTAGGTACATCAAGTCGTTTACCTTTTCGATTAGGCGTAAATTTAGGTAACCAAATTGTGAGAATTACTAACGAAATTAACACAATTGGAATATTAATATAAAAAATCCAGTGCCAATTTAGTTGATCAATGATGAGACCACCAATTGTTGGACCTAAAATGGGCATTAGTACCATTGGCAAACCGACGACAGACATCAAATAACCTAGATTTTTACCTTCAGCAGCACGAACGACTAGGGTTGAAATTGTAGGGATGATAATTCCCGATGCAGCTCCTTGGATCACACGGCCGATAATGAGCATCGTAATGGTTGATGATAGCCCGGAAATGACAGAACCCACGAAAAAACCAACTAACGCCCAGAGATAGAGTTGCTTACCGGTAATCCAATCGATGGCCCATCCGGCAATTGGAACCACGATGCCCAATGCTAAAACATAACTGGTGACAACCCATTGCACACTATTTACGGAAGTGTGTAGGCTTTGTGTAATTGAATTAACCGCAATATTTGCCATTGTGGAATCAAGCATAGGTGCAAGAGCACCAACAATTAAAATGGCACAGGTTGCAACGATGCTGCTTTTTTTAGGTGCAATAGTTTGTGATTGCATATTTTTCCCTCTTTAGTTGAATAATAAAATGAAGTTTTTGATAGTTTTCAAAATAAGATACGCGCGTATCTACAATTGAGAATGATATAATAGATTTAAAATAAAAGCAAGAGAATTAGGTGAAAAATAATGACAATTAAAAAAACGCCTCGTCGACGTGGCAAAGAACTTGAAAATGCCTTATTAACGGCTGCCTGGGAAGAGTTTCAAGAGAAGGGTTATAATAAAATGACCATGGAAGGAATCGCAGCGCGTGCTCACACAACGAAGACAGTTTTATATCGACGTTGGCCAAAAAAGTCAGTTATTTTAATTATGGCATTCAGAAAATTTGGCCCCGAAATTAGAATGGAACCTACGGACACAGGGTCACTTCGTCAGGATTTGTTTAATTTGTTGAGTGGTCCAATTAAAGGATTTAAAGTGTTAGGCGAAGAAACGATTCGCGGTTTGGTTGCCGAACAAATTGGTGACCATATTAGCGACTTGTTTGAAGGCATGATGACCCCCGAAAGTAATTTTAGAAAACGAATTTTGGTTATTTTAAAACAGGCCGAGAAACGCGGTGAAGTTAACTTAAGTCAACTGAGTGATCGGGCAATTACTTTGCCAATCTTGATGTATATTGATGAAGTTTTGACGACCGGTTTTTTGACAGATGAGAGCTTAAAAGAAATTATTGATGATATTTTGATTCCGGTTTTAACCAAAGGGGAATAATGATGAAAAAATATGTGAATGTGGCCGAATACATGGAAGATCTACCCCAGATGCAGCAAGAGGTCATTCAAATTATGCGTGAATTGGTAGCAGATGCAGCCCCAGAAGCTCAAGAAACGTTTTCGTATAACATGCCAGCAATTAAACAGAATGGGAAAGTTCTTGTGTATTTTGCAGCTACGCAAAAACACCTTGGCTTTTATCCAACCGCTGATCCAATTGTACATTTTGCTGATCAATTAAAAGAGTTTCATACTTCTAAAGGGACAATTCAAATTCCTTATGATAAACCGTTGCCAGTGAAACTAATTCGTGAGATTGTGGCGTTTAGGGTGAAGCAAGTTACTGAAAAATAGAAAGCTTTTAGCAAATCATATTACTTATATGATTTGTTTTTTTAACTATTAAGAAATTAAATTTCATAAATAAATAAAAATAACAATATTTTATTGAAATTTATATTCATAAATTGTATACTGATCTTGTTGAATGAAAACGGTATCAAAGGAGGAATATAACTATGTTAGGTTTTTCAATTTATTTGGATACTGAGATTGATGACCAAACAAAACGATATATTGAATTAATGAAACAAAATGGTTTTGAAGGTGTATTTTCTTCTGTACATATTCCTGAAGATGATGCTTCGAAGTATGTTGAACGGTTAAAAAAGCTGGGAGAGTATTGCAAAGCAGAGAAGTTGAAATTGACTGTTGATCTTGATTTAAAGGGTCTAGAAAATTTGAATGTTACCATTCATAATGCTAAAAAACTGCTTCAAATGGGAATTTCCGCTTTACGATTGGATGACGGTTTTACGAATGCAGAAATTGCAGAACTAAGTCATCAATTACCTGTTGCATTGAATGCAAGCACAATTAATGAAAACGATGTCAAACAACTAATTGATAATCAAGCAAATTTTGAACATATGGAAGCTTGGCATAACTATTATCCACGACCGGAAACAGGATTAGATACAAGGTGGTTTAAAACGAAGAATGTGTGGCTTAAAGCCCATCATTTTACGGTTATGGCTTTTGTACCAGGAGATGCAAAAATGCGTGGACCAATATTTGCAGGATTACCGACAATAGAAAATCATCGACATGAAAATTCGTTAGTTGCAGCCGATGAATTAATAAATGAGTTTGAAGTCGATAAAGTATTTATTGGTGATCCGAGAATATCCAATCAACTTATGTCACAATTTCAAAACTTCTATTCACAAAATACGCTTCAATTGCATGTGCAGACAAAATATACAAAACTTTTTGGAAAAGTTTGGCATAATCGTCCAGAAGTAGCACAGGATGTGGTGCGGCTAGTTGAGTCGCGAAAACAAAATCAATTGACCAAGTTAGAAATTGAACCTGAAAATCAAAAAATACGAGAATTTGGTGCGATCACAATTGACAATCAAGAATATGGACGATACCAAGGAGAAATTCAAATTTGTAAAGTATCTTTGCCAAAAGATAAAAGGGTAAATGTAATTGGGCAAATTTCAAAAAAGGATTTGAAACTATTAGCACTAGTAAGAGAAAATACAGGAATTGAATTTTTAATGTCAAAGGAGGAAACGCGATGATCGATTTAAGTAAATTAACAACAGAAACACGAAATAATAAAACAATGAACTTGGACGAATTATCCATTGATAAGGTTTTGGAACTAATGAATGCTGAAGATCAAACGGTTCCAACTAGTATAAAAAAAGCTTTACCAGAAATCACAAAAGCTGTTGAAAAAATTGTTTCCAGTTTTCAAAATAACGGACGCCTATTTTATATGGGTGCGGGAACAAGTGGCAGACTTGGGGTTTTAGATGCTGCGGAATGCGTACCAACATTTGGAACTGATCCTCAAATGGTCCAAGGACTAATTGCAGGTGGAGAAAAGGCAATGACACTTGCAGTGGAAGGAGCCGAGGATTCAAAAGAATTGGGAGAAAATGATTTAAAAACGCGTGACTTAACTAATAAGGATACTGTAGTTGGAATCGCAGCAAGTGGGCGAACACCATATGTAATTGGTGGGTTAGATTACGCTAAAAGTGTGGGTGCTAATACTGTTAGTTTGGCCTGTAATGATCAAGCAGAAATTAGTGATCACGCAGAAGTGGCAATTGAAGTTCCGGTTGGCCCAGAAGTTTTAACAGGATCAACTCGATTAAAGTCTGGAACGGCACAAAAAATGGTTTTAAATATGCTCTCCACCGTTTCTATGATTGGAATTGGTAAGGTATATAAGAATTTAATGGTTGATGTAAAACCAACCAATGCTAAGTTAGTAGAACGCTCTAAGCGAATTATTATGCAGGCAACAGAGTGTGATTACGAAACTGCTGGGAAAGCTTTTCTAGATGCTGATCAGAATGTTAAATTGGCAATTGTGATGATTTTAACCGATCTAGATAAGAATGAAGCAAATTTACGTTTACGTGCAGCTCATGGTTTTGTTCGTAAAACAATAAGAGGAGGTAAGAACTAATGGCGGATGCAAAAATTAAACGATTGGCCCAAGAAATTTATAAAAATGTTGGTGGACCAAGTAATGTTGAAAAATTAATTCATTGTATGACCCGAGTTCGAATGACAATTATTGACATGGATAAGGTCGATATGGAAGCTTTGAAGAACATTGATGGTGTTTTGGGTGTTGTTGATGATGAGACACTTCAAGTAGTTATAGGACCGGGAACCGTTAACAAAGTTGCTCAGGAAATGGTTGACGAAGTCGGAGTTAAGCTGGGTGAACCATTCCCTGAAAATATTAACGAAAACGACCATTTGACAGATAAAGAAATGGTTGAGGCAAAAGCAGCTAAAGTAAAGGCTGAACAAAAGGCAAAACAAAAACAAACTCCAATTAAACGAATTTTGAAATCTATTTCTAATATTTTTATTCCTTTGATTCCTGCATTTGTTGGTGCTGGTTTAATTGGTGGTGTTGCTGCTGTTCTCTCTAACTTGTTAGTTGCCGGTGACATTGGTAAGGGTTGGAATGACTTTATTATGATTATGAAAGTCATTCAAAACGGAATGTTTAGCTATTTAGCTGTTTATGTTGGTATTAACAGTGCCAATGAATTTGGTGCAACTCCTGGTTTAGGTGGTATTATTGGTGCCGCAACATTATTACCAGGAGTACTGCCAACGGCACCGTTGCATAACATTTTTAATGGTCAGGCATTAGCTGCTGGTCAAGGTGGTATTATTGGTGTTATTTTTGCTGTTTGGATTCTGTCATTGGTAGAAAAGAAACTTCATCAATGGATTCCAGATTCAATTGATATTATTGTTACACCAACAATAGCGTTGTTTGTAGTCGGTATTTTTACGATTTTCTTAGTTATGCCAGTTGCCGGAGTTATTTCATCATCATTGGTTGGTGCAATCGAATGGGTATTGAATGTTGGTGGAGCCTTCTCAGGATTTGTATTGGGGGCATTATTCTTACCGATGGTTATGTTCGGTCTTCATCAGATTCTAACACCTATTCATATTGAAATGATTAATAAAACAGGAATGACACCATTACTGCCAATTTTGGCGATGGCTGGTGCTGGTCAAGTTGGTGCCGCAATTGCGCTTTGGATTCGTTGTCACCGTAATCATAAACTTACTAATATGATTAAGGGAGCATTGCCTGTTGGTATTCTTGGTATTGGCGAACCTTTAATTTACGGGGTTACTTTACCACTTGGTAAACCATTTATCACGGCATGTATTGGTGGTGGTATTGGCGGTGCTGTTATTGGTGGTTTAGGTCATATTGGTGCAATCGCTATTGGACCATCAGGCGTTGCTTTAATTCCGTTGATCAATAATGGACACTGGTTAGGTTATGTATTTGGTTTGTTGGCTGCTTATGTTGGTGGTTTTATTGCAACATATTTCTTTGGTGTTCCAAAGGATGCTATGCAGTCTGATACTGTAGATAATGGTTCAATTGCTTCAAAAAGTGATACTGTTTCATCAACGACAGCTGCTGAAGAGACAAAAATCACGTATGTGAATGATACAATTACTGCACCGGTTGATGGTAAGCAGGTACCGGTTAGTGAAGTTAGTGATCCAATTATGGCAAAAGAAACAATGGGTAAAAGTGTTGCCATTCAACCTAGCGAAGATTCAAAAGTATATGCACCAGTTGATGGTAAAGTGATGTTTGTAGCAGATACTAGTCACGCAATTGGGTATACTAGCGATGCCGGTGAGGAAGTTTTGATTCACATGGGGATTGATACGGTTAATTTGAAGGGTAAATACTTTAATTTGAGCGTTAAACCTGGTGAAAAAGTTTCTCGTGGACAAGTTGTTGGAAAAGTGGACTGGACAGAAGTTGCTAAGGCCGGGTATGATACAGTTACGTTGGCGATTATCACAAACAGTCAAGATTTTTCGGTTGATAAAAGTACTGATAATGTAAATGTTGAGAAATCAACGATAATTATGAAGACTACTCCAGCCAGCTAGATAGGTAGGCAGTTCACATGAAAAGCATCCTGTTTTCCATTCACAGTCAAATTGCGTCATTTTCAAAATCAGAGCAAAAAGTTGCCCAGTTTATTTTGGACCATCCACAAAAAGTAATTGGTATGAATGCAGATGCATTAGCAAACAAAGTGGGTGTTAGTGCAGCGACAGTAGTTAGACTTGCTAAAATTCTGAGTAGTGACGGGTTTCCTGGTGTGAAAATTCAACTTTCAGCAGAAACTAAAGTTGATGACAGCTTGTATACAGAAGTTGATCCTAAAGATCCTTTAGACGTTGTTAAACAAAAAATGGAATTTAGAATTGGACATACTATTGAACAAACCAATTTAGCATTAAGCGATAAATCTGTCCAAAGTGCGGCTCAACTGATTGCTAAGGCTGATGATGTATATGCGTATGGTCTAGGAGCTTCAAGCATTGTTGCCGCTGATTTTCAACAAAAATTTATTCGAGTTGGTAAACCGGTAATTCAAACTATGGATACACATTTGATTGCTACAGGAATTGTAAAACCAGAAACAGTATTAATGCTTGTTTCAAATACTGGTGAAACTGTCGAAAGCCAAAAACTGGCAGAAGTGGCAAAGGAACATCATGTACCGGTTATTACAATTACACACAGCAAAAAAAGTTCTTTGGCAAAAAAAAGTGATATTATTCTCTTACATGACGATAGCGAAGAAAATGAGAAACTCAGAACAGCGGCCACAACCTCCCTTATGGCGCAGCTGTATGTTGTTGATTTATTGTATTACTCTTATCTCACACTGAATTTTGATTCAAATGCAACTATCTTAAAAGAATCACGAAACGTGATTCAAAAGCATTTTAAATGATTTTTTTGGAAACAAAGTCGGTATTAGCACTGACTTTGTTTCTTTTTTAGTAAAAATAATTAATTTATTTTACTAAAATCTATTGACGTTAATTGGTTTTGGGAGTAATTTAAATGTAAGCGTTTTATTAAAAAGAGGAGGATTTATTATGTCAACAAAAGAAGAAATTTCAATGGTTGGATTTAAGATCGTAGCATACGCAGGAGATGCAAAAACTGCTTTAATCAAAGCGTTGAATGCCGCTAAACAGGGGAAATTTGAAGAGGCACGACAGCTAGTAAAAGATTCGGAAGATTCACTTAATGATGCCCATAATGCTCAGACAAAACTGTTGAGTGAAGAGGCAGGCGGTGCGGAGCTTGATACGACGTTCATTATGTCTCATGGACAAGATACTTTGATGACTACGATGCTCTTACGTGATGAAGTATCTTATTTTATAGATCTATTCGAAAGAGTTGGCAAACTAGAAAACAAATAATTGATTTGCATGTACAAGCCTGTAATTGTGCTTAATTACAGGCTTTATTTTTTTAAAAACTGGCCACGTTAGGATAAAAAACAAAGTTTTACTAAAAAAGTGCAAAAAACGTCTTGACTTATGTAACCGCTGCCATCATAATGAACTTGTTAACGAAGTAAGGACTCGCGAATCAAACTGTTTGATTATTTGGAAAATATAAGGAGTGAAATCTTATGGGTAAATTTGAAAAACAGATTGAAAAGATGAAACCAGGTTTTGAAAAAGTTGCATCTAATCCATATTTATCAGCAATTCGAGATGGTTTTATTGCTGCAATGCCAATTATTCTATTTTCGAGTGTATTTCTGTTAGTGACATATCTACCAAATGTATGGGGGTTTTATTGGAGCACTTCAATCACAAATACACTTTTGATTGCCTACAACTACTCGATGGGGCTTTTAGCGTTATTTGTCACTGCAACAACGGCAAAAAATTTAACAGATTATAAAAATCTAAATTTACCAAAGACAAATCGTATTAATCCAGTTTCTGTAATTATTGCGTCCGAAATTGCCTTTATTATTTTAGCAGTAAAGCCATTATCTACTGGTGGTGTTGATCTTACATATATGGGAACACAAGGTTTAATTGCTGCATATGTTGTTGGATTAATTGTTCCAAATCTATACTACGTTTGTATTAAAAATAATGTCACGATTAAAATGCCACCTCAAGTTCCGCAAAACATCTCGCAAACCTTTAAAGATGTTATTCCTTTGGGACTCTCAGTTGTTGTTTTTTGGGCGTTTGACATTGCATTTAAAGCATTAACTAATGGGCAAAACCTACCTCAGGGAATTATCAGTGCGCTTTCACCGTTGTTCCAAGCAAGTGATACGTATGTGGGACTTTCAATTGTTGCTGGAGCTATGGGGTTCTTCTGGTTTATTGGTGTTCAGGGCCCATCTATCGTCGCTCCTGCGGTAGCTGCTATTGAAGTTGCTAATACGACAGCTAATTTAAAGCTTGTTCAAGGTGGAAGCCAGGCTGTTCATGTACTTGCAATGAATACTCAAGATTATGTTATGAATATGGGTGGTACTGGTTCAACATTTGTTTTGGTTTTTCTATTCTTATTTTTAGCAAAATCAAAACAACTAAAGGCCTTAGGAAAGGCTGCCTTTATTCCAGTTTCTTTCTCGGTCAATGAACCTATTTTGTTTGGGGCACCAATTATTATGAGTCCAGTGTTCTTTATTCCGTTTGTTGTAACGCCGATGGTTAATGTGTGTGTATTTAAATTCTTTGTTTCTAGTCTCGGAATGAACAGTATGATCTATAACATGCCTTGGACAGTGCCTGGTCCAATTGGAATTATTATTAGTACAGGGCTAGCTCCATTATCCTTCCTAGCAGTTGCAATTATGCTGACTGCGGATGTAGCCGTTTGGTTACCTTTCATGCGAGTTTATGACAGTCAACTTTTAGCAGAAGAGACAGCAAAGGCTGCAGAGGTTGCTAACACAACTGAAGATTTGAGTGAATCAAATGAACCTGGACTTGCAACTGTTTCAAATGATGCACAGTTGGACGATTCATCGACCATAACAAAGGAAACGAATGTGTTAGTTCTTTGTGCAGGAGGAGGAACAAGTGGAATTTTAGCTAATGCCCTAAATAAGACCGCAAAAGAACGTGATTTACCGTTAAGTGCGACGGCACGTGCTTATGGGCAAGATATGGATCTAATTGAAGATATGAATCTAGTTATTTTAGCTCCTCAAATGGATAGTATGCGCGGAAATTTACAAAAAATTTGTGATAAATATGGGGTTAAATTGTTGACCACTACAGGGAAACAATACATTGAATTAACAGAAAATGCTGAAAAGGCAATCAAATTTGTTTCAGATAATGCAATTTAATAAAAAGAGAATTGAGGTCAAAAGAATATGATGAAATTACCAGAAGACTTCTTATTTGGCGGCGCAACTGCTGCTTATCAAGCAGAAGGCGCTACGCAGGAAGATGGAAAAGGGAAGGTACCATGGGATGATTATTTGAAAAAGGAGGGTCGTTTCAGTCCCGACCCTGCTTGCGACTTTTATCATCAGTATCCAAAGGATTTAGAGCTGAGTGAAAAGTTTGGCATTAATGCTATTCGAGTTTCAATTGCGTGGTCAAGAATTTTTCCAGAGGGTTATGGACGAATTGAGCCACGAGGCGTTGAATTCTATCATAAATTGTTCAAAGAGTGTCGAAAACATGGGGTTGAACCTTTTGTTACGTTGCATCATTTTGATTCGCCTTCAACAATCTCAGAACAAGGAGACTGGTTAAATGAAAAGAATATTCAGCGTTTTGTAGAATATGCAAAATTCTGTTTTGAAGAATATCAAGATGAAGTTAAATACTGGATTACAATTAATGAGCCAACCTCGATGTCATCACAACAATATGTTACCGGGACATTTCCACCTGGAGAAAAGAATAATTTTAATAAATGCTTCCAGGCCGAACATAATATGAATTTAGCACATGCTAGAGTTGTTAATATGTTTAAAAAGAATGGTTACAAAGGTGAGATAGGGGTAGTTCACGCATTACAAACAGTTTATCCAAATAGTGAAAGTGAGGAGGATAAACATGCGGCTGCTTTACAAGATACATTGGATATTCGCTGTTATTTAGATGGAACCTTAAATGGAAATTACAGCAAAGAAACAATGTCCTTAATGAATGAAATTCTTGATAGCAATCACCAGGCACATATTAAAATTAAAGATGAAGAGATCAAAGAATTAACTAAGGCAGCAGATCAAATGGATTTTTTGGGTGTAAACTACTACTTTAGCAAGTTCATCAAGGCTTACCATGGAACAAGCGAAATTAAGCATAATGGTACGGGAAAGAAAGGTTCTTCTGTTAGTCGATTACAAGGAATTGGTGAACAAGTAAATCGTACTGATATTCCAATGACTGATTGGGACTGGCCAATTTATCCTAAAGGCATGTACGATATGCTTATGAGAATAAAAAAAGAATATCCTAAAAATTCAAAAATTTATATTACTGAAAATGGACTGGGATATAAAGATCATTTTATTGATGCAGATACGCCAGTAGATGATCAACCAAGAATTGATTATTTACATGATCATTTGGTATCCGTTGCTAAGGCAATTCAAGCAGGTGTGAATATTAAAGGTTACTTTGTTTGGTCACTTCAAGATATGTTTTCTTGGACAAATGGATATTCTAAACGATATGGACTATTTTATGTTGATTTTAAAACACAAAAACGTTATCCAAAGAAGAGTGCCTATTGGTATCAAAAATTGAGTGAAACAAAAGAACTTAAATAAAATTTGAATAATAAAGTGATGTCAATTAGTCAAATGAACTATTAAACTGTAAATTTGATTGATTGGCTTTATTTATTTCAAGGTAAAGCTTAAAATAACGAGAGTAAATAAAAACAGGGGGAACTTCCAGTGGCAAATATTAAAGAAATCGCTTCTAAGGCTAAGGTATCCATTTCCACGGTATCTCGAGTTTTAAATTATGATGATACTTTGTCTGTCACCGAGGAGACACGAAAAAAGGTTTTTCAGGTTGCCGAGGAACTTAATTACACAAAGTATAAACATAAAAATGATGATCAACAAATAGCAGTAATCGAATGGTATACGGAAGAACAAGAATTACATGATTCGTATTACATGGCGATCAGACTTGGAACAGAAAAAGCGTTATTAGAAAGCGGGCTAAAATCAGTCCGGTTATTTGTAGACAGTGATTGGAACTTAGCACGCCGAATGAAAGGTGTGATTGCAATTGGCCGTTTTAGTTCGGAACAAATTCAAGAACTAAAGAGTATCAATTCTAATTTGATTATTATTGGACAAGATACCTTACCACAAACGGTTAGCTGTGTAGTGACGGATGCGGCAACTTCAATGGAAAATTTATTAAGGCGCTTTATTGAAAAAAAATTAACTAAAATTGGGATTTTTATTGGTAATGGACGAACTAGTGATGATAAAGAAAAGATCTATGATAATAGATTGAAGATTTTTCGTGATTTTTTAAGAAATAAAAATTTATATGACCCTGATTACGTTTATTCTGGACCAATTACACCAGACGGAGGGTATGAGGTAGTAAAATATATGCTCAGTCAAAAGAACAAAGACGTGCCCAATGCTTTATTTGTGGCTAGTGATACTATGGCAGTTGGCGTTCTTAAAGGATTACGAGAAGCCAAAATTAATGTTCCAAATCAAATTAGTATTGTTAGTTTTAATGATTCACCAACCGCTGAATTCGCTTATCCGGCATTAAGCTCTGTGCGAGTTTATACGGATCAGATGGGTAAGCGGGGTGTTAGCATGTTGAAAGAGCTTCTGAATGACAGCATATTGAAAGAGGTACCTGAACGAATTGTTATTAGTACAAATGTTGTTTATAGAGACAGTAGTTTATAAATATTAATTTGTAAAAGATGTGCCCTGATGAAGGCATGTCTTTTTTCATTACCAATTGCATTTATTTTCACAAGCTGTTATAACGAAGGCGTATTAAGCGATTACATTTTTAGGAGGGTGTTTTTATGAAAGTCAAAGCAGCCGTAGTTAGTGAAAAAGGTGCTGATTTTGAAATTAAGGATGATGTTGAACTGGCGGCAATGCAACCAGATGATCTACAGGTTAAAATAGTGGCCACCGGAATTTGTCATTCTGATGAAGCGTTGAGAAAAGGCGATGCCACCATTGGTTATCCAATCGTTCTAGGCCATGAAGGATCTGGAATTGTTGAAAAAGTTGGGTCACACGTACAAAACTTTGTACCAGGAGATCATGTTGTCCTTTCCTTCTATGCTTGTGGTAACTGTGAGAATTGCTTGAAAGGTGTTCCGACCCAGTGTTTGCATTATGCACAAAATAATCTTTCCGGTGTTCGTCCTGATGGAAGCACACATTTTACTGAGAACGGTCACGATGTTTGTGATATGTTTGATCAATCTTCATTTGCAACGACGACAATTGTTCGGGAACGCAACGCTGTTAAAGTTCCTAAAGATTTAGATTTACGCAAATTAGGACCACTTGGTTGTGGTTATGTGACAGGCAGTGGCACAGTCTTAAATACTTTGAAACCACGTCCTGGTCAAACAATTGCGGTCTTTGGAACAGGTGCCGTTGGCCTAGCAGCAATGATGGCCGGCAAAATTTCTGGCTGCACACGAGTCATTGCGGTTGATATTAATGACGAACGTCTAAAACTAGCCAAAGAGTTGGGAGCTACACAAACCATAAATAGTCAAAATGAAGATGCGGTTGCCGCAATTAAAAAGCTAACTAAGGGTCAAGGTGTTAACTTTGCGGTTGATACAACTGGCGTAGCTAGCGTGATGGAGTCTTCAATTAAGGCACTTGCTCAAGGTGGTGTGTCAGCATGTATAGCTGTAACACCACATCATATTGATGTCGATACTTGGAATGATCTTTGTGTTGATGATAAAGCGGTAATTGGTGTAAATATGGGTGATTCAATTCCTCAAATTGATGTCCCTCGTTTAATTGAATTCTATCGTCAAGGCATGTTTGACTTTGATAAAACTGAGAAATTCTACAAATTTGAAGATATCAATCAGGCCAACGCGGATTCAATTAGTGGCAAAACAATTAAACCAATTCTTGTAATGGATGAAACTTATCAACCTCAAGCCTAAAACTTATAGCACATTGCTAGAAATATAAGCTAGATCTAAACAAATGGTTAAACTTATTTAATAAATGATAAAAAATTGTACTGAATCCGATTATTTTAATCTTCATTTAAGATTTTCGTGGTATCGTTATCTGTACGGGGAATTTTCTCGTGAACCATTTGGGGATTTAAATAGATTAAGGCAATTGAATATAACAATATAATCCCTAATAATTGCGAAATTATTAGGGATTTTTTAAAGTTTAAGGCACGAAACCGGGTTGTGAGTAAAGGATGCTTACAGCAATTCTGTTTTGGAAATATATTCAATACTTTGCCATCTATCTCGGATTTTTATGAAAGGAAGTTTTAAATATGGAACAATTACATACGCATCCGCGAGTTTGGAGTTTGAGGCTACTTATCGGATTGCTTGTCATGTTTGCATTTACGATAGTTGCAAACAAGCAAGCACAAGCGGCATCGTTGAACTCGCAAGTGCCTGATTTATCAGAATGGCAAGGAAAACTGACCGCTACTCAGGTTAAGAACTTGGCCAAAGTAGAACCATTTATAATTTTGCGAGTGCAATACGGAAGTGATTATAAAGATAAATATTTTGCCCATAATGCTGCTTTATGTGCCCAATATGGTTTGAAATATGGTGTTTATTCTTTCAGTCAGTACATAAGTACATCAGATGCTAAACAAGAAGCAAAGGATTTATATACACGAGCACCCAATGCTAGTTTTTACGTGAACGATTATGAGGAACAAACAGTGACTAGTGGTACCACAAATTCGGCAACTAAAGCCTGGTATACAGAATTACATAGTTTATCACCAAATAAACGAATTTTGTTTTACTCATACAATAGTTTTGCCCAAACTTATGCAGCATCTGCTATGAAGAGCTATAACGGTTATTGGTTGGCGGATTACACGTCAATTCAACCCACGGGAATTACGCATGTCCTCTGGCAATACACAGACGATTGGTACAGTTCACCAATTGCGGAGTACGTTGATGCTAGTTTGAAATACAATGAAAATACCAGTTGGTTTTTGTCTTCAAAAGCAATCAGTTATAAAAAATATGTAACTGAAAACAGTGCTAAGCCGGGCTATACGATTTGGAAAAATTTAATGTTCACTTCTAAAAATGGAACCACAGGAACTAGTGGCAGAACTTATTACGCAAAATATTATTATAAGCACTATAACGGCAGTAAATATTTGTCCTTATATAATAAAAACAACCAATGGGTAGGTTATGTGAATGCCAATGCAATGTCCGTGATGACGGCGCATTCTTATAAACACACGGCTACTATTCATAAATCTACCTATGATGTTTGGAATAATTTCTTATGGGCTAAGGTTAAACATTATACAAAGAACTATATGAATAAGCAGTATACAATTAAGTATCAATATTTCCGTGGAAATGGACAAGCATACTATTCACTTTACAAGGGAAATACTTGGTTTGGTTACGTAAATGCCAATGCAACTTTGCAAGCAATTACAACGAACAAAACGGTTAAAATTACTAAGAAAAATCAAACAATTTGGAAAAATCTTTCGTTTACCAAAAAACTTGGCAGCACTAATAATTATTACGGTAAAACGTATACTGTGAAGTGCTACTATAACCATCCAAACGGAAATGTTTATTATTCTTTGTACAGCGGAAATACATGGGTTGGTTATATTAATAAAAATGTTGTGACAAGTGAGTAAGGAAGGCAAAAATATGAAAAAGCAAAAACGTTTAATGTTAATGGGATGCAGTTTGATATTAGGTCTTAGTTTACTTTCTTTGGGTGGCGCAAAAAGCAACACGATGACTGTTCACGCGGTTACGACGCCTGCCAGTAAAGGGCTAAGTGCACCAGAAAAAGTTGATGGCACCACCACTGAGGCTAAGTCCGTGACAGGAAATAGTACTAGCGGACAGGTCACTTATACAAATGGGACGAACAATACAACGACTGCGACATACAAACAGCATAAGTATCAAACAAGCACGCAGGCAAAAACAAGTTTTGCCACCGATGAAAATGTGACCGAAACAAATGGGACAAAACTTAAGCTTTCGGATGGCACAACTGCTACTCGACAGGGAGTTATGGGCCACGTATACGTACAGTGGCAAAAAAACGGCTGGAATGTGACCACAGTTGCTAACACGGATCAACTGACAACGTCATCAGTTAAGCAAACAAATAAAACAGTGACAGCAGTCGCAAATAAAGTTCAAAAATCTTTAAAGACTAATCAAGTCACAACTAAAAAAGTAACGCGTGGTAACATCGTTATTTACAATGGTAGTCAACAAAAACCAGTTAATCAGATTAGTTGGCAACAAAGTACTAAGGTTACCCAAGTTAGCGGCAATAGCGCGGAAACAACTGCCAAAATTGCAAAAGATACTTTGAATTAAAACAATTGATTTTTAACTAAAGATTGAAAGTACAAAAATGTATCTAATTGCCTGATACAAAAGTGTTCATGGTAACAAAATTAGATTAAATTGCCGTCTTCCAGCAAATTTGGGCTGGAACGTAGTGGGCACGACTTAGAGCCGAAATACACGTCTCTAAGCTCGGCATTTATCTAAGCAAAACCCGCTAAGATAAATGTCACTACTGAGCCCATTTGCTTCCAGACTAAGTCTAATCTTTGTAACCAATGCACTGATACAATAATTTTGATATTTTCAACTTTTAAATTTTTAACTAAAAGCACTTTCAAAGTGATACGTAAGTTTGCTTTGAAAATGCTTTTTTGTATGTTCACTAATTTGATGACCTTGTAATTGAAAAAATGTCTACAATAACTAACGAAAAAACTGGTATAATAAGCATTCGTCACAAGAGATGGATAGTACTGTCTTGTTCCCTTTTCGATAATCGTTTATAATGATGTGGAACACTTTTTGTTTCACAATGGAGGAATTACATGAACCCAGAGACATTTCAGCAAACACTTGCTGCTCATGGCATTAAGCTAACTGAGAAACAAATGCAACAATTCAATACATATTATGAATATTTAATCACAATTAATGAACATGTAAATTTGACTGCAATTACGGATAAACAAGAAGTTTACTTAAAGCATTTTTATGATTCATTATTACCAGGAGTGCAGAATCCAGAACTGTTTCAACAACCAATAACTCTTTGCGACGTTGGGGCAGGGGCTGGGTTTCCTTCGATTCCTTTGAAAATTGTTTTTCCACAATTGAAAGTGACCATTGTCGACTCATTGAACAAACGCATCACTTTTTTACACAATTTGGTAGAAAAATTGGAACTTTCTGATGTAACACTTTGCCATGATCGTGCCGAAACTTTTGCTAGGGCTAAATTGCCCTATCGAGAATCGTTTGATTTGGTTACTGCGCGGGCAGTTGCACGTCTTTCAGTGCTTACTGAGTTATGTTTGCCACTTACTAAAATTGGTGGCCAATTTTTGGCGTTGAAAGCAAGCCATACTGAAGACGAAGTTCAAGATGCAGACAAAGCAATTCAAGTGTTAGGCGGAAAACTCATTAAAGATGAACAATTAGCTTTACCAATTTCCAATGATGAACGGCATTTGGTTTGGATTGAAAAAATTCGCAAGACACCAAAAAAGTATCCACGAAAACCAGGCACACCTAACAAGGAACCAATTGTAAGTAGTGAAAAGGGAGCAACCAAGCATGACAAGTAAACCAAAAACTTCACTAGGTGCAGAAAAATTATTAAAAGATGAAGACACCAAACAGGTTGTTGAAATTAACTTGAAAGATATTCATCCTAACCCATACCAACCACGGCATAATTTTGACTCCAAAGCTTTGCGAGAGCTTGCCAATTCGATTCAAGAATCAGGCGTTTTTCAACCGATTATTGTACGCAAACAAACGGCATCGGCGCATTATTATGAGTTAATTGCTGGCGAACGTCGTTTTCGGGCCGCAAAGATGGCTGGATTACATACAATTCCGGCACTCATTAGTCAATTAAGTGACGCTGAGACAATGGAAGCTGCCGTCATTGAGAACTTGCAACGTGAGGACTTAACACCCTTAGAAGAAGCACAGGCCTATGATTCTTTAATGGCAAAATTGAATTTTACGCAGGCTCAAGTTTCAGAGAAGTTAGGTAAAAGTCGTCCGTATATTGCCAATTACTTACGGTTATTACGTTTGCCGCAAACAATTAAGAACATGCTGCAGGCGGGAGAACTCTCAATGGGTCAGGCAAGAACATTGCTTGCATTAAAGAATCGGCATAAACTAATTCCATTGGCCAAACGAGTGGTAAGTGAGCATTTAACGGTTCGGCAGCTGGAAAACTTAGTAAATCGTTTGAATATGCAACAACCACAAAAAGACAAATTGGTTGTGAAAGCACGAAAAGAATCACGCTATGTTCGGGCAATTGAGGAACAATTACAGGAAAGATTCGGTACCAAAGCAATTATTGATCAAAAAGAAAAGGGCGGAAAAATCGAGATTAACTACATGTCGAATGACGATTTAAGCCGTATTCTGAGTTTGTTAAACATTTCGCTGGATTAAATATTCAGCTTGGTGAGTGTGAATTGGGAGGAAAAACTAAATGTATGATCTAAATGACATTGTTGAAATGAAAAAACCGCATGCCTGTCAGGCCAACGAATGGAAGGTCATTCGAATGGGGATGGACATTAAAATTAAATGTTTAAACTGTGGCCACATTGTGATGCTACCTCGGCGCGAGTTTGAACGAAAATTAAAAAAGATTTTGAAAAAAGCAACAGACTAAAAAGCAGCCAGAAAAATGTAAAAATTTTTCTGACCGTTTTTTTAATTTAGCTAGTTATAAATATCAGGAGTTACTTTTGTACTTTTTTTGAACCGCGTCTTCCCAACCAATAGGCCAAAATTAGCAACAAGAGAATTAGGAGAACTGCTAACACAATCCAGAGTGTATAGCTCTTTTTGATGTGGGCATGTTTGTTTGCCTTGGCTGCCTGATCTTTTGAAACCGTGAAAGTACGGTTGAGAGTCCATTTTTGTGAACCACTTTTGGCAACCAAATGTAAATGATAAGTTCCTGCCTTGAGGGCTGCATGGTTGGTAGTAATTGCATAATTAAAATTAGAATCGGCAGCCATGGTTAAGTTCTTGGTATTCGTTTTATAAAGTGATCGTCCGTTTTTTGAAACCGCACTTTTTATTTGTAGGTTTTTAACCAAAACGGCCCGGTTATTGACTATCTGAGCCTTGAAAGCGGGACTAAATTTATCGCCTTGGTCGGTTCCGGTTGTAATAGCTCCTAAAGTTAATTTGGGAGATACAATTGTTTTCGTATCCTCGTGAATAGTTACACCTAGTGCAAGGGCAAACCGACTCTTAATTGTAAAATTCTTTTTGTTTGTCGTTGTGGCCTGAGAAGTTTTGGGATTGAGAAAATAAATGGCACCATCCAAAACACCCTTGAAAGGTGTTGCGGGCATTTTAATTGGGAAAGTCACAATTTTTTTACTTGAAGCCGGAATGACAATTTTTTGTTGGCCACCCATAATAGTTTCCAATTGATATGGCGCACTACTTTTTTTACCAAGAGTTTTGAGATCGTAGGCTACGGCCCCACCATCAGTTGTGTAACCCGTATTTGGAGAAGCAATTAAATGAATTTCTTTATTCCTGAAATATTCATAGATCGAAATATAATG
>NZ_JQBY01000021.1 GCF_001437405.1 Pediococcus ethanolidurans | reverse complement strand
TTAGTTCTTTTTTTATGAATATTTCAGGTTATTGCTTAAATTAGTAACTTTGACCTTTACTTCGGTTGTCTGGTTAGGCTTTAGTTTCAAATCAAAATAAGAAACGGTGGGATCATTTTGCTGATTGCTGGCAATTCGTTCAACTGTGAAATTAGCACCCGCAGCCTTTGCCGAATGAGGTAACGACAAAAGTCCGAGACTAAAAATACCTAGTGTTAAAATGATTTTCATTAATTTGTGAAGCATGTGATCTCCTTTTAGAAATAAAAAAAGGTAACCGGCGCTAACCAAATAAGTCAGTTAATCGTCATTACCTCATGGTTATTGTGATTTTTGGGTAAAATTAACTAGCAGAAGTATCACTGAGTGTCCAAGTAACATCGGCCGAGTAGTCTCCACTGTCAACATTGTTATAGTTCTTTGTAGTTAGAGAAGTTGTATCATTGTCAACTGTGGCCGAAGCGGTACTTGCACCATTTGTGTCTGCGTCAGTATAGTTCCAAACGTTGCTGGCAGAACTGTCAATTGTTCCTGCTGCTGAGCTGTTAGTTTTAAACTCAATTGTACCAGTTACACTACCACTGCCTGTTTGGTTAGTGAAATTGCCTAAAGCTGCCGTTAAATTCCACTTATCATTTGAAACGCCACGATAATCAGAAACGGAAAGTGTGTTATCTGTCGTACTTTGATTTTTCAAAGTTGTGCCAGAAACCAAATCTTTCAAATTAGTAGTGCCAAAGTCAAAACTTGGAACACTTTCCAATTTTAATCCGCCGGCGGTAACTGAAAACTTACCAGTTGAGGTTTTACCGAGATCAGTATCATCAGCATGTGCCGAAGTTGTACTTAACCCGATTGCCAAACTAATTCCCAGTATACCTAATGTAGCGATTAACCGATTCTTCTTCATAATAATTATATTTTCTCCTTGTATTTTGTAATAATACCCCTTTTTGGGTGACTAGCTTAAAAGTATAAGGGTATTCGATTCAAATTGCAATAGAAATCACTAATTTTTTGTAAGTAATTCAATTCTATTTAGGAAGTTAATTTATAATTCAATGTCCAATAAAGCGGAAATTCATACTTTTTTCCTGTTTGAACGATGCCACTTGCGAATAGCTGTTTCATGTTGAGCTTAATTTGAAAATCACTGGAAGATGTTGCGATTAAACTGTTATCGCCTGATTGCTGTAATAGCGGTTGGCTAATATCAAAGGCAGTACCATTGGCCGTGTAACTCAATAATTTCGGTTGATCAAACAGCGTATACCCATCCTCTGGTAGTTTTGCAGCAAGATCGTTATTGTATTGCACATTTAAAGTGTAGGGTACTCGCCAATCATTGACGATCGTAATATTTTGACTGTCACTGGGTGAACTATAAATATCTGGATCTGTCGCATCAGCCGTTAAGTTAAAAATATTAGGAATGTTGGCGGTCAATTTACCAGTTTCCGTTAAATTAATTGTCGTGTGTTGGTAAGTAGATAAATCGGAATTAGCCGTAATAGCATTGCCATCGTCATCTGTTTTAGGTGCCACAACCAATTCAATTTGATTTTTTCGTTGTAAATTACCACCAACTGTAGAAAGACTAGGCATATCGCCAGCTGCTTCGGATTGCATGCTGTCAGTTGTCAGATTTTGTTGATAACCAGACAGACTAGTTAGGTTATTCACTTTAAATGTACTGTTGTCATTGGTGTTTACACCACTGGCGTTAAGTCGCTGCCAGTCAGTGCTGGTTTCGCTATTACTTAGTTTATAGAACAACTGATAATTCTTATTTCTGGTCACAACGGTTCCTTGAAGGCCAACTGATTTGGTAGGGTCGGTTACGTGAATCGTTTTTTCGTTGGCCGTGCCACCCGTTAAGCCGGGCGAAATGGAACTATCATCCAACTGATTAGTTGTGACTAGGTTTAAATCTTTGATGTAAGGGCCCACTGAATGAAGGTTGTTAAAAACATTTCCAGAAATGTCATTAATATCAAACGTTCCGGCAATTAAACGAGATGCCGGCATGTCATGTGCGATGGTAATGTTTTTTCCGGATAAGATGCTGCCATAGAGCGTCCGGCTTCCTGAACCAAGTGACACACTAGCATTAGGTAGCAGCATTGCCCCGCAAAGTTGACTGTCCTCATTTGTATTACCAAATTCTAGTGTATCTGTACCACTCGTTGTGGCGTTAGGAAAGTTGTTTAAAACATGGCTTGAAAAAAGCTGACTTTGTTCAGTTCCGTTAGAAGAGTTTACAGGACTCTCGTCAGGATCGGTGCCGTTGTAAGCTTGCATTTTGAAGGATCCTTGCCAATCGCTGAAAGGACTGGTAGTGGTGACATTATCCCAATTAATAAAAATATATGGCGCGTAGGTGTAAGAGTCATAAGAAGAATCACCAGCCTGTACGGAAGTAGTAGCGGTATTCATGTTATGAATTTTAATCGTTAAGTTTAAAATCTTATCAGTGGCATTTGCAGCATTGATACCTACCATAATGACTGGTGGCGTTTTGTAATTGGCGTCTGAACTATAATTATCAGGCAACGTGACATTGATCGTTAAATTTGTATAATTTTGGTATTCAGGCGTTGTTTGGGTGACTTTGGCGTCGTTAACGTGATCATTCACGACCACCTTATCCTCACTAGTACTATCGTCTGAAGTGGGTTGAGTGAGTTGATCATAGTATTGCGAAATCTTATTAAACTGAATGGCCGCCGCATCAAAGTAAGTAGATGCATCAGTCGCGCTGGGATCAAGTGTTTTACCACTTACGGAAGCCAGTTTAGATCCACTGGTGCCGGAAAAATCAGAAGTCGTTCCCACAGTGTGATCCATATCTAAAATACTCATCAAAGTAGCATGATTTGTTTTATCTGTATCTGTGTAATCCTTGGCTTCAGCTTGAATGTTATTAATGACAACTTGATTTTTGGAAGAAACAATCGGTGCCGCCAAATTATCGCGTTGACGAGCATTCGGGTCCAACATGTGACGCATATACGCACCGTATGTTGTACTAGAATCTACTTTATTAGCCGTGAATAATGGTTTACCAATGGCATTACCCGAAGCATCACTTGTGATAGTTCCCCACTGCGTATCACTATTACGAGCGTTCCAGCTATCTGTGCTGGACTCTAGGATATTACTTGCGTAACGTCCCTCTAAATGAGCGGTATTGTTCGCATCAATAGTCATGGTTCCCGCTGCAAATGCATTGAAATAAGAACCAACACCAAGAATTTCGTTATCAGGAAACGGTTTGGTTGTGGTGTCATCTGCTCTGACCGTCTGTGACAGAAACAATCCACAAAAGGCAAAAATAAAAGTGGTAATAATAAACGTAATTTTACGCATGAGTTCCTCTTGGTTTAATTTTTCGAAAAATAATTATTATAAAAATATAATTTCACTTTTTTAAGTCTAGCACGATTGGCTTGGAATGCGAAAAAATTTTCATTTCACAAAAATATTTATCAAATGATTCCACTCTTTTTAGGCCCTCCCTCTGTCCCTTGCCGTCCTTTTTTGTTACTATATTACATGTATACACTTAAATTAAAATTATTAAAGAAAGCGTGTGAAGAATGTCATTAACAGCAGGAATTGTTGGTTTACCTAATGTTGGAAAATCAACTTTGTTTAATGCAATTACAAAAGCCGGTGCCGAAATGGCCAATTATCCATTTGCGACGATTGACCCTAATGTAGGGATGGTTGAAGTTCCAGACGCAAGGTTGGCTAGAATTCAAGAAATTATTCCGGCCAAAAAAATTGTGCCAACAACCTTTGAATTTACCGATATTGCCGGAATCGTTAAAGGTGCCAGCAAGGGTGAAGGTTTAGGAAATAAATTTTTGGAAAACATTCGTCAGGTAGATGCGATTGTTCATGTTGTTCGTGCTTTTGACGATGATAATATTACGACTGTTTCTGGTAAGGTAGATCCAATTGAAGATATTCAAACAATTAATCTTGAATTAAGCATTGCCGATCTAGATGCCGTAACTAAACGCCTTGGTAAGGTACAACGTGCAGCCAAGAGTCGTGACAAAGATGCATTAGCTGAATTAGCTGTTCTTGAAAAAATCAAACCTGTTTTGGAAAGTGGTAAATCAGTTCGTTCAATCGATTTTGATGAAGATGAACTTAAGATTGTTCACGGTCTTTTCTTATTAACTTCAAAACCAGTTTTGTATGTGGCTAACATTGCAGAAGACGATATGGCGGATCCAGAGCATTCCAAGTACTATCAAGCAATTAAAGATTATGTTGCCAAAGACGATCCAGAAGCCGAAGTTATTGGAATTTCTGCTGAGACTGAAGAAGAAATTGCAGAGCTAGAAGATGCTGATAAAAAAGAATTTTTAGAGGCTGAAGGAATTGAGGAACCCGGATTAAACCGCTTAATCCGTTCTTCATACAAGCTTTTAGGATTGGAAACTTTCTTCACAGCGGGCGGCCCTGAAACGCGTGCGTGGACATTTAAACGGGGAATGAAGGCACCTCAGTGTGCGGGAATTATTCATTCTGATTTTGAACGTGGGTTTATTCGTGCCGAAACTGTTTCATATACTGATTTAGATAAAAACGGTAGTATGCAGGCGGTTCGTGAAGCTGGTAAACTGCGCTTGGAAGGTAAGGAATACGTAGTTCAAGATGGCGATATCATTGAATTTAGATTTAATGTATAGCTAGTCGCAAATAGAGGAGAGAATCGAACATGAGTGAAGACAAAACGACAGAGCGCAATGCAGGTAAACAGCAACCGGCACGAAAAGGTAAACAAACCTACACTAAGCGAAATGAAGATTTTATGTTTCGTTTGACTAAAGAACTTAATGAAGATGATAAGCTGGCTGATGATAAAAAAGAAGAGGCTTTAAAAGAGACCAAAGCACGATTATTGGAAGGCCAATTAAAAGGTGAGACGGCTAAACAGATTTACGGAACACCGACGGATCGCGTTAAAGAAATTGTCGAAGGACCTAGAAAAGCACCCGTTGAAACTAAATATTGGATGAAGGCTTTAGATAATGGTATGGTGTTCTTCATGATTTTTGCGTTGATGTTTGGTATCATGATGATCTTCCAACCAAAATCGATCACTTCAGAACCGGGACCAGCAGGCATTACGGCAATGTTAGCTATTTCAATTATTGGTGGCGCATGTGCACCGTTCTTAACAGACCGTTTGCAGCCGACATCAAGTAAAAAAGAGCGCCAGTCAATTTGGAAAACTATCGGAATGGCGACAGGGATGATTTTGGTATGGATGGTTGCCTATATGGCATTCTCGTCGTTACCACAAAGTTTGAATCCAGTGCTACCATTTGAAGCTTATTTAGCGATTGCGGCAATTATGTTTGGTGTGCGTATGTGGTTCAAGCGGCGTTATCACGTAACTGGCGGATTTATGTAGAAATAGGGATTTTTATTGGAAGCAAAAGTACATTAAAAAACGAATAGGAGCCAGTCCGTCTTAGTGCTTTAGCACATAGAACGGATGGACATTCGTGATGAGAATAGGATTTTGCTGGAAGCAAAATAGACATTAAAAAACGAATAGGAGCCAGTCCGACTAACCGCTTTAGCGGGATAGCGAGGATGGACATCCGTAGTGAGAATAGAATTTTTTGCTGGAAGCAAAAAGTACATTAAAAAACGAATAGGAGCGAGATCATAATTATGACTAATTGGGATACAAAATTTGTGAAAAAAGGTTTAACTTTTGATGATGTGTTGTTAATACCAGCAGAAAGCCATGTTTTGCCAAATGAAACAGATTTATCGGTACAGCTAACAGATAACATCAAATTGAATGTTCCCATTATTAGTGCAGGAATGGACACAGTTACTGAGTCGGCAATGGCAATTGCCATGTCACGACAAGGTGGTATGGGTGTAATTCATAAGAATATGTCCATTGAAGATCAAGCGACTCAAGTTTTGGAAGTAAAAGCAGCTGGTAAGGCTGATGAGACAAAATACCGTCATGCATCAAGTGATCAAGACGGCCGTCCATTGGTAGCTGCTGCAGTTGGCGTAACTAGTGATACTTTTGATCGAGCTAACGCCTTGCTTCAAGCAGGTGCGGATGCAATTGTCATTGATACTGCTCATGGACACTCAGCTGGTGTTTTGCGAAAAATTGCAGAAATCAGAGCACACTTCCCCAAGGCAACTTTAATTGCTGGAAACGTGTCAACTGGTGAAGGAACAAAGGCCCTCTTTGATGCGGGTGTTGATGTTGTGAAAGTTGGCATTGGTCCTGGTTCAATCTGTACAACACGGGTCGTAGCTGGTGTAGGAGTTCCTCAAATCACAGCTATCTATGACGCAGCCACTGTTGCCCGAGTTTATGGGAAACACATTATTGCAGATGGTGGTATCAAGTATTCTGGTGACATCGTTAAGGCTTTAGCGGCTGGTGGAAATGCTGTTATGTTGGGCAGCATGCTTTCAGGTACAGATGAAACTCCTGGTGAAGTTATTGAAGATAACGGTAAGAAGTATAAGAGCTATCGTGGGATGGGGAGCTTAAGTGCCATGTCCAATGGTTCGGCAGATCGTTATTTCCAAGGCGGCGTAAATGAAGCCAACAAGTTGGTACCAGAAGGCATTGAAGCACGTGTGGAGTATAAAGGTTCAGTTGAAGATATTATTTTTCAAATGGTTGGCGGTTTACGTTCAGGGATGGGCTATGTCGGCGCACCAACAATTGATGCATTAACTGAAAATGCTCAATTTGTCCAAATTACCAATGCTGGATTAATTGAATCACATCCACATGATGTTCAAATGACAAAAATGGCACCAAACTATAAAAAGTAATTTGCTGTCCAGCAAAATATAAAAGTGAAATTGAATCATAAGAAGTGACCACTGTCTTAATCGATGGTGGTCATTTTGATTATATTAAAAAATTACGTTTAGTTATTCTTTACTTTTATGGGGTTGTTTGGCCATGAAGTGATTTTAATACTTTCAACCTGTAGGAGTTTATTGGTAATACTGTTTGTTAAGGGTAAAATGATACTTGATTACATCTCTTTCCAAAATTCAGAGATTTGAAATTGTTAAGAAAACTGGAGGAAAAACGCATGGGATTAATTGTTTATATTATTTTCATGTTATTAGTGGTGTTATATATCCTTGTTCGTTTAATTCGAGCAATTAGAAAAAGAAAATTTTTTGACCTAGAAGTTCTAATCTGGTTTCTCGTTTTGATTGCAGTGCTGCTTTCTGTTTTTGGCGTTGTTTTGTTTACCACGAATGGTTTATTAGTAAAATAATAAACTTTTTGAGAATGCAACTGTTAATTTACTAACAGAATCTTATACTTGTATTCTTAACATTACCTAAAACCTGAACGATATAATTCCGTGTTGATTATTTTTTTGCTACACTTAAAGAAATTGCATTTTAAGGAGATTTCGCATAATGAAAATTTTAGTCGTAGATGATGATAAAGAAATTGTTGAACTCCTCGATATTTACATTAAAAATGAAGGTTATGAACCAGTTTCTGCATTTAATGGAAAAGAAGCACTCACAAAATTACATACTGATCCCGAAATCGGTTTGATGATTCTAGATGTCATGATGCCCGAAATGAGCGGTATTGAAGTTGTTCGTGAGGTTCGTCGTGACTCTCAGTTGCCAATTTTAATTTTATCCGCCAAAACAGAAGATATGGATAAAATTAAGGGATTATTGACCGGTGCGGATGATTATGTGGCAAAGCCCTTTAATCCTTTAGAGGTTATGGCACGAGTAAAATCACTATTGCGTCGTAGTCAAAATGACTTGAAACAAGATGAGCCAGAAGTCTTAGATATTGGACCGTTGACAATTAATAGTGATTCACATGAAGTTAAAACTTTAACTGGTAAGTCAGTTCAACTAACGGCACTTGAATTTGGAATCTTGTATCTATTGGCAAGTCATCCTAATCGAGTTTTTTCGGCTGATGATATTTTTGAGCGTGTTTGGCAGCAGGAAAGTATTATTTCTGCAAAAACTGTCATGGTCCATGTCAGTCATTTACGTGACAAGATTGAGGAAGCCACTGGTGGGGAAAAAGTCATCGAAACCGTTTGGGGTGTTGGCTACAAAATTGAGTCTCACTAAGTAGAATCGAGCGAGGAATAACTTTGAAATTAACTGCACGAGAAAAAAGTGAATTATTAGGTGAAGGTTTTATTACCGTTATTTTATTGCTTCTATTAAATTTATCCATTTTAATTCTGGTTAATGAAATTATTCGAAGCAATCCAGGCTTGGAACGTGGTATTTTTCAAATTAAGGAATCAATAACGATTGGGCCTAATAATTATCGTGTTTGGAGTTATCAAAACGTCTTTATTTTCTTCATGGCAATCGTTGATGTGTGGGTTGTTTATTGGCGGTTGATGAGACGATATAAACAAATGCAGTTACGCCATATTATTGGTGAACTGCATTATATTGCGGATGGTCATTTTGATCATCGAATTCCGTTTACATTGAAAGGTGACCATCAACGGGTTGTTGATAGTGTCAATGCTCTGGTTGATTCGGTTATTGAATCAATGGATGAAGAACGTAAAATTGAACAGTCCAAAGATGAATTAATTACAAACGTGAGTCATGATTTAAGAACGCCGCTGACTTCCATTATTGGGTACTTGGGATTGATTGAAAATCAGCAATATCAAAATGAGGATGACGTTCTAAAGTACACGCACACGGCATTTTTAAAAGCACAACAAATGAAATCTTTGGTAGAAGATCTTTTTGAGTATACAAAAGTGCGGCAGGCATCAACCAAAATGACGTTTAATCAAATTTCAGTTGAACCGATGTTGGAACAGTTAGCTGCTAGTTTTGAATTAGAAGCCGAAAAGAAAAATATGAAAATTGATACAAAGGCTAAGCCAAAGGATATCAAAATTGAGGGCGATGCTGAAAAATTGGGTCGCTTATTTAATAATTTGATTTCTAATGCGTTGAAGTATGCGAAGGGTGGCCGACATATTAATTTGGAGGCAACTCAAAGTGGTGACCAGATAGTTTTTAAGGTTTCTAATGATGGAGAGATGATTCCTGAAGAATCGATTAAACATTTGTTTGAGCGGTTTTATCGGGTGGAATCATCGAGATCGAAGGCAACGGGAGGAACTGGTTTGGGCTTGGCAATTGCGCAGAGTATTGTGGAGTTGCACCATGGAAAAATTAGTGTGGAATCAAGTGAGAAATTAACTAGTTTTATAGTGAAGATGCCGTTGAAACAAAATAAAGTGAACGAAGCAAATCGATAGGTAAAGAAAGCTAAGCGGGTTGGAGGCGGGATCGCGATCCCGCAGGAAACGCGCTTAGCTTTCTTTACCTGATTTGCGGAGTTGTCCTAGGGCTCGGCGGAAAAAAGAATGAAAGATTGGGTTGGAGGCGAGTTCTTGCGGCTGGTTTGTGCCACAAGAATGGACAACGTACAGAGAAAGAAGCTTTCGGCACGAAAGCAGACCTTGAAACCGAGGTAGTGCGAGTTCTTGCGGCTGGTTTGTGCCACAAGAATGGACAACGTACAGAGAAAAAAGCTTTCGGTACGAAAGCAGACCTTAGAACCGAGGTAGTGCAGGATCGCAATCCCGCAGGAAACGCGTTTAGCTTTCTTTACCTGATTTGCAGAGTTGTCCTGAGACTCGGCGGAAAAGTACTATAGTTATAGTAGTTTGACGGTTGTCAGACAAAGAGAAAAAAGATAGAATCGGTTATAAAAGTTATAAAAAACGAAAATTATTCGCGCAAAAAGATTAACCTAGAAAAACTTGTGTTGATCTTAGATTGACCAATTTGTGCAAATGGATTTTCGTTTTTCTTTTGATCAACAAAAAATTTTGCGCAAAGTGTTTAATTTGTTATATTCTTGTTATAAAAGGTGGCGGGCTAATGTTTAAAAAATGGAAACAAAAATTAGCAATTATTTTCAGTACAATTTTGATGTTAAGTACATTAGTGATTGCTCCAGTTCAGGCGCAAACAACGACTTCAATTTCAGCTAAATCAGGGATTGCAGTAGATGCACAAACGGGACAAGTTTTATATGCTAAAAATAGTTCAAAAGTTTTACCAATTGCTTCAATGTCAAAGATGCTTTCTATTTATCTTGTGTTAAAAAGCATACATGAAGGTAAAATGAAATGGAATCAGCGTGTCCATATAAATGCCAATGTGGCTAAAATCAGTACAAAATCAGGATTAACAAACGTACCGTTAAGCACATCACGGGCCTACACTGTTCGTGACCTGTATAAAGCTTCATTGATCTATTCGGCTAATGCTGCTGTGATGGCATTAGGAATCGCACAAGCTGGATCTTCGAAGGCCTTTGTTAACGAAATGCGAGCACAACTCCAAAAATGGGGCATTACGGATGCCAAAATTTATAACGCTTCTGGTCTAACTGAAGGTGAGGTTGGTAAAGAAGCATATCCTAACACAGCCAAGAATGATGAAAATGAAATGTCGGCAAAAGATGTTGCCATTATGGCTTCCAAGTTATTAAAAGAATATCCCGAAGTATTGGAAACGACGAAACAAACCAGTGCCTGGTTTGCAAAGGGAACTAGTGATGCGGTCAAGATGACTACTCACAATTATATGTTACCTAAGATGGCCGACTACCTTAAGGGTTATAATGTGGACGGTCTAAAATCTGGAACTTCTGACAAAGCGATGGCCTGTTTTACGGGTACGGTAAAGAAAAATGGCCACCGTATTATTACGGTTGTGATGGGAGCAAGTTCCAAGGATGAAGGCAATGCACGCTTCACCAATACACAGACAATTATGAAATACGTGTACAATAACTTTAAGCCGGTGAATTATAAAAAGGGAACTCAAGTTGCTACATTTAAGGTTCCAGAAGGAAAAGTAACATCTGTTAAAGCGGTATTAAAACAAGCGACGACAGTTTGGGTTGCAAAAAACCAGTCAACTAGTTCGGTTGATTTTACTAGTAACCAAGCAAAAAACGATTCTGAATTAACGGCTCCAGTAACTAAGGGACAGAAGGTAGGAACGGCAGCGGTCAAACTAAATGATCAAAATTTAACTTATCTACAATCTGCTGATAAAAATCTGCAATTAGTTGCAAAGAAATCCGTTGCCAAAGCTAATGTTTTCGTTCGTTTCTGGCGTTCAGTCGCTAATGTCTTTTAAGAAGGGTTCATAAAATGAGTGAAGTTCAGTTTAAATTAGCAACCAAAGAGGATTTACCTTTTATTGTTTCTGTTTATAATCAAACAATTGCGAGTCATATTGTGACGGCGTCTTTACAACCAGTTACGGTTGAACAACGGCTGCCATGGTTTGAAGCTCACAAACCAGATGCACACCCGATTTGGGTGGCATGGTTAGATGATAAACGAGCTGGCTGGGTCAGTTTGTCGCCTTATCATCCACGTGCTGCTTATCATATTACGTCTGAAATCAGCATTTATATTGATCGTCAATTTCAACATTTAGGTTTAGGAACCAAAATGGTTCAATACGCGGAACAAATGGCCCCCAGTTTAGAAATTAAAAATATTGTTTGCTTAATTTTTGGCGCAAATTTACCAAGCTTAGGTTTATTCAAAAAATTGGGTTATGAAACCTGGGGCACGTTGCCAAAGGTTGCTGAACTTGATGGAAATTTAATGGATTTGAAAATTCTGGGTAAGGCTGTTTAACGCGTTTTCATTTAATTTTATTTTTTAACGGTGAGTTTATTAAAAATGTCTAAAAAAGGCACTATTCAATATACTTTGAAAATGTTAAAATGATTTCGCAGTGTTTTCTATAAATTTCAGTAAGAATGGTCCAACTTTGAAGATCCGTTGGAGGAAAGAATTGTGAAACAACTTGAAAATGGACCACAATGGCGGGTAACGCTTAAGGAAGCCTGGCCATTGTGCCTGAGTTACACACCAATTGGACTGGCCTGTGGGATTCTTCTACATGCAGCCGGTTTTAATACGATTTTAACTGGGCTAGTATCTGTTTTTGTATTCTCGGGTGGTGCACAGTTTATGATCGCTCAAATGCTTACAACGACAGCACCAATTTTAACGATTATTTTAATGCTTTTTTTCTTGGAATTACGTTATGCACTTTTAGGTTCAAGTTTAGCGGGGTATTTAAAGGGACAAAATCACCGTTTCTTATTTTTCTTTGCTATTTCAATGAATGATGAAAATTATGCAATTAATTATCTAAAATTTGTTACCGACCGTAACTGGACACCTAAAGATGCGCTGCAAGTTGAACACTGGTCGTTACTAGTTTGGACAGTATCCAATGTCATTGGAAGTTTAATTGGTAGCGCGGTTAAAATTGATCTGACAGTAGTTAATTTTGCACTAACGGCTTTATTCTTATATATGATTGTGATGCAAATTAAAACACGTTTGATTTTACTGATCTCAGTAATTGCCGGTATTTTGGCGGTATTCTTTATGTTGTTAACTAAGAGTACGTTAGGATTGGTTATCTCGACTTTGATTGCCTCATTCTTAGGATTTATGATCGAAAGTTATGTAACTAAACGATGGCCTAACAGTCATTTACTGTATAAAATTCACGATCCATCAGGACAACCAGAAGTTGATAAGGAAGATATCGAAATCTAATTCAGATGAATTCCGGGAGATTGTAATATGCATTATAGTGTAACTGACCATTTGCTGATTGTTATTTTAGGATTTTTTGTGGCATTTGGTCCTCGATATATACCGATTTTGTTCTTTTCAAATCGAAAAATTCCAGAATGGTTTAATGACTGGATGAAATACGTGCCAGTTTCTTTGTTCACGGCAATTGTTGTAAAAGATATCTTTATTTCTGGTACTTATCATTTTATTTCATCCGGAAATTTTGATTTAATTTTGGCTTCCGTAATTGTTATAATCATTTCATATTGGACGAGATCAATGGCGATTTCAGTAGTATTCGGGTTAGTGGCAGTGATGCTATTATCGATGGTAATTTAAAAATAAACAGACAATGCGATTGAAGAAATCACACTGTCTGTTTTTAAATTTTAGGTATTTTGAGATGGTGGACTTGCTTCGCTCACTTATTTTTAGGACAGCTTCACAAAGCAGACCCAAATAAATAAACAAGGCTTCAAGCCCGGCATTCGCCTGCCCAACGCCTCGTTTATTTATTTGGTTCTATCGCTTTGCCTCGCTCACTTATTTAGGACAGCTTCACAAAGCAGCTTCAGATAAATAAGCAGGATTCCCAGTCCGGCATTCGCCTGACTTTCATCCCGCTTATTTATCTGAAGCTAAACGCTTTGTTCCGCTCACTACTTATACATATACTCTCTTGTCATCGGCAACACATTGCTGCTTGCTCCCGCACCCTTTGTCAACAAGTACTGGATAACATCAATATTTCCCGACTCAAATGATGCCGAACACGCCTGCAAATAAAGATCCCACATTCTCACAAACCGTTCGTCAAACATCTTTGTAATTTCTTCACGGTGCTCGTTGAAGTTCTTATCCCAAATTTCCGTTGTCTTTTGATAATGACGACGCAAAGGCTCCAAATCATCAATCTGCATATCGTTTTCAATAATATGATGAATATTTTCTTCCAAACCAGGCACATAACCACCTGGGAAAATCCATTTATTCAACCAACCATTGTTTGCACCACCCTGTTGACGTGTGATTCCATGAATCAAAGCCACACCATCCTTTTTCAGATAGTCAGAAACACACTTAAAGTAAGTTTGGAGATTTTCTTTACCCACATGTTCAAACATGCCAACACTGGTAATGTAATCAAATTGTTCATCTTTGATCTCACGATAGTCTTGTAAACGGACTTCAGCCACGTTTTCCAAGCCCTCATCTTTAATCTTTTGATTAACCAAATTGAATTGTTCCTGTGAAAGTGTCACACCAACAACACGCAAATCATATTCTTTTGCGGCCGTCAGCATTAAAGTTCCCCAGCCACAGCCAATATCCAACAAGGTTCGTCGAGGTTGTGGATGCAGCTTGTTCAAAATATGATGCACTTTATTAATTTGTGCCGTTTCGAGGTCATCTGTATCTTTTTCGAAGTAGGCACATGAATAAGTCATCGTTGGATCTAACCATAATCTGTAGAAATCATTACCAATATCATAATGATCCTGGACATCCGATTTGCTTTCCTTTTCGTCATGCTTTTGCTTAGGAAGAAAATGGATAAACTTCTTATTATGGAAGAAACTACCAGCTGTTTCATACGCTGAGGTTAATAAAGCTTGAATACTGCCATCAATTTCAATTTTGCCATCCATATAGGCTTCACCAAGTGCAATGGATGCATTGCTGATGATCTGCTTAACAGGAACAGCCTCGTTTAAGGTAATTGTAACTTCGGGATTGCCATCTCCGTAAGTTTCAGAACTACCATCCCAATAATTAACTTTAATGGGAATATTGAAGGAGTGTTTAAAAAATGTTTTGTAAAATTTTTTCTCTAACATCGATTCGAATCCTTTCTCTTATGAATAACAAGATTAAACATGATTATTATACGCTCCCTAATTCATTTTTTCGAATTTTAAGGTTATTGTAAAACGGTAAAACGCTTTTAAGATTGATAACATGCTATAATTATCGTATGCGTCGGCTAAGTAAGGACCGACAGATTTGGGGGTGGCACGTTTGAGGAAATGGACATGGGTAATCGTAACATTTGTTGTGATTTTAATTGTGGGGGGCTATGCCTTTTCACGACACCAATCAATTGAAAAGCAGTATCACATGGATATGGAAAATGCTGCGGCGGCAATTAATGATAATAATTATACGGCAGCTGAAAACTACTTTCAGGAAGCTTTAACGCGGCGAAATAATGACGCAGTTGCCACACATAGATTGAAACAAACTAAAGTCTTTGTCAGCGCGATGAACCAATTAGAAAATCATCGTTTTGGTACTTCTAAGAATACATTTGCACAAGTTTATAAAATTCATCATGGTTCAGAAGTTTTAAATTCGCGATCACATGAGAAGATTCAAGAAATAAAAAAGGTTCAAAAAAATATTACTAAGTATAATAAAATTTTGAAGTACGCACGTGAATTGAACGAGGCACAGGAATTTACCCTTTCGAATCAACAACTCGATACCTTGTTTAATACTAAGGAATTTAAGAAAACATATTACACGTCGCAATGGAAGACCGCTAAACAACTTCAAAAGAGCAATAAAACAGGTTTGTCACAGGCGGTAATGCCTGGTTCTACATCTAGTTCCGCGCAAAGCAGTTCTAATGGTAATAATACGGCTGCTGATGGAACAACTGGAGCTTCAGCGTCATCCAGTAGTAATAGCATTTCTACACTCCCAGCTCCTAATTTGAGTTCGGCCGAGAAACAGGCGGCTGACAATTATTCTGGTAGTAATGAATATACGGTGACCAAAAAAGATAAGGAATTAAATGGTAAAGTAATTACGCAAAGTCAGATTAATAATGCGCGTCAAGAATTAGGAAACAAATCAGGTCAATTTAGTGATCAAGATGTACGAAATATCATTAAAGAGGCCGCGCAAAAGGGAATTTCGGTGAGTGAAGCTGCTCAATAAAAAGAGGCAAAAGTTTAATATTTTGAAACGTTTGAAATGATCCTGCAAATTGTTTCGTTTTAGTGTAAAATAACAACTGTAAACTTAAAAAAGAAAGAGGTTTTTTCACATTATGGCAAAATTAGTATTAATCCGTCATGGTCAAAGTGAATGGAACTTGTCTAACCAATTTACTGGCTGGGTCGATGTTGACTTAAGCGAAAAAGGTGTAGAACAAGCAAAGAACGCTGGTAAGTTAATCAAGGAACAAGGCATCGAATTTGATTATGCTTTCACTTCAGTATTGACTCGTGCAATCAAGACTTTACACTATGCTTTAGAGGAATCTGACCAACTTTGGATTCCCGAAGTTAAGACATGGCGCTTAAACGAACGTCATTATGGTGCTTTACAAGGCCAAAACAAAGCTAAAGCAGCTGAAAAATGGGGCGATGAACAGGTTCATATCTGGCGTCGTTCATACGATGTTTTGCCTCCATTGTTGGATGCAAATGCTGAAGGTTCAGCAGCAAAAGATCGTCGTTATGCTAACTTAGACCCACGTATGATTCCTGGTGGCGAAAACCTTAAGGTTACTTTGGAACGTGTTATTCCTTTCTGGGAAGACGAAATCGCTCCTAAGTTATTAGATGGTAAGAATGTTATCATTGCCGCACATGGTAACTCATTACGTGCTTTAAGCAAGTACATCGAAAACATTTCAGACGAAGATATCATGAATCTTGAAATGGCAACTGGCGAACCAGTTGTTTATGACTTCAACGACAAACTTGAAGTTCAAAATAAGACAAAGCTTGACTAATTTAATTTAAATTCTGGTTCGTAAGGCCAGACTTTTAGTATTGAAGTACTCCGTTATTATAATGGGGTACTTTTTTTGCTTTAAATTAAAGGTTGAAAGTATCAAAATCACGTCAATAACTGATGTTAAACGACTTAGCTTATAAAAAATAGTCTAAAATCCGTCTTCCAGCAAATTTGGGCTGGAACGTAGTGCGAGTTCTTGCGGCTGATTTTTGCCACAAGAATCGAAATCGTACGGAGTATCAAAATTTTCGGAACGAAAATCATTCTTCTACACGTAGTAGTGGGCGCGACTTGAAGCCGCAAACCACGTCTCCAAGCTCGACCTTTATCTAAGCGAAAGCTGCTAAGATAAATGTCATTACTGAGCCCATTTGCTTCCAGACTAAGACTAATCTTTGCAACCTACACAGTGATATAAAGGTTATTATATCAGGCAACGAAATGTGTTTTGGACTTTTAACCTTTAGCTTTAAATTAAAAAAACGTTAATGTAGAGAATTGGTACGTTTATTTTGATTATATTTTCTTAAATTTTCTAATAAATATTAAACGGCATAATGTGTCATGTCACGTTGATATTATGAAGATGAAATAGCAAAACATAAGAAACTACCATATACCTGAAATATTCATAGATCGAAATATAATGTTTATGTATTTAAAAAAACAGCCCTTGCGAGGGCTGTTTTTTTAAATGGCAGATTGCAAGAAATAACTTGAACAAATTTAGTAACGCAGATTACGCAAAAAGATCTCAATCGGTGTTCGCCAATTTAAACATTTGAGTGGTCGGGAATTCAAATACCAGTTAATTTGAATCAATTCATCATCGGTAATCTCATCAATCGGTTGACCTTTGGGAATGAAGCGGCGTAGAGTACTCGGTTGCGATTTTCATTACTGCCTCGTTCATGTGGCGAATAAGCGTGCGCAAAGTACAGCGGAACACCGGTCTGTTCTTCAATCAAATTGTAGTTGGCGAATTCTTTCCCATGGTCAACAGTAAGGGTCTTGAGATTATCTCCTAACTGGTTAGCCAATTCTAAAATAGCCTTGGTCATTGAAGTACTATCTCGTCCATTAAGCCGTTTAACGATGGTAAGCCGACTCTTACGCTCGACAAACGTAGCTACTGCTTGACCTTTACGTTTTCCAGATAAAACTGTATCAGCTTCGAAGTGACCTGAAGTATTACGATCAGAAATTTCAGCTGGACGATCTTCGATGGAACGTCCATGACTAAAACTACCACGGGTTTCTTTAGATCGTTTGCGACGAATACCATGGTCAGGTAAATCAGTCACATTAATATCCAGTAGTCCCTGATCAATCCAGTTATAGATGGTTTTGTAGGCAATTCTAACTACATGAGCCACTTGTTCAATTGACCATTTTTGGATCTTGATTTTTTCTTCAATCAATCGCTTTAGGTTAGTCGTTAAGATGGTTTTACGACCACGATGACTAAGTTTAACTTCATGGTCAGTTTGAGCCTTAACTGCGTGATACTCACCAGCTAAGCGATGAACCTCATTAAAGATAGTGGTTTTACTAAAGCCTAAATAATCGGCAATATATTGAAGTGAGTGCTTTTCATGATGAAGTGTTTCGATGACAACGCGGTCTTCAAATGATAAAATAGTGGTGCCCATAAAGGTCCTTCTTTCTAGTGGAATGTTGTGGTGACACCATTAAAGACCTTTATGGGTTTTTCTGTCCACTAATATGTTCAACTTAAATTTTACAATCTACCGTTTAAATATAAATAGGAGTGTGTATAAGATGACAGTAAGTGTAAAAAATCAGTTTCCATATCGATACGATGAGGTTGGCAGCTTGTTACGACCAGAAGCTCTGAAAGCAGCTCGAGAAAAGTTTCACGCCCATGAGATTAGTGCCGATGATTTGAAAAAAGTTGAGGATCAAGAAATAAGTCGCATTGTTAAAAAACAAGTTGAACTTGGTTTAAAGGCAGTAACCGCCGGCGAATTTCGGCGTAGTTGGTGGCACCTAGATTTCTTTGATGGGTTGAATGGGGCTCATTTCTTCACACCTGAGAAGGGATACACGTTTAATGGTCTAGAAACACGTAAGGGCGGCATTAAGATTACAGATAAAGTTACTTATAATCTTGACCATCCATTCTTTGCAGACTTTTCCTATCTAAATAGTATTGTTCCAGAAGGAATTACGGCTAAGCAAACGATTCCGAGTCCATCGGTTCTATTTCCAAATAAGGATGCCGAAATTTTTGATGAACATTATGATTACGACTTAAATGCTTTTGTAGATGATTTAATTGTGGCGTATCAAAAAACAGTTCAACATTTTTATGATTTGGGATGTCGTTATTTACAAATCGACGATACTTCATGGGGAATGTGGGCCAGTTTTTCAAAGGGAACATTAAACCCTGAGCTGAAACCTGTAGCCGAAGCGGCTGTTCGGGCAATCAATGCAATTGCAGATAACAAGCCAGATGACTTAACCCTGACCATGCACGTTTGCCGTGGCAACTATGCTTCAACTTGGGCAGGTGCTGGTGCCTATGATCCAGTGGCTGACTATCTAGCTCAGCTTCACATTGATGGCTATTTCTTGGAATATGATGATGAACGCTCTGGTGGTTTTGAACCACTTAAGAAAATTGCTGATAATGGCCGTCACCAACGAATTGTTTTGGGGCCGGTTACTTCTAAAAAACCAGAACTTGAACCACAATCTGTTTTAAAAGCTCGAATTAAGGATGCTAGTCAGTATGTGCCATTGGATGACCTGTGTTTATCTGCCCAATGTGGTTTTGCCTCAACGGAGGAGGGCAACAATCTGAGTGAAGACGAGCAATGGAACAAACTAAAATTGGTCATTGATACAGCTAAGTTTGTGTGGTCAGACTAAAATAATGAAAAAAATTCTGGCTACAGAATTGAAAATAAATTAAAATATATAAAAATGAGGTCAGGAAAAAAATTCCAGACCTCATTTTTGACTTTAAAATAGATAAGCACGTCCCCAATAACTTTCAGCAAGTGAAGCAATTTCCTGATATAACGTTGTCAGTGCTTGTGGTGCAACGTATTGATGAGTATTTAAGTATAGTGTGATTTCACGATTAAGTTTGACGCAGACAAGTTTTACTTCAACATTATTTTCCAATTCAGTTGCATAGGTTAGCAAAAGCTTTGAAATTTCTGTGTTTTGTTTGATTTTTGGATCTTTATAGGTCTCGTCGATTAAATTAAAAACGGCTTTTTGCCTTTTATTCATTTTTTCTCCCCCTAATATGTGAATAATTAAATTATACACTGAGTGGTTTAAACTAACCATTTTGATTAAGGCGAGCTTGAAGTATTCTAAAATCTATTTTGCTGTATTTGCAACAAAACGTTATACTATTTTTTATTAACCGAGGTGAGTGAAATGGCTGATGTTTTACGAGAGATCGGAACGATTGCCCGAGCACTAGATTCAATTAGTAACATTGAATTTAAACAATATGAGTTAACCAAAGGACAGTATCTTTACCTCGTGCGAATCTGTGAACATCCAGGAATCATTCAAGAACGAGTAGCCGATATGCTTAATGTTGATCGCACCACAGCAGCGCGCGCCATTCAAAAACTCACACAAAATGAACTGATTGAAAAAAGAATGGATGAAAACAATAAGAAAAATAAACAACTTTATCCGACAGCAAAGAGATTGAAAATTTTCCCGATTATTCAACGAGAAAACAAATATTCTACTGGTGTTGCGTTGAAAGGATTTACTGATGAAGAACGTAAAGTGGCGGAGAATTTATTATCACGAATGCGTAAAAACGTGGCAACCAATTGGAATTATGTAAAAAAGGGTAATCAACGGAGGTACTGAAATGATCAAACAAATACAATTAGTTAAGATGGATAAGAATGATTGGCAAGAATTACAAAAAGTTAGTATTGAAACTCACACAGATACTTTTGAACCTTACAATTCGCCTGAAATTATGGACGCTTATTTGACAACGGCTTATGAATCAAAAAAACTACAACGTGAATTAACGAATCCTAATTCGCGTTTTTACTTTGTTAAAGTTAATCAAGAAATAGCAGGTTACTTGAAAGTTAATGTTAAGGATGCGCAAACAGAAAAAATGGGTGATGACAGTTTAGAAGTGGAAAGAATTTATATTCGCCCTCCATTTAAACATCAAGGTCTTGGAACCCGGTTAATTCAAGAAGCAGAAAAATTGGCGCATGAAGCACACAAGTCCAAAATTTGGTTAGGCGTTTGAGAACACAACGAACCAGCTAAGCGATTTTATGCAAAATTTGGTTTTAAACGAATTGGACAACATTCGTTTTTCATGGGCGATGATGGACAAACCGATTATTTGATGCAAAAAAAGTTATAATTCTTAACAAACGCGCAATTTCGTAATATTAGAAATTGCGTGTTTTTATTTTTTAACGGAAGATTGAAAAAGCAACCGTGAAAACGTTTTATAGGGTGGTTTCCTTGGTAATGCCCAAATACAGTGTTACGGTTTACTTGGATGGCACTTTAAATTAGCTAGTGGAGGAGGGGAACTTTCGAAACAGAAGACTGATTTAAAGATGGCATTTTTATTTTTTAAGGGGTGATTTGTTTGCATCAGAGAACACGTAACTTACGTCATACAACCAGCGTAATTACAATCGGTGGATTGTTATTTGGTTATGACACAGGTGTGATTAACGGTGCGTTACCATTTATGTCGAGTAGGTCGCAACTTAATTTAAATGCGACGGGTCAAGGTTTAGTATCCAGTATTTTAATATTAGGAGCTGCATTAGGCTCCATGTTTACTGGGAAGGTTTCGGCCATTTATGGTCGCCACCGGGTTGTGCAATGGATTGCAAGTTTGTTTATCTTAGCAAATCTATTTTGTGCGTTGGCACCGAATGAATTAATTTTCATTCTATTTCGTTTTATTTTGGGCATTGCTGTTGGTGCAGCGTCCGAAATTATTCCGGTTTATTTATCGGAAATTTCACCAATTAATGCACGTGGCATGGTTGTGACACGCAATGATTTCAAAATTGTGTTAGGACAATTTTTTGCTTATGCCGTAAACGCGATTATTGGTGGGATGTTTACTCATGTATTGTGGATTTGGCGAATCATGTTATTCATGGCGTCATTACCCGCCTGGATTTTATTGTTTGAGGATCGCTCAGTTCCTGAAAGTCCCATTTGGTTGTGGAAAAATGGCTATTTCAAAAAAGCCAAAGCCGTTATGTTGAAATATTTGCAACCTAAAGAAGCTAAGCAAGAAGTTCAAAACCTTCAAACTGATGAGACTAATATTCAACCACAAAATTGGCGATCAGTCATTTTTTCGGGCAACTTGAAACTAGTTTTAATCGGGATTGGACTGGCAATTGCTCAACAAATTACTGGTGTAAATGCCATTATGTATTATGGGACATTAATGTTAGAAAAAACAGGATTGACCCGGAGTTCTTCGCTTTATGGCAACATCATTATCGGTTTGGTTTCTGTTTTAAGTGTGGGTGTGAGTGTGCGAATCGTAGGACGCTATAAACGACGTCACTTATTGTTGGCAGGCTTAATTGGTAGTTCAACGATTTTAGCAGCTCTAAGTATTGTCACACGTTTATTAAGGGGACCAGGGTTAGTTATAACTGTGTTGGCATTCATTACGTTATTCCTAATTTGCCAACAGGGATTAATCAGTCCATTGACTTGGTTAATTTTGTCGGAACTATTTCCAATTGATATTCGCGATGTTGGTATGAGTCTTTCGACGTTCTTTGTCTGGATGGCTGATTTTGCAGTTAGCTTTGTTTATCCGATTTTGATGAGTGCATTGGGTTTATCTGTAGTTTTTCGAATTTTTGCCGGCTGCGGGGTGCTTTGCATCATATTCGTGTACTTAGCTGTTCCAGAAACTAAGAACAAATTATTAATAACAACTAATCAAGTAAGTAAACAAACGGAAAGTATTCAAGCTTTAAAGTAGGAGTGAATTAGTATGAAACCAGTAAAAACAGCAACCAAGGATGTGCCTCAGGGAGATATCCATGGTTATGATGGGATTTTAAAGTATTTCAATAGTGAACCTGTTAAACAAACAAAAAAGGATGTGTACCATTCGATTACGTTTGTGACTACAGGTGTCATTGCTTATGATGGTGGACAAACCACCATGTTGCATTTAGGAACTTTACTGAGTCGACAGGGATATGATGTCTACTATTTAAGTTATGTCCCACAATCAAGTCAAGAAATGGCCCAAAACGCAGAGTTCAACTATGCAGGATATGAAGGTACCTGTTTAGACATGAGTCAATTGGATTTACACAAGTCTGATATCTGGATTGCCACATTATGGGAATCGGCTTACGTGATCAAAAATAAACCAGGCTATAAAATGTATTTTGTTCAAGACTATGAACCCTATTTCTATCCTTATGGTGATCGTTATCAGATGGCCAAAAAGAGTTATGAACTGGGTCTTCATATGGTTTCATTGGGACCTTGGTGTGCCAAAATGATTAAGGAGAATTGTGAAGTTACAAGTCCTATTAATCAAATCAATTTCCCAGTAAATTTGGAACAGTATCCGTATCAATCACGAGATTTTAGTCGTTACCAAAATAAAAGTAGTTTTGATGTTGCAGTGTATACCAAGTGGAGTAGTCCAAGACGCGCACCAATCAACATTCAATTGAGTTTGAAAAACTGTCAGCAAATTTTAGCTAGCCATGACATGAAACTGAATTTGCATTACTTTGGGACTGAAAAATCGGCAAAATTCATTAATGGTGAAAATTTAGGTAAGCTAACTCAAAAAGAAATGATTGATTTATATCATCGCTGCGATTTCGGAATCGCGCCGTCTATGACAAACTTTTCACTTGTGCCGTTCGAAATGATGAGTTGTGGATTACCACTCATTGATTTCAAGGAAGGAACGGGCAAGTATTTCTTACCAGCAGGATCGTATTTACAGACCAGCTTTGACGAAAAATATTTGGCGCAAACATTTTTAAATGCCAGATTAAACAGTTTTGTGATTGAAAAACGAGTTAAAAAAGGTGTTTCTCATTTGCAATCAATTACTTGGAAACAGACGTTAACTGATTTTAAAGAAATTATTGAAAAAATTTCGGTAGCAGTAGCTTAAAATAAAAAAGATTGAAACTATAGGCTTAACGGAAAATTCCGTGTTGCACTATAACTTCAATCTTTTTTTAGATTTATTACTTAGAATAAGGCCGAGTTTGAAGACAAGTGTACTTCTTGGCTTCAAATCGTGCCCACCCCGTTCCAGACCAAGTGAGCCGCAGGACGGCAGTTAAACTGTTTCTTTGAGTCTAAGTCGTTTAACAGCAGTTATTGAAGTGATCTTGATACTTTCAACCTTCAGTTGAGAACTAAAAGCCTCAAAATTATACTTAGTTGTTGAACATAAATCTTTAATTTACTATTTGGTTGTGGCCTCCAAAATTTTAGTTGTAGAAGAAACCTGATTATTCATAACTTTAAATTTCAGCAGTGAAACGGCATCCATGTTGGTGATAATTACCATCATGGGTGTTTGTTTACCAGCAGCTTTGATGGCTTGTAAGTCAACTTGAGCAACCAAATCGCCATGTTTAACAAGTTCACCATCGCTCACCTTTACATCAAAAGGTTTACCTTTTAGTTCAACCGTATCAATTCCCATGTGTAAGAGAACTTCCAAACCAGAATCGGTTGTGAAACCGATCGCGTGTTTAGTTGGAAAAACTGTGGTTACTGTACCGTCTACAGGTGAAGTGATGGTTCCCGTTGTGGGTTCAATAGCAAAGCCATCACCTAACATTTTTTGTGAAAAAGTTTGATCATTGACATCTTCAATGTTCATATATTTACCATCCGCTACACCGTAGAATTCGTTCAAAACAGCTGATTTTATCGAAGTATCGGTAGCTTTTGAAGCTGTGTCGGTAATGAGTGAACCTTCAAGTTCTGAAAGTGGTGTTTTTTCGTTAAATAGTTTGCTTAACGCATCGGCAACAAATTGAACTTCGGTTCCAATGATAATATGAAGATTTATTTTATCTAATTTATTTAAACCGACGGCACCGCTTTTCTTTATGGCAACCTCGTCAATTTTATCAGTGTCTTTTAATTGCAAACGTAAGCGAGTTGTACAATTATCTACGGCGGTCAGGTTTTCTGCACCACCTAAGGCGACGTAAATTTTTTTGGCTTGAACGGTGTATTTGTCGTCTTTCTCATCCGTTTTGATGCTTGTTGATGCAGTACCATCGTCAGTTTCTGCTAATGGCTCTCTTCCGGGGGTCATTAAGTTGAATTTTTGGATGGCAAAATTAAATCCAAAGTAATAGATGGCCGCCATAACTAATCCTTGGGGAATTAGCATTAAAGGATGATTGGCAATGGGGTTCTTCAAACTTAACACGTAATCAATTAGACCAGCGCTAAATGAAAAACCAGCAGTCCAGTGCATGAAGGCGGCAAACGCCATTGAAAGGCCCATAAAGAAAGCATGAATCACATATAGAGGCCAAGCAACGAACATAAATGAGAATTCAAGTGGTTCAGTAACACCGGTGAAAAAAGATGCGAAAGCACCAGCCAACATTAAGGAACCAACCTCTTGTTTTCGTTCAGGTCGAGCGTTTCGATAAATGGCATAGGCGCCAGCTGGTAAACCAAACATCATGACAGGGAAGAAACCAGCTTGATACATACCAGTAACTCCCTTAGGACCCTCATGTGCTAAAAATTTACCAATATCATTGATGCCAGCAACATTAAACAGAAAAACGGAGTTCAAAGCTTGATGAAGTCCGGTTGGAATCAGTAAACGGTTGAAAAAGCCGTAAATTCCTGCGCCAAGTGGTCCTAAGCCAACCACAAATTTTCCGAAAAGGACCAAGGCGTTATATAAGGGTGGCCAAACGACGAGTAACACGGCACTGATGATGAGCATAACTAAAGCGGCCAAAATGGGAACTAAACGTTTACCACTAAAGAACGAAAGCGCCATTGGCAACTTCGTTTCGTGGAATCGATTATATAAAGCAGCTGCAATTAAACCTGACATGATGCCGATGAAAACGTTGCTGATTGCGCCAAAGGCAGGATCAACTGAAGCAACCTTAGTTCCAAGCAAGGTTGCGACTGAACTAGATTTTAAAACATTGGTCGGGACTTCAAAGGCGACCAAACCAGCTAAAGCAGCTGAACCATCTTTATCTTTTGCCATACCAAGAGCGGTACCAACGGCAAAGAGCAATGGTAATTGATTCAAGATGGCATTTCCGCCAGCTTGTAAAAATCGTGCAATAAAACCGTTATCCGCTGAAGCCCACCAGAAGCCGACACCAACAAGAAGTGCTGCCGCTGGCAAAACAGCTACGGGTAGCTGAAGTGAACGACCTAACCTTTGAAAATATGTTTTCATTATGAAAACCTCCTGAAAAATAGAATGAAAGTTACAAATAATTTCATTTATTAGTCTAGGTTACAGAAAATAAAAAAGCAAGTGGTCATGTTACATGATCTCACATGTGCGGGCATTTATTTGTGATATCGCGAAATTGGTTTACCTGAAAATGACTGATGAAATTAACTTCTGAATGAAAGAAGCCTTGAAAAAGAATTGCAAAAGCTTTTATTTTCTTGTAAAAGTTTGACAGCGGATACATTGACTGCTAATATAGATACATTGTCACAATGTTATTACTTCGGGTAAGCATGAGTGATAGAAATTTTTAAATTGAATATAATTAAGGTGTTATCAAAATTTTGAGCATGACTTATTTACTGGAGAAAATTATTTTCGTTACAGTGAATAAGTCTTTTTAGGTGGTCCGAGTGAAAATAAAACGCGTTTTAAACAATAATACAGCGATCTCCGAAAATCATGATGGTATGGATATTTTATTAATGGGACCAGGAATCGCATTTGGTAAGAAAAAAGATCAAGAGATTGAAATTTCTAAGGTAGAGAAGACCTTCATTATTAAAGATCCGGATACAATGAATAAATTTACAGATTTAGTAATTGATGTGCCCTTAAATGAAATCATGATTGCGGAAAAAATTATTAATTTTGCTAAGATTAAGTTGGGTAAGCAATTAAACGAAATTATTTATGTAAATTTGACCGATCATTTGCATACAACCATTCAAAGATATCAAAACCATATTATTTTGAAAAACCCTTTGAAGTGGGATGTAGCAAGATTTTATCCAGATGAGTTTGCTGTAGGGCAAAAGTTGGTTGAGGTTGTAAAAAAGGAACTTGGTATTACTCTTGAGGATGATGAAAGTGCTTTTGTTGCTTTACATTTTGTGAATGCTGAGACTGAATCAGGCGTGGAGCAAAATTTGGCTTACGGTGTCACTAATATGGTCAAAGAAGTCGAAGATATTGTAAAGAATTACTATCATACTGAGTTTGACGAAAGTTCGTTAAATTACTATCGATTTATCACGCACCTTAAATTCTTCGCACAACGAGTGCTTTTAAACAAACACTATGACGATGATGACGAGGATCTTCTTCGTACTTTGGAAAAAAAGTATGCTGGTCCTTATGAATGCTCGCGAAAAGTTCAAACTTTTATTCGCAAAAAGTATAATTATGAAATTAGCAGTACAGAATTATTATATTTGACGGTTCACATTAGCCGTCTTGTCAAAAAATTATAGGGTGTTATCTTAATTGAGCATGACCTAAGTAGCTTATTTAGCTATTTGGGTCTTTTTTTGTCAAAAGAAAGGAAGTTTATTATGGATTATGTAGGTTCAGCAAAACAAATTTTTGAGGCAGTGGGTGGCGAAGAAAATATTAATTCGTTGATTCACTGCATGACACGTCTCCGTTTTCGTCTTAAAGATGAAAGTATTGTGGATGATGAAACTGTTAAAAATATTGCGGGTGTTATGGGAGTAAATCACCAATCAGGTCAATATCAGATAATTATCGGCAATGACGTGACAAATTATTATAATGAAATCTTGAAATTAGGGAAGATTGATACAGGTGATGCAGATCAAACTCCTGATCAGAGAAATGAAAAGGAAAAAGTAAATCTGTTTAATCGTTTTGCTAATTTTATTTCGTCTTGTATGTCACCTTTAATTCCAGCTTTAATTGGTGGTGGGATGATCAAGGTCATCTTAATTTTATTACCCCTGTTAGGTTGGTTGAATGAAAAAGGACAAACATATGCCATTCTAAACATTTTTGGCGATGCCCCATTTTATTTTTTACCAGTAATGTTGGCATATACTGCAGCTAAATACTTCAAAGTAACACCAATGCTAGCCATTACAATTGCAGGGGTGATGATTCATCCTAACTTTACGGCGATGGTTACCGCTGGTAAAGCAGTTCATTTTATGGACTTGCCGGTTACACTGGTTAACTATTCGTCATCAGTTATTCCAATTTTGATGGTGGTTTGGGCGATGAAATACATTGAAATGGGAATCGACAAAATTTGCCCAGCTTCTTTAAAGAGTATTTTGAAACCATTATTAGTTTTGTTCGTCACAGGTACTTTAGCACTAGTTTTGATTGGACCAATTGGCACTTACGCCGGGAAACTCTTGTCAGCTATTATTTTGTTTATCCAAGGTAAAGCAGGCTGGTTAGCAATGGCTTTAATGGCAGCCTTTATGCCGTTAATTGTCATGACGGGAATGCACTGGGCATTTGCACCAATCTTTTTGGCAGCCTCCGTAGCGTCACCAGATACTCTAATTTTACCAGCTATGTTAGCAGCTAATATTGCGCAAAGTGCAGCGAGCTTTGCGGTAGCTATCGTGACTAAAAATCGTAATACACGACAAATTGCAAGTGCAGCTGGAATTTCTGCATTATTAGCAGGAGTTACTGAACCCGCATTATATGGTGTCACTTTAAAATATAAAAAACCATTGTACGCGGCCATGATTTCTGGTGGAGTTACTGGATTATTCATGGGATTTGTAAATTTGAAGTCCTTTGCGTTTGCCGTACCATCTCTAATTTCACTACCTCAATTTGTTAGCAAAACAGATGGCAGTAACTTAATTAATGCGATTATCGTTTTAGTTGTTTCTTTTGTGCTTACATTTATTTTGACATTTGTATTTGGTATTAATGAAAAACCAGTTGAAGCAGCAAAAACAGAAACCCAAGATCAGCCTAAAACAACTGTCCCATCTGGAGCTAAAGAAACTAAGAAAGTTTATAGCCCAGTAAAAGGTGAAATGATTAATTTAGAAAGTGTTTCTGACGATACATTTGCTCAAAAAATGTTGGGTGATGGTGTAGCAATTATTCCTGAAGAAGGCAAAATTTACGCTCCTTTTGATGGTGAAATTATGACTGTTTTTCCAACTAAACATGCGATTGGACTAAAAAGTGAAAATGGTATTGAGTTACTTATTCATATTGGTCTGGATACTGTTAATCTAAAAGGAGCACCTTTTACAGCACATGTTGCAGACAAAGACAAAGTTAAAAAGGGACAATTGTTGATGGATGTTGATTTAGCAGCCATTAAAAAAGCAGGATACGACATCACAACGCCAGTAATTGTGACGAATACAAAAGATTTTGTGGAAATTGTATCTAATGAGAAAACTACAGTGACAAATGATGATGTGGCTTTATATATTATTTAATTAAGGAGGAATCCATTATGAATAAATTTCCAAAAAACTTTATGTGGGGTGGTGCTACGGCTGCCAATCAACTAGAGGGTGCCTATCAAGAAGGTGGCAAAGGCTTATCAATAGCTGATGCTTTACCAGGAGGACCGGACCGCTTCAAGTTGGTAAATGCGCCTGATTTTGATTGGTCAATTGATGAAAACCATTATACGTATCCTAATCATGACGGTATCGATCATTATCATCATTTTAAGGAAGACATTGCATTGTTTGCTGAAATGGAATTTAAATGTTATCGTTTTTCGATTGCATGGTCACGAATTTTCCCAAACGGTGATGAAAAGCAACCAAATGAAGATGGTTTAAAATTTTATGACCAACTAATTGCAACGTGTCAAAAATATGATATTGAACCAGTTATTACGATTTCACATTATGAAATGCCCTTAAATCTTGTTAAAAAATACGGAGGTTGGAAAAATCGTCAGTTAATTACATTTTATGAGCGATTTGCACGAACAGTTCTTACTCGGTATTACAAGCAAGTGAAATATTGGATGACATTTAACGAAATTAATAGTGCCTTTACTTTTCCAGTAATGGGTCAAGGCTTAGTTGCTTCCAATGGTGCTAATGATAAACAAAATATTTACCAGGCTTGGCATAATCAATTTGTGGCCGGAGCTAAAGCTGTCAAACTTGGTCATGAGTTAAATCCCCAATTAAAGGTTGGCTGCATGGTATTATACGCAACGACTTATTCGTATGATGCCAATCCTGTTAATCAATTGGCCACGTTAGAACAAAATCAAGCGTTTAATCATTTTTGTGGGGATGTTCAAGTACGTGGTGAGTATCCGGCTTATACTGAAAAATTAATGAATAAGTTTGGTTTCAGTTTTACAGATCTAGAAATTGGTGATGAAGATTTAGCACTTTTAAAGGCTAATCCAGTCGATTACATTGGATTTAGTTATTATATGTCCACCACAATTGATGTGGCAGATAAAAACCGAGAACAAGCGTCAGGTAATTTGATTGGTGGTGTGAAAAATCCGTTCTTGAAGACAAGTGAGTGGGGTTGGCAGGTTGATCCCGTTGGTTTGAGAATTGCTTTGAACGAGTTATACAATCGGTACCGTAAGCCGCTTTTTGTGGTTGAAAATGGGTTGGGTGCTGTTGATAAACCAGACACGAATTTTCATGTGCAGGATGATTATCGAATTGATTATTTACGTGAACATATTGAGGCCATGGCGGGTGCAATTACTGATGGAGTGGATCTGATGGGCTATACACCATGGGGATGCATCGATTTAGTGAGTGCTTCAACGGGTCAAATGTCCAAACGATATGGATTTATTTATGTTGACCTAGATGATCAAGGACACGGAACACTAAAACGTTATAAAAAGGCTTCTTTTGACTGGTACAAAAAAGTTATTTCCAGTAATGGTGACCAACTAGATTAATATATTAGTTTTAAAGTAACGTACAGCGAGTATTGTAATTTGATACTCGTTTTTTGTTTGCACTTTTATTCAATTAGGTTTACCGTTATTTTCATGAATATCGAACAACGAGATCAAAAAATTGCCCAAATATTTAAAGCACTGGCGGAACCTAATCGATTAAAAATTATTCGTGTCCTTTATCAGGCACAAAGAGAAATGACTTGTGGAGAGGTTGGCAAGGAATTAAATATTAGCAAGTCTACTGTGTCTTATCATTTTAAAGCATTACGATTAATAGGTCTGACCAATACTAGAAAAATTGCACAGGAAAAATATTTATCAATCAATGTTGAAACGTTTCAAACATACTTACCCGGATTTCTAGAAACGCTATAAGGATTGAGTCGTTTTAATATTTTAGTTTGCTGCGTACCGAACTAATGCAAGGAGAAAGTGATACGATGCAGAAACATAGTCGATTTTTAACCATTAGTATGATGTTGGTTGCCGCTAATATGCGTTTACCCATTACGATAATGCCATCATTAATTCAAAGCTTTAAACAAAATTTCAATTTGCCAAACTCTTTGGCGGGCATGTTAACGACCATTCCACTGCTAACATTTGCTGTGATGTCGCCAATCATCGCCAAATTGGCGCGCCGCTTTGGTAATGAGCACGTCATTTATGCTTTCTTAATCATTTTGGCAATCGGAAGCTATTTACGGGTAATTCCAAGTAGTGCGGCTTTATTAGCAGGAACATTACTGGTTGGTGTGGGAATTGATGCTGGAAATGTTTTGATTCCAGCAGTGATTAAAGATAATTTTTTTAGTAAGATTTCGGTAGCTACGAGTGAATATACCTTGTCAATGTTATTTATTGGTGCGCTGGGAACTGGCATTACTGGCATTTTAATTAAAAAGTATCCCTTGGCAATTGTGATGGGTCTTCTTTCTGTTATTAGTTTAATTAATTTAGTTACATGGGTGCCAAACTTAAAATATAATGTGCGTGAAAAAGCAGTGACCACCCCTGCCGAAAATAAGCAATTCTTACATAAAAGTGTTTGGAAATTACCATTAGGCTGGGTAGCTGCGGCGTTTTTTGGCCTTCAAGCCTTAGTTTATTATTCACTTTTAACTTGGATGCCAAGTCTATTAATTAGCCAGGGCTATTCAAGTGTTCAGGCAAATAATATGGCAACTTTATTGCAACTAGGAGGTTTACCTTTTGCGTATTTGGTACCAACTTTGGCATTAAAAAAACATGGTGTGGCGAGCATGGTGGCAGTTACGTTTGTTGGCTTTGTTGGTGGAACACTGGGGTTGACATTACCCATTCATGCAGTTTTCTGGGCCACTTTGATGAATTTACTGATGGGTTTTGGTGCGGGGGCCTCATTTAATTTAGCGGTGGTGTTCTTTACAACTAAAACGACGAATGGTTTTGAAACGGCCGATCTGTCTGGAATGGCACAATCAGCTGGGTACTTGTTGGCAGCTGTGGGTCCTGTTTTATTCGGTTATCTAAATAATTTGGTTCATTCATGGACAATTGTTTTGTTGGTTGCAGCAATTTTTGCGACACTGTTGGCATTAAGTGGTGTTGTGATGAACCAACACAAAAATATATATGAGTAAAAAGTCTAGTTACAACATAATTAGTTTAACTGCCGTCCTGTGGCTCACATGGGCTGGAAGACGGCATTTAAATCTAATTTTGTTACCATGAACACTTTTGTGCTTTCAACCTTTAGAGATGTAATTAAAAACGGTTATTTCTGATTCAAAGGAATAATTTGTGACTAAAAATAAAAAAATATTTGATTCTTTGTCATAATTCGGTATACTAGTTAAGGAGTCTTTTTGACTTTTTGCTAATATAACATGCTTGTTTAGCTCAGTTGGTAGAGCATCGCTCTAGTAAAGCGGAGGTCGCTGGTTCAAGTCCAGTAACAAGCACTGAATGACACTCACCTTGTGAGTGTTCTTTTTTTTGCCAAAAAAATGACATTAAAACGAAAGTAACTCGAAAAATTAAATTAACATTATAGAATTGACTTATTTTTCTGAAAATAAAAAATTTTATATTTTTGGAATAGAAAAATTAGGCGAGACAATTGCTGTCTACAAGGTATTTTAATGTTTGATAATTGAATATTGGTCTATACACAATGAGATGACCATCATTTAATTCTCATTGACAACACAAAATTCAGTGATATGATTAAAAACGAGTTAGAGAAATAATCTGAGATACAGTGATAAGAAGAGTAGCATAATTAGTATGATTATAGAGACCGTGAGTTGGTGAAAACACGGATCAAAACGTTGTGTGAAGATGAACTTGGAGTAAATTAATAGTGAAAGCTGTTAATTCGTTATGAGGTCCGTTAACACCTCAAACTTTTGGTAGCAGAAGTTATTGAGGTGAAGTATGTGAGTACTTCATAAATTAAGGTGGTCACACGAAAATCGTCCTTCAGAAATGAGGGGCGATTTTTTTATTTTGTTAATTTTATTTTTTAGGGGAGATGGTTGTTTTGAAGGGAAAAACAAAGGCAATTATTATTGGTTTAGGATTATTAATTTTGAGTGGCTGTGGTACACAAGCTAAGTCTGGTGGTAGCACACAACTGGCTAAAAAACAGGTCTTAAATTGGACAGAAAGTTCTGAATTAGCAACTGCAGATTTATCACAAGCAACAGATACATTGAGTTTTAATACTTTAATGAATACGCAAGAAGGACTTTATCGTTTGAATAGTAAGGGAACGCCTCAGGGTGCATTAGCAACTAAAACTAAAGTTTCTAATGGTGGTAAAACATATACATTCACCTTACGAAAAGGAGCAAAATGGTCTAATGGAGATGCCGTAACGGCACAAGATTTTGTTTATTCATGGCAACGAACCGTTAATCCGAAAACGGCGTCTCAAGATGCTTTTTATTTCTTTCAAGTAAAAAATGCTGAGGCCATTAATAATGGTAAAAAGGCAGTCAACACTTTAGGAATCAAGGCTAATGGAAAGTACAAACTAACTGTGACTTTAACAAAACCAGTTTCCTACTTCAAAAAGTTACTGGCTTGGCCATTATTCTATCCTCTGAATCAAAAGGTAGTTAATCAGTACGGTAAAAAATTTGGCACGCAAGCAAGATACACCGTTTCTGACGGTCCTTACAAACTAACTAATTGGAATGGTCAAAGTAAAAAATGGACTTTGACTAAAAACAACAACTATTGGGATAAAAAGGCTGTTCATCTAACAAAAATTAACGAGCTTGTTACAGAAAGTACGACTACAAGTTATAACTTGTTTAATTCTAAGCAAACCGATGAAACACTTTTAAGTGGTCAACAAGTCAAGAATAATAAAAATAATGCGAACTTTGTAAAACGGCTACCAACCGCAACTGCTCGCTTAGAGTTAAATCAAAACAAGGTAAAGGCTTTTAAAAACGTAAATGTCCGTCGAGCTTTTTCACTAGCTATTAATCGCAAACAATTAACAAATGACGTCTTACAAGACGGTTCTGAACCGCTTAAAGGTTTTGTACCTGCTGGAATGGGTAACAATTCCAAGACTGGTGAATCCTTTGATAAAGAAGCCTATGTGAAATCAGCAGTCAGTTCAAATCTAACTAAAGCAAAACAATTGTTGAAGAAAGGTTATCAACAAACTGGAGTTAAAAATATTCACATTACACTTTTAACCTCTGACACGGATAGCAGCAAACAAACGGCTGAATTTCTACAGACGGAATTAGATCGTTTACCAAATGTAAAGGTTGCAATTTCAACAATTCCTTTTGTTCAACTTATTTCTAAACAAAACGAAAAAGAATATGAGGCAACCATTCAGACTTGGCAATCAGTTTTTGCTGATCCAATCAATTTCTTAGATGTTTATGAATCCGGATCTAGCTACAATACGTCAGGATATAAGAGTAAGACATTTGACAAACTCTTAGATGAGTCAGAAAACGACTATGGTAATCAACCTGAGAAGCGTTGGGCAAAATTAGTGGCTGCGGAAAAAGTCTTAATGAACGATCAAGGTACCATCCCACTCTATCAAGTTGCTAAATCACAGTTATTGCGCTCAAACGTTAAGAGTGTTGTTTACAATCCTGCGGGCGTACCTTATGACTGGAAAACAGCTTATATTACAAAGTAAGAGATGAAAACAATGAGTGAAATTAATCAAGATTATATCGAAAAATTATTTGTAAATTATGCGAAGATAAATACGCGTTCCAACGATCGCAGTCAAACGGTTCCGACGACGCCAGGACAAGTTGAACTAGCCAAACAAGTCACAGCAGATTTGAAACAACTAGGCGTTGATGAAGTGAAGTTTGATGAAAGCAATGGCTATGTGACAGCGACTTTACCTAGTAACTCAGACAAACCAATCACGGCACTTGGTTTCATTGCACACTTAGATACTGCAGACTTTTCGGCCGATCATGTGAAACCACAAATTCATCCCGATTATGATGGTCAAGACATTGTTTTAAATGAAGCTAAACATATTGTCTTAAAAGTTGGTGAATTTCCAAACCTAAAAAAGTTTGTGGGACAACGTTTGATCACTACTGATGGGACAACTTTGTTGGGAGCCGATGATAAAGCGGGAGTGGCTGCGTTATTTGGCGCACTGGCTTACTTGCTTCAAAACCCAACTGTAGAACATGGCCCGATTCGTGTTGCCTTTGGTCCTGATGAAGAGATTGGCCGCGGTGCTAAACGATTTGATGCTAAGAGCTTTGGTACGAATTTCGCGTACACACTGGATAATGGACAACCCGGGCAGTTGGAATATGAAACTTTTAATGCTTCTGAGGCTTCGATTGAAGTGGAAGGAACGGCAGTCCATCCTGGTGATGCTTATGGGTTGATGGTTAATGCGGTAACCATTGCAAATGAAATTGTTAGCTCATTACCCAAAGATGAAGTTCCTGAAAAAAGTCGCGATCATGATGGCTTTATTTTAGTCAATCACTTCTGCGGAACTGTGGCACATGCCAGTCTAAATCTAATTATTCGCGATTTTGACACACCGCGTTTTCACCAAAAAGAAACGTTGCTTAAGGCAATTGTGAACAAAATTAATGAACGTTTCAAGGAACCACGTGTTACGTTAAAATTAACGGAGCAGTATCAAAATATTGGTGATGAAATTCGCAAAAATCCTTACATTGTTAATTTAGCGTTAGATGCTTATCGAAGCATTGGTTTGAAACCGGACATTCAACCATTTCGTGGCGGAACGGATGGTAATGCAATTACGGCTAAGGGGATTCCAACGCCTAATTTGTTTAACGGCGGCGATAATTTTCATGGCCCGTATGAGTTTGTGACGACTAAAGCAATGGCTTTAACCGCCAAAACAATTGTGGCAATTGCGCAAGAACATGTCCGTCAATTTGGTCATCATAATAATCAAAAACTATAATTAAAGACTGCTTTGACGCATAATTGAAGCGGATCTTTTTCCTCTCTCCAGCCATAATAATAGCCTTGACGATCTTTTTAATAACGTCTAGTATAATCTTGTAAGTAAAAGCTTATGAGATTTCAAAAATATTATCTGGGGAGATAATCATATGAGAAAATGGCGTAGACTTTTTGCCCAAGCACTGATGGTTGGTGCGGGGATTTTAGTGGCGTTAAGCGGAGCAACGACCTCGGTTTTTGCCAATGCTGATGGTACGACAAATGTAAAAAATGACAAGGTTACTGTGAAACCTGTTCATGGTGTCACGACTAACTCAATTCGCGGAGTAGATATTTCAAGTTTGCAAGCAGAGTTAAATGCCGGTGTCCAATTCTATGATTACGATGGTAAAAAACAAGATATTTTACAAACCTTAGAAGATTCTGGTGTGAACTATGTACGTCTTCGAATTTGGAATGATCCATTTGATAGCGAAGGGCATACATATGGCGGTGGTGATGCAACCTTGACCAATGAAGTTAAAACAGCCAAAGATGCAACAGCACATCATATGAAGGTTTTGATTGATTTACAGTATTCCGATTTTTGGGCAGATCCTGCTAAACAGGCATTACCAAAAGCTTGGAAAAACTATACTTTTGATCAAAAGAAACAAGCTGTTTACGACTATACCAAAAAAGTTATGACAACCATGAAAAATGCCGGTGTTGATATTGGCATGGTTCAAGTTGGTAACGAAACAACTAAAGGTATGATGCAAGAATCAGATCCTGATAAGTACATGCAGTTTATTTCTGAAGGGGTTAATGCAGTTCATAAATATGCACCTGGAGCTTTAGCTGCAGTACATTACGAATCACCAACGGCCTCTTCGTTTGCCAAAATTGCAGCTGAACTAAAGACTAACAAGGTTAACTATGATGTCATGGGTGCTACCTATTATCCACATTGGAACGGTCCTGATAGCAATTTAATTGGTGCTGAAAATGTGATTACCAAAACTTACAAGAAAAAATTTGCGGTTATGGAAATGAGCTACCCATACACAACAGATGATATGGATGGGCAACCTAATATTGTCGGTGATATCTCAAACCCACCATATAAAATTTCAGTACAAGGTCAAGCAGACGCAATTAGTGACGTTTGGAAGACTGTTATGCAAAACGGGAATGGTAAAGGTTTAGGAGCATTTTATTGGGAGCCTGCTTGGATTCCAGTTAAAGCTGGTTGGAATAATTATCAGTTCAACAGAGATGCAAGCATAAAGTATGGAACTGGTTGGGCTACTCAGTATGCTGCTAAGTATTATGACGATGCCGGTTTAACTGACGCCGGAGCTAATGCTGACCAATATTGGGGTGCTTCCTCATATGATAATCAAGCCTTGTTCGATCCCAATGGGTATCCACTGCAGTCTTTGTTAACATTCAAGAAAATGATTACCTATAATTATGTTTCTAAAAATGCTAAGAAACCAGTAGATCGTTATAAAGTTTCTAAAAGAACAGCTTATGCCTATAGTTTTAAAGGATCTAATGATAGCTTTACTTTCAAAAAAGCTTTCCCACTTAGTACGTTAAAGAGTTTTTACAAAATTGATAAGGCCGAGTACATTGTCAAAACAAATGGAAAAACTTATTTATACTATCATATTACTTCGGGCAAAAAGTCTGGTTGGATTTGGCATTCATATCTTAAGAAATGTCCTAATAAGGTTACCAAAACTACAAAAGTAAGTTATAAACATCGTTATATGGTTAAGAATAAAAAAGGTAATGTCTATGGATTTCAAGGTGGTTCTAAAGATTTTCAATTTGTCACACTTCACTATCTGAAAAACTATCCTAGGACACACTTTACTGTGACACGTAAGACATACGTTAAGAAATATAATGGGAAAACCTACAAGTACTATTATGTTCATTCTACAAATGGAAAAGTTCATGGCTACGTTTGGCATGGCTACTTGAAATAAGGCAAAATTTAATGACCGTCGAAGTTGTTGATGACAATTTCAGCGGCCATTTTTGTTTTTTTAAAAGAGCCCGATTTACAATTCAAGTGCAACACCTG
>NZ_JQBY01000020.1 GCF_001437405.1 Pediococcus ethanolidurans | reverse complement strand
AATCTCCACCAATACGATTTGACAGAGACCCGATAATATTATCGACAATATTACGGGGACTATAACTGTCTAATGGATCCATCGCAATTACAAAAGGACCCAACAACGTTAAAAAACGAATGAATTTTTCAGAATAGATAATTTTTTTCATAATTTTTTACGCCTCAAATAAGAAAACTTTTTTCGCTTTATTTGTGATGTTTATCTTGGTAGTAACTAATAAGAGCCACAACCATGGCCAACGCGATTAATCCAAAAGACACCATTCGCAGTACAGCATTTGTTCTCCCTGGATTACCACCAGAAATTGCCATTACAATTAAAGAAGCCGTTAGTAAACTCAGCCTTAAGGTTCTAAGATTAATAAATTTCATACATCATTACCCCCACCCATTTGATCAGTCCAAATTTACTTCATTGTTTTCTGATAATCCACAACAGAATAACCACCATAATATTAAAGATCATAGCGAGCACCAATGTTCAAGCAGCTCCCCATAAATTAATTTGATAATCTGCATAGTGTCTGCCATGATCTAACAAGTTAAAAATAACCAGCAGTTTAGGAACTGATAAGATCATTAAACCAAGTGAACAAATTGCACAACTTTCAATAATCTTTTTCATTTCTTCTCCCCAGTTTGGGTTGTTTAAATTTATAGCTTAATCATATTCTAAATTTAATTGAATAGGTAGCAGCCATTGGTTTACATTGGGTAACTCTTACGTTACATTCGTTGATTTTGAACTTCAATTAAGGTAATTAAGAAAACATACAACGATTTAGTAATTTACATTCTCACTAATTTAGTATAAATTCAAATCAGGCAACTAATTAAACATAGTGCGTATTAAATCTAAGGGGGGAAAAGTTAATGTTAAAAACGCAATTAAAAGCATATAGAGAAAAAGTTCATCTATCACAAAATCAAGTTTCAAAAGAACTTCATATCACTAGACAATCCATTTCTCGTTGGGAAAACGGTCGGGGTTATCCTGATATGGACAATCTTATTCTGATAAGTCAGTTATACAAGTGTTCAATTGATGATCTTTTACAAGACGATCAAGTAACGCGAGAAAAAATTGAATCACCTGTTTCTGAAATGAAAAATCAACACAAACCATTAAATTATAAAATCACTAAAACTTTCAATTCTAAAGAGGAACTAATTCTTCTTTTTATCATTTTAATGATCAGTGCCTTTATTCCGTTTTTGGGAGTTATCTTACCTTTTTTTGTTATTTGGCGAAACAAGACAAATCATCTGTTACATAAAATAGTTTTACTAACTAGTATTGTTATTTTTCTATTTAGTTTATACAGTTCTTACATTATTATCAATGACACTTTCTTCATGCCCGGAACCACAACTGTTCAAAAAATTAAGTAACGTTGTGTTCCGTTATAAAACATTTTCAATTTTATAAAAATAAAATAAGAGTTAAAAATCAAATTTTTGATTTTAACTCTTATTTTTATGAATTCTTGATTATTTTAGTACTTAATGCCTTCATCCACATCATCCAAAGGTACGATAATCATGGCATTCTTACGATAAATATTCACATGATGAATGTCATGTGCCTTCAACATATCAACCGCATTTTCATAATTACGCATGTACTGCGAAGTATCATGTGCATCTGAACCAATCGTATAACGTTTACCACCCAGTTGTTTATAAATTTCAACCGCATAATCATACAGCCCGATATTGTGGTATTTATACATACTGGTTGTATTCAATTCAAACGCCATATTGTAACGCACAGCGAGTTTTAAAATATTTGCCAATAACACACCAGCCGTTGTCTCAAACATGCCTGAGGTTAAACTAAGCTTACGAACCCCATAATCAAAATGAGCTAGCACATCTGCATCATGAAAGGCATTGATTCCCTTCCACATTAATCGATAATACTGGTCAGCCACCTTCAAAGGATCCATTTGTGACACAATGCTGTCACTGAAATCAAAATCTGGACTACGATGAAAACTCAAAAGTTTAATATCAAAGTCATGTTTCTTCAAATAGGTTTTAATATCATTTTCGCGACCAGCAAAATAGCCGATTTCAACACCTTTAAAGATGTGCTTACCCGTCTCTTCTTCCAAACGGTGAATCTCACGCGAATAGGCATCATAATCCAGTAATTCATCACCATTTTTATCTTCTGGATCCTTAAAATCCAAGTGCTCTGTGCTGACAAAGTTTTCTCCAGCAAGCTTTAAATACGCTGCCATTTTTTCATCTGAATCAAATGAAAAGTCTGTATGTACATGTTGATCATAATAATCCATAGAAAAATCATCTCACTTATCGTTATTTTTGATTAATTGTTTTACATATCCATGATGATACAAATCCTGTTTCAAATCTGCTAATGTGAAGCGATGATAAAATGCCCGATACTGATCGTCTGCTAACGTGAATAAATCCGTTAGCGTCTCTGACATATTATTAGAAATATGGTCGTCCTTTTTTATACCTTCTGATTTTCCCGTGATAAACCGCGCATAACTTATTGTTGGCGGAATGGTCACATCGTATAACTCACCGACATTAATATCGGCCAGTTTTCTTTTCAGTTGATAACCACCATTTTTTCCTACTGTTCCTTCAATATAGCCTTTTTTATGGAGGACTGACAAAATATTGCGAATAACCACCGCATTTAGATCTAAACAACCAGCTAATTCGCGGCTCGCAATTTTACGTGGACTGTTTTCTTCCAAGTAAAACAAACTATGCACTGCCACTGAAAAATCCAGCTTCATTTGATCGGACCCCCTTGTTAATGCTTGCACATACATTTTAACACAATTTTAAATATTCTTGGGATTTGTCTTCAGTCAAAAATGACGTTGATAATTGTCGTGACAAGCTATTTAATCAGTTTATACAATACGTGTGATACAAAGAAACTAATTTGCTTGAATCGCGCGATAAACTGCACCAATAATTCCCGCATCATTATGCAATTTGGCCGGTTTTACTTCTGCAAAGGTTAGATCACGAACATCGCTATTTCGAGATTTGAGATCTGCGATTTTTGCACGCAGGCCGGTAATGAATTTAGGATTAACTGAAATTCCACCACCAATTAACACAATTTCTGGATCAACCGCCACCATTAAGTTAATAATTCCCTTAGCAATAGCCGTATAGAAGAAATCAAGGCTTGCTAAAGCCACCTCATCTTTTTTATCAGCTAAATCATACACAACACGGGCATCTGTCAATTTTGGCTTGCCACTGTGGTGATTGTAATAGTTTAAAAGACCAAAAACGGTAGCACCGGTAAAACTCAAACTGTTTAGTTCCAGATTTTGATCATTATTTACATTCATCACAGACATCATTCCAAATTCACCGGCCATCCCGTGACCGCCACGATAAATCTGATCATTGATGACTAAACCACCACCAATACCGGTGCCAATGACCATGCAATAATAATTGTGAAAACCGACCGCATTGCCTTGCCATTGTTCAGCAAAAGCCGCCGCATTGGCATCATTTTCGACCGTTGTTATAATACCTGTGCGTTTTTCAATTTCTTGTTTTAAATTGATTCCGAAAAAGTCTTTAATTGCCCCACCAGTAGTCATAAAACCATCTTGTTGCACAATACCAGGAGCACTTACCCCAATCGCTGTAATAGTCTGTTCGGTTTTAAATTGTTTGACGATTTTTTCAATATTTTGAAGAATTTCTTCACCTTTGATACTAGTCTTGATGGCATCTTTTTCTAAAATCTTCCCTGTTTCATCAACCAAACCATATTTAATGGTTGTTCCACCAATATCAAGTCCAATATAATATTTCATGTGATTAGCTTCTTTCATATTATGTTATGTATGAAAAAAGGATTGAAACCAAGCCATCCGTTTCAATGAGATGACCGGAATACTTTATTTCAGATCCTCTTTTTCTTAAATCTTTTAAATATACTGTCTTATTTATCCAAAATGTGTTTAAAAAGGTAGCTTTCTCCGCCTAATTACGATAACCAAACGATTCCTAACTCAAATGTTATCTAGGCTACCGCTCAAAAGCCATTCGCCTTTTGAAACACGCTACTTTAGATCTTCACCATTGCTGGCAATTACCTTTTTATACCAATCAAATGAATCTTTCTTTGAACGATTGAATGTCCCTTTACCGTCATCATCTTTATCAACATAGATAAAACCGTATCGTTTTGACATCTGACCCGTTCCAGCGGAAACAAGATCAATACATCCCCATGGTGTGTAACCCATCAAGTCCACACCGTCCAAGTCTACCGCTTTTTCCATCTGTTCAATATGTGCACGCAGATAGTCAACCCGATATGGATCGTGAATACTGCCATCCGCTTCAACCTTATCACGCGCACCCAAACCATTTTCAACAATGAACAATGGTAAATGATAACGATCGGTTAACCAGTTTAGAGAATAACGCAAACCAACTGGATCAATTGGCCAATCCCATTCGCTTGTCTTCAAAGTTTCGTTCTTGGTAACTGGCGCCTCCGGACTAAAGTCACCATCAATATCAATTCCATCAGCCTTTACAGTCATTGAATTGTAATAACTTAAACCAATATAGTCCACCGTACCTTGTTTCAGGATTTCACGATCTTCATCCGTAATATCTTTTCGATAGCCCTTACGTGTGACATATGCTTCAATATTATTTGGATAAACACCATTAGCATGCACATCGGAGAACCAATAACGACGTTGCATCAATCGTTCTGCCAACATGATGTTCTTTGGATCGGCATTGTATGGATAAATTGGTGTCATATTAATCATGCAGCCAATTTCAAAGTCAGGGTTAATTTCATGACCTACTTTAACTGCCTTAGCACTCGCTACCAATTCATAATGAGCCGCTTGATACATTGCCGCTTCGCGATCTTCTTTTTTCACGTTACTGAATAAAATTCCAGAGTTCGTTGCTACAGAGAATTCACTATCGAAATTACTTTGATTATCAATTTCGTTAAATGTCATCCAGTACTTAACTTTGTCTTTGTAACGTTTAAAACAAACTTCCGCAAAGTTCATGTAAAAATCAATAACTTTTCGATTTGTAAAACCACCATATTCTTTAATAAGATGGTAAGGCATTTCAAAATGAGCCAATGTAATTACCGGTTCAATTCCATATTTGTGACATTCATCAAATAAATCATCGTAGAAGCGTAAGCCTGCTTCATTTGGTTCCTTTTCATCACCGTTAGGGAAAATTCGTGTCCATGCAATAGAGGTTCTAAAACATTTAAAACCCATTTCTGCAAAAAGTTTAACATCTTCCTTGTAGCGATGGTAGAAATCAATTCCCTCATGATTAGGATAGTTTTTACCTGGCAAAACACCATCCGTGATTTCACGTGGAACACCATTGGCGCCCGCCGTCATCACATCCGCGACACTGACACCCTTGCCGCCTTCTTGCCAACCACCTTCGAGTTGATGAGCAGCAACAGCACCACCCCATAGAAAACCATCCTTAAGTTTACTCATATCTAATGAACTCCTCTCATTTAATAAAATTGTTACATTTAAAGTATAACCCATTTCTGAAAGCGTTTTAATTATAAACGTCAATTTTCACAAAATTTACATATTTTTCAATCTTTTTTATAAAAAAGTCTATTCACTTTGATTTTCATCGCCATAAATAGACTTTTAATTTGATTAACTAATCTGTTGCATGTTCTGTTGTTGCAGCAGCTTCAGCTTCTTTAGTGTGTGCTTCTTTATCAGCAGCAGCTTGTTCTTGTCCATACAAGATTTGATCTTGTTTGTGTGCGAAAGGCCAGTAAACGAAGAACGAAAGTACTAACACGATTGCTTGCCAGATCATCATCTTCCAACCACCAACTAGTAAACCAGAAATAATTGGCGGTGTTGTCCATGGAACCTGAACACCTGTGAAGTATGGAATAACACCTAATTTAATCAACCAGTATGTGGAACCCATTGAAATTGCGGGCATGAACATAAATGGTAGAAGTAAAATTGGGTTCATAACAACTGGAACACCGAACAAAACGGGTTCGTTAATATTGAAGATTCCTGGTAAGAATGACAAACGACCAATACTCTTCATCTGAACTGATTTAGCAAAGAATGCCATGAAGAAAACTAATCCAATTGTCATACCGGAACCAGTAACAGTACCAAATTGATCAAGTAATGATTGAACGAAGACATGGCCACCATTTGCGGCTGTAACAACACCATGTGCTTTGAAAATTGCGGCGTTTGATAAACTGTTTGCAGTTAAGATTGGAGTCATAATACCACTGACAATAACCGCACCATGAACACCAAAGAACCAGAAGAATGGAATCAATAGTGAAATAATAAGAACTCCACCAAATGAATCTGTCATTCCTTGTAATGGCGTCTGGATAGTTTGGTAAATCCATTGTGTCATGGTTGTATGTGCTGTAGCATCAAATAAGATATAAACGATTAACCAACCAGTAATAATGACGAAAGCAGGAATCAAAGCAACAAATGATTCTGCAACTGCTGGTGGAACCTGATCTGGTAACTTGATTGTAATGTGATTCTTGATAAACCAAGAATAAATCCAACCAGTTAACAATCCAATAATGATAGCTGCGATCATTCCTTGACCACCAAGCCAAGTACGGTCGATAAATCCAGTTAACATTGTAGGAGCTTGTGTTGCTGAAATAACTGTCTTAGTACCGTTCATAACAGCTGTTGTAGGACGCATGATAAGGAAGAAACTTACCAATGCAGTCATTCCGGCTGGTAATGGTTCAAATCCATCATCTTTTACCCAGTTATACGCGATACCAACAACGGCAAAGACCGCCAAGATACCGAATGAAGCATTATAGGCTTGTGTCCAATAAGGAGTTAAACCAGTGTTATCCATAAAAGTTGCGACAGCAGGTAATGGAAAGGCACTCAATAGTAAGAACACCGATCCAACCATAATAAATGGCAAACTGACTAACATACCATTCTTTAAGGCTGTGATCGCTTTGGTATTAACAAACTTCATAACTGGAGGTAGAAGCTTGTTGTTAATCCAATCATTCATTAAAATCACCTCAAATAATAATTGCTTACGACAAAATAATAAATAAATATATCAAAAATCTTTGGCCAAAGATTGCATAACATGAAGCGCTTTCAACAAAACCATTGTATCCCTTTTACTTGCCTATGTATAGCTGTTTCATAAATAAAAAACATGTTCCAACAGGGGTTCAAGTACCGTTCGTTGGAACATGTTCCATAACATGTTTTTTCTATTTAATTTAAGCTAATTAGATGTGGCTAACTGCTTCGTTAATTGGGGTTTCGCCTTCACTAACCGCAAACTCTTTTTTAATCGTTTGATCATTATGCAAAACAGCCACAATTACTTCGGCAACATCTTCACGTGAGATTTTACCAGTATGTTGATTAAGTTTCACACCACCCTTACCAGCATCATTTGTCAAAGCTCCGGGTTTTACAATTGTATAATCAAGTGTTGTTTCGTCCTTAAGATACAGATCTGCATAGTGTTTAGCCACATAATAAGGTCGAATTGCAGTCCATCGAGTACGATCCTCAGCATTCATGGCACTTACAATGACAAAACGCTTAATTTCAGCCTTTTGTGTGGCTTCCATGCTCTTAACTGCACCGTCTAAATCAATTAAAAGGGTTTGATCATCACCAGTTTTGCCTCCTGATCCCGCACTAAATACCACGGCATCGACACCCTTTAGTACTTTAGCCATTTCTTCCGGCTGTTCATTTAAATCAAATAACTGAGTGGCCGCACCTTGATCTTCAAAGAAACTTCGTTGTTTAGCGTCACGAATTCCTGCAACCACTTCATCGCCACGATCAAGGAGTTGAGCCACTAAGAGTTTACCGATTTGTCCATGTGCACCAATCACAAATACCTTCATGAAATTACCTCCATTTATACTCGTTTTAGTTAAATAATTATAAACTTTTTCTGCTTAACTTTAACCCTATCATGATCTCGTGTTATGTTGAACTAAAAGCACTCGGGGGAGTTCACTATGAAAAAATTTTTAATTTTTATTTTCAGTTTACTTGTCGTTTTTCTAGTTGGTGGTGTGCTTTACGTTCACCATCAAAACACACCATTAACTCATCTTCACATTACCACCAGCAACACAGCCACCGTTCTTATTCCAGGTTCTAATGGTAGCACCTACACTTTTAATGGCATGATCCGCCGTCTTACCCATAAAAAGCTGGCGCACCTTGCCTTAAAAGTAACTATTGATGCAAATGGCGTCGCCCATATTCGTAAGGTAGGTGCTTTAACTCAAAATCCTTTGATTCAGCTGACCTTTGTTAACAATCAAGATCCGCAAAAACAAATGCAATATTTACCCGCATTTATGAAAGAACTAAAATCTGTCTACCATATGAAAAACGTGAACTTTGTCGCACATTCCATGGGTGGTAGCGTGGTTCTTGAATATTTAGAAAATAAGCAAGTTCAAACCAGTCAGTATCCTAAAATCACAAAATTTGTGGCTATTGGAACTCCCTTCGGCTACATTACACCGCAAAATAGCCTTGCAACTGCTGCCAGCAATCTTCCCAGTGATTTGAAAATTTTGAATATCGCCGGTAACTTAAATCACACCGGAACTGACACTGCAGTTCCGCTAAAAAGTACCGGGGCTTTACAACCTGTTGTTGCCGGTCACGTTGCAAGCTATCGTCATATTACAATTGAAGGTAATCGTTTGGAAGCGCAACATAGCGCATTGCACGAAAATCCCAAGGTTGATAAATTAATTGTTAACTTTTTATGGAATTAATTTTCCATCAATAGATTTCCATATCAATAATTTCCGGAATTGCTTCAAACACCGCGGTTAATTTAGCCATATCAACAGTTTCTGAAGATTGAATCGCCATATGAACCACATCGGCTGTATCTGTTTTTCTCACATGCATACTTGTGACTTCAATATTTTGATCTTGAAGCTTATTTTGAATGATTGAAATATTATGCTTACCTGGTTTTACCTGCAATCTAACTTCATTCGTAGTGGGTAATCGCAACCAACTTAGATTCCGATGCAGCATAACTTGCGTTCCTAAAACTAACAACGCAGAAATAATGCCCACAATGTACATTCGCGCACCAATAGCCATCCCTACTCCAGCTGTCGTCCACAAACCAGTTGCGGTCGTTAAGCCATTGACATCTTCGTGTTTCACAATGATTGTCCCGGCACCAATAAACCCAATGCCACTCACAATTTGAGCAGCAATTCGTGATGGATCTAAACTGATTCCTTTGTTGCCAAGTAAATCCATAAATCCGTATTTAGACACAATCATCATCAAGGCCGCACCGACAGCAATAATAATATGCGTTCGTAATCCCGCGGTTTTGGCTCGGGCATCACGCTCATAGCCAATTGCAAAACCGCAGCAACCTGCAATGAGAACTCGAAGAATTAAATCAAATTGTGTTGCCACTGTCATGTCCGATCACACCTCCTTACCATATAAAAACAGGACTATCTGTATTAAGTATACAGACAATCCTGTTTATTTTTTAATATTCTGATTGTTATTTGCCGATGCCATCAACAAACGCTTCAACCTCTTGACGGGTCTTACGATCACCATTGACAAAACGGCCAATTTCATCGCCATCTTCTAATGCGATGAAACTAGGGATTCCCATAACACCAAATTTTTGAGCAATCTTAATGTTAGCATCACGATCCACTGTAATCCAATCATATTGATCGTATTCAGCTTCAATTTCAGGCATTACAGGCTTAATGAATGCACAGTCAGGGCACCATCCAGCCGTGAAAAATAACATCTTTTTACCAGTTTTGATCGCATCAAGGATTTCTTGATCCGTTAATTGTTGTTCTTGTGCATCCATTATAATTCCTCCCGTTGATTCAAAGTTCATCGTTTAATGCTTACTTTTTATAAGTCTTTAAACAATGAATTAATTGTATCATATTCTTCTTTAGAAAGGGTAACTTTTTGCGCTCCCGCATTTGCTTCAACCTGTTTCACTTGTTTGGCTCCTGGAATGACAACCGTCACATCAGAGTTTTTAATGTACCATGCCAACACAATTTGAGCAACCGTTGCATGATATTTATCCGCAATTGGTTGAATTTTCTGTACTTGTTTGATAATTTTGGCAAAACGATCTCCGCGAAAATCTGGATTACTGTGACGAATATCGTCAGATGCAAACGAAACCGCGCTTGAATATTTTCCAGTCAATAAACCAGAAGCTAATGGGAAAAACGGTACGAATGAAATTTTATTTGCCTTTAAATAAGGCATTAATTCTTTTTCCGCATCTCGGTGAAGTAAACTATACTGATTTTCTACAATATCTACTAACCCATCTTGATTAGCTTCCTTAACTTGATCAAGACTTACATTAGAGATTCCGATTGCTTTAATCTTACCTTCTTGCCGTTTTTCATCCAAAGCTTTAACGGCTTCATTTAAAGGTGTCTTGCCATCTGGAAAATGAATATAAAAGATATCAATGTAGCTGGTTTGAAGTCGTTTCAGAGCGTCCTCAACAGCTTGTTTTAAGAATTCTGGTGAATTGTTTAGTTGATCTGGATGACCTGGTGTTTGCGCAGCTTTTGTCGCAATCACAATTTTCTTTCGATCATAGCCCTGAATGGCTTTACCAATTAATTCTTCTGAGCGGCCAAATCCATAGGCATAAGCCGTATCTAAAAAGTTAACGCCATTATTCAATGCAGTCTTAACAATTTGAACACCAACCTCGTCATTTAAATTTGGAAACAAGTTGTGTCCACCCACTGCATTAGTACCAAGACCAAGTGGTGTTGCCAGAACGTCAGTTTTATCAATTTTTACTTTTTCTACCATAATATCCTCCTTTAATCTTTAATCACAACTTCTATGATGCACGCTAAACATTAAAATAGCATTTATTTTGGCTCAAATTTAAAAACTGTCACTTAATTTAAAAAAATAGCTATTTCCTGCAGATTAACCTGCATTCGTAGCTAGTGTTTCATTGTTATTTAACTGTTCTGTTGAAATTGGTACATTCCTAGTTTGCATGTTAGGCAAAGTTGCATAGTCATTCCACAGAAAATCATTCATCGCATTAAAAACCATGGGATTATGATTCAAGCTGCAGTGATAACCCTCTTCACCCGTAATCAGGAGTTCACGATAATCTTTTAAAACCCCGTGCAACAAGTATTTAACCGAACGCGCCGAATTAACCGAAACAAAACAATCGTTATCAAAGTACCCTTCCACTTTTCCCACGACATTAAATAATTGTACTCCCTTGGGAAAATGCTCACGATACTTTAGCATGCGCTTAAAGTGTTTGGTTTCATGAGTTGGCCGATGATCCATTCTGAGCAAAGCCGGAACCGGTTTAGCATGCAAAAAGCCACGCAAGCCATTAAAAGGACCGGCAATGGTCACTAATTTTTTTAGTTTAGGAACGCGTAAGTCATCCCCGTACATTAGTGCTTCGTTAACTAAGTCATTGCTGCCAAGCGAGTGCCCCACACCGTTATACTCCATGACATTAAACTCACGTTTTAACAAGATCAGTAAACTATGTAACCAGTTAATTTGAACAAACTCTGGTGCCCGATTATTTTCGAACAGCACCTGAATAATTGGATTCTTTACATCCATTTTTTCGGATCCAGTAATTGAAATCCTTCCATAACGTGTGATAGTAGCCGTCATAACTTGTTTTGCCCAACCCGCGTGTTGAGCCGCAGAAATCATATGGCCGGTTGAGTCCACGCCACCATTAAATCCATGCACAAAAATGGTCGCTGCGTTCATTTATATCCCCCATTTGTTTTAACAATTTAATTTGCTGTCATCGTTCACACTTTAACAGGCAACACCGCTTATTTTACTATTTTCCACAAACAAAGGGAAGATCTATGGTCCTGCTATCCAAAACGGTCGTTGTGTGACCCAAAAACTTAAATTAAATTTTTGTTTTTGAATGTTTTCTCCATTAACTTGTCCATTCTCCGGTAAGTCTGTTTCTAAATGCAGTTGTGAAGTTCGAAAGTGATGCACCACGGTCGAATTAAGATGGTTACCGGTTGTCAGCATCTCTACAAAGAGTTTTACAAACCGTAAAATACCAATTTGTTCTACAACCACTAGATCGAGTTTGCCATCCCGTAAATCGGCGATCGGCATAATGGGAACGCCACCACCAAAATACTTTATATTTGTTGTCGTCACTAAAAAAGCATGCGAAAATCGTTGCTTAGTTTGCGCCGTTTCCACAGACAATTGAAAGCCTTTTTGATTAAGAAATGCTTTAATTAACGAAAAAACATACGCACTAGACTGAAGATGATATTTCTTTAAATGATCCTTTTGTCCATCATTGGCAGCATGAACAACCGAAGCATCAAACCCGATTCCCACATTATTTGTAAACAATGTTTCATGTGAATCCAATCGATTTTTATAAACCCCAACATCTAGGTTAGTCGGTGATTGAACTTCAAGTAACTGCTGCAGCGCGGCCATTGATTGTGTAGGCAGCTTGATGCCACGTGCAAAATCATTTCCCGATCCAGCGGGAATATAACCCAACGGAATCTGATCGCCACCGCCTTGGTGAAGGCCATTCAAAACTTCGTGTAGTGTACCATCCCCACCGACAGCAACAACCACCCAACTTTGATCTAATTTATGTTGTAATGCAAAATTACGGGCAAGTTGAACGCCGTGCCCTGGATGTTTTGTCATTACCGCCTTATAATTCACCTTTTGTTCCTTCAATTGAACTTCAATTTTAGGCCAAATTTTTCCAGCATGTTCTGCACCCGCAAAAGGATTCACAATCATCATAAACGTTGGTCGACTTGCTGCCATTTTACTCACCACTCTTAATCAAAATATTCATTATGCTATAGTTTACCATATGAAAACGACGGAAAACTAGATAGACAGAGACTTTAACAACTTTTTTGAAAAAAAAGAGCAACTTGAAATTTCAAGTCACTCGGCGCGTCTTTCTATTTTTTATCTACCCAATGATTTAAAAAAGTTTCAATCGTCTGGTGATATTTTTGTGGATCATGTTTTCGAGAACTTACATGATCAACCCCTGAAACACGATGACTCTCTGTTGGTAATTGTTTAGCCAACGATGCTTTAATTTCAGCCATCATTTCAACAGGTACATAACGATCTGCATCCCCATGAATCATCAGCACTGGAATGCGAATGTTAGCCGCTTGATGGGCAATATCAGCTTCTTTTAGTGAATAGCCACCTGTCGCACGTGTCATTAGACTCACAAACGTGCTTAAAAATGGAGGCAAATAGTAATGATGGCCTAACCGATAGCTAAACTCTTTTTGTGCCGAACTAAATCCACTGTCCTCCACAACGGCCACCACGTTTTTAGGTAGATCTGTTTCACCTGCCGTAGCTAAAACAGTTGCTGCACCCATACTAATGCCAAATAAGACGATTTTTTGAGGTGTTTTATTACGCAAATTGATTTCTTCAATCCATTTAATGTAATCACGACGATCTAACCAGCCAAATCCGATAATATTTCCATCACTAATCCCATGACCACGGGCATCCGGCATTAAAACGTTATAACCTAAATCCATAAATAGTTTGGCATAGGGAACCATTTGTTCATGCGCATGATGATAACCGTGTGCTAAAATCACCGTCTTATCACTATTATTTTCAAGATAAGTTGCGGCTAAATGAATGCCGTCCTCAGCACGAATAAACCAAGTTTGTTTAATTAATTGTTTATACCAATTATAGCTATCAGGAGTATTATCTTTGTCACGCGCATTACGAATTGCCCGTCGTTTTTGAGACTTAGAACTTCTGATTCCCATCTGGTAGCTTACTAAACTACTTATACCCAAACTTGCAGCTACTCCAATCAACGATATGCCAGCCACTTTCAGTATCTTTTTTGCACGCACATCATCATCTCCTTAAAAATTTTAAAGTTTGTTTGTAAAATATTTATTCCAATTTCATGGGTCTATCAGTTTCATTATATCTTAGAATATTGACGAAAACATGAAGAAGACTCGTTTTGTTGAATCCGCTACCAATCCATTGTAACAAAACAAAAGGCTCCTTTGCAAAAGGAGTCTTGTTTATAAAAAAACTAAAATTTTTTAAGTTTAGTATTCATCACAAGCGTGAATCCATACAGTCCCACAATACCAATCAACAAGGTAATCACACCCGTTACAAATGAAATTCGATTATTTGCAATTGCGTGCCCATATTGCCCGGACACAATGGAAATTCCGTTAATATACGTGGTTGGTAAAAATGCTGCAATTCGTTGTAAAGGTTCAACTACCGTCGTTACTAAAATAAGACCCAAGGTTAACAGTAAAATGACGAATAATGCAGCCAGCCGGTTTCTAACTAAAGTTACAATAAAATAAGTGATTTCCACTATGAAAACAATTGCTAAGCCCTGCAGAATCAACGAAGGTAAGATAAGTTTCGAAATGTTTTGAAGTAGCATCTTTCCCGATCCAATTGCATAGGACAAATATGGATAATTCAAGGCTCCAATTCCAGACACGACAGTTCCAGCGATAAATGCCGTCAATTCGGTAAGTAACCACAAGACAATGGCAAAAAAACTACCATTCAAAATATTTTGAGTAGTTATCGTCACTTTAGAAATGGGTAGTAACTTATTCTTATTTAATTTACCTTCAAACGCATCTCCGTAAACCTGTACCAAAACAAAAGTGATTGCTAATACCAATAAATACGGTAGAATTGTTTTTGATGCCCAGACACTGTAGCTAATTCCTTGTGTCGGGAAATCATCATCTTGCTTCTCAAGATTTTTTGAGGCCAGATCTTGATAAATGAGGCGATCTCGTTTCATTGCATTAATAAGCCCAGAACCGCTGCCTTTACTAGCCTGTGCCACAGTTAAATCCTCTTGAATTTGACGAACTTTTTGTTGGTAGGCTGCTCGCCACTGATGCTGATGAGATAATCTGATGATCGTTTGATTGGTCTTAATATCTTTTTTCTCGTTGGCAATATTTGCTAAATCTAGTTTTCTATCACTGACTGTTAGCTTCTTTCTCTTCAAATCATTTTGTGAATCTTGTAATGCCTGTTTTCCCTGACGGATATTGTCTTTGGCATCCACTATGTAGCTATTTGCAGCCTTATTCTTCACATTAAACACTAAACAAACTAACACCGTGACAATTAAAATAATCAATGGAATAAAATTGAATTTATTTTTCAAAATTTTTCGATTCAAATAGCTTCTATAGCTCATGCATTTTTCACCACCATTGTATTATTTTCCAAAAAAAGCTCATAATCACAAATTGATTCAAGATCCTCTTTATAATGGGATGAAATTACAATCATTTTGTCGTTATCTCTCAGTTGTTTAATTTTTGAAAATAATTTGTCACGATTCCCCTCGTCAAGACCATTGGTAATCTCATCCATCAACATATATTTAGCATCACTAACTTCATATAGTCCAATGAGCAGTCGCTGTTTCATGCCCAAAGAATATTTTTTAATTGGTAACTTGATATAATCAATCATTTGCCAGTCTTGAATCAAGTTTTTTATATCAATCGAAGAACCCCAGATCTGTTTAATAAACAATAAATAATCTAAACCACTTAAATTATCGTCAAACCAGTTAGACGATTCAAAGTAAACTATTTTTTGCAGTTGTTTGCCAATTGGTAGACCGTCAATCTGATACTTTCCTTTAACCGATGGAATTAATTGCATAACAGACCTGAAGAAAGTTGTTTTACCGGAACCATTAGAAGCTATTAGACCATAAACTTTGTGCGGTTGAAATTCAAAATTAAAATTAGCGAGAATTGGTTGTCGCGTTTTGATTGTTACATTTTGGATAGATAACATTTTTAGTTTTTTCCTTCTTCTTACAATTTTATTTTCTTCGTCTCCGTTTTTGAACAAACAACCACACAAAAGTAAACAAGTCCAAACCCACGTACATCAGTATTGACCACCTGATGATGTAGTTGTATTGACTAGTTTCAGTGGCAATTAGACTTAACATAGCCACAGGAAAGAATAAATAATTAATAAAATAAAACCATTTTGTGTATTTCTCTTTAGAACGATTCATGTGAATCCTTTTTTCATGTATATCTTCAATTTTGCGATTTTTTCTCAAACTATGGATAATGGTTTCAATGCAAAAAGTCAGTAAATATATCGACATATAACCAAAATCTATTAATTCAATCAAGTAGTGTCCCATATTCACGCCCCATGTGATTAAGCTAAAACTCGAAATCGGAAAAAATAAATATTCTAAAAATCGAAACCATTTTGAGTATTTTTGAAAATTTAAGTTCATGACTACGCTCCTTCCTGGTTACACCAAATAACCATCATTATTTTAGTAAAAACCTACTTATTCCGTTTTAGCCACGTTTATTATCGAACATTTATTTCAAATTAAAAAGAAACCATTAGTTTCCCCCAGGAAATTATTGATTACCTCCTACTACATTTGAAGTTCAATTCACACAACAAAAATAATTCAAACGCGGTATAATTAATAAATTAATCATAAAAACTTGGCTAATGGGGGGAAACATAATGCTTGGTGAACAATTAAAAAAGTATCGTGAAAAATCACATCTTTCGCAAACTGAAGTTGCAGACAATTTAGCTCTGACCAGACAAGCCATATCGAGATGGGAAAACAATCGCGCTTATCCAGATATTGATAATTTAATTCGCTTAAGCAAGTTGTATTCAGTAACATTAGATGATTTACTAGCTGAAAATGAAACTCTCAAGAAAAAACTTAATATCAACACTAAAAATATAATAGAAGCCACTAAAAGGCAGACCTTCCTTAACCGTAAAATGTACAATGCTCAAGATGAAAGTATGGAGCTATTAATTCTAGCTATTGTAAGTGCAATTATTCCCATGTTAGGAATCTTTATTCCCATTTATGTGATGTTTCGAAATAATAAGTTTAACAGCCTTTTTAGATGGATTTATATAGTTGCTATTATTGTTTTAATGGTCAGCCTAATCAGCACAGGTGCCTGGACATATGACATGTTTTTTACCCACTATCATACCGAAACCACTTTAGTTAATTAGTATACAAATTTGGAATCATTTCGCCAAAAAGGCAATCTTGAACTTCATTTAAGTTAATTATGTAACTTGATTTATCTTAAAGCAACAAACTGTACAGCTACTTTAATTTTTAAATTTCTTCTTCTGGTATTTTGCGGTATACTATTCAAGTAAGCTTTTTGGGCCCTTAGCTCAGCTGGGAGAGCGCTTGCTTCGCATGCAAGAGGTCGACGGTTCAAATCCGTTAGGGTCCACTGATAGAGAAAGACTGATACACAGGAAATTAAAAGCCTGCTATATCAGCCTTTTTTAATTTTATAGTTTTAAAAAATACTACTGCTGTAATACGCACATAAATTTGTGAAATTTTAACGAACTTATCAGTATAGGGAGAAAAAAGAATAACAAGAAAGCTTGGTTCTTACTTTATAAGACTGATAGTAAGGATACCAGTATCGATGTTATTATAAGCGACAAAACTATCTGGGCTACGTAAAAATCGATAGCTGAATTGTTTTAGGGTTGAAATTTCAGCCCGTCAATAAGCATTTAAAGAATGTTTATGATTCAAGAGAACTGAAAGAAAACGAAACTATTTCCAAAATAGAAACAGTTCAAAATGAGGGCGATAGAGATGTCACTCGTAATACTTCTTTCTATAATTTGGATACCATTATTTTAGTTAGTTACCGTATTAGCCACGCACTTTCGCCAATGACTACCCCAACTCTTGATGAATACATGATAAATGGTTTTGCCATTGATGATGAAGAACATAAATAAACAACAAATTATCCAATTTTACTGATTCTTCAAACTCATTTAAATTACATTAAGTTTTACCAGTGATCAAGCAATCTTCTCAAAAATATGGTAAATTCAGAGTATTCAATTTATAAGGAGGTTGCGTGATGTTTCTCTCGATTGTCATTATTGCCATATTATTATGGAAATTCACAAGTGGACTTCACAAAGGATTTGTAATCGAGCTACTTTACACAATCGGTTACTTTGCTGTATTTCTTTTTGCTAAAATCTTTTGTAAACCAGTTGCTGAATTTCTCTCAGCAACCTTTAACAGTGGACAAAGTACCACGAGCAGCCTAGCCATCATGAGTTCTATATCCTTCATGATTTTGATGGTTATTGGCTGGCTTATAGTTCGGCTTATTGCACATTGGTCACGTTTAATTACCTGGATTCCAGTTATTAAGCAGGTAAACGGCCTAGCAGGTGGTATTGTAAGTATCGTCATTGCTTACTTTGTAATCTTCATTCTCTTGATTGTTAGTCAATTTTTACCTAATGATGCTTATCAAGCACAACTTTCAGATTCACAAGTTGCTCAATTTATAATCAAAAAAACACCTGGTATTTCATCAGATATTTTAAGTAAATATATTTTAAACACTAACGAAACAACCAACACCAATACTATTTCAAACGAGGAAAACTAACCATGAACTATCGAATAATCAAAAAATATATTGCTTCTCATTTGGCAACACCTACTGCCTCATTAACTGAAGTCACTACCCCCAAGCCAGGTATTCTCTTCAAAAATGGTGATAACAGTTCGTTTTTTTATCTTGATGCCAATGATCAAAATGTCTTTTTTGAAAAACATGATGAATTACTTTATCAGCACACTTACGATTCCAGTAATCACGATTTCACAACTGTAACACTATAAGCTTAAACTATCTGGGGGGATACAAAATGAAAGAACCACTTATGATACTAACGTTAGCAATTTGTCGCTTTATTTTTTCTCTATTTGCCATTGGATCAGTCGGCGGTATCTTATTTATCGGCTATCGTTTGTTTCTAATGAAAACACCCAAAAACTTATAAACTACTTTTAAACATAAAAACTGCCACAAAATGATGAGTTTTGTGACAGCTTTTTTTAATAGAAACTTGGTTTGTCTCCATCTGTGTTAGGTTTATTTAAACCAGTTGAAGTTCGGACATCTTTTTGAGGATTTTGAATCAGTTTCACAACATAATCTGCTACTGATTTACGAGAAACTTCGGTACCTTTCATAGCATCATGACGCCCAGTAACTTCATAATCTACTTCATCGTGATTAGTTAACCAGTTAGGTCGAATAATTGTGTAATCCAAATCAGAGGCTTCAATCTCTCTAGCCGCCTTTGATTGCGTTGGTAAATAACCGCTTGGATTTAACATTTGTTTATTCCAATCACCGAACTTACCAGGAACTTCATCAAACACACCCAAAGTTGAAATCCATATTAGTCTTTTCAATCCAGTTTTATGCATCGCATTTACAATATGCGGAATCATCTTATCAGTATCATCTGGACCCAGATTTGCGTAAACCAAATCCTGCCCTTTAAGCGCATCTGCTAACTCTGTTTCATTATTGACATCACCAGTCACAACCGTTTCACGACTCTTATCCACATCTGTTAATTTCTTTGGATGACGCACAAATAATGTCAGTTGATCGTCTGTTTCTTTAATTAACTGCTTTGCTGCTAGACGAGCAATATGGCCCGCTGCCCCCAAAATAATAACCTTACTCATTTATAAAACCCCTTTCTTGATTTCAACTGTAATTATAATACTTACAGTTTAACATTCAACTATTTGCACTTCACTTGCTAAATCATTTATAAGCAAACTTGTTGACCCGTCCCTCACAATTTAAGATAATGTTTATATAAACGATAAGGAGGTGCCAAAATGTCAAAAACTAATGATAAGTTTGATGCATTAAAAGACAAGGTTGCTGGTAAAGCTAAAGAAACAACTGGAAAAGCTACTAATGACGACTCCAAAGAATTAAAAGGTAAAGCACAAAAGGAAAAGGGCAAGCTTAAAGATAAAGCAGCCGACTTAAAAGACAAAGCGGCTGATGAGATTAACAAGGTTCTCGACCGCAAACACAAAAAATAGCCCAGTAACAAACATCGTTGACTGACTTAAATAAACGTGATGCTAGAATAATCAATTTATTGATTTTCTGGTGTCACGTTTTTTGATATTTACTTCAATCTATTTTGAAACACATGTTGATAACTGGGAATCAAAACATCATCAACCAACATAGTCAGTTTTTTATTATCCACTTTTTTATTTAAGAACAAATGATAACGAAGCCACTCAAATGGCAGTAACTTTAAATCGTTAGTCACATTGATCACAGAGAGTTCATTCCGTTTTTGCGCACGTTCAAGTACACGATCAATCGCACTAACATCAATTCTGGCACTTTCCATAATCATTTTTTGCATGGCTTCATTTTCCTGTTCGCTCATGCCACTAAAAAAGACACTCATATATGATTTTCCAAAGGTATTCATACTAACTATAAATCGCTGCATGACCTGTAATAAGTCATCCCGGAGTGAATTACCGGTAAACTTGATTTCGTCTGTACGTCCATTATTTTCTAATTTAATCTTATCCTGAATTGCTGCAATTGCGAGTGCAAAAGGGGAATGCCATCGCCGATAGATAACTGGTTTGCTAGTTTCAGCCATTTCCGCTACCTTGGGAAAAGTTAAGGCCGGTAACCCTTCCTTGTCTAATATTTCTCTAGTTGCTTGATAAATAGCCTCTTCTAGCTCCGTTCCACGACGTCGTTTTTGTGTCATCAACACGATCTCCTTCAAAGATAATAAGATACCAAAAGTTTCTTATTGACATTTTTATTTCTAGGTGTATTATACCAGTTATGCGTATAAGATACTATTGGTTTCTTATTAAGAAGGAGATAAACAAAATGCAAACACAAAACAAAATTCCCAATTCTGTTTTAGTAATCGCCTGGGTGGTTGTTTTTGGTGCCATGGCGCCACTTTTAGATTCAACGATGATGAACATTGCCATCAACAACTTAGTCAAAAGTTTTAATAGTTCGGTAACAACTGTTCAATGGACAATAACCTGTTACTTATTAGCAACCGGTGTCGCCGTACCATTTTCGAGTTGGTTATTAAATAAGTTTGATGGCAAATACATTTTTATGACTGGCGAGATTTTGTTTGGAATTGGTTCAGTTCTATCTGCACTTTCGCCCAACATTCAATTTTTGATTGGAGCCCGTTTAATTCAAGGATTTGCGGGTGGCCTGATCATGCCATTGCTCACAACTCTCCTCGTTCAAACCACTGGTGCTGCTGTAATGGGACAAATGATGGCTACAGTTGATCTTCCGATGATTTTGGGACCATTATTTGGCCCTGTCATTGGCGGTATTATTCTTAAGTTTTTATCCTGGCACTGGATTTTTTGGATCAATGTGCCAGTGACTTTAATTTCGATCGCCTTAATTATTTGGAAAATGCCTAATTATCCCGCTCAGAATAAAGCTGCAAAAATGGATTTCATTGGTATTTTTCTTTTAATTGCTTCAACTAGTAGCATTATTTATGGGGTTGTCAAAGCTGCCCACGCCGCCAATTTTACTAATCAAACAACCGTTACTTTTCTTGTCATCGGCTTGATTGCAATGGGCCTCTACATCATTTGGGCATTCTTTCGACGTGATAAGGCTGTCTTGCCCATCAAACTGTTTGCATTTCATTCTTTTGATGGATCTGTTGTTGGTCTTTTCATTGCCGGAACTGTTCTCAATGGTGCCATGTTGCTATTACCTTTATTCTTTCAAAATGTTCGTGGTATGAGTGTTATCATGGCAGCTTTAGCATTGGTACCGCAAGGAGTCGGTATGCTAATTTCACGACCTTTAACTGGGAGGTTAACAGATAGTATTGGTGCTAAATATGTCGTGTTGGCAAGTGTGCTGATCACCTTTATTGGCACCTTACCGTTCTTCTGGATTAATCAAAATACTTCTTATTGGTTAATTGCCCTTGTTTTACTTATACGTGGAATTGGTGCCGGGGGAATCTTGATGCCATTAATGGCTGATTCTTACACAGATATGCAATCCGATCAAGTACCTGCAGCCACAATTGGTGCCCGCATTATTCAAAATATTGGTAGTGCATTTGGTTCTGCCTTAATTACCACTATGGTCACGGCCTACTCAACATCACATGTTAAAATCTTTCAAGATCGACTTGCGAGTGGTCATTACACCGTTGCTTCAGATCATCTGCAAGCATTTACACGTCAACACTTGGTTAATATCAGACTTGAAGCTTTTCAATATGGGTTTTTGATCATTTCTATTGCTGCTGTGATAATTGTGTTACCAACTATTTTTCTTTCAAATAAAATAAAATCTTCTAAATAGATTTTTAGTTTGTAATTTCTGAGTACATTTAATTTAACAAAACTAAAATGACCTACCATCTAAAAACTGAACTTCAGTTTTAGAGAGTAGGTCATTTTAAATTACTTTCTAATGACAGACTAAACAAATTGCGCTAAAATTGATTTTTAAAAATACTAAGGAAGTGGCTTTATTGACTGTCTCTTATTTACGCAAAGCAACTGTTCAAAATATTCCTGCCGTTTCAAAAATCATTGATTCGGCAAAAGACTTCTTAAAAGCTCAAGGTATAGATCAATGGCAAGATGGTTATCCTGCTCAAAGTGATCTTGAAACCGATGTTAAAAACCAAATTAATTATGTTTTAATCGTAAACGGACAAATTGCAGGAACGGCAGCTCTCGCTAATCATGATGCAAATTATGATGTAATTACCGGTGGCAACTGGCAAGGACCAGCTAATGCAAAATATACCGCGATTCATCGTATCGCAATGTCACCCGATTTCCGTGGACAACACCTTTCTGAAAAGATGATTTCTGGTCTGTTCACACTGTCTAATCAACTTGGCTATCAACAGGTTCGCATTGACACGCACCCCGACAATAAATTAATGCAACACCTAATTACCAAAAGTGGCTTTGTCTATTGTGGTAAAGTTCTTATGGATAAAGATCCAAATGAAGTTCGGTTAGCCTATCAATTCTTCTTAAGTTAATTTATTGAACTTCAACGAGTTCACCAATTGAAAGTAAATATAAATAACGTTCTTTTACTGGGTGTTTCAAAATATCAGTTAATGCCGCCGCATACAGGTTAAGTTGCCCTGCATACCGATTAATGATATTTTGAACCCCATTTTTTGTACTTCCAGGTTTTACATAATCCGTTTTATAGTCAAACAAGATTGCCCGATCATCAACAATCACGTACCCATCAATAATTCCATGAATCAAAATCTGAGTCTCTTCTGAATTCGAAAAATCCTTAAATCCAGTAAATAGCTGCTTTGCCGGCATTAATAGTGAAAATGGCACTTCACGATGAACAGAATCTGGAGATGTTAACATTAATTTACCTAAATCCGAATCAAAAAACCGAAGAATATTCTGAACATTAATTAAATTAGCGACCTCTGGAGCAAGTACTTTATTGCTGACTAATTCATTGATTAGACTTTGAACACTTTCCTCGGTTGGTTTCTCATTCAGTGGGATTTCTTGCAAAATCAAATGCGTCGCCGTTCCAATTTCTGTTGGTTTTGGTTTTACAGTTGTCTGTAAAAACTTAGGCGTTGCCAGCTCATTTGAAACATAACGATTTTGTACCTTCAATTTTTGATCTTGCTCAACAGTGGATTGCGTCATTTCAAGACTATCTGGATCATCAAACAAACGTTTAACTTCCGAAACAGACTGATACGCCGTTGTTTCTGTCGCAACCTGATGAGGATATTTGAAGTTCAATACTTGATCAATTTGGTGAGTATTCAAACTGGTAACATCCAAGTCACGCGTTGCCTTTTGAAATTCTTGCCACCAATCTTTTTTCTCACCATCCGGCTGTATAACGGCCATATTTTGAAGCTCTTCTTTAGTTTGAAAATGAACTTCAAATTGAGTTGGATCTCCATTCAAAATCGCTAAACTGGATTGAGAGTCATCCGTTTGTTTAAAACGTGGATGGCGAATCAACGCCTCTCCAATCCAATCCAGAAAATTATTAGTATCTAATCGGGTGGCTTCCGTCAGTAACAACTGATCGCTACGCCAAGCAGTTTGCCATTTTTTTAATAACCGTTCTTGCGAATCACAGGATCCAACAATAATCAGTCTTTGCTGTGCACGCGTTAACGCCACATAAAGCTGACGCATTTCTTCGGCCAAACTATTGCGTTTAACGTGATCAATAATTGCTAACTTTTGTGGCGTGTCAATTTGCAAGCGTGTTTGTGGATCCAAATAGGTGATTCCAATCCCCTCTTTGGAATCCAGAATGTACTTACCCTTAATTGAATCAGTATTAAATTTGTGAGAGGCATCCATCAACACAACGACAGGAAACTCAAGTCCTTTGCTACCATGAATTGTCATGACTTGTACAGCAGCCTCATCGCTGTTAACTGGAACCTCGGCCAAATCTTTACTTCGTTTTTGCATACGTTCAATAAAGCGCACAAACTGAAACAAGCCTTTAAAACTGCTTTGTTCATAGCTTCTAGCACGATCATACAAAGCATTTAAATTAGCCTGACGTTGCTGCCCAGCAGGCATTCCACCAACATAATCTAGAAAGCCCGTTTCTTCATAAATCGTCCAAATTAAAGTAGCCAGTTGATTTTGATTAGCGATATTCTGAAAATGCATCAGTTGTTCTAGGAAGTGATCAATTTTTTTGAAAACCTGAACTTGAAACTCACTACTGTTAGCCACATCAAAACGTTTATGGAAGTCAACTACAGCTTGATAATAATCACCCGTTCGATTATTAATTCGCAAAAAGGCCAATTCATTTTCATCTAATCCAACAATCGGTGAGCGTAGAACTGCTACCAACGGAATATCTTGATAAGGGTTATCGATAATTTTGAGTAGTGACATCATAATAGCAATTTCTGTCGTTTGAAAATAATTTTGAGCATCATTTACCACAACTGGGATTCCCATTCGTTTAAATAACGCCACAATAGTAAGATTATTTTTTCTCGTGGGGGTTAGTAAAACAATATCCCCATAAGTTAGGGAACGCTCTTTTTTGGTGTCACGATCATAAATTAACGTTTTTGCTTCTATCAATTGTTTAATTCGTCGACCGGCAACTGCTACTTGCCCACGTGACTTATCGTCGATTTCAAAACTGCTAGGTATCTCCTCATCTGCATTATTAGATGCTTCAGTACTTTCATCATCATAAATTAACACTTCTGTAGACTTAGAAGCCGTTTCTGGATAATAGGTTGCCCCGTAAGCTAATTTTGCAGTTTCATCGTATGGAATTTCGCCTAATTGTTGATCCATTAATTGCTCGAAAACCAAATTGGTAAAATCATCCACATTTTTAACAGAACGGAAGTTTTTGGACAAAACAATGCGTTCCCCCGTTGTATCTGTTGTTTGATAGGCACGATCTTTACTAATAAACAAGTGAGGATCGGCCAATCGAAAAGCATAAATTGATTGTTTAACGTCTCCAACCATAAACATGTTTCCAGGATCTTCAGTGGTTACACTAGTTAAAATAGCCTCCTGAAGTGGATTGATATCCTGGTATTCATCGACAATAACTTCTTCGAATTGATGTTGATAGGCTGTTCTAGCACTTTTTGACTCAGACGATGATCCATTCAAAATCTGCATAGCAAAATGTTCTAAATCACTAAAATCAAGAATTTGGCGCCGCCGCTTTTCTTTTGCATAAGCATCTTTAAAGGCACCAGTTACTTTACATAGTTCCGTAATTAAAGTTTCAGAATGTTTTAAAACGGACGTCATTTGTGCTTTATCTAAACTAAAATATTTTTGTGTTAGTTCTTGAAGTCGAATTTTATAACCATTTTTATTTTTAGAATCACCGCGAACCGTTTTTACCTGTTTCTTGAAATTTTTTACATCTTCGTCATTTCGTTTACCACCCAGTACCTTTCCGAACTCTAGGCCACGCAATTTACCTCGTAAAATATTCCAATCAGAAAGTCCATTATTTAAAATTTCTTGAATTTGATTAATATCTGCTTCAAAAATTGGTCGGAATTTTTCAAGACTATCGGCACCGTCTTGAATGAGTGTTTGTAAGCTTCTAGCTTCCTCTAAACTGTTAGTTAATTCCGATCGAACCACAGGTAAAACTTGTTTTTGATAAAACTCAGTATCATCTAAATCATTTTCAACATGATATTTAAGCGGTAAATTAGCCAACCAAGCATCTGGATCAGAAGTTGCGTTGGAAAAATCATATAATCGTAACATCAAATCAGTAAAGCCATCATCGCTACGATCATTGGAAAAATTGGTTGTTAACCGGGCAAAAAGCTCACCATCACTCTCATAAAGAGTCTCACGTAAATCATTCCAGACCTCTTCACGAAGTAAAATACCTTCTGTGTCATCCGTTAAAATTCGGAAAACCGGATCCAAATTTATGACATAATAATACCGTTTAATAATTGATAAACAAAAAGCATGAATGGTACTAATATTAGCCGTATTTAACTTTGTTAATTGTGATACCAAATGAAGTCGTTGATCAGCATTTGTTTCCACTCGAATTTGTTCATTAATTGCTTTTTGAATACGTTCTCGCATTTCTTTGGCTGCTGCATCCGTAAACGTCACAACTAACAATTTATCAACGTCAGTGCCTTTTAATATTTTTTCAATTACACGTTGAACTAATACCGATGTTTTTCCCGATCCTGCAGAAGCAGAGACAAGAACATTATGACCACCATGCCTAATTGCTTGTTGTTGGTCTGCTGTAAAACTAGTGTTGCTCATGCTGGTCACCTTCTTCCTTTAACATTTCTAGAACTTCTTTAGCAGTATAATTAGCTAATTTATGATAGTTATTTTCAGGCAACATCTCATCAAACTGCATAATTTCTTTGTACGGTGAATACTGCAAAGCGGTATGTGTATCTGGCCAACGAGCAGGGTTTAACTTCAATTCACCTGCAAATATTTTTTGTGCTGCTTCCACAATTTTTTTCTCAGCATGCTTAATTAATCGTGCTAAATCTTCTTGTGTCACGATTCGATTATCATAAGAAGAGTATTTACCATTCTTGGTCTTTTTGAAGGGATAAATTAGCGAACTACCCGAATCTAATTGCACATCCAAGCTATCAAGCAACTCTGGGTCGCTCAACACTATTCCTTTGTATTTTGTTTTCTTTAATAATTCTTTTTGAATAGCTTGTGGGTTTACTTCACTTAACTTATTTACATTAATCGTAGGGTTTTGTAAATGCATATATAGTGCACCCGATAGCAATGGTGAAACTGCGTGCTCATCGATCAATGAAATATTTTGTTTTAAGGCATCAATATAGGTCAGCATCTGCATTGCTAGACCATAATACACATCACGAAAATTAAAATCATGGACACTCGATTTGTAATCCACGATACCAAAGTATTGCTGTGTTTTACCGTTTTCTGAACTTAATTTAAGTTCATCAATTCGATCGATTTTTCCACGAACACGAACTTTTTGACTAGGTGTCACTTCAAAATCAAGTGACTTTAACCCAATTTCTGAGCCTACTTGTCCAAAGAGAACTTCTGTTTTGATAGGACGCATTTTTGAACTAGCACTCTGTAAAATAAATATTTTTAACATTTGCTTAATGGTCTGATTCAACTGTTCATTGATATAATGCATTCGATTTGAACTATTCAAAATCTCGAATTGAGGTTCCGTTTTAATCTGCTTAACTACTTCATTCAAGAGATTTTCTAATTCAGAATCTGACAATTTCCCAATATCAAGATGATCTTCACTAACGAGTTTTACAAAGTGATCCAGTGCCATATGGAAATACTCTCCCGTGCTAGCCGGAGAAAGCTCAAACACATCTCTTTCCTGCAATTTCAAACCATATTTCAAGAAATAAGCATATTCATTTTGATAAAATTCTTCTAGTTTAGAAATTGAGGTATTAATGGTGTCCCCGTATAAGCCACTCACAATTTCTGGCTGCAACTTCACTGGTTTATTTTGATAGGTAAGACTTGCAAACACACGATTGGTTAAATCGCCTAACCGTAAATCATGCTTTAGCGTTTGATAAATATAACGCCACTCAGGTTTAACCATTTTTTGAATATTTTTACTATCACGGCTAACTTGCAGCAAATGCGTTAATGTACTGCGTTTTGAACCTAAAAACTTTTCCGCAGAAGGTTCATCTACTTGAGGACGATCTGAATATGATTGATCTTTAATTTGAAAATGAGTTTGAATTTCTTGAATATAGGGTGACAACTGTTGCTCACCCCCATTACTATCATTGCTAGCATAAGAAAAGGTTACAGATTGGCAACCTGATAAAAAGGCAACGTAATTTAGATAACGCTCAAAATGAGCCTTATCATTATTGCTACTAGAGAAAAACTGCTCATCCGTCAACACTGGTTGTAAGTTTTCGCAATCATCATCCGTCAAGATTCCCTGATCATTAAATCGTTCTGGCATCGCTGTGTCAGTGGCACCAATAATAAACGTATATTTACGGTCATTCATCTGGGTCATTCCTGTTTCAGACACCATAACTTGATCCAAAGTAGAAGGGATCAATGAGTATGAAGCTCCTTCAAATCCCGCACTCAGCAGTGAAATAAAGTTATCAAGGGTAAATTCACGATCGCCCAGAATGGCAACATACTCATCTAACATGTCACAAAATGTTTGCCAAGTTTGTTCAGGCTGCGCTCCCTTTGCCAAATCACCCGCATTGACAGCCGTATCCCGCCAATTTTTAAGTTGATCTGTCACGCCTTGTTTAACAAGAAACTGATACAAAAGCGTAACGGCCTCTTTACCTGTTTTAGCGTTATCCAAAGCTTTGAAAAAGGGTGGTAATGTTTGTCGAATGTAATTGCGAATCACATTTACTTGTTTCGTGATTGCAATATCGCGATCAGTTTGTACACCAAAGTCACTGGAATTAAAACGCAGATATTGCCAATCATCTTTTTGTAGCCACTTACCACCTTCATAGCCATTTTTTAAGACCAGGTTCTCAGTTAAATCCTTTGCCTGTCGAAACGCCTGAATAGCCATTGGTTTTTCATCAATTTTAGGAATCAGTAACTCCGTTTTTAAAAGTCGCATAACATCTTGATAGCGATAGTAGTGTGATTTAACGGCAAATAGTGCTTCAATCAGCTCAACAAATGGATGATCCTTCATTGAAATTTGTAAGTCGGTAAAATGAGGAATTTCGTATTCTTTTAAAATCGGTGTCAAAACTGTTTCGTAAGTGTCCAAATGGCGCGTCAAAATAAGAAAATCATGGTAGTGAATTTTAGAATCATTGGATACTGCTTGCCTAATTTTTCGCGCGATTTGTTCAATCTCAGTTTGGCGACTATCCGTACGCATAATTTGAATGCTGCGCGAATTCTGTAAATTCTCAGGTTCTGTTGGTTCCATATTAGAAGCCTTTATCCAAAAATTCTCAAGCTTTTCTAAATCGGTCGTTACTCGTGAATCAGTAGCAAAGGTATCTGTTTTAATCTGCTGTTTTTTTTGTTTGGCAAACTGATATAACTGAAAATACGTTTTACCAGACTCGTAAAACAAATTTTCTTTTTCTGGCAATTTAGTTGCATAAGAACGATCCAAAGTCAGACTAAAAACAACGTTGTTTGCCTTTTGAATTAAAACTTGAACTAGCTTCATCTCTTGTGCACTTAGAGACGAAAAACTATCAAAGAAAAAACTCATTTGGCTTAAATCCTGTTTATCTAAAAATTCACACAAGGCACGCATTAAAGCATTATTATCCACATAGTTCCCCAACATCTCTTCTTCAAAGGCAGTGTAAATAATCGATAAATCATGCATTTTAGCAGTTAAGTCAATTGTTGACGTTTCATCGCCATTGACCTCTTGTGTCATAGTTTCAAAATCCTCGGCAGAAATTCGTCCCTTTTGAAGTTCATCAAATTGACTTGCCAATTGTTGAATAAAACCCGTTTGAGTTTGTTCACCATTAAAAACCGTTAATTCGTCTTGATGCTCCAAGATAATTCGATCAACTAGCATCCCCACGCCCGCACGAGACAATCTTGGCACTTGATAGATTGGTTCATTTTTCATAAAATACCAAGCCAAACGTGAAAATGAAAATACCTGTAACTGACTTTGAGCATAGGTAACTTCATTTTTACCATGGCGTTTTCGTAAAGTATCTAAAACAGTTAATTCGGACTGAAACTTAATATGATTGGGCACAATGTAATAAGCTTGCGATGCAGTATCTGTTTGCAAAACTTGGTCTACTTCATCAATTAGTTGTTTTCGTCCATCTCGACTTGCTTTACCTAAAATGAATTTTAAAGTCATAAAGCCCTCCTATCAAAAATATACGCACATACGTTCGCTTTTTATTTTTATTATCCACGTTTTTAAAACGACTTTCAACCACAAATTCCAATTGATTGATTTTTAAATTGATTACCTGAAATTGCCTTGGAAAGTACTTGTGCAATGGCATCGACACTAACATCTTGGGCATCTTTCATTGTTTTCCCTTCTTCAATCAACTGGTAACTTAACTGGTCTGAATTGCGCATGTTAGTCGGTCGTAAAATCGTGTAGGGAATTTCTGATTCATCAACCAACTTGCCAGCATACTGTTGTTGTTTGATAAACTCATCTTGATCATGTGTCACAGCCTTAATTTCTTCAAGTGGATATTCATCATTAACACCAGCTACTGAACGAAAAACTATTTTTTCTAATTGAATATTATGAGTTTCAATTGCATCCATGACAGCATCAAGAATGTAATCAATATCCCAACCTGTAACATTGATAACCAAAATGTCAGTTCTCTGCAATAAAGGTGCCAGCTGCTGAGCGTTTTGTAATGCAATTCCTTGAACTTTTTGAAGCTCATTAGCAGGAATATCTTTTTCTTCTTCAATGAAGTTAAATTGAAGTTGGTCATTTTTTTCTTGTTGACATAGTTTGAAAAAAGCTTGTCCAATTTGACTATTGATTCCCATTACTAGTACATGTTTCATGTTTATTTCTCCTCAAATATGTAGATACTTCATTATAAAACGAACGAACAAAAATTGCTGTGCTATAATCAATTCAAATTAATGACAATGGGAAGTGTTGTAAGTGAATTCTGAAAATAATTCAAAGCGTCATCACCTAATTGAAATGGATCATCAATACGTCGCTCCTGCTGGACGGGTTTCAAAATTTGATTTAGTTGTTGATCATGCTCAGGATGCAACGGTGTGGGATGTTGATGGCAATCGCTATCTTGATTTTTTGGCCAGTGCTTCGTCTGTAAATATCGGCCATGGTAATCCTTGTGTAGTGGCTGCCATTCAAAAGCAGGCCAACCAACTGGTTCATTATATTTCTGGTTATTTTTATCATGAACCCGCTATTCAATTAGCTAAACGATTAGCACTGTTAGCACCTGGAAACTCACCCAAAAAAGTTTCGTTTAGTACCTCTGGTTCAGAAGCGGCAGAAGGCATTATCAAGTTTGCCAGAAGCTACACCAAACGTTCCGTTATTTTAACTTTTCAAAATTCGTGGCACGGAACCACTTTAGGAGCTGCAAGTCTTTCGGCCATTGATGCTAACATGCACAAAGACATTGGTCCCTTAGTGCCAGACATTCATCATCTACCCTTTCCAGATCCACAAAAAAGATTTCCAACTGAAACACTAAAGGCATTTTCGCAGCGGTATCTGAACGACTTAAAAGATTTATTTCAACATGATATTCCAGCAGATCAAATTGCAGCCATTTTAATTGAACCCATCCAAGGTGATGCTGGCATTATCAAACCACCTGATGCCTATATGCAGGGATTATATAAGCTTTGTCATGAAAATGGTATTCTTTTTTGTACCGATGAAATTAATCAGGGATTTGGTAGAAGCGGGAAAATGTGGTCCATTGATCATTTTAATTTAGAACCCGATCTGATGGCCGTTGGCAAATCCTTGGCTTCTGGTATGCCACTTTCAGCAGTAATCGGAAAGGCCTCCATTATGAATGCTTTAGCCTCACCTGCAAATGCAACAACCACTGCCGCTAATCCAATTTGTTGCGCAGCCAGTTTAGCAACTTTGGATGAAGTTCAGAATTTAAATTTAGTTGAACGTTCTGAAAAGCTGGGAAAATTTGCCAAATCACAATTTACAACTTTGCAACAAGAATTTCCAGTTATTAAAGCAGTTCGCATGATTGGCCTAAACGGTGGTATTGACTTCGGTACTGATCAAGCTAGCCTTGTGACTGCGCTCAGTGAATATTGTTTTGAACATGGTCTAATTATTATCTCAACCATGAATCACATTTTAAGATTCCAACCACCACTGGTTATCACAGAAGAAGAAATCAAAAACGGTGTCACTATTTTACGCAACGGTTTACGTGAATTAGCTTAATTTAACTTAATGATATTGTTAAATGAAGTTCATTTAAGCTGACGACTTAGCCTTCATCGGTGCTACTCGCAATTTTCTCTGTTGTTAATTAAAACATGATGTGCTAAGCTTAACCTCACAGAATTTAATAGCACTTACCTGTATAATGTCATAATATGGTTGATAAGTTTCTACCCGACACCTTAAATGTTGGACTATGGGCGAATAGTGTTTTAGATAGATGGTTATTTGATTTATCTTAAACAATAGACGACTGACTTATGCAGGCCACAACAGCAATGTTGTGACCTGTTTTACTTTCATATTCTTCATTAATACATCGTTAAGTGACAGAAAAGGGAGAATTACATTGAAGTCTATTGAAGCAACACATGCGCAACCAAGACAAACTATCTCACAACCAAAAGCTGCCCTATTAGGTTTACAACACCTCTTAGCCATGTACTCTGGAGATGTTTTAGTACCGTTACTAATCGGTGGTTATCTGCATTTTAACGCTGCTCAAATGACCTATTTAGTCTCTATTGATATTTTCATGTGTGGGATTGCTACGCTTCTACAACTAAAGAAGACCGCTTTAACCGGAATTGGTCTCCCTGTTGTACTTGGCTGTGCGGTTCAAGCCGTTCAACCACTGCAAAACATTGGTGGTACCTTAGGAATCGGTGCCATGTACGGTGCCATTATGTGTGCAGGTTTATTCGTTTTCCTCATTGGTGGCTTGTTTTCAAAAATTAAAAATCTCTTTCCACCGGTTGTCACTGGCTCACTCATTACAATTATTGGGTTTACTTTAATTCCAGTTGCCTTTCAAAATCTCGGCGGTGGGACAGTTTCTGCAAAGTCATTTGGTAATCCGCAGAACTTAATTGTTGGTTTTGTAACGGTCATCATTATTGTTGCCGTCAATATCTGGGGTAAAGGCTTCATGCACTCAATTGCTATTCTTATTGGTATTCTGGCCGGAACACTGTTAGCAGGTGCCATGGGCATGGTCTCACTTAGTCCCGTTGCACAAGCCAGCTGGTTTCACTTACCACAACCTTTTTACTTCGGAACACCAACCTTTCACGGTTCGGCAATTATTACCATGATTATGGTTTCTTTAACCACTATGATTGAATCTACTGGCGTTTTCTTCGCTTTAGGTGATTTAACCGGTAAAAAAATTGAACAAGATGATTTAAAACGTGGGTATCGTGCTGAAGGAATTGCTGCCATGCTTGGTGGCCTATTTAACACATTCCCTTACTCAACTTTTTCTGAGAATGTAGGTGTTTTACAGCTTTCTGGTGTCAAAACACGCAAACCCATTTATTATTCCGCATTTTTCTTAATTTTACTTGGTTTACTTCCTAAGGCTGGCGCAGTAGCCACCATTATTCCAGATCCTGTTTTAGGTGGTGCGATGATCGTCATGTTTGGTATTGTTGGTGCACAAGGAGTTAAAATCCTTCAACAAGTAAACTTTTCTGAAGACAAAAATATTTTGATCACATCACTTTCAATCGGTATAGGGCTTGGCGTCACAGTTTATCCACAAATTTTCCAATTTCTGCCAACAGCCGCTCGCATGCTGCTCACCAACGGAATTGTAGTTGCCAGCATTGTCGCTGTGGTCTTAAATCTATTCTTCAATGGTATGCATGGTGAAACAAAATCTGAAGTTCAAAAAACTCATTAAAAATTGAGCAAACTAAAAACACTAGTAACAGAATTTTTCCTGTTGCTAGTGTTTTTAATTTACACTTTTAAATTAAACAACCTGACGCTTGAATGGGTCACTACTGATTCCCTTTTCAAGAATAGCCTTTGACCATTCTTTAGCTGAGAACAATGAATGATCACGATAGTTTCCACAACTATACTTGTCAGTTCCTTGAACATCTTTCCATTCAATCTTATCAGCGATGTCTTCCAATGAACCCTTCAAGGCCTTTGCAACCTCTTCAGTGGAATGCTCGCCCCAAGTAATCAAATGAAAGCCTGTTCGGCATCCAAATGGTGAACAATCAATGACACCATCTAAACGGTCACGCAATAAGCCTGCTAATAAATGTTCGATGGTATGTAATCCTGCAGTAGGAATTGCATTTTGATTAGGTTGAACTAAACGTAAATCAAAGTTTGAAATCTTATCGCCCTTTGCACCGCTCTCAACTGTAATTAAACGAACATATGGTGCTTTAACCTTTGTGTGATCCAATGTGAAACTTTCAACTTTTGCCATAATTATTGACTCCCTTTCATATTTACACTGTCTATTCTGCATCCGAAAATTATATTTTTCAAGCCGTTGTCTAATAACTTTTAAAACGCTTTATTAAATTAACTACTTTATTTCAAATACGCAATCGGTTTTTGAACTTCAATTTTTGTTCCGTAGTATTTATCTTTGATGTAACGTTGAATGTCCTTTTTGTGATAAAGCTTGACTAACTTTTTGTATTTAGCATTATGGGCATTCTTTTTTGCTGTTGCCAGTATATTAATATTTGAACGTGTACTTTGATCAATTTTTTCGTGGAAAATTGAATCTGTCAAAACGTGTAAATGTCCTTCTAACGCAACCGTATTGGAAATTAAAACAGCATCAACATCTTTCAAAACCCGCGGACCCGTTGTATCATCAATTTCTTTAAATTTTAAATTCTTTGGATTGCTTTTAATGTCGCTTACATTACCCAATGCACTAAAATTAGCCTTTAGTTTAATTAAACCTGCTGATTGCAACAACAATAAATCACGAGCAGTGTTGGCAGGATTATTTGCAATCGCGATTGTAGCGCCATCAGGAATTTGTGAAACTTTTTTATATTTCTTAGAATAAATTCCCATTGGTTCCAAGTATGTTGTGCCTAAAGCGGATAATTGTTGTTTTGGATGTTGTTTGTTATACGCTTCATAGTATGAATAAGATTGAAACGCATTAACATCAATGTTACCTTGCGCTGTGCCGTTATTCAGCTGGACACCATCAGTGACTTGCTGAACCTTTATCTTTAGACCCGCTTCTTTAGCATCATTACTTTTTGCAATGTGTTTCCAGATATCATAATCTGACCCCATTGAACCAACTGTAATTGTTGTTGTTTTTGCCTTAGCCGAATGACTTAACTGATGAACACCTAAAACTGCAACGACTAAAACAACGATAACACCTAAAACCCACCAAACACTTTTTTTCATGTCTAACTCCCCTTGCTCTTTTTAATGTCATATTTTGAGTACAACTTCAAGCCACATTCGTGCTAACCCGCCAACACTATCTCTAAACTTCACTTAAGTTCACCTCTTTTAATGCTCTAAACGTTTAGCCAACCAATCACCGGCAAACTGAACAATAAATACCATAATTAAGATAATTAACATTGCCACAATGGTCACATCATTTTCAAAGCGGGCATAGCCAATACTGATGGCAATATCGCCTAAACCACCGGATCCAATTGCACCAGCCATCGTTGTGAGGCCAATTAAACTAATAATTGTCAAAATTGATGCGCGAATAATATCAGGTAAGCCTTCGCGCAAATAAACACGAAAAATAATTTCTGTTGGACTTGAACCAGAAGCCTGTGCCGCCTCAATCACCCCCGGATCAATCTCAGTCAAAGCATTCTGAATTTGTCTAGCGTAAAACGGAAAGATTCCAATGATTAACGGTACTAAGGCAGCCGTTGTCCCGATTGTCGTTCCTACCAAATAACGCGTAAACGGGGCAATAACTGCCAATAGAATAATGAACGGGATCGAACGCAATAAGTTCACTATCTTGTCTAACAACCCATATATGAAACTATCTTCTAAAATGCCACCTGGTTGACTTGCAATTAAAAAGATTCCTGTTGCTAATCCCAGTACACCAGCAATAATGGCGGAAACTAAGGTCATATAAACAGTTTCCCACGTTGCTTGTGCAAATTCAGATTGCATGTGAATTACATTTGGAAACCAACTTGCCATTAAGCTTGCACCTCTTTTTTATCTACTTTATTTAGCAACTTCACCCGAACTTGATTATCTTTTAAGAATTGAATGGCTTTTGTAATATTTTGATTTTCACCGGTTAAAACTAAAATCATAAACCCTAATGTTTCTTCATGAAGCTGTTCAACATTTGCAAACAAAATGTTGCCATCAACGTCAAATTGCTTTGCTAAGGTTGAAATAATTGGTTGTTCTGTAGACTGACCAATGAAGTTCAATTGAACCAACTGTTGCTTCTGTGTAAGTTGCTGGAAGCTCGGGTTTTCTGTAACTTTTTCAACAGCAGGACCCACATTTGTCGCAATATTGATAAATTCTTGCGTTAGTTTCTTTTTAGGCGTTGAAAAGATCTCTTCAATGTCACCACGTTCAACTATTTCACCCTTTTGCATAACAGCTACATGGTTACAAATTTCTTTAACTGCTTGCATCTCATGTGTAATTAAGACAATTGTTAATCCTAAAGTCTCATTGAGTTGTTTCAATAAATTCAAAATTGACAAGGTTGTTTTAGGATCTAACGCGCTGGTAGCTTCATCACTGATTAAAATATCAGGATTATTCGCTAACGCCCTCGCAATTGCCACTCGTTGTTTTTGACCGCCAGAAAGTTGACGCGGATAATCATTTTTGCGCTGTTCCAAACCAACTAATTTCAATAATTCTGTTGCACGTTTTGTGCGCTCGCTTTTAGATAACTTTGTTTTTAATAACGGATATTCGACATTTCCTAAAATGGTTCGTGATTTCATTAAATTGAAGTGTTGAAAAATCATGCCGATTTTCGTTCGTGCCTGCCGTAATTCAACTGGTTTCAACTGCAATAAATCTTGTTTATTAATATGAACTTCACCCGCAGTCGGTTTCTGCAAAAGATTAATCACACGTACCAAAGTACTTTTTCCAGCGCCTGAATAACCAACAATGCCGTAAATATCACCCTTTTCAACTTGTAAATCCACATTTTTAACGGCTTGAACTTGGTTCTCACCATCTTTAAACTCAACCGTTATTTTTTTTAAATCAATAATATTTTCAGTCATTCAATCACCCTCTTTGAAGTAAATAAAAAAAGTTTCCGCCCCATGTCTTAATTAAAAGACTAGGGACGAAAACTTCGTGTTACCACCCATATTCGTGCTCCTTTTACAAACAGCACCTCAACGATACGTATTTTTACAAATGCATATCTGGGATTATATCGTATCCTCACGTGTTTAAAGCTTGCACCTTAAACATTAGCTCAGAGCTCATCTTCAATCCCTACAACTGATTCCTTTTCACCAACCGGAATTCTCTAAACAATTGCTGGATTTACTCTTCTCTTCTCCGCATCACTATTTAATAATTGAATTCATTTTATCATCAAATTTTAATAAGTCAAGCTTACTTACAAAATGCGATATAATAAAGTTAATTATGTTGCCCTATTTAAATTTTATTGGCAACCAGCGGAGGTAACAAGCATGCAACAAACATTAGATGATTTCATTTGTACCTGGGCAAAAAATGGTGGTCCAGAAATTCGCGCTTATCATAAAAATGAATGGTGCCAACCTGCCCATGACGATCAATACATTTTTGAAATGATGAGTTTAGAAATTTTTCAGGCCGGTTTAAATTGGGAACTTGTTTTAAAAAAACGCCCTGCTTTTCAGAAAGCTTTTGCCAACTTTGATCTTCATAAAGTAGCGGCTATGACTAGTGCGGACACAGACCGTTTACTTCAAGATTCCAGTATTATTCGTAATCGACTAAAAATTCAGGATACCGTCCTTAATGCTAAGGCGTTTCTTGAAATTCAAAAAGAATTCGGTAGCTTTGATCATTATATTTGGCAATTTGTAAACGATCGTCAGGTAAATAATCATATTCGAATTCCAGCAGAAATTCATTCAAAAACACCTTTATCCGAAAAAATAGCCAAAGATTTAAAAAAACATGGGTTTAAATTTATGGGACCGACAATCACTTATTCATTTATGCAGGCGATTGGGCTTGTAAACGATCACGAAATTAGTTGCATGGATAATCCCGGCTAAGACAAGGAGTTGTTTAGCTATGGCACAAGCAAAATACGTTGAAACAAGTGCGAATGGCCTTTTTTCTGGTGTTTATTTTATGGGACGCTGGGTTTCAAAGGTAATTGCAAATCAAAATGTGATGTACACCACTAACTTAGGGGCTGCACTGTTACTAATGACAAAAAGTACTGATCATCTAAACCTAAAGTTTCTAAGCACCATCCCCAATGCTAGATTTCAACCAGAAATTGCCATTTTTATTGATGATCAATCCGAGCTTCGATTGAAGGTCGATGAAGTACCTGATGAACTTCAATTTGAAACAAAAAAACCGCATCTAGTCCGAATTACCTTTGCCGGTAATTCAGACGCAGATGAGGTTTGGTTGCATCAGCAAGGCTTAGCCATCAATGATATTTCGGTGCCTACTTCCGGAAAGATCATTGCTGTTAAACCAGCTGGAAAAACAATTGCCTTTATAGGAGATTCAATTACTGCCGGTTGTTGGGTTAAAAAACGAATTCCTTCTTCCGGATACGCTGCTGAACAGAATTATGCGGCGCAAACTGCCCGTAAACTTAACGCACAAGATATTAGAATTGCCTATAGCGCAGCGGGCTTACTTCGCTATGGAACAGGTGGCGTTCCTGCAGCTCCTCGCTTTGTAAAATATATCGACTTTGAAACCAAAGCACCCCAGTATAAACCTGACCAAGTAATCATTAATATCGGCACTAATGATCGTCGTTTTGACGGTAATCTTGTTCAAGAACAGTTTTTGAATTTTTTCAACGAGATCCATCAACTGTTTCCAAATGCCGCACTGAATGCCTTGATTCCTTTTAATCAAAGCTTTGCTACCGAACTGCAAGAACTGGCTACCCGTTTTTCTAAGCTCTTTTTCCTAATTGAAACAAGGGATTGGCCAATCACCTATACAGATGGTGTTCATCCTGATTTACATGGTTCTGAGGTCATTGCACAGCGACTCACTCAAGTTCTCATTCAACACTATGGAAAACCCTATTTTACAGTTTAGTCAGAGACCAATTCTTCTTTGGTTTCTGTCTTTTTTTCATTTACCGTATGTTTCAACCCAATTCCAGTAAATCCACTAAGAATTGAGAATATTGGCGATAAAATGCTAAAGAAGACGAATGGTAAGAAATGCAACGTTGAAACACCCAACGTATTGGCAGCAAAAGCTCCCGCAACTCCCCAAGGAATTAAGTAGTTAATAACTGTCCCGCCATCTTCTAATACACGGCTTAAGGCAAGATTGGCTAAACCTGTTTGATTGTATGCTTTCTTAAAAGCTTTTCCTGGCAGGATAACTGATAAGTATTGTTCACCGATAAAAATATTAACACTAATCCCAGAGAGAATTGTGGCCGTTACCATCTTTCCATCCGAATTTAGACGTTTTGTCAACGGAGTCATAACGGCCTGAATTAAGCCAAACTTCATTAAGAGGCCGCCTAGCGACAAAGTAAGTACGATCAATGAAACAGTACCCATCATACTGCTAATTCCACCACGCGTTAGTAAAGCATCTACACTGGCATTGCCGGTTTTAGATACAAAACCACTTTCAATAATCGTGGCAATTTTGCTGACTTGTGTTTGAGGTTGTTCAATAAAGACCATTAAAACAGAAACAACGATGTTAATAAATAAAGTTGGAATGGCCGGAATTTTCTTCCAAGCACAGAAAAACATTAACGCAATCGGAATAATGGCCCAAAAATTAACACTAAAATGACTTTGTAAAATGGCAACCGTTTGATTAATTTTTCCGAGGTTAGCCGAAGAAGTCGCATGAAACCCAAGAATAGCGTAAAGAATTAATGAACCTAAAAAGGCTGGAATTGTTGACCACATAAGATTCTTAATATGATCAAACAAGTCAACTCCGACAACGGCGGAAGCCAGGTTAGTTGAATCCGACAATGGGGAAGATTTATCACCAAAAATAGCACCTGAAATAATGGCACCTGCAACCAATGCTGGATTAACTCCCATCGTCATTCCCATTCCAAAAAAGGCAATTCCAATCGTTGAAATAATGGTAAAGGCCGATCCAATTGAAGTTCCCACCAATGCACAAACAAAAAATACTGAAGGAACAAACCAAGTGACACTAATCATATGGAATCCCAATACCATCATTGAAGGAATAATTCCGGCCGCAATCCATGTACTAATTAGCGCACCCACTAAGATAAAAATAAAAATTGGAATAATTCCCGTTTGAATACCTTCCTTGATTCCTTTATCAACATCTGACCAAGCAAAATGACGAGCGCGAGCCCAGAACGTGACCACGACCAAAACTAGTAAAACGGGAACCTGGGGCGACAAACCAAATTTAATAACTCCCAATCCCATAATGACCAGCATTCCTAGTAACACAATAACTGCTTCTTTAAAACTTACTTTATTTTCCATATTGCACCTCATTTTAGTTTTCTTAAAAATTTAAATTACACAATAATTTCTAAGTAAAGACTAATAACGAGGCATTCCTCCACATGTACGGTTTTCCATAATAACATTGCTCCTTTCAAACTTTAGACAATAAAAAAACCCTGCTGCAATTTATACAACAGGGACGATAAAACCGTGGTACCACCCAAATTGAAAACGTTCAAAACAAAAACGCTTTCCACTCACTAGATGGTAACGGCTCTAGTTATTATCCGTTCAATCGAAACTGTTTCATGGTATTTCATCTAAATTATCCTGATCGGTTCGCAGCAACCACCGACTTTCTGACACCCAGATAACTAGCTACTTAGTATGAAAGTTAACGTTGATTATTAAGTTGAATGAATCTTACCACGCAAAAAAAGCTGCGTCAACTAAAAATTAAAAATAAATTAGAGAATTGTCATTCACAAATGATAATGTCCGAAGTA
>NZ_JQBY01000002.1 GCF_001437405.1 Pediococcus ethanolidurans | reverse complement strand
ATTATATTTCGATCTATGAATATTTCAGGTTTAAATCTATTTATTAGACTATATCCAGAAAAACATTAAAAGTCAATGAGAAAAAAGAAAGTGAACGAAGCAAATCGATAGGCATTGATATTTAAGCGGGATGGAGGCGGGATCTCAATCCCGCAGGAATCCTGCTTATAGTTCAATGCCTGATTTGCGGAGTTGTCCTAAGGCTCGGCGGGAAAAAGAAGTGAACGAAACGATTTGCTAGTTTTGAAAAAAACAAGCGGTATGGAAACGAGTTCTTGCGGCTAGTTTGTGCCACAAGAATCGACAACGTACAGAGAATGGAAACTTTCGGAACGAAAGGAGTGAACAAAAGTTACCCTAAAAATTCAGCTGAAAGTTGACATTTATTATCCAAATAGAACAACAAAGAATTTATTCATAATCATGGTATAATGTAAAAAATTATTGAGAAGGAAGGTTTTCATAATTGAACAAACATTGTTAATTGAAGATCTATCTTCTGTGGGCTCGGTATCTTTAAGTATTGCAATGCCAATAATGACGGCGTTTGGAGAGCAACCGGCAATCATGCCTTCAATGATTTTATCAACACACACGGGTGGGTTTGGACAACCGGCAACGATTTCGATGGCGAAAAACTTACCCAGTTTTTTCGCCCACTGGCATAAAGCAAATGTGACATTTTCCAATGTTTTGATAGGTTACCTTGGAAGTGAACTGAAAGTTTATGAGGAGATTAGTTCGTTTTTAAAGGAAGATCCCACGAAACTAGTCTTGCTTGATCCAGCATTTGCCGATCATGGTAAATTGTATTCTGGAATGTCAACTGCAGTGGTAACCCGTTATTTGAAGCTGTGCCAAAATGCACAAATATTATTACCTAACTTAACTGAGGCATGTTTTTTGCTTGAACAAAATGTTTCGGATACAATCAACAGACATTACTTAACAAGTATTTTGAAAAAATTGTCGCAAAAAACTGGGATTGATAATGTCGCAATTACTGGTATTGAATTAGATAATCAAATTGGGACAGCTTTTTTAACTGCTGATGAATTTCATTATGTCAGTTCAGAAAAAGTGGTGGGCGATTTTTTTGGAACTGGCGATCTATTTTCAAGTTTAGTTTTGGGCTTTCTTCTCAATAAAGAAACCTTTCAAACGGCATTAAAACTCGCAAATAAATGGACGAGTGAGGCTGTGTTGGAGACAGCTGAACAAGGTCAGCGAGATTCACGCATGGGAATTACATTATCATCTGTTTTATCAAATATTTTGGCATATAAGGGGAGTTAGCATTATGCGTAATAGTCAACTAAGAAAAATTATTGTCACAGCATTGTTTGCAGCCATTATTTTTATCGGAATTTCTGTATTTCAAATTCCCATTCCAGCGTTAATAGGACGACCGTTCGTTCACTTTGGTAATGCATTGACCGCATTGGCCATTATGTTTCTGGGGTTTGGTTACGGGACATTAGCGGGAGCCATTGGATTAGGCTTGTTTGATGTCACACATGGGTATGCTAGCACGGCATATTTAACGGTATTGGAAGTTGTTATCGTGGCAGCTGTTGTGACACTTGTTTTTCGTTTACTACGAAGAGATGATACTAAAAAGTGGCATATTGTCATTGTGGCATTTGTGGCAGGATTTACTAAAATTTTTACTTCATTTGGGAATTCGGTTATTGAAGGTGTTGCCTATCAAGGGATGCAGTGGCATGCGGCTGTGGTTGGTGCAATTGCAAGTGAACCGGCAACAATTGTGAATTCAATTACGACATTCGTATTGGTGATGATTCTTTACTATCCATTAAAGAAAGTTTTGAATCGATCAGGCTTAATTTAAAAAAACTAGGACACTAACCGTTGTAATCTGTGAAGATACGAGGTTGTGTTCTAGTTTTTTAATTGCTTAAGCATCCTGCAAATTTTCTTGAATAGCCATAATTGTTTTTAAATTGTGAACAGCAGATTCAATTGTAATGCCAGTCGCTTCAAAGGCAGGGTTCGTCTTATCGTTAGCGATAAAAACTTGTTTTTCTGTATCGAGTGCAATGGTGAACCAATTATTACTGTATTTTTCAAAGGTCATAATGATAACCCTCCTCGTTTTTATTTTTAAGTTGAAAAGATTTCAGAAAATTAAAGAAATCGCTTACATTTAACTTTATTTTTTTATTCTACAGCATGTTACAATAAAAGACAAATGAAATAATCATGGAGTGGAAAAAGGATGAATAAAATTATCGTAATTACTGGTGCGACAGGTACTGGTAAAACAACTGTGAGTGACTATTTGAAAACTTATTATCATGTTCCGCAAGTTATTACCCATACAACGCGCCCGGCTCGCAAAGGCGAAATTAGTGGCAAAGATTACTATTTTGAAACGGAACGCAGCTTTTTTAATAATCACTATCTTGAAAATGTGGTCTATTCGGGCTATCATTATGGTTCCTCATATGAAGGATTGGAACGTGGGTGGCAACGAAACACACTTGTCAGTATCGTTTTGGATACCAAAGGTGCAGTAACCTATGAACAACAGTTAGGTGAACAGGTAGTCATTTTATATTTAACGGTTTCTAATCATGAAAAATTAGTCAAACGGTTGAAAAAGCGTGGAGATGACACTGAAATGGTTCGTCAACGTATTGCTAGTGAAGAATATCAGCGTGATTTACAATTGCCAGCAGAGTTAAAAACTAAAGCTCATGTGATTTTGAATGATGATTGGCAAACAGCGCGAAAACAAATTGACCAAATTATGCAGAGATTAACGAATTCTGTTGCCAATCAATAATCTGTCATGTTTTGCCTAATTATGATAAACTTTTAAAGAGTAATTGTTACTATTTAATGTTAGGGGAACAAATATGGATACAAAAGTAGCACAAGCAATTGAAATTTTACAACAAAATCATTTTAAAATAACCAAGCAACGACAAACGTTAATTGAAATTATGTCTCAACATGAAAATAATTATGTGGATGTGACCCAAGTTGATAGTCAAATGCGTGCCAATTATCCCAAGATGAGCCATAATACGGTTTATCGAAATTTAAAGGAATTTGAACAAATCGGATTAGTGGAACAAATTATTAAGGATGAGCATGCTCAAGTTAAGTATCAATGCGATGTGACTCAACAGCATCACCATCATTTTATTTGTACCAACTGTGGCAAGGTAGAAGAAGTTGAAATGTGTCCGTTAGATTTCTTCGAACGGCAGTTACCCGGTTACGAAATTTCCGGTCATCGATTTGAATTGTATGGATTATGTGCAGATTGTGCCAAAAAAGCGCATACGGTTTAACGCGCAACTAATAAATTTAAAGAATTAATATGGTTTTAATGTTTGGCCTTTAAAATAACAGTCAGTTTGGTAAGATTTAACTAACCATTTAAGAAAAGGGGAGGAGAAGCGGTTATGGCATATCGTACGCCACCATTTATCACACCATTTGCAATTGTCAGTGTTTTGATTGCACTTAGCGCCACCAATGTTGTGGTGAATAAGGTGACCGGCACAACAGACGGCGGTTCTGTACGGACACAGACGGAATCGACCACCAAAACTTCGGCATCAACAGATTCAAGTAAAAATTCTTCTAAAAAAGATAGCTCGAACAGTAGTAGTAAAGATAGCAGTTCAAGCTCAGATGACTCCAGCAGTTCGTCAATGGACAGCAGCTCATCTAGTTCAGATGACACACAAAGTAGTTCAACTGACAGTTCAACGACACCAGCTAGTTCAAGTAGCACTTATTCTAGCAGTGCATCGACAGCTAAAAAAGCAAGCAGTTCAAGTGCTGCAACCCAATCATCTAGTGCAGCAAGCTCGGCTACTAAGACTAGTGCGTCAAGTAGCAGTGCAACTACGACGCAGGATGATACGACTAATTAATTGCGAAAGGAGTGAAGAGTTTTGTTTACAGTTATTGATATGATCAATCACTATTTGGGCTATATTAATGTAAATGTAAAACTGAAAAACCGCATTTATACGATCATTGGGTTTGTCGGTAATTTCTATATGCTGTATCTAGCTTTCCGTTTCTTCGAGAATGGTCGCTGGGTGCGGGGCTTAGGCTTCATTGCCGTTTTTCTGATTTTTCTTTACTTTTTGATCATGAATATTTATTTTTATTTCACGACTAAAAAAGCACCATTTGATATCTCACCAAAAATCGAAAAATTACTAGGTGGAAAACCTCGTGAAGTTGCGGAAAATGAAAATTTACGTCAACGTTTGAGTCAAAGAGAACGTGGTCATCGCGCAATTGTTCCTTCAACTGGAATTTTTGAAAAAAATACAATTCTACCGGCGACCATTAAATCTAGTCAACGAGAGATCCATAATATTAATCAGTTAGCAGAGCAAATGATTCAAAATAATTTTGCGATGGCAGATTATGAAGGCCTTTCAGATGATGAAATTCTGGCACACTTACAGGAGTCTAATGAAACTGAATTGTACGCCATTGGACAAGGAATCCCGTTCCCTTATTTTGAACTTCGAGAAGAAAACGGCGAGGCTAATATATATGCCGGGATGAATCAGATGAATCTGTATCGAATTGGTCAGGTGGCAAGTGTGGGCCTATCTAATTATTTTGAAGTAAAACAACAATACCAGCTTTATCTGGCGCAGGCTGTTTTGATTGGCGGTCAACGAAAATTTGCCGGTCGTTCAAGTTTAATGACTGAAGATTCGCCATATAGTGCGAAAATTCAAATGGCATATCAAAAACGCGACGATACGCCAACGCAAACGCGACGCAGATCATACTAGACAAAACCTTATTGTTTGATAAATATGAGAAGGAACCTATCAAAATCATTAAAATTTTGACAGGTTCTTTTTTGTACTTTAAAATTGATATAATGGATATACGTATAACGCTTTATTGACTTAAAAATGATTATAAAAGTCACTGGTATTCCCAGCATAGAGTGCTAACGTAATACATAGAAAGAAAAAAGAGGTAAGACTTATGTCAATGATTGAATTTCACGATGTTGAAAAGTACTACGGAAAATTTCATGCGCTGCACAATATTAATTTGACGATTGAAGCCGGTGAAACTGTAGTTTTAATCGGTCCTTCTGGTTCTGGTAAGAGTACTTTGATTCGTACAGTTAATGGTTTGGAACTCATTAATAGTGGTCAGTTAATCGTTGATGGGTTTGATTTAGCCGATAAGAAGACGGATATGAATAAGATCCGTAAAAATGTGGGAATGGTTTTCCAGCATTTTAACCTCTATCAAAATAAAACGGTGCTTGAAAATATCATGATTGCACCGCGAATTGTTTTAAAACGAGACGAAACTGAAAATAAGAAAGTTGCTATGGAACTTCTTGATCGTGTGGGTTTGGCAGATAAGGCTGGAAGCTATCCAGCACAGCTTTCTGGTGGCCAATCACAACGAATTGCGATTGCAAGAAGTTTGGCAATGCACCCAAAGTGTATTTTATTTGATGAGCCGACTTCCGCACTGGATCCTGAAATGATTGATGATGTTTTGAATGTTATGAAAGATATTGCCCGTGATTCAAGTATGACAATGTTAGTGGTAACTCATGAAATGGGCTTTGCTCGTGAAGTGGGTGACCGGGTTATTTTTATGGCTGATGGACGAATTTTGGAAGACGATACCAAAGAAAGTTTCTTTGACGGACAGCCGACAAATGAGCGTGCTCGTCAATTCCTTAGCAAAATTATTAAGCACTAGAGGAGGAGAAGCATGAAAAAAATAATTCGATATTTAGGATTGCTGACCTCACTGTGTTTACTTGTCATGGTTCTCAGCAGTTGTGGAAGTAAAAAGGCTTCTGATCAAAGCGTATTAAGCCGGGCCAAACAAACGAACACGATTGTTTGGGGTGTTAAGGCGGATACCAAGTTGTTTGGATTAATGGATGTTAAAGATTCACAAATTAAAGGATTTGATGTGGATATGGCTAAAGCATTGACTAAACAAATTCTTGGTCCTACTGGTAAAGCAAGTTTTATTCAAGTTTCTAGTCAGACACGAATTCCACTTCTAAAAAACGGTAATATTGATGCCGTTATTGCCACAATGACAATAACTCCTGATCGTCAAAAAGTAGTTGATTTTTCGAATCATTATTTTAATGCTGGACAATCTTTACTGGTTAAAAAAGGCAGTCCGATTAAGAGTGTCAAGGATCTAAACAAGAGTGGCACCCAGGTTCTGGCGGTCACAGGAGCTAATTCGGTAGCTAATTTTCAAAAGGTCGCTCCAAAGGCAAAGGTCTTGGAATTACAGGATTATGCACAGGCCTTACAAGCTTTGAAATCCGGTCAAGGTAAAGCTCTAACAACTGATAATGGTATTTTGCTTGGGATGGCTGTTGAAAATCCTGGCTATAAAGTTGTCGGTGGTGCGTTTACGAAAGAGCCTTATGGAATTGCTGTGAATAAGGGTCAAAAGACATTTGTTAAGAAAATTAATCAAGCCTTAAAACAACTTCGAGCTAATGGCGAATATGACAAAATTGTTAAGAAGTGGTTTGGCAATATTTCAGGATTTGACTATAAGGAGGCAGAAAAATGATTAGTATTATCACAAATCATTGGCAAGACCTTCTCTATGGTTTAGGCCAAACTTTATTGTGTAGTATTTTAGCGTTGTTCTTTAGTTTAATCATTGGGTCATTCTTCGCCATTTTTGAAGTTGTCCCAAGTAAAACTTTACGAATTATTGCCCGTGTTTATATCGAGATTTTCCGAAATATTCCTTTACTAGTTATTACCATGTTTTTCTATGTGGTAATTCCGATGTTCTTTGTGAAGGTGAACGGGTTTACAGCTGGTACGATTGGGCTCACGATTTACACCTCTGCGTTTATTGCAGAAACCGTTCGTTCAGGAATTCAATCCGTGGATCCCGGCCAAATGGAAGGTTCACGTGCTAACGGAATGACATTTTCACAAGCTATGCGGTATGTGGTTTTACCACAGGCTTTTCGAATTGTGATCCCACCATTGGGAAATCAATTTATTAACTTGGTCAAAAACTCGTCTGTTTTGGCCTTTGTGGCTGGTTTTGATTTGATGTATCAAGGAAATACCATCGCTTCAACCAGTTTTGATACGCTTAATGCTTATTTTGTGGTTGGTGTCTTGTATCTAATTATTACAATGCCGTTGAGCTATTACATGCGTTATCTTGAAAAACGTTTGAACTAAGGAGGTGAAGAAAAATGCAAAACTTTGTTAATGCGTATTCGTGGATTAATTTTCGTTACCTGTTAGAGGGCCTTTGGATTACCATTGAAGTGTCTGTGGTTTCCATCGTGTTTAGTTATATCTTAGGCGCAATTCTAGGATTAATTCGGTATATTAAAGTAAAATACCTTTCTGCCACTGTCGGTTTTATTATTGATTTAATTCGAAATTTACCGTTACTGTTAATCATTTTCTTCACCTACTTTGGTCTGCCAAACATCGGCATTCGGTTGAATCCGATCTGGTCGTCAATTCTTGCAATGAGTATTTTTGAATCAGCTATGCTGGCTGAAATTATTCGAAGCGGGATTGGGGCGGTTGATCCTGGTCAAATGGAAGGTGCACGAGCTAATGGACTGTCCTATTGGCAAGCCATGTGGCATATTATGCTTCCTCAAGCTCAGAAAAAAATGATTCCCACAATTGTTAGTCAATTTATTTCCTTGATCAAGGATACTTCGTTGGCCACAATTATTGTTTTGCCTGATTTGATGTATCATGCCCAAATTATTTACGGACAGAATAGTAATTATATTTTGCCAATGTTCTTGGCATTAGCTGTGATGTATTTTGTGGTTTGTTACTTACTTTCGATTTTGTCGCATTATTTGGAACGACGGTTAGCTTAATAAAAATATTATTAATTTATGATAGAAAAACTCGTAATGTTAATTCATTATGAGCTTTTTTATTTTCTTTTAAAACATTGAACACAATGCATAGAAAACGCTTACCACATTTTTAAAAATGCAATTGTTATCTAAATTAAACCTTGCATTTTAATGTAACAGCACTATAATATTATCAAATCTTAATTTTCTTAATCAATTTTTAATTTGTTGCTAGAACGGGGGAAGTGTTCAATATGGGAGAAGAACTTTTAACGATTGATCATCTACACACGTCATTTAAACGAGGTACTAAATATTATGACGCTGTGGATGATGTTTCTTTAAAAATACATAAAGATGAAATTCTGGCAATTGTCGGTGAATCTGGTTGTGGAAAGACAACTTTAGCAAAAAGTATTATTGGCTTACATGATTTAAAACGAACAAAAATCAGTGGTCATATTGGATTTGAAAATCAGGAATTAGTAGGAGCGTCACCTGAAAAGTTTGATAAGTTACGCGGTAGTGAAATGGGGATGATTTTTCAGGATCCATTAGCAGCTTTAAATCCACTAATGAGAATTGAAGATCAAATTCAAGAAGTTTTGGATTACCACACAGATTATTCAAAGAGTAAGAAACACAAAATTGTTTTGGAACTTTTGGATCAAGTTGGCTTGGAGAACCCAGAACGAGTTGCACGTCAATTTCCACATGAATTATCTGGTGGTATGCGACAACGAATTATTATTGCAATTGCGATTGCATGTAAACCGGAATTAATTATTGCTGATGAACCTACCACTGCTTTGGATGTAACCATTCAGGCACAAATCCTAGATCTGTTAAGAAGCATTCAAGCACAAAATCATGCCGGAATTATTTTAATCACCCATGATCTTGGGGTAGTTGCAGATACAGCAGATGAAGTTGTGGTGATGTACGCTGGACAGGTTGTTGAACGTGGAAGTGTTTCACAAATTTTTAATCATCCATTGCATCCGTATACTCGTTCACTATTGAAATCAATTCCACAAGCTGATCGTGCAGGTGATCGTTTATATGCGATCGAAGGTTCGGTACCGCCATTAACGAAAATGCCACATGATGGCTGCCGTTTTGCGCCCCGAATTCCATGGGTACCAGAGAGTGCTCATGAAAAAAAGCCGACCATGCATGAACCAGAAAAAGGACATTTCGTATTGTGCACCTGTTATCAAACGTTTGAATTTGAGAATGGGGAGGTCGTTTAATGAGTTTAGTTGAAGTCAAAGATTTAAAAGTACATTATCCAATTCGATCGGGATTCTTTAATCGAATTCACGATTATGTCTACGCAGTGGATGGTGTGAATTTTGAAATTGAACCTGGTCAAACATATGGTTTGATTGGTGAAACTGGATCGGGAAAAACAACGATTGGCCGTTCGATCATTGGACTGGAAAAAATCACTTCCGGTAAGATTCTGTTCGATGGCCACGACGTTTCTACTAAAAAAGAACGTAATGCATTACATTACAATCGAGATGTCCAAATGATTTTTCAGGATTCCTTATCTAGTTTGAATCCTAAAAAAAGAATTTACGATATCATTGCGGAGCCATTAAGAAATTTTGAAAAGTTGAGTGATACTGAAGAAAAACATCGTGTACGTGAATTGTTAGATACAGTCGGTTTAGGCGACGACGATCTATTTAAATATCCATTTGAATTTTCAGGTGGTCAACGGCAACGAATTGGAGTTGCGCGGGCAATTAGTACCAATCCTAAATTAGTGATTGCTGATGAACCAGTTTCTGCATTGGATCTTTCCGTGCAAGCCCAAGTCTTGAATTATATGCAAGAAATTCAAAAACAATTTAACATTAGTTATCTTTTTATCTCACACGACTTAGGAGTGGTTCGTCATATGTGTGACAGTATGGCGATTATGCATCGAGGACGTTTTGTTGAATTAGGAACGCGGGATGATATTTATAACCATCCGCAACATATTTATACGAAACGTTTATTAGCAGCGATTCCAGATGTGAACGTTGATGAACGGGATGCTCATCGTAAGCATCGAAAAGAAGTTGAAAAGGTGTTTGATACAGAACAAAGTCGTTATTACGACAAGAACGGACGAGTTTTACCACTACAGAAAGTTTCTGAAACACATTCGGTAGCTCTGCCAGAAGATCAAGTGAAGGGGGAGTGAGCTTATGTGGAAAACGATTTTACGGCGGATTATTATTATGATTCCGCAAATCATCATTTTGAGTTTATTAGTTTTTATCTTAGCAAAGTTCATGCCGGGTGATCCCTTTACAGGGTCAATCACACCACAAACTGATGCGTCACAATTACATGCTTTAAAGGTTCAAGCAGGACTATACGATCCTTGGTACACACAATATGCTCATTGGGTTGTCAATATGTTCCATGGTAACTTCGGAACAAGTTATCAGTTTAAGGAATCGGTTATGACAGTTATCGGTGGTCGAGCGATTAATACTTTATGGCTATCACTGTTTACGGTTATTTTAACTTACTTAATTGCTATTCCCTTAGGCTTACTTGCCGGACGTTATGAAGACACAAATTTAGATCGTGGAATTATGTTTTTTAACTATGTTACCTATGCGATTCCACTATTTGTTTTCTTAGTTTTAGGACTCTGGTTGTTTGGATATGTATTAGGTTGGTTTCCAAGTGGCGGTTCTGTTTCACTTAGTGCAAGTGGGGCTTTTGGAAATATATTGAGTAGGCTTTACCATATGATTTTACCCGGAGTTTTAACAGCGCTGTTATCCACCACAAGCACTGTTCAATATTTGAGAAGTGAAATTGTTGATCAAAAACATCAAGATATGGTTGCAACTGCACGTGCCAAAGGAGTTCCGGAGCGTAAAGTGTTTTCACGCCATATTTTACGAAATTCGCTTTTACCAATTGCAGCATTTATGGGATATTCGATCACGGGTTTATTGGGAGGATCAGTCTTTGTTGAACAAATCTTTACTTACCCTGGAATGGGACAACTGTTTCTAAATTCTATCAGTAATCGTGATTTTTCAGTGATTACTGCATTGGTTATGATTTATGGTATTTTAGCGTTATTTGGAACTTTGTTATCAGATATTATTATGAGTATTGTCGATCCACGAATTCGGATAAAATAGGAGGGAGTAAAAATGACAAATTCAAAGGAAACAACAGCCGTTAAAACTCCCTCAAATTTGAAGGTGATTTGGCAAGAGTTTAGACATGATCGTTTAGCAATGTTTTCGTTAATTTTTACAATTGTTCTAATTTTAGTGATTTTTGTTTATGCAGCTAGTTTAAATCTTGAAAAAGTTACAAATGTTAATATCTTTGCTCAATATGACAAGCCAGGACAAGATGGTTTTATTCTTGGGGCAGATGAAGGCGGCCGTGATGGTTTAAAAATGCTAGTCATTGGTGCTCGAAATTCAATTATGATTGGCTTTGCAGTAACGGTAATTTCTTCGCTTTTTGGAATCATATATGGAATGATTTCAGGATTTTACGGTGGATGGTTGGATAATGGTATGATGAGAATTTATGATTTTATTAATATTTTACCAGAGATTATGATCATCATCGTTTTAGTTACAATTATTCCTAAATATAATGCTTGGAACTTTATTGTTATTATGTCGTGCTTTATGTGGTTAAGCACGGCTCGCTTAATTCGAAGTAAAGCTTTGGCAGAGTCAAAACGAGATTATGTTTCTGCATCACGAACTTCGGGTACAAACGATTTTATGATTCTATTTCGTGAAGTCTTACCTAATTTAAGTTCGATCATTATTGTAGATACTACTCTAAGTTTTGCCGGTAATATAGGTATTGAAACAGGGTTAAGTTTCTTGGGATTTGGGCTACCTGATAGCACTCCTAGCTTAGGAACATTGATTAGTTATGCGCAGGATCCAGACGTCATTGGAAGCAAGCCATGGGTTTGGTTGCCAGCTGCAATAGTTATTTTAGTTTTAACTTTAAGTATTAGTTATATTGGTCAAGCGTTACGTAGAGCAGGAGATGCTCAACAAAGACGGGGTTAGAAAATATAAAAGCAGCGAGAGAAGGGATGCTTAAATTAGAGACAATTGAATGATACTGGCACCAAAGAATGATGTATTTAAATTATTACATAAAAGGGGAGATACGTATGAGTAAAAAATGGAGCGTTGGAGCAGTGGCTGTTTTAGCAGCATTGACACTAGCAGCTTGTGGAAATAGTAAATCAGCATCAAGTACTAGTTCAAGCAAACCCACATTACCGCTTACCTATTCATCAAAAAAATCGGCAATTAAAGGTGGTACTTTAAAAGTTGCTGAAGTTAATACGGCCGCATTTAAAGGAATCTGGGATAATGCTTTAACAACTAATGCTGAAGACGCTGATATGATGCAGTTTGGTAACGAAGGACTATTTGCAACAGACAAGAATTTTAAGATTGTTAAGGGTGGTGCAGCTAACCTAACACTTAACCAGAAGTCTAAGACGGCAACTATTAAAATTAATCCAAAAGTTAAATGGTCTGATGGAAAACCTCTAGTTGCTCAAGATGTTGCTTATGCTTATAAAGTTCTGGCAAATAAAGGTACTGCTTCACAGTACTATACTGGTAGTATTGCAAATATCAAAGGTATTGCTGCTTATCATGCGGGCAAGGCAAAAGATATTTCTGGAGTTCAAATTAAAAATAAACGTACAGTTGTTATTCACTTCAAAGTAATGAAACCTGGAATGAAAACTTCTGGGAATGGTTACTTCTGGGAGAATGCTGAACCTTATCACTACATCAAAAATGTGTCATTCAAGAAACTTGCAAGTTCTGATCAAATTCGTAAACATCCCCTATTTTATGGACCATATAAGCTTTCCAAGGAAGTTTCTGGAGAGTCGGTAAAATGGGTACCTAATACCTATTATTACAAGGGAACTCCTAAGTTGAAAGAGATTGACGTTCAAGTAGTTTCACCTGATTCAATTGCTGCAGCACTAAAAGCACATAAGTACGATGTCACTTATGGTCTTGGTTCATCTACCTATGCCAAAGTTAAAAATGTTTCCGGTTATACTATGACTGGTAAAAAGGCATTGGCGTATGATTATCTTGGCTTTAATCTAGGTAAATATGACGCTAAAACTGGAAAAAATGTTATGAACAAAAATGCTAAGATGGCGAATCCAAGTCTCCGTAAAGCAATTGCCTACGCCATGAATATTGATGCCGTTGAAAAGAAATTTAGTTATGGTTTAGGTAGTCGAATGACGACTCTCATCCCATCTGCTTTCTCTAAGTATCAAGACAAGAGTGCTAAAGGATTTCCTCTAAATCTTAAGAAGGCTAATGCACTTTTGAATAAAGCTGGATACAAAAAAGGAAAAGATGGATATCGTACTGATCCAAACGGTAAAAAGTTAACAATTCATCTTGCTGAAATGCAAGGGAATTCTAATACCCAAGCTATTGTTAAGAACTATATTCAACAATGGAAGAAGATTGGCCTTCGTGTGACATTAACTAATGGTCGTTTTTTAGATATGAATAATTTCTATGAAAAGGTTCAGGCTAATTCAAGTGATGTTGATATGTTTGAAGCAGCTTGGTCACTTTCAAGTGAACCTTCACCAATGGATTTGTATAGTGAAAATGCACCGTTTAACATGGGACGTTTTGTTTCAAAAGAAAATACAAAACTATTGAATGATATTGATTCACAAAAAGCTTTCAATACAAGTTACCGTGTTAATGCATTTAAAAAATGGCAAGATTATATGAATAAGGAAGCCGCTTACGTTCCTGAAATTGAAGTTGTTCAATCATATGCGGTCAATAACCGTGTAAAGAATTGGAGCTTAAGTAATGCTTCTAAAGACTTTAACTGGGCTAAGGTTCAGGTTACATCTAACAGTTTATCGAAGTAAGTTTAGCCAACCCCTGAACCACACAACTGTTAGATGAAAAATAAATAACCCATCAAAGATTAACTTGATCTTTGATGGGTTATTTTATATGCAAAAAATAAAAAACATCTCATTAAAATGGATGTTTTGAAAGCTTGATTTATATTGAATGATGATTATGCAAATAAATAATTAGGATTAGCATCAAGACACCTGTAAGAACAAGTGAAGCTAACCAGGCTAACGAGCCGTCAACTAATGGTAAATGCATATTCATGCCATAAAAGCCACTGACAATCGGTGGAACAGCCAATAAGAGTGACCAAATTGTGAGAAAACGCATAATTTCGTTTAAGTTATTATTAATCAGACGATCAAAGGTATTACTTAGTTGTTCCACGCTTTCAGAGATTAAACCGATCATGCGATCAGCCTGATTAGTTTCCAATTGAACGTTGTGCAGTTTTCGATAACATTTTTTATCAAATGAAATGTCAGTATCTTGTGAAATAGATTTGATCTCCTCAAAACAACTTGAGTTTTCTTGGATTGCTGATCGTAAATAAATGGCATCTTGATTAATTAGAGTTAAATCATCAAGATGTTTGGCCCGACTATGAACGCTCAGATTTCCTTGAATTTGATCGGCTTGATATTCTAGTCTGGAAACTCGACCAATGTATTTACGAACAATTGGTAAAATGAGATCTAGAAGAAAAGCCATTCGTTTTTCATAGGTGTTTTGCCAAAGATCTTGAATGGTTTCATTGATAACTTCCATTGTAGAACTTGTAAAAATAAAGAGTTTTTCGTCGTAGAAAATTACAGATACTGGTTCGGAGTGGGACGTTCCTTTAACTGGTGCCCAAAATACTAAAAGGACATACTTCCCGTCCACACCAATTTCAATTCGTGCTGGTTCGTCTTTATCGTCTACATATTCAAGTAAAGTAGCAGGAATACCAAATTTTGCGACTAGTTGCTGTTTTTCAGAGTTGCTACAGTCTTTGACATGAGTTAAATCGAATTTATGTTTTTGATCTGCCAAGTAGCTATTGATCAAAATGAGAACCTCCAGTATTAGATCTGATTTCGATAATGATGTTTACAATAATAATATACTGGAAATCCAACTAAAACAAATACAAAGGAAAACAAAACCCCCACGAGATCAGATTGGATTTCACTGACGATCACGAATAAAGAACCTAAGATGGCTACAATTGGCGTAAAGGGAAACAGTGGTGTGCTAAATGGACGTTTTAAATCTGGATTTCGTTTGCGTAATAGAAAAGCACCTACAAAGGTCATAACATAAAAACAGTAAACTGTAAAAATACATAATTCAGACAACCGATCGGCATTAAAAAAGAGAATCATAATAGCGGAAATTGAAACGGTTGTTAAAACAGAAATAATGGGTGTCTGAGTGTTGCGGTTTAAGTAGGAAAGCTGTTTGGCAAAGGGTAATTCATGATCACGTGCCATTGCATACATGATCCGTGGGAACGTCATGATTTTTCCGTTCATGCAGCCGACGATGGAAATGATGATGCCGATACTTAAAACTTTTCCACCAATTGCGCCGAAGTCCTTTTCGGCCATATAAGGAATTGCGCCAATACCTAGTTTGTGAATCAAGGTAGCTGGCATACTGCGAAAGACGCCAAAGCTTACCAACATATAAATGGCAAGAACTAAAACGATTCCTAAAGTAATGGCTTGTGGCAGCCGTTTTTCTGGATTTTTAATTTCGTCGCCTAAATTAGCTACCAAGATCCAGCCGTCAAATGCAAAAAGGGTGGCAAGAATGGCAACACCAAAATTACCGGCTGATTGATTAGCTGTGGAAAAAGTTTGAGCAAACGCATTTTCTTTACCATAGAATAAACCAAACCAGATAAGTGCGATTACGGGAACCAACTTACAGATTGTGGTGATAATTGCAAAGGTTGCGCCATAGCGATTGGATAGTAAGTTGAGTCCAGCGACAAGAACAACGGCAATAAGTGCAATGGGCACGGTCCAACTTTGAGGCATGTCGAAGAAATCGACTAAGAGGATGCCAAGATAGGCTGCTAATGAAGCGATCATTGCGGGACCATAGATGATGATTTGCATCCAACCAGCTAAGAATCCCCAAACTTTACCGTAAATTTTTTCCATATAATAGTAGAGACCACCGGTTTTGGGCATTTGGGAGGCAATCTCAGCGATGGTTAACCCGGCGGTCAAGGTGATGATACCACCTGCAAGCCAGGCTAACATGGCGTTGGTGGTGGAACCAGCATCGTCTAAGACGGCTGCTTGACGAACGAAGACGCCGGAGCCAATGATGGTGCCGATGACGAGTGCAAGTGCGGACCAAAGACCAAGTGAGCGATTGAGGGTCACTTGGTCGGTTTCATTGTTCATAAGAATACCTCCCTAAAATTGTTAAGTAGTATTGTAACGTAAAAAAGTGAACGGAGCAAATCGGTAGTCCTTCAAATGTAAGACAGGTGTAGGCGGGATCGCAATCCCGCAGAAACCTGTCTTACATTTGAAGGACTGATTTGGGTAGTTGTCCTAAGAAAAAAATGAGTAAAAATGTTTTGAAATGCAAGTGCGCTGTATGTGAGATGCAGTCTCGCAGTAAGCGTGCTTAGGTCGATGACTCTGGTTTGCCGAACCGTCCTAAAAAGTGAACGGAGCAAATCGGGTAGTCCTTCAAATGTAAGACAGGTGTAGGCGGGATCGTAATCTCGCAGGAATCTGACTTACATTTGAAGGACTGATTTGCATAGTTGTCCTAAAAAGTGAACGGAACAAATCTAGCCTACCGAACTGTTTAAAAACAGCATTTATTGATATTCTATAACCTATTTTTAAATTAATATGAATAAATATTCACAAAACTATTGATATATTCACAGTGCGTGTATATAATGAGTCTTGTTAATTTAAAAAGAGGAGCGGAAACTATGAAAAAACAAGAAAAATTAAAGGTGTCAGGGACTGCGGTCCTGATTGCTTTAACTTTAGCAGGATGCGGTCAGACAAAGGCAGCTAGTAAGAAGACGATTAGTATGCCAACTGGTACAGAAATTACCACATTAGATTCTTCTAAGGCCATTGACGATACCAGTTTGACACAGATTTCAAACTTTAATGAGGGGCTTTATCGAATTGGCAATAATAGCAAAATCCTACCAGGAATTGCGACGCATGTAACAGAAGCAAAAAATGGTAAAAAATACGTATTTACACTCAGAAAGAATGCTAAGTGGAGTAATGGTGATGCTGTAGTTGCACAGGATTTTGTGTATGCTTGGCAACGAACAGTTAGTCCCAAGACAGCTTCTGAGTTTGCTTATTTATATTCGGGTATTCATAACGCTGATAAGATTTCCGCTGGAAAGGCACCAGTAAAGACGCTTGGAATCAAAGCAACTGGCAAGTATAAGCTAACTGTTACACTTGATACACCAATTCCATATTTCAAATTGCTAATGGGTTTTCCTAGTTTCTTTCCACAGAATAAAAAGACGGTTGATAAGTATGGAAGTAAGTACGGCTCTACTTCTAAAGACATGGTTTATGATGGTCCCTTTGTTCAGAAAGGATGGACTGGTAGTAATTTAAGTTGGAAACTAGTTAAAAATTCAAATTATTGGGATAAATCAGATGTTAAACTTGATCAAATGAATTTTCAGGTTATCAAAGATACAACCACTGGTTTGAATTTATATAATAGTAAAAAACTAGACACCGTGACACTTTCTGGAAGTCAGGTAGCGCAATACCAATTAAACAAAAGCTTTGTAAGTCGTAAATTAGCACAATCTTCTTACATAGAATTTAACCAGTCTAAGAACAAGGTTTTGCAGAATAAGAAAATCCGTCAGGCACTTTCATTAGCGGTTGATCGAGAGCAGCTTACTAAAAAAGTACTTGCAGATGGATCAGAACCACTAAAAGGGTATGTTTCAAGTGGCTTAGCAAAGGATCCAACTAGCGGGAAAGACTTTGCCACAGAAGCTTCAGTCCCTTCTGCTGTATCTTATAATTTAAAACAGGCCAAAAAACTTTTGGCTGAAGGCTTGAAAGAAGAACATAAAACATCTCTAAATTTGGATTTACTAAATAATGATAGTGACATTGGTAAAAAGACTTCAGAATTTTTACAAACAGAATGGCAGAAATTGCCCGGCGTTAAGATTTCATTAACTAATATTCCCTACAAATCATTTTTAACCGACGAAGCAAATAAGAAATTTGATTTAGCCTTATCCGGTTGGGCAGCTGATTTCTCTGATCCAATTTCATTTTTACAGATTTTAACATCGAACAATGCACAAAATAATGGTGGTTGGAAAAATAGTCAGTTTGATGCCGCAATTAAAAAAGCCGACACCGCTGATGCAACAAATCCTGAAAAACGATTTGCAGATATGGTTCAAGCTGAGAAAATCTTAATGAAGGATCAAGGTGTAGCACCAATTTATCAAAGCACGCAGGCTCAACTTTGGAAATCAAATATCAAAGGACTTGTGTATAATTCAGCGGGGATTTATTACGATTACAAAAATCTTAATGTGACAAAATAAGTGACAAACTAAAAATTGTTAATTAGTTAAGTTGGTTTTTACCAATTTGATAGTTAACAATTTTTTTGCAAAAAAAAACAACTATCACGAAAATTCGTAGTAGTTGTCTGTAAATGTTTGTTAATTTTCAACCTCAGCCACCAAGTAATCATGGAAACGTTGATAATCTTCACTGCTAAGTTCAGCAGTAATCTCGGTACCTTCAGCTTTGTAATCAGTTTTTAAGACATTTGTGTGTTGATTTAAATAATCAACAATTTGACCCTTATCAAATGGTATGAGGAAAGTAGCTTCACGATAACCAGTAAATACCTTTTGTTTGATCATATTGGTTAACAGAACGAGTGATCGCTTATCCTTAGCGGAATAAGTAATTTCTGCATTGCCTTCCAGAGTTGGAAATTCAACACCTGCAATGTCAGCCTTGTTAAATGCGACAATCATAGGGACCTTAGTCACACCGATTTCTTGCAAAGTTTCGTTTGTGGTTTGAATCATTTCACGAAAATGTGGATCGGAGACGTCTACCACTTGAACTAATAAATCAGCTTGTGCAGCTTCTGCTAATGTGGAACGAAACGCCTTGATTAGCTGATGGGGAAGGTGACTTACGAAGCCGACAGTATCACTAAGCAATAACTGCTTTTGATCAGGAAATGTTAGCTGGCGAACACTTGTATCTAATGTGGCAAAGAGCATGTTCTTTTCAAATACTTGTTTGTCATCACTTTTGCCATACATGTGAACTAAACCATTCATAGTGGTAGATTTACCAGCATTAGTGTAACCAACTAATGCAACACTAGGAATACCAGTCTGATCACGTTTTTGTCGTTGAACGGCAGTTGACGTGGTCATCTCTTTCAATTCATGATTTAAATTGTTAATCCGTTGTTGAATTGTGCGTCGGTTCATTTCCAGTTTAGTTTCACCGGCACCACGGTTTGTATAACCACCGCCAGCATCACCAGCAGATTGCTGATCAAGTCGTTGCGATGAACTGGTTCGTAATCTTGGCATTTGGTAATTTAATTTGGCGATTTCTACTTGCAGTTTTGCTTCTCGTGATTGGGCACGATTGGCAAAAATCTCTAAAATTAAACCCGTTCGATCAATTACTGAAAGTTTTGATTCCTGCTCTAAGTTTCTAATTTGGCTGGGAGAAAGCTCAGCGTTAACGATTAAGGTATGCACATCAATGCTGGTACCTAACTCATGTAACTCAGTAACTTTACCACTACCAAAGTAAGTTGCAGGATTTGGACGATCTAATTTTTGAATAACCTTTTCGGTTGCTTCCATGTTATTTGCTTCAACTAAAGCCGCTAGTTCTTGCATAGCATAATCAATGTTTTGATTAGGCAACTCAAGACCGGCAATAATAACTTTTTCGGTCATAATGAACACCTCGAATTCTTTAATGCCTCCAGTATAGCATAGGTGTACGTTTTCATAGATTAATCAGCATTGTTAGTAATGAAATAACAAACAACTTATATTCTTATTAATGAGATTATCATTAAAAATATTATTTTTGTAACATTATGAAACCAAACGCTAGTATTAAACGAATGTAAGGGCTTTTTGGCTTAAAAGCATTTGTCAACATTAAAAATAAATTAGTATTTAATATTGTATTTCATTTTTCTTTAACCTATAATGAAGTCGCTTTTAAAAAAGAGCACTAAAAACAGCATAAATGCTAGAAAGAAAGATGAATTTTATGAAAGTAAAATCAGTCGTAAAATTGAGCGCAGTTGCGTTGGCTTCCACATTTGTCCTGGCCGCATGTGGGGCTAAGAGCAGTTCAGCAAAGAAACAATCAGTTAATTTTATGGAGTCAGCTGAAATTTCCACTATGGATACCTCTAAGGCCGATGATGTGGTCAGCATGACCCAATTATCAAACACCGAGGAAGGTTTGTATAGATTAGGTAAGAACAGTTCAGTACATAATGCTTTAGCTACTAGCACCAAAGAGTCAAAAGATGGTAAAACATGGACCTTTACCATTCGTAAAGGGGCTAAATGGAGTAATGGTGATAAGGTGACCGCCAAAGACTTTGTTTATTCTTGGCAACGGACTGTTAATCCAAAGACAGCTTCTGAATATGCATACCTATTTTCAGGAGTCAAAAACGCGGATCAAATCATGGCAGGAAAAGTTAACTATAAGAAACTTGGAATTAAGGCCGATGGCAACTATAAGTTGACAGTAACACTTGATCGTCCAATTCCATACTTCAAGTTGTTAATGGGCTTCTCAGTATTCTTCCCACAAGATCAAAAAGCGGTTGAAAAGTACGGATCTAAATATGGAACAGCTTCAAACAAACTGGTTTATAACGGTCCTTACAAACAGGTTGGATGGAAAGGAACTAACTTAAGCTGGAAGTTAGTTAAGAACCCTGAGTATTGGAATAAGAAGAACGTTAAGATGAATACGATTAAGTATCAGGTTGTAAAGGATTCATCAACAGCTTTAAACTTATATAATAGTAAGAAACTCGATGTAACCACTATTAGTGGTACGCAGGTTGCGCAATACAAGAACAACAAAGCTTATGTATTACGTAAAGAAGCTTCAACCTTCTATCTACAATTAAATGAGAAGAGAAAGATCTTCAAGAATAAGAAGATTCGTCAAGCAATCTCAATGTCAATTGATCGAAGTCAGTTGACTGGAAAAGTCTTAGCCGATGGTTCACAAAATGTGAGTGGACTCGTTTCAAACGGTTTAGCTAAGAATCCTTCAACCGGTGAAGATTTTGCTAAAGAATCAGCAGTAAAATCTGCTTCAACTCAAAACTTAACTGAAGCTAAAAAGCTTTTGAAAGAAGGATTGAAAGAAGAAGGATTGACCAGTTTGAAGTTCACCTTGATGGCTGATGATACAACTGCAGGAAAAGCCACAAATGAATTCTTACAGTCACAAATTGAAAAATTAGGCAGTAACGTTAAGGTTACCGTTCAAAACATTCCATTTAAGACACGTTTAACAGATTCAAGTAATGGTAAGTTTGATGCTGTTGTTTCTGGCTGGGGTGCTGACTTCTCAGATCCAATTTCATTCTTACAACTCTTTGTCACAGGTAATGCACAGAACAATGGGGGTTACAGTAGTAAAGAATATGATGCTTTGATCAAGAAGTCTAATACTACTGATGCTACTCATCCACAAAAACGTTGGAATGACATGGTTAAGGCAGAAAAGATTCTTATGAATGATCAAGGAATTGTACCTCTTTATCAACAAGCAACTTCACAACTTTGGAATACAAAACTGAAGGGTGTGGTTTATAACACTGCTGGTAATGAGTACGATTATTCAAAACTCAACCTTACAAAATAATTGAATCATTATTTTCACACAAAAGATATCGAATATAAAGTTCGATATCTTTTTTTATGTGAATTAAATTAAAATAAATTAGAACTTATTAATTACTTATTTTTATATTAAACACGGGCACACACGACTTTTTAGATAATTTTTTTTTAAAAAACAGATGAAATATTAAAATAAAATAAGTTTTTCTATTGTATTTAATCTTAATTTAATGTAAGATGATATCAGCTTTTAAAAAGAGTAAAAACAGGACAAAAAGGAAATGGAGTTGTAAGTTATGAAAGTCAAATCAGCAGTTAAGCTTGGCGCTGTCGCGTTAGCCTCAACATTTGTACTAGCTGCGTGTGGTTCAAGCAATAGCAGTAGTAGCTCGAAGAAACAATCCGTTAATTTTATGGTGGCTTCTGAAATTCCTACTATGGATACCTCAAAGGTAACAGACACAATTGGTTTAACTCAGTTAGCTAATACTGAGGAAGGTCTTTATCGCTTAGGTAAAAACAGTTCAGTGCATAATGCTTTGGCAACCAAGACTGTTGTTTCAAAGGATAAGAAAACTTATACATTCACTTTACGTAAGAATGCTAAATGGAGTAACGGCGACAAAGTAACCGCTAAAGATTTTGTTTATTCTTGGCAACGTACTGTAAATCCTAAGACAGCTTCTGAATATGCATACTTGTTCTCAGGAATTAAGAATGCTGACAAGATCTCGGCTGGAAAAGTTAACTACAAGCAATTGGGAGTTAAGGCTGAAGGTAATTACAAGTTAGTCGTTACTTTGGATCGTCCAGTTCCTTACTTTAAGTTGTTAATGGGATTTGCACTCTTCTTCCCACAAAACCAAAAAGCAGTTGAAAAGTATGGTTCTAAATACGGAACGGCTTCTAACAAGTTGGTTTATAACGGACCATACAAGTCAGTTGGTTGGACTGGAACTAACTTGAAGTGGAAGTTAGTTAAGAACAAAGATTACTGGAATAAGAAGAATATCAAGATGGATACAATTAACTATCAAGTAGTTAAGGACTCATCTACTGCATTAAACCTATATAATAGTAAGAAACTTGATGTGACAACCATTACTGGTAGCCAAGTTGCTCAGTATAAGAACAACAAGGCATACAAGTTACGTAAAGAAGCTTCTACATTCTACCTACAGTTGAATGAAAAGAAAGACAAGTATTTCCAAAACAAGAAGATTCGTCAAGCAATTTCAATGTCAATCGATCGTAATCAGTTGACTGGTAAAGTTCTTGCAGATGGTTCTCAGAATCCGCTTGGCTATGTCTCTGCTGGATTAGCAGAAAATCCTAAAACTGGTAAAGACTTTGCTAAAGAAGCAGAAGTTAAATCAGCAGTTACCCAAAACTTGACTCAAGCTAAGAAGTTATTAAAAGAAGGCTTGAAAGAAGAGGGTATGACAAGCCTTAAATTTACTTTGATGGCTGATGATACACCAGCTGGTAAGTCAACAAACGAATTCTTACAATCACAAATCGAAAAATTGGGTAGCAACGTCAAGGTTACTGTTCAAAACATTCCATTTAAGACTCGTTTGACTAACTCAACTAATGGTAAGTTTGATGCCGTTGTTACTGGTTGGGGCGCTGATTTCGCTGATCCAATTTCCTTCTTACAACTCTTCGTTACTGGTAACTCAAACAATAACGGAAGTTGGAGTAACAAGGAATACGACAAGTTAATCAAGGCTTCAAACACAACCGATGCTAACAACACACAAAAACGTTGGAATGACTTGGTTAAGGCTGAAAAGATCTTAATGCAAGAACAAGGTATCGTACCACTTTATCAACAAGCTGCTTCACAATTGTGGAACACTAAGTTGAAGGGTGAAGTTTACAATACTTCGGGTGTTAACTTTGATTACTCTGGTCTTTATTTAGAAAAATAGACTGAAGTGAAAATTTAATTGAAATCTTAGAGAGAAGAGCATTTATGTTGTTGCTCATCTCTCTATTTTTTCAAATGTGATCTCTCTAAGAATTAGATGATTATAATCGTCGAAAATTAAGTTTATACGGTCAATTACATGAGCTAAAAATGAGCAATTTTAAAAATGTAATAAAAAACGCATACATTCAATAACGACGGTGCCTCGTAAAGTGTGAGTATTAACAAAGTAGTGCTAAAATCTTGATATAATTAGAACAAGCGATTGAATTTAATCTTCTTCTAATATATAATAAGAACAACTTTTGTTAAGAAAGTACATAATGATGAAATCAGTTAAGATTTCACAAAGGGGTTGGAAAAATAATTATGAATGTCAGATCAGCAGTGAAGGTTGGAGCGGTCGCGCTAGCTTCAACATTTGTTTTGGCTGCATGTGGGTCCAAGAATAGTAGTTCGTCAAAAGAATCAGTTAACTTTGAAGAAAGTGCTGAGATTGCTACGATGGATCAGTCGAAGGTTACCGATGTTGTTGGTTTTACCCAATTAGGTAACACGCAAGAAGGACTTTATCGTTTAGGTGCTAAGAGTAAAGTCAAGAATGCCCTTGCTACAAGTACAAAGGAATCCAAAGATGGTAAAACTTGGACCTTTACACTTCGTAAAAATGCTAAATGGAGTAATGGTGATGCTGTTACGGCCAAAGATTTCGTTTATGCATGGCAACGGACTGTTAATCCAAAGACAGCTTCTGAATATGCTTACTTATTCTCAGGTATTAAGAATGCTGACAAGATTGCTGCTGGGAAAGCTAATTATAAGACGTTAGGAATTAAGGCCGATGGTAACTACAAACTAGTTGTTACGCTCGATCGTCCGATTGCTTACTTCAAGTTATTAATGGGCTTCCCAACATTCTTCCCACAAGATCAAAAAGTTGTTGAAAAGTATGGTTCTAAGTACGGAACCGCATCTGATAAGCTTGTTTATAATGGACCATACAAGCAAACTGGTTGGACAGGTACTAACTTAAGTTGGAAGCTTGTTAAGAACAACAATTACTGGGATAAAAAGAACGTCAAGATGGATACCATTAAGTATCAGGTTGTTAAAGATGCAAGTACTGGCTTGAATCTTTACAATAGTAAAAAACTTGATGTCGCTAATATTACTGGTAACCAAGTTGCACAATACAAGAACAACAAGGATTACATTTTACGGAAACAGTCTTCTATGTTCTATCTGCAATACAATATGAAGAAACAAAAAGTTTTCCGCAATGCTAAAATTCGTAAAGCTATTTCATTAGCAATTAATCGTAAACAATTGACTGGTAAAGTTTTAGCTGATGGTTCTGGTAATCCTAAGGGACTTGTTTCAACTGGTTTAGCAAGCAATCCTAAGACTGGCGAAGACTTTGCTTCAGAAGCAGAAGTTAAATCAGCAGTTACCCAGAATTTGACAGAGGCCAAGAAGTTAATGGCTGAAGGACTTAAAGAAGAGGGCAAATCAAGCCTATCATTTACACTTCTTGGTGATGATACAGCTTCAACAAAGCAAATCACAGAGTTCTTACAGTCACAAATCGAAAAGATTCCAAATGTTAAGGTTAGTCTTCAAAACGTTCCATTTAAGACACGTTTAACTAACTCATCTGATGGTAAGTTCGACGTTGTCCTTTCTGCTTGGGGTGCCGATTTCTCTGATCCAATTTCCTTCTTACAATTATTTGTTACAGGAAATGCACAGAATAATGGTGGATTTAGCAATAAACAGTATGACAAGTTGATTAAAGCTTCTAATACAACGGATGCCACAAATCCTCAAAAGCGTTGGGATGACATGGTTCAAGCTGAAAAGATTTTGATGAACGAACAGGGAGTTGCACCAGTCTTCCAGCAAGCACAATCACAACTTTGGAGCTCTAAGTTAAAGGGTGTTGTTTATAACACTGCTGGCGTTAACTTTGACTATAAGAGTTTGTATCTGACAAAATAATGTTCCATTAATTAAGCGTTAATTTTTTGGACAGAAGGGTAAGGGTTCGCGTAACTGCTGGCTCTTACCCCTTTGTTATAAAGGCAATGTTGGCTTGAGGTAAAGAAAGATAGGGAGGAATATAAATGGCAAGATATTTAGTAAGACGAATCTTTTATCTGGCATTAACGCTATTCTTGATTGCAAGTATCACCTTCTTCTTAATGAAGTTGATGCCCGGAACACCGTTGAATAACCAGGCAAAACTAACACCACAGCAAATCAAAGTAATCTATGAGCATTATGGTTTGAATAAACCAGTTTGGCAGCAATATGTAAGTTATATTGTGGATGCAGCACACGGTAATTTTGGACTTTCATTCCAATTTAGTGATCAACCTGTATCTTATTTAATCTCAAGTCGAATTGGACCATCATTACAATTAGGTGGTCAAGCTATGATTGTCGGCGTTGTTGTTGGAATTATTGTTGGCTCTTTAAGTGCTATTCGTAAAAACACTTGGGTTGATGGAACTTCAACATTTATTTCAATTTTAGGAATTTCTATTCCCAGTTTCGTACTTGCTATTTTACTTCAGTATTATTTGGGACTTAAATTACAATTGTTCCCAATTGCTGATTGGGGCGGCTTTTCATACACAGTGTTACCAACACTTGCATTAGCTGCTTCACCATTTGCGGAAACATCTCGATTTGTTCGAACAGAAATGGTCGATGTTTTGGGGAGCGACTATATCGAACTTGCTAGGGCCAAGGGATTGAGCAGAATCGGAATCGTCTGGCACCATGCGCTGCGTAATAGTTTAATTCCGTTAGTAACAGTTATTGGACCTTTAACGGCGGCTATTATGACTGGTTCTATGGTTGTTGAAAACATCTTCTCAGTACCAGGAATTGGTGAACAATTTGTTAAGTCAATCTTGGTAAACGATTATCCAACTATCATGGGTGTCACTATGTTGTACTCTGCTTTACTATGTGCAATGTTGTTGTTAACCGATTTAGTTTACGGAATTATTGATCCACGTATCCGAATTGCTGGGAAAGAGGGGTAAATAAATGGAAGAAAAAATGAAGTTAGCACCGGACGCTTTTGAGCCGGTTTCTAAAAAAGATGAATTAGACGACGAAAAAATCGTTGCACCTTCCCGGACATTTATCCAGGATGCTTGGCGACGGTTACGTCAAAACAAGGCTTCTTATGTTTGTTTATGGATCTTGGTTGTTATTGGTTTGATTGCTTTTACATCACCTATAACAGCTTCACACCCAAATACTTCAAATCCAAACTATGCTAATTTACCACCAAAAATTCCTGGTGTGAATATCAATGGATTTAATGGTACCTCTGTGGTTGCCGGCAAACGAGTTGATGCATATAAACAAAACCATGTGCCAAGTAAAGTGCATTATACTTTGGGAACTGACTATTTGGGTCGTTCACTTGCACAACGTATTTTACGAGGAACTTTGGTTTCCTTATTAATTGGTTTATTTGCCACCTTGATTGATTTAATCGTAGGTGTCGGGTACGGGGTTATTTCGGCTTGGAAAGGTGGGATAACGGATATTATCCTTCAACGGATTATTGAAGTTATTTCATCTGTTCCAAATATCGTTATCATGGTCTTGTTAATGCTGATCTTAAAAGGTGGTATGTTACCAATTATCTTGGCAATCGCCTTTAACGGCTGGACCACGATGGCGCGACTAACGCGTGCTCAAACACTACAATTGAAATCACAGGAGTATGTTTTAGCAGCTAGAACGTTGGGTGAATCAACGTTTAAGATTGCTGTTAAACATTTATTGCCTAACCTTTCAAGTGTCATTATTATTCAAACGATGTTCACTATTCCATCAGCAATTTTCTTCGAAGCATTCTTGAGTTATATCGGAATTGGTATTCAAGCACCAACAGCTTCACTAGGAACATTGATTAGTGATGGACAGAAGAACTTTCAATTCTTACCATATCAAATGTGGTACCCCGCAATTATGCTTTCAATTATCATGATTGCATTCAATATTCTCGCCGATGGCTTGCGTGATGCGTTTGACCCTCGGACAGCTCGTAGATAGGAGGAAGATACAATGGAAAATGCAGAAGAAAACATTCTGGAAGTAAAAGACTTAACCATTGACTTCCACACCTATGCAGGTACGGTTAAGGCGATTCGCGACGTTTCTTTCCATTTGAAAAAGGGAGAAACATTAGCAATTGTTGGCGAGTCTGGTTCTGGTAAAACTGTTACAACCAAAACAGTTATGGGATTGTTAGCGAACAATGCTGAAGTTGTTGAAGGAACAGTTAAGTTTCGTGGCAAAGATATTTTAAAAATGACTCAAAAACAGTTGGAAGATATTCGTGGTAAAGATATTGCGGAAATTTTCCAGGATCCTATGACTTCTTTGGATCCAACGATGCGGATTGGTAAGCAAATTGCTGAACCTTTGCGTATTCATAAGGGTTATAGTCGTGAAAAGGCTAATAAGCAGGCTCTTGAAATGCTTAAATTAGTCGGTATCACAAATGCTGAAGAACGAATTAATGATTATCCGCATCAATTTTCAGGTGGTATGCGTCAACGAATCGTAATTGCGATTGCGTTGGTATGTTACCCAGAAATTCTAATTGCTGATGAACCAACGACTGCTTTGGATGTGACCATTCAGGCTCAGATTTTGGATTTGATGAAAGAATTACAAGAAAAAATCTCAACTTCAATCATCTTTATTACTCATGATTTGGGTGTTGTTGCAGGAATGGCTGATCGGGTGGCTGTTATGTATGCTGGAAAAATTGTGGAATACGGAACGGTTGATGAAATCTTTTATAATCCACAACATCCTTATACATGGGGACTGTTGAATTCAATGCCTACGTTGGATACAGCTAAAGGTAAACTGGAATCCATTCCAGGAACACCGCCAGATTTGTTGGACCCACCAGCTGGAGATCCATTTGCTGCTCGTAATCCATATGCAATGAAAATTGATGAACAAAAAGAGCCACCATTTTTCAAAGTTTCGGATACACACTATGCTGCAACTTGGCTTTTACATCCAGATGCACCACATGTTGAGCCTCCAGTAGAAATTAAACGTCGTCAAGAAGTTTACAAGAAGCGTTTACAGGAAGGTACGATCAATCAAGGTCATATTCATTCCACAGGTAATACGAGTTTTGGAACTGACGATGATGACGCAATTGGTGAGTAGAGGAGGCTAATCATGGATACACGAGAAAAAATTCTAGAAGTAAAACATTTAAAGCAATACTTTAATGTTGGAAAAAAAGATGAAGTACGTGCCGTTGATGATGTTTCCTTTGATATTTATAAAGGTGAAACTTTCGGTTTAGTTGGTGAATCTGGTTCAGGAAAGACCACTACCGGACGTGCAATTATTCGGTTGCTTGACCCAACTGACGGTCAGGTGCTGTTTAACGGGCGTGATGTTGCTTCATTGAAGAGTAAAACTGACATGATGGCCTTCCGTCGTGAAATGCAGATGATTTTCCAGGATCCATATGCTTCCTTAAATCCCCGTATGAAGGTTAAGGATATTGTGGCTGAAGGAATTGATATTCATCACTTAGCTAAGAATGATCAAGATCGGACTAATCAAGTTGAAGATTTACTTGAAACGGTTGGTTTGAACCGAGATCACTCAAGTCGTTATCCAAATGAGTTCTCAGGTGGACAGCGTCAGCGTATCGGAATTGCGCGTGCGTTGGCTGTTCAACCAGATTTCATTATTGCTGACGAACCAATTTCCGCTTTGGATGTATCTATTCAGGCGCAGGTGGTTAACTTGATGAAGGAATTGCAGGAACAAAAGGGTTTAACTTATTTGTTTATTGCACATGATTTGTCAATGGTTAAGTATATTAGTGATCGAATTGGTGTTATGCATTATGGTAAGTTGCTTGAAATTGGACCTGCGGAAGAGGTATATAATCATCCTCTGCATTTATATACGGAGAGTTTGGTTTCGGCGGTGCCACAGCCGGATCCTGAGTTTGAACGAAACCGTCGTCAGGTGGTTTATGATTCAACACCAGAATTTGATGGTAAGAAGCGTCAGATGGTGGAGATTACGCCGCAGCATTTTGTCCGTGCGAGTGAAGATGAGTTAGATACTTATCGAAAACGAGCGACTGAGGCGGGATTGAAGACGTTGATCTAAAAAATAGAGTGTAACAAAAGGCGATTAAGCTTCGAGTATAGCCTAGGAACTTAAATAATTCGTATTTGGAATTGTTTAAGTTTCGTAGCTAAACGGAGAAGGTTGCCTTTTTTTACACGTTTCGGCTATAAAGATAGGTAAGACGGAAAGACCCCGATGATTCGTATTTGGAATCGTTGGTGAACTTTTGTTTCTATTTCACAAATAAGGAAGATTATTATCAAAAACGCCTTGTACAAACACGTTTCAGCTACAAAAATAACTAGAATAAAAAAATACAGCCCAAACTCATTTACTGAGTTTTGACTGTATTTTTTTGATATCATTTCAAATTTAAATACTGCTACCGCGAATAATCAGTGAAGTTCCCACCGTAACCTTACGAGAAGCCATGTGACGCTTTTGAAATTGCTCATTTAACAAGTCAAAGGCTGACTTGGCCATTGCATTCCGGGGCACATGAATAGTGCTTAGCCCCGGGGTCACGTACTGCGCAGAAGTAATATCATTAAATCCAATAATTGAAACACGTTTAGGTACAGGAACCTTCTCTTCTCTTAATGCTCGCAGCGCACCAATTGCAATTGAATCGGAACCGATCAAAAAGGCCTTTGGCAACTTATTGCCTAACTTTTTAATGATTGCCTTCATTTCTGTATATCCGGATTCTGCAGTATAATCTTCGGCCATAAAGAAATAGTTTGGTTGATAGATTTCTTTACAGTTTAAAAAACTACTTAATAAAAAGCGCTGTGGGTCGTTTTGCAGGGTCACCAGTTGATGCTGGTACTTTCGTCCAAACAGCATGCCAATATCGGTTATACCGCCTTCTACAAGGTGTGTAGTGGCACGCAAAATAGATGAAGTAAAATCTGCAGTCACACAATCTTTGTCATATTGCAAAGTATCAGTATTTACAAAGACCATCGGCTTGTGAAGGTTGCCGAGGTCTAATATTGTCTCTTCATCAAAAAAACCAACAGCAATAATGCCAATATATTTAGAGTCCTGTAAGTCTGATGAATTATAGTCGGCACGAAAGAAATTCTTGAATCGATAATTACTGTCAGTTAATCGATTATCAATAGCAATTCGAAGAGACATAAAATAGGCATCGTCAAGTTCTTCAGATTCCTTGTAGGAAAGCACAACCGCAATTGTGCCGTTAGTTTTGTGTTTAGTTTTGTATTTATCGTATGATAGCTGTTCAGCTGCTTCAAAGATATTTTTTCGAGTGCTTTGCGTGACGGACAGAGTTACATCACCGTTTAAAACTCGGGAAACAGTAGATTTAGAAACACCAGCTAATTTGGCGATATCATTGATCGTTGCGATAGGATCACCTCATTACTTCTAGTCTTTTAAGTATATGAGATTATTAATGGTTGTGCAAGTAAATTAATGGAAGGGTTTACAATATAAAAAAATCGTGTAAAATGAAGTTTGTAAAAAGTAAAAAAGTTTACTAAACTATTTAGGAGATGTGCTGATTATGAAGCTATTATTGATGAGTCACGGAAACATGGCAACTGAAACTTTAAAGAGTGCAGAGATGATTTTGGGACCAATTAATGGTGCCGCTGCAGTTGGATTACAACCAAATCAAGGACCAGAAGATTTACAAGCAGCTGCCGAAAAATTTATTACAGATAATCCAAACCAGGAGCCAGTAGTTGTGATTGTGGATCTTTTAGGAGGAACACCTTCCAATGTGGTGGTTCGTTTAATTGCGGCTCATCCGGACTTACAGGTTGTTAGCGGGTTAAATTTACCTATGGTGATTAATTATGCTAACCAAATTATGATGGGCAGTGATTTTGACAAGACGGTCATGATGAATGAAGCCAAGGCCGGTGTAATTGATGTTAATGCCAAATTAAATGAATGAGGAAAAACAAATGACAGCAAACTTTAAATATTCGCTTCGTTTTACGCTTGATCCCGAAAATTGGGATGACATAAAAGAATCTAAGTTGCTGGATTTTTGTCAAAAAGGTCGCATTGATGATGTGGCCTTTTTTATCAATCCAGAAGAACTAAATCAAAGCCATCTAACTGCTGAGCAAACTCAGGTTTGGTTGGATACAATCCAGACGGTTGGCTTGAAACTGAAACAACTTGGTATTACCACGAGTCTAAATCCGTGGACCACACTGATGCATAGTGATCGCGGTCGGACGATTAATCCCAAACTGGGATTCGATACAATGGTTGACTATCAAGGCAAAAAAGCCGAGTCCATTGCTTGCCCCGGAGATCCTAAATGGCAGAGCTACATCGCCGACTGTTATCGGCAATTTGCCAGCATACAACCCAGTTTTTTATGGCTTGAAGATGATTTTCGGCATTATAATCACACACCTTTAAAACTAGGCTGTTTTTGTGATCGTCACATGCAGATCTATAATCAAAAATTGCATGAAAATTTAAGTAGAACTGACTTTATTGAAAAAGTTTTACAACCTGGTAAACCTACCAAAGCAAGACTAGTTTATTTAGAAACTGCTCAACAAGAAATGATTACGGTTGCTAGAAAAATTGCTGATGCGGTGACCGCATTTTCTCCTCATACCAAGATGGGATTAATGAGCTCGTTTCCTAATTGGCATGCACTAGAAGGCCGTGACTGGAATGGCTTGTTTGATGCGCTTAGTGGCAATCACCCACGGGTCAACCGACCACATTTGCCGGCGTATAACGAAGTTTCACCTTTAAAATACAGTCGTGATTTTGAAGCATTTACCCGCACAACAGCTGAGTTTGTTTCAAATGGACCACAAACTGAGTTTTATCCTGAACTAGAAAACTATATGTATTCGCCATTCGCTAAATCAAATCTGTTTACACAGTTTCAACTAGAAAGTACTGCTTTAATTGGTGCGTCAGGAATCTTTTTAAACTTATTCGATATGATGGGCAACGGCATTGATGAAACTTATCATTATGCCCGTTTATTGGCTGATTCTAAGACTTGGTTAAATCACATCAGTAGTTCAGAAACTAAACTGAATCGAGAAAATTTGAGTGGTGTCATGGTATTGGTAGACCAAAATTCTGCTCAGACGATGCATACGAATTTTGGGAAAGATCCCGAAGAATTATTACCAACCGAAACTAATTGGCTTTCTTTGCTTGGCAGTTTAGGAATTGCTAGTTTTCCCAAGAAAGATGACCATAAAACACAATATCATCAGCAAACCATCGCCGTTAGTGGGCAATTTTTACGTAATTTAAATAATGCTCAAATTAGACAATTAATTACTGATAATACCGTATTTCTGGATGGTGAGAGTGTTCAAGTACTTCTTGATCGAAACCTAAATAAGGAGTTACTAGGTGTTTCAAACGGTGATTGGCACAAGGCACGTACTGGCTACCAGTCCTTTGAACAAGCAGATGGACAAACGATTGATGGTATTGAAAATCCACGAATGACTATGCTGCAACATATGGGAGATTATTTACAGTTAACATATGCTAAAGGTGCAAATGTAGAAACCATTTCGAATGCCTACAATGAATATCACAAATGTCTTGGTCCAATGATGACAGTGATCAATGAACATATTTTCGTATTACCAATAAACACAGATTCTAAGTACGGATGGGAGTCACAATATTATTCAATCAAGGAAGGACTTTTCAAGCAATATTTGGAAAAACATACACCGGTTGGTTTTGCAGTTGAAATGCCTGGTGTGAAGCTTGTGACGGAACAAAAGAATGGGTTTAAAGCTTATTTCTCTAATTTTACAATTGATGAACAACCAAAAATCAAATTTCATGTGGCAGAACAATACCAATTTACGCATTGGATCTTGCATGCTAAAAGTGGTTCGGATCTAAAAGATGTTTCGGTACACTGTTCATGGGATGCCGATGGAATTGGTACAATTGATTATTCGTTAAAAGGGTTAGAGACCATTTTGCTAACAGCAGAAGTTTAGTAAAAAAATAAAACTTTTTGTTGACATTTTGTGAAAACGCTTTATTATTATAGGTGGTTGGTACCAGTTAATGTTAATCAGGTGCGCACCTGAATTAATAAATTTTCAGCAATTATTTTATTTTTATTAAAGCTATAGGAGTGGTGGATAATGGCAATTACAGCAGTACGGATAGACGGAAGGCTGATTCATGGCCAAGTAGCAAACCTATGGACAACAAAATTAGGTGTTTCCCGAATTATGGTAATTGATGACAAGGTTGCAGCTAGTGACATTGAAAAATCTGGGTTGAAATTAGCACGACCAACAGGAATTGATTTGAGTGTTTTACCAGAGAAAACAGCTGCCGAACACATTAAACGTGGCGGTTATGATTCACAAAAAGTCTTTATTGTAGTCAAACGTCCCCAAATCTTATTGGATTTGGTCAACGATGGGGTCAAATTAGATACCATTAACGTCGGTAATATGTCACAAACTGAAGAAACTACACAGTTAACGAATTCAATTAACGTCGTACAAGATGATGTGGATGCTTTTAATGGTTTACACGAAAAAGGTATCAAAATTACTTCACAGATGGTTCCTGGCGATACTGCACAGGACTTTATGGATATTCTGAAGAAGTTTAAACCGAAGAAATAGGGGAGGGTTCAGCTATGGGCACGAGTATTGCTTTATGGCAAGTGATTGTTTTAACAATCTATTCCATGTATCAAATTATGGATGAATTAACGTTACAGACCAGTTTGAGTCAACCTGTTTGGGCCGGATTAATTGCCGGTTTGGTCATGGGGGATGTCAAAACTTGATTAATTATTGGTGGTAGTTTACAGTTGACTGTTTTGGGTGTTGGAACCTTTGGTGGTGCATCAAAAATTGATGCCAACTCAGGAACAGTTATGGCAACCGCCTTTGCAATTGGTGCTGGTATGAAACCAGAAGTTGCGGTTGCAGCTTTAGGTGTGCCAGTTGCAAGTTTGATGATTCAAACAGATATTGTTGCACGTTTTGCGAATACATTCTTCCAGCATCGTGTAGACAAGATGATTGATACCGAAAATTACAAAGGAATTGAACGAAATTATCTTTATGGTGTTTTACCATGGACCTTATCACGTGGAATTCCTGTCTTTCTTGCATTAGCATTTGGTGGACCATTCGTTCGAACAGCTGTTTCTTACATGAACGAAAACCTGGCTTGGTTGAGTAATGGACTTGCTACAGCCGGTGCATTGTTACCAGCCGTTGGATTTGCAATCTTGCTCCGTTACTTACCAGTAAAGAAGCATTTCCCATACTTGATTCTTGGCTTTATTATCACAGCTTTGTTCTCGACTGTTTATGGAAACATTGGTTTATTGGGAACAACCGTTGCCGGAATTGATTCAAAATTCACCACAACCTTTGCAAGCTTACCAATGTTAGCAATTGCCTTAATTGGTTTTGCATTTGCTTTACTTGAATACAAACGTAATACAGAAAAAGAAAATAATGTAGTTGAGAGCACGACTAATACGACCGAAACAAAAGACACACAAGAACAGGATGGTGAAATTCATGGAGACGAAATCTAAGGAAACACCAAAAGTAACATATAAATTGAATGCGAAAGATTTTCGCCAAATTAATTTCCGTAGTTTAGTTTTCAACCAATGGGGTTGGAACTACGAACGGATGCAAGGATCTGGATATCTTTACATCATGATGCCACAATTACGTAAGATGTATGGCGATCATACACCAGAATTAAAGGGCATTATGAAAATGCAAAACCAGTTCTTTAATACAAGTAACTTCTTCAATACGATTATTCAAGGAATTGATTTAGCGGTTGAGGAAAGAGAAGGTTATAAGTCATTAGAAACAGTTGCTGGTCTTAAGGCTGGTTTAATGGGACCTTTTGCTGCAATTGGTGATTCATTGTTTGCTGCTTTGGTACCAGCCATCATGGGAGCTATTGCAGCTAACATGGCTGTTCAAGGTAATGCACTTGGTGCTTTCTTATGGATGGCAGTTAACTTCGTTATTATGTGGTTCCGTTGGATTCAACTAAAATTTGCTTATAAACAAGGTGTCAATTTGGTTACCTCTATGCAGGGGCAATTAAGCGCCTTAACTGATGCTGCAACCTTACTTGGTGTTTATGTTGTGGGAGCATTAGCTGCAACCATGGTTAACACACAAGTTATTTGGGTAGCTCACTTAGGTAAAATGACAGTTAACTTCCAGAGCCAAATTGATATGATTATGCCAAAATTGGTTCCTGCTTTGATTGTTGGTGGTATTTATTGGTTATTAGGAAAGAAACGAATGACATCTACACGAGCAATTTTCATTGTGATTATTGTGGCCGTTGTGCTTTCAGCTCTTGGTGTTATTGGTAAGGCTGCTTAAAAGGCACAACTAGAATCGTTTTGGTACTTTCAACCTTTGTTTAATAGATAAGATCTTTTGTATTCCTATCATATTGTGCATAATTAAAGTTTTCTTTGCGCAGATTGTTAATAAAAATGAAAGATCTGGTATGATAAAGTCACACTCAGATCTTTTATCATGTACAGGAGAAAATATATTATGAGTATTAAATATGATAAGAAACAACCTTTATACGAACAATTAATGGATAAGTTAAAAACCAAGATTAAAGAAGATTATAAGCCAAATGACAAGCTGCCATCTGAACGTGAAATTATGCGTAATTATGCAGTAAGTCGTAATACTGTTCGTCAGGCTTTAAATGAACTTGAAATTTTAGGTTTCATTTTTAGACAGCATGGTAAGGGAACCTTCGTGGCCAATGCGATCAGCAATCCGGCTACTTTAGGAAATGAACACAGCTTTACCAAACAAATGAAGGCGTTAGGACGAAAACCAGAGACTAAAATCATGGAATATTCAGTTCGTCAGGCAAATCAATATTTTGCTGAAAGACTGCATATTGCGGAAGGCAATCGCATCATTAAATTGAAACGTTTACGGTCAGCAGATGGGGTTCCTGTAATGATTGATCGGACATATTTACCGTATGAAAAATTTGCGGGGCTGTCACCTGATGAATTAGAGGTTAAACATCGTTCTTTATATGGTGTGTTTGCGGAAGATTATGGTGAAGTTTTTCATATTGCCGATGAGGCTTTGTCCGCCGGAAGAATTAGTGATAAGGATGCTAGTGTTTTAAAAGTGCCACTGGGGACGCCGGGATTGATGCTGAAACGAACCACTTATAATCAGAAAAATGAAATTATTGAATTTACGTTAAGTAGTACTCGCAGTGATCAATATGTTTATAACATTAGGTATAAGAATGCCAATATATAATTTATTGGTGTATGGAAAGATGAAAGGGGATTCAACATATGTTTTCTAAAAATGATGCAGAATTAAAAGAATTAGGCGCAATCATTACAACGCGCGAAATTCAACAACAACCTGAACTTTGGCATGAGGCTTGGGCAAATTATCAAAATGATAAGGAAAAAATTGTTGAATTTTTATCAACAATTACCAAAAGTACAAATGAACCTGTTCGAGTTGTATTTGTTGGAGCTGGCTCTTCAGCTTATGTGGGGGACACTTTAGTTCCTTACTTACAATTAAATGGCGATCGCAAACAATTTCGATTTGAAGCGATTGATACAACCAAAATTGTGTCAACACCTTATGATTATTTGGAGTCGGATACACCAACTTTGCTGGTTTCGTTTGCTCGTAGTGGAAATAGTCCTGAGAGTGTGGCCACCGTTGATTTGGCTGAAAAACTAGTTAAGAACTTATGGCAATTGACCATTACTTGTGCCCCAGAAGGAAAATTAGCTCAGCATGCTGAAAGCGATGCGAATAACCTGGTGTTGTTACAACCAGCACGTTCTAACGACAAGGGTTTTGCCATGACCGGCAGTTTTAGTTGCATGATGTTGACGTCCCTGTTTGTGTTCGATACTAAACATACGGATGAGCAAAAGGCAATTTATGTCGATCAAATCACTAAGATGGGTTCTGAGGTGATTGACCGCGAAAACGAAGTTCAATCAGTTGTGGATACAGATTTTGAGCGCATTATCTACTTAGGTTCCGGTGGTCTCACTGGTTTGACTCGTGAAGCACAATTAAAGGTTTTGGAATTAACTGCAGGCCAAAAAGCGACGATGTTTGACTCTTCCATGGGCTTTCGTCATGGTCCTAAATCGTTTGTAAATGACAAAGCTTTGGTTTTTGATTTTGTCAGCAACGATCCTTACACACGTCAATATGATGTTGACATTTTAAATGAGGTTCAGGGTGATAAGATTGCTCCCGTAGTCTTTGGCATTGGTGTTTCAAGCAAACAGAATTATGAAGGTCAAGGTTTTACCTTTAAGACAGGCAATGATCAAATTCCTGATGGTTATATGGCATTTCCTGATATCTTGTTTGCACAAACACTTGCATTAATGACATCTGTAAAAGTTGGCAATACACCTGATACACCATCGGCAACTGGAACTGTTAACCGGGTAGTTAAAGGCGTAACCATCCATGCGTTGGACTAGGAGGTAAAAACTTGAGCTATTATATTCATGCAGATAAATTTTTCTTAGATAATACAACTGAAAATGGCGGCTACTTAGAAATCACGGATGATGACAAGTTTGGCGCATATACAAGTGCTAAGCCGACCGGTAAAATTGTGGATTATTCGGGTTACTATGTTTCACCAGGTTTAGTTGACACTCACATTCATGGACTTTTAGGACATGATGTGATGGATAATGACTGGAATAAAATTCAAGAGACGTCCGAAGGCTTGCTACAAGCAGGGGTCACCTCTTGGTTGCCAACGACGTTAACGGCTTCAGCTGATCAATTAGATGCAGTCTGCAAAACGATTGGTGCTAACTATACAGAAGCTAAGGGTGCAAAAATTCAGGGAATTTACTTTGAAGGACCATTCTTTACTACTGAACATAAAGGTGCACAGAATCCAAAGTATTTTGGTGATCCAGATGTTGAAACCTTTAAACGTTGGCAAACTTCAGCTAAGGGTTTGATTAAAAAGATTGCAATTGCACCTGAACGAAACGGTGCCGTTGAATTTACCAAGGCTGTTAGTCAAATGGGTGTCAGTGTTGCTTTGGGTCATAGTGATGCTACTTTTGAGCAGGCAAGGGCGTCTGTTGAAGCAGGAGCAACCGTGTTTACGCATACGTTTAATGGTATGAGTGGCTTAAGTCACCATGCACCAGGGATGGTTGGTGCCGCAATGAGTATGCATAATGTGATTGATGAATTAATTTGTGATGGCCATCATGTTGAGCCCGCTGCTGCTCGAATTTTGATTGAGGATAAGCGTCCAGATCATGTAGCCTTAATTACGGACTGTATGCGTGCCGGACTCATGCCAGATGGCGATTATGTTCTTGGTGAATTTCCGGTTTATGTGGCTGATGGCATGGCACGGTTGAAAGATGGTGGCAGCTTGGCTGGCAGTATTCTTCAACTAAAAGAGGCTGTTAAGAATATGGTAGATTGGAATATTTCCACACCAGAACAGGCTGTACAAATGGCAAGTAAGACTGCTGCAATTAGTAGTAAAATTGGTGATCAATGCGGAAGTATCCTACCAGGACGCGATGCTGACTTCTTGATTTGGAACCATGATATGGACTTGAAAGAAACTTATTTAGATGGTGAGTCCCGTTATCAAGCTTAAAAAAATTAGCTAAAAAAAGCGTAAATCAATGTCAAAACTGGCATTGATTTACGTTTTTTTATTGGTTAAATTTTGGTGTCCCTGAATACGAATTGCAAAAGCATCTAAGAAAATACGCGTGAGAATTTGTAATGGAAGCCGTGAACGAATTTCATACTTTGGAAAATAAGATTCGGCCGATTTGACACCTAAAAAAATAAGATCCGAGTAAGGAATGATGTCACTGGTGCTGTTACAGGTAAAGGTAATTGTAGTGACTTCATTTTTGGATAACGATTGAGCGGCCTTAACTAACTCAGGTGTGTTTCCGTTTAAGGTTAAAAATAGAACCACGGTGTCACTACCATTGATTTGTTTACTTAACGTTTTAATAATATTGGGATCGTCATGGAGCTGAACATCTTTTCCAAGCAACTCAAATTTCAGTAAAATATCTTCACCAATTAGATTGGAAAGGCCACGCGCAAAGATGTAAACGTGTTTTGCGTTATTGACCTTTTGAATGGCATCCTCCATCACACCAATATTTAAATTACTAATTGTGTTGTCAACTTCATATTGATTCTTTAAAATAGCGGCTCGAATTTCGTGATCGGTTTCTTTTAAAACTTTGAAATCTTGCGTTTTATCTGTTAGTTTGCGAATGGCTTCTTGTCGAAAGGGTGTATAGCCAGAGTAGCCCATTTTTTTCATGGTTCTTACAATCGTGGCAGTTGAAACGTTAGCTCGTTCACTAAGTTCAACTATAGAAGTATCTACAATGTCACTGGCGTGTTCTTGGACGTATTGCCATAAATATTTTTCAGATGTACTTAGAGATTCACTCAAAATGCTGCCTCCAAAGTTGTAAAGAAATTTTCAGGTTTGAATTCATGATAGCATGTTTTGAAAACATTTACATTTATCAAAATGTTATTCTTAAAAAGAAGACAAAGAGAGGAGTGATGAAATGATTTACACATTAACACTAAATCCAGCTATTGACTTATTTATTGATACAAAGACGATGCAACCTAATGTTGTTAATCGAACTGAAAACTATGATATTCAAGCCAATGGAAAGGGGATCAACGTTTCCTTCATTCTAAAGAGATTGGGTATTGAAAATAAAGCCTTAGGAATTGGTGGTGGTTTTACCCTCAATTATATTGAAGAAGTTTTGAATCAAGCCGATATTCAAAATGATTTTGTGCATGTTAAAGATCCAACTCGCATTAACGTATTTACAAGAGTTCAAGATGAAAACCAAGAATATAAATTAGTAAATAAGGGACCACAAACTAATTCGGATCAAGTTTCACAACTGTTAGACAAACTTAGACAACTTGATAAAGATGATGTTTTATCCTTATCTGGCAGTTTTTCGGAGGGCATTCAATCTAGTATTTTAGTTGAAATAGCTAAAATTGCTGCAGCAAAGCAATTTAAATTAGTTCTAGATACTAGCTATAACGAAGTTATGGAGACGTTAAGTTATCACCCTTATTTGATTAAACCTAATGATCATGAATTGTCTAGTTGGTTTGGACTTGATCATGTTCCCAATCAAGAAAAAATAATTGCCATGGGGAAATCGTTAGTTGAAAAAGGTGCTCGAAATGTTTTGATTTCTTTGGGTTCAAAAGGCGCTTTGTTTATAAATGAAGCCACGGTTTTATATGGGAATGCTGCTAAAGGTGACGTTGTTAATACGGCCGGGTCGGGCGATACAATGCTGGGTGCCTTTCTAGGTGGTTTAATCACCGATTTAGACAATCAAGTCAATCTAAAACGAGCTTTAGCTGCAGGTAGTGATACGGCCTTTCAATCATGGATAACAGACTTTAAAAATGTACCTAATTTAGAAAAACAAATTCAAATTCAAGTTATAGAAGATCGGGGGAAATAGGTCATGGGAAAATATAAACTTATTGCGGCAACCGGGTGTGCTACTGGCATTGCACATACTTATATGGCTCAAGAGGCGCTAGAACAGGCCGCAAAAAAAGCTGGTGTTACTATCAAGGTGGAAACGCACGGACAAACCGGTGTTGATGATCCATTAACACAGGCTGAGATTGATGGTGCTAGTGGTGTAATTGTCGCTTCGGATGTGGATGTTGATGCAGACCGTTTTATTGGTAAAAAATTAATTAAAGTCCCAGTTGCACAAGGAATTCGTGAACCTGATAAATTGGTTGATCGCATTTTAAATGATGCAAATGTTCCGGTTTATAAAAGTGGCTCTGTGAAGGAAAAAGTGCAATCTGATTCAAACAAAGGTAAAAATGGCGACTCGCTTTGGAATACGATCTATGTTTCCTTAATGAATGGTGTTTCACATATGTTGCCATTTGTGGTTGCTGGTGGTGTGTTGGTTGCAATTTCCTTTTTCTGGGGAATTAATTCTGCCGACCCTAAGAGTGCAGAATACAATTATTTTGCCTACCTATTGAACACGATTGGATCTAGTACGATGAACTTGATGGTTCCGGTTTTATGCGCATTTATTGCTGAAGCCATCAGTAAACGTTCTGGAATGATTGTCGGTTTTGCAACAGGTATGATTGCTTTTACTAATGGAACTGGCTTTTTGGGCGCAATTGTTGGTGGCTATTTAGCTGGATATACGATCATTTTGTTACAGCATATTTTGAAACCGCTACCAGACAAACTCTTTAGAGGATTAAAAGCTATTTTCTTATATCCAGTTTTAGGTGTGCTTATTTCAGGCATGATTATGTGGTTTATCTCCTTACCGATGAAAGATTTAAATGTCGGGATGATGAATTTCTTAAAAGGGATGGAAAATGGTAGTCCCATTCTCTTGGGTTTGATTATTGGCGTAATGGCGGCTTCTGACTTTGGTGGTCCAATCAATAAAGCAGCCTATCTAACTGGAACTGCCTTACTAGCACAAGGTAATTTCTATTTTATGGCTGGTGTTTCAGCTGCATGTATTGCACCACCATTGGCAACTGGATTTGCAGTATTGTTTAATCCCAAAGCATATTCAAGTAATGAGCGTAGTGCGGGTTACGTTAACTTTCTCTTAGGATCTACACATATTACTGAAGGTGCGATTCCGTTTGCAGCCAAGAACCCGTTATTAAATATTCCGTCATTTATGATTGGTTCCTCAATTGCGGCAATTCTTACGTATATGACGCGTATTCAGGTTCCGGCACCTCATGGTGGTTTCATTATTTTACCTTTAGTTAACCATCCGTTTTTATGGGTTCTATGGATTGTCATTGGAGCTTTAGTTTCCGGAGCGTTGCTAGCCGCAATTGCTGGTCGTCAGGCAAAGAAACATGCAGTTGCCAGTGATGTTGGCGCAATTGATGTTTTGACTGGTGAACGAACAGAAGCTGAACCAGAGCAGTCAGTGCAGGAGTCAGCACCCACTAAAGAAAACGAATCGTTTGATCCAGGTGAGATTTTAACGATTGATAATATTCAATTGAATGTGTCGGCAACTTCAAGAGATGAGGTTTTAAAATATTTAGCTGATTTTGCAGTTCAAAATAATTTAGCGGATGATGCAGATAAAGTATTAACTAAATATTTAAAACGTGAACAAGAGGGCTCAACGGGAATGCAAGATGGAATTGCGATTCCTCATGCACAAGATGCCACCATTCATTCATCTAAAATGTTAGTTATTAAACTAGCTCAACCAGTTGAATGGCAAACATTTGATGATAAGCCAGTTGATACGATTATTTCGTTTTTGATTCCAGCAAACGATAGTGGCGCACATCTCAAATACCTTTCTAACACTGCTAAATTGTTGATGCACAGCGATTTCATACAGGAATTGCATCAAGCCAAGACTAAAGAAGAAATTTTAAATTTGATTAAATAATGAGAACAGGTTTATATCTTAAAAATGTAATCATATTTTTGGTAGTTAGCTATCAAGAAAGTGGTTACATTTTTTAATTAGTTTTATTTGACAGTGCCTCTTAACGCCCACATAATGGAGATATGAAGCGTAAACGACGTTAAAAGAGGGGCAGGCTAACATCATGTATAAACACTTAGTGGCAATTGTGGAAATTAAACAGAAGGGTTACATTTATCATTTTGTGTCTAAGGATGCGCAAAAGGTAAATCAAAGATATTATCAACTTACTCACAAGTTCTCTGATAACCTGTCAGAAAGTCTATACCAGACTTCTATTATTGAAAATAATGATCAGAGTTTAGATTCAGTTTTAAGCACTGACGGAAAAACGCATTCGATTCAATTAGTTAATGATCTAGAAGCCTTTGTAAAGCTGGTTTATGATAAGAAGCTCACCACACTTGGCAAACGGCTACAAGAGCGCGAAATGAATAATGTGGAACAGCTGATAAGATGGTTTAATGGGGATTAATACAAAGAACACATAAGAAAGCGAAGACGATATGGCATTTACTTTTCAAATTAATAACGATATAAAGTTCAAGTATAATCAAGATCTATTGAATAAAGCAAATCAGTATCGACCAACGATAAACTATCATTCTGTAAATGCCACCTCTCTAGGTAACTTGAACAAAAGTACGAATTCATTGGGCGGCTATAACATTAAAAAAGTTGCTGATATAAGCGAATTGCCAAAGCATAGTTTTACACAGGATGAAAAAGTTATCTTGGATTTTGGTGATCATTATGTTGGCCGATTTAGTATGAATATAAAAAAGCTTGGTTCACCTATGGATGCGCCAGTGTTTCTTAAATTTAAATTTGCGGAAATGCCTGTTGAACTTGCTGAAGATAGTGCCAATTATAGGGGATGGCTAAGTAAGTCTTGGATTCAAGAAGAATATATTCATTTGGATACATTACCCACTAGACTTGAATTGCCAAGACGTTATAGTTTTAGATACCTTGAAATAACAATTTTAGGTATTTCATCAAAGTGGCAAGTCGTTTTTGAAAATCCGGTTGTAACCACAGAAAGTTCTGCAGATTTGTCTAAAGTTAGTGTCCCAAAATTAGCAGATTCAGAAATCACTAAGATATATGCGGTAGGTTTAAAGACTTTAGAGGGATGCATGCAAGATGTCTTTGAGGATGGGCCTAAACGGGATCAAAGGTTATGGCTAGGAGATTTACGCTTACAAGCTCTGGCAAACTATGCCACTTTTAAAAACACTGATTTGGTTAAGCGTTGTTTATATCTTTTTGCGGCGATGCCTAGTAGTAACGGATGGCTACCGGCTGACGTGTTTACCAAACCAACTGAAATTCCAGATGATACATTTTTATTCGATTACAGTTTGTTTTTTGTTTCAATTTTAGCAGATTTCGAAAAATTCAGTCATGAAAAAGTGATTCTAAATGATCTTTATGATGTAGCCAAAAAACAGATTAATATAGCTTTGAAGCAAGTTTCAAAGCAAGGAGAATTAAAGTTAAACGATACATATCCCGTGTTTGTTGATTGGTCCAATGAATTTGATAAGACGACCGCTGGACAGGCCATCATGATCTATACTTTGAAGCAATTTATTGCGTTAGCGCGATTAGTTAAAGACCCGGAAACAAGGTTCTATAAGGCAAGGTTGGCAAGCCTAGAGGAATTCACCAAACAGCATTTATTTGATGAAAAAATCGGTTTATTTGTTTCAGGAAATGAACGGGAGATTAATGTAGCTAGTCAAGCTTGGATGGTACTGGCTCATGTTTTTAACGATCAGGAAAATCAGAAACTGATGCAGAACACAGTTCATCAATTGTTTCCAATTAAGAATATTGCAACACCTTATATGTATCATCATGTGACACAAGCTTTATTTGAAGCTAACTTAACTGATGAGGCGGTTAAATTAATGAAATCGTACTGGGGAAAGATGGTCCAACTTGGTGCTGATACTTTTTGGGAAGCATTTAATCCTGAGAAGCCTGAATATTCACCTTATGGAAGTTCGTTGTTAACAAGTTATTGCCATGCATGGAGCTGCACACCGGTTTATTTAATTGAAAAATACTTATTAAAAAATAATTAACGAATGAGTAATGGGAGACTTTTTATGGCTAAATGGATTTGGTATCATGGTGATTTTGAGATTTACCATGCAATGAAACAGAATTTTGATCGTGAAGAACGTGGAATGAAGTGGCCTGCGTATTGGTATACTTCAAACTGGAACCATAATGTGTATTTTTTTAAGGAAGTCCAATTACATCAGGCAGAAGCCTTCACGGTCACCATAAAGGGAGAAGGGTATGGCAAATTAATCAATTTAGAAAATGATGACGAAACTAAGTTTTCATTGATGAATTCACTGATTTGTCCCATTGGCCATTATCGTATCGAAATTTATGTCGCTAATCTTTCTGGATTACCGTGTGCTTATATTCAGGGTCAAAAAATTCAAAGCGATGAAAGTTGGCAAGTTTCTAATTTTTTGGGTAATTCAGTGGATGCTGGAACCAGTAAATATTTTTTGAACGTTGATCAAAATCCGATGAACTTCAAGTACACACATGAAATTAGACATGCAAAAAAAGTAGAAAACATTAAAGGTGGAGTTTTATTTGATTTTGGTCATGATTTAACTGCCAAAACGGTAATTAAATTCAAACGAGTCTTTCAACCACTGGTGCTTTGCTATGGTGAAAGCCGGACTGAGGCTTTGGATGTGCAGGATACCTATTTAGAGCATCAAATTCGACCAGATCATGATCCCGCAGGTAACTACGATAGACAGACCAATTGTTACACAACAAAATTGCGAGCTTTTCGATACATCTATATACCAGATGCTAAAAATTTTGATATGATTGGCACGTTAGCTGTTGATTTTGAATTTGTAAAATTTCCTAGAATTGGAGATTTTTCATCCTCAGATTCGAAGTTAACTAAAATTTGGCAAGTCTCGGATCGCACCTTACGTCTTTGCTCAGGAATTTTCTTTATTGATGGTATTAAACGAGACCGCTGGATTTGGGCCGGTGATGCTTTTCAATGCTTTTACATGAATCGGTATGACTTCTTTGATAAAGAATTAGTGGAACGTACAATTCTTGGGCTCCGTGGTGAGCTTGATATTAAACAGCATTTAGATACCATTGTGGATTATTCTATGTACTGGTTAATTAGTATTGAGCTCTATTATGACACGTTTGCAGATAAGGGCTTTTTAAAAGCCGTTTATCCGAAGATGAAACGTCTGATTGATTTTTCGCTTGAAGCAACGGATGAAAAAGGGTTTATCCATGAACGTAAAGGTGACTGGATTTATATTGATTGGGCTGATTTCGATCATCAAGGTCCTTTGTGTGCTGAACAAATGGTGTTGGCACGTGCTTTACAAAGCGTAATTCGAGTATTTAAACTTTTAAATCAAGACACAAAGGAGTATACGAGACGGTATAAAAAACTCAGAAAGAGTATCGATACATTTTATTGGAATCCACAAAAACATGCTTATATTGATAGTTATGAATCTGGGAAAGATCGAGTTAGTCGACATGCCAATATTTTCGCGATTTTGTTTGATTATGCTGATAAGAAACGAACTACTGAAATTTTACAATATGTTTTATTAAATCCAAAAATTGCACCAATTAACACACCTTATTTTAAATTTTGGGAGTTAGAAGCTTTTGCTAAAATTGGCTATTATAAGAAAGTACTTGATACCATCAAATCGTATTGGGGTGGCATGCTGGATAATGGTGCAACCACTTTTTGGGAATATTTTGATCCAAATGAAAGAGGAACTCCACGCTATGCAATGTACGGTGATAAATATGGTAAAAGCTTGTGTCACGCTTGGGGATCGAGTCCACTGTACTTGATAGGAAGATATTTGATTGGTTTAAAGCCAACGCACCCAGGTTACGTAACGTTTGAATTAAAACCACAATTATCATTGTTAGGCGACTTTAAAGGTAAGTTTCCCATCAATGCTGTTGGTGGCTACGTCGCATTAGAGGTTAAAGGAAATCTGTTGACCATGCAGGCTACCCAAATCGGCGGAACGTTATTAATTGATGATAAAAAGTTAACAATTCCAGTTGAACAGGCACGTTCGATTATTGTCCACAATTAACATAGATGGTTGTAAGTGAAGAGCATACAAAAAGACCAATCCTTGGGAGGAAGGATTGGTCTTTTTAATCTTATTTACACATCATTGTTTAAATTTTTAACACTTCACGAAGAGCAAAGAAGGTAACGACGAGCTGGCCAAGAGTTACCCAAAGATTATGATGTGAAATTGAAGCAATCACAGCTGCAATAATCACAACCACGGCCCACAACATAGTCTTTGTAATTTTTTCTTTCTTTTGTTTGTTACTTAATTCTGGTCTTTCGTTCATTTTTATTGACCTCCTTTGTTCAGTCATAATTAAAAGTTTAAATTAATAATTAGTCTTTGTTATCTGCTAATTCTTTAGCGTAAATAGCATTACGTTTCTTCATTTGACGAGCGTACCACCAGAAGATTAAGCAGTATGCTGCAAGTCCAATAACTGCGTAGAGAATGAATTTAATTTCACCTGTAGATGATTTACCTACTGCGTATGCTAAGAATTGTTCGATAGGACCTTCCTTAGTTGATTCAGCAATCATTGTACCGCCTTTAACACCGGCAGGGAATGCACCAACTGATTTAGCAACTGATGTAATAAATGGAGCACTTAATGTACCAGCCCAAAGGAAGATAGGTAATTCAACGGCACCAATAACGATCATTCGAATGATACGTCCACGAGTTACAACTAAAAGAGCTGGTGTAACACCCATGGCAATGATTCCACCTAAATAAAGGAAGAATATGGTTGCCAGGAAGAACTAAAGCTTCAAGTAAAAGAATAGGTGCAAGGACGTTTGCAGCTGCCCACATTTCAGAACGGCCAGCGATAAATGGCCAGTCAAGACCAATGTTCAACTTACGACCCTTTAAGTGTTTGTTAGCTAAGTCAGTAACACCTTGTGATAATGGTTCAACAGCTTTGATGAACCAAGAACCAATAAGTGAGAATAACTGCAAGCAGACACCACCAGTGAATGATAATGTAAAGATTGATTCAACACCTTGTTGACCAACCAAACCAATAAAGATACCTAAGTAACATCCAATAGCAAAGTTGCTTCCCCAGAAACCAATTTTTTCGTTTAGTTTAGCGGAATCAAAATCAAAACGGTCTAACCAACGGAAGAACAAATCATAAATCTTGTCTAAGAGCATGATCACAGGGTTCATCATGTAGTTTAAATGAGTTGTGGTCATAGGGTTATCGTTATTATGCAATAAATCATTAAAGGTTGGTTTCATTAAATCAGAGTTAACGATCTTTAATGCACCAATCAAAATAATAAGAGCAGTAGCAACCCAGAAGTTAGCTCCAAAGTAAATTGCCATTAAAGCAGTGAATGAAATATGCCAAATATCAAAAATATCAACATCAAGTGTATCAGTCCACTTCAATAACAACATACCGACGTTCAATAGAACCATAAGTAGCAAGCAGAATAGGGTATATGGTGATCCCCAAGTGATCGTTGCTAGTGGTGCCCAACCAACATCAGTGATAGAAAGTTGGATACCTGTTGATTTAACGAAGGCTGTTAAGGCTGGTTGGTAAGTTGTAGTAAGAATATTAATAATAGCACTAATACCAGTCAAAGCGATCGCTAAACGAATACCACCTTCAAGGGCTCTGAAGAACTTAACACCTAAAGCCCAAGCAATCAAGGTTAGAACAATTAACATAACTGGCGCAGCACCCAAATCAATAATTGGCTTGAATACCACGTTGGCAAAATGAATAATGGTCTGCATTTTGTTCAACTCCTTTAGTTTTTATAAAATTTTGTTACCAAATTTAGTGGAAGACTCCATAAAGGAAATATGTAGGTGAAGAGAAATGATTCTCTTCAAAAAATATTAACTTAAATGATTCTTTTTAATGGTGTCTTCAATCTTGTCATATACTGGAGCAGCCATAGCAGGCATTCTGTAGAGAATAGCACCAGCATCAATTTCTGGAACAGTTACATCAAAGCTCAAATCTGGCTTATTAATAGGTAAGAAAATTTGAACACCTTTCATTGTTTCAGGGTTAAGGTCTTTGATTTGAATAGCCTCAACACTAACTTGATAGCCACGTTTCTTCATTTCTGCCTCAACAGCATCCTTAATTTGGTGGCTTGAGTTAACACCAGCACCACAAGCAGTTAACATCTTAATCATAGTAAATTCCTCCTTAGAAATTTTTAAAATTTATTACCATAAGTTAATGAAACGAATATCTAAAACTTGGATTGCAAGAATGAATAGATTGCATCCGCAGAAGTACTCTTGAAGAAAGTCAAAAGCTGATTTTGTGGAGTTTTATTAATGAAATCCATGATCTGTGCAAGCACATTAGATTGTCCTTCAGGATCATTGTTCAAAATCATAAATAAGAAGCTAACTTCAAATTCTTGACTTGGATCAATCATATTGTTGAAAGAAATAGGATTCTTCAACTTAATTGGAACAACTTTACGTTCCTTCACAAACTCGGCTTCCGTATGTGGAATTGCAACGTTAGGGTATTCAGGTGAAACCACTGACAAGTCAATTCCAGTTGGATACTTATCTTCTCGTTCGTTCAAGTTCTTTAAAAAGTCTTTAGTTACGTGTCCCTTTTTATAAAGGTCTTCGGCAACTGACTTAAAAACATCAGCTCGTGAAGTTGCATCACTTACATAAACTGTGTCTCGATCAAAAAGAGAAGTCTCTGCTATCTTATCTGACATAATATATTCACCACCTCAATTACAAATGTGAAGTAATGTTCACTTTTGTTTGATTTCGTTTACAAATCTAATTATATACAAGCGCTTTCAAATGTCGACAAAAAATTTAAGTTTAAAAAATAGTGCGCGGGTATTGACTTTTAGTGAGAGCTCGTCTATTCTATAAATCGAAACATAAATAAACAAAAACGAACATTTTTGTTCTTAAATTATATAAAAGGAGGGAGGCTAGTGCTAAAAAATGAACGAGTAGCTACCATTTTGAGCACGGTCAATCAATCAGGTGTTGTCACCGTTCAGGAATTGGTTGATGCTTTGAATGTTTCGTCAATGACCATTCGACGTGATCTTGATGAACTTGAACAGGAACATCAAATTATTCGAATTCATGGTGGTGCACAAAGCCGACATTTCTCTGATAAACAGGAAGCTTCCTATATACAGAAACGAAAGCTGCATGTAACAGAGAAAAGCAGTATTGCACAACGAGTGGCAGGGATGATTGATGAAAATGAAACCATTTTTTTAGGCCCAGGAACAACAAACGAGTTAGTTTCAAAATATTTGAAGTTGACCAACTTACGTATTGTGACGAATAGTTTGCCAGTATTTGAACGTTTTAGAGATGAACACGGGAGTTATGAATTGTGTCTAGTAGGCGGAACATACCGCGAGCGAAGTGGTGCATTTATAGGAAGTTTAGCAATTGAGCTGTTGAAAAATATCAAGATGCACAAAGCTTTTGTTGGTGTTAATGGTATTAATGGTAACAGCATTATGAATGCTAATTCTGATGAAGGCCAGACGCAGAGCATTGCGTTAGACCAATCACAAGAAAAATTTGTGGTGGCTGATCATTCAAAATTGGATCGAAATGATTTTTATACGTTCTATCAATTAGATAGATGTGACGGTCTAATTACAGATCAGGATGTTGATCCACAGGTTTTGAAGCGATACCAGAAAATAACGCATGTTTTTACTAGCTTAGATAAAAAACAAAAGGAGAGATTTGCATGAAAGTCGTAATTGGCTCAGATAAAAAAGGATTTAATTTAAAGGAACAAGTTAAGAAATACTTGTTGGATCATAGTTATGAAGTTATTGATGTGAGTGAGAAGCCCGCAGATGACTTTGTTGATTCTTCATTGGCTGTTACCAAAGAAGTTTTGAATGGTGATGCTGATAAGGCTGTTATGTTTGATGAATATGGTGTTGGCTCAGCAATGGCAAGTAACAAAGTTAAAGGAATGGTTACTGCTAACGTTGTTGAAGAAAACACAGCTCATATGACAGCTATGCATAATGGTGCCAAGGCAATTGCAATTGGTAGTGGCATTGTTGGTGAAAAGTTAGCTTATAACATTGTTCAATATTATCTAGATACAGAATATGCAGGTGGTCGTCACCAAGTACGTTTGGATATGTTGGAAAAGATGATCTAAAGAGTGCGGAGTGAAGCGGTTATTTGCTGAGCAGAGCCTAACTTATCAATAATCCGGTTTGGGGATTGTTGATAGGTGTAGCTCAGCAGAGGCAAATGCTTCAAGGAGCCGATCTAGATAAGAGTGCGGAGTGAAGCAGTTATTCACCGAGTATGGCCTAGCGTATTAAATGATTCGGGTTAGGAATCGTTTAATATGTGTAGCCAAACGGAGGTGAATGTCTTTTGAAGCCTATCTAGACTAGAGTGTGGAGAAAGATAAGTATCTTTCAAAGCCAAACCAAAATGACCATCTACAAACTCACTTTGTAAAGGCATAAGAGTCTAAGAAAACAATCTCGAAATATAGTACATTCGAAACTGTTTTAGTTTTAAACATTAATATTGAGGAGGATATATACATGATTATTTCTATTGGTAATGACCATATTGTTACAGATGTAAAAATTCAATTATCAAACTTTTTAAAGGCTAACGGTCACACAGTTATTGACGAAGGTACCTATGATACAACGCGGACTCATTATCCCATTTATGGGAAACGTGTTGCTGAAGATGTCGCTGATGGTCGTGCCGATTTAGGTGTTGTTCTTTGCGGAACAGGTATTGGTATCAGTACTGCTGCAGACAAAAACGAAGGTGTCCGTGCAGCTTTAGTTTCAAACTTAGTTGCTGCTCGTTATGCTAAAGAAGAATTAAATGCCAATGTAATTGGTTTTGGTGGTGCAACAGTTGGTGAGCATTTATGTGAAGACATCATCTCTGTATTCTTAGACTCCGAATATAAAGAAACAGATGAAAACAAGAAATTAATCGATAAAATCGATCACATTGCTACTCCAAATCCAGAACAAAAAGATAACCCACATTTCTTTGATGAAGAAAATGAAAAATGGGCTGAAGGCGTTTATCACGATTAGTTGTAAAGTTACCGCTACCGACTTATAATGAAAGCGTTGAAATAAATCATGAGAAATCATGAAAAAACAAAAAAGGGGTAATCATTTTATGTTGAAATTAACACCAGGTAAGGAAAAAGGAATCAAAGCTTTATCAAATAAAGATGGCGTCATTGATGCTTTAGCTATTGACCAACGTGGATCACTCAAAAAGATGATTGGTGCTGCAAGTGGCAAAGAAGCTTCTCAAAAAGAAATTGAAGACTTCAAAGTTGCTGTATCAAGTGAATTGACACAATATGCAACAGGTATTTTGTTGGATCCTCAATATGGACTCCCAGCTTCAAAGGCTCGTGCAGATGGTGCCGGCTTATTACTTGCATACGAACGCACTGGTTATGATGCTACTGAACCTGGTCGTTTCCCAGACATTTTGGATGATTGGTCAGTACGTCGTTTGAAGGAACAAGGCGCTGACGCTATTAAGTTCTTGCTTTACTACGATCCAGACGAAGGCGGCGACATTAATCATCGCAAACAAGTCTTTATCGAACGTTTAGGTAGCGAATGCAAGGGCGAAGATATGCCATTGTTCTTGGAATTAGTATCATACGATGCTAATAACGATGACGCAACAGGCAAAGAATATGCCAAAGTAAAGCCACACAAAGTTATTGAAATGACCAAAGAATTCTCAAAACCTCAATATGGTGTAGATGTATTGAAGCTTGAAGTTCCTGTAAACCAAGCTTATGTTGAAGGATTTGCTAAGAACTCTGATGATGTTGTTTATAGCAAGGCAGATGCTGCTAAGTATTATAAAGAACAAAGTGATGCAACAGACTTACCATTTATCTTCTTGAGTGCTGGTGTTTCTGCTGAATTGTTCCAAGACGAATTGAAGTTCGCTAAAGAAGCAGGCTCAACATTCAATGGTGTGCTTTGTGGCCGTGCAACATGGCGTCATTCAGTTGAACCATTTGCTGGTGAAAGTGAAGCAGCTGGTCGTAAATGGTTACAAACACAAGGTCGTCAAAATATTGAAGACTTGAATAAAGTTTTGGCTGCTACTGCAACTTCATGGTACGACAAGGTTCAAAAATAATTGCTTTTAACCTTAAGGATTGTGCCGAATCGGTGCAATCCTTTTTCTGAAAATGGAGAAAATTTATGAGTAATTTCGATGAAATAAAAAAAGCTAATCCGGATAAGACCATTTATGACGTTAACAGTGATGAATTTGCTGATTTTGGTTTAGTTTATAAACAATATGATTTAAGTAAGGTCACAAGTTATATGGATTCTCAAGTGAAGATTCCAAGTGATCATAACGACTATATTCCTGATGATGAAACTATTGAAAATGATGCTGCTATCAAGCAAATTGCTGCTGATGTTTATGCGGGTATGCCAATTTCTGCTGGTCCTTGTATGGGACAAAGCACTTCATTTTCAGCAATTGAATTTCACCAGGGTAGTGAAGTTAATATTACGTTTACAGACGTTGTAATGGTATTAGGCAAACGACAAGACATTCATAACTATGAGTATAATGCTGAAGAACACGCTAAACTCTTCTTTGTTCCTCGGGGCACTGTTTTTGAAATGTACAGTGATACATTACATTACAGCCCATGCAAGGTAGACGATAGCGGTTTTAAGGCAATTGTGATGGTTTTGCAAGGCACTAATCAACCATTACCAGATGGCTTTAAAGCAACTAATAAAATGATTGTGAAGCAAAACAAGTTTCAAATGGCGCACGCTGTTAGAACTGATAAAATTGCACAGGGAATCTTACCTGGTGTCAAAGGAAAATTAATCGACATTAAGCCAATTCAAAACTAAAGAGGTAGATCGAAATGGCTGACACAGAAAAGAAAACATTATCAACAGAAGAAAAAAACGAAATTGATACCGCTGAAGAACTGCATCAACAAATGATTAAAGAACAAATTGCTGAATTTCCAGTTTCAAAAGTTGGCAGTAGATAATTAAGCTTATTTCTTAAATAGGATTATGATTTTTAACAGAATAATTTCATTAAGTCACCAAGATGATCAGCATCTTGGTGATTTTTTTGCATTTTTAACGTAAATTGTTTTATAATGTAAAACGTTAGCTTGCTAACGAAAATGAGGAGATGAAATTGATGCCAAAAGATCTATCTAAATACGGGCGGTTAGTGAAACATGCCAATAATACGCTTAGTCGCCATATTGATACCTTTGCAGCAGGTTACGGCTTAACTGGTGTTCAGTTATCAATCATTGATTTTCTTGGCAAATATCCGCAGCAAATGTGTTTACAACGTGATATTGAAACCGAATTTGCCATTCGCAGATCAAGTGCAACCACGCTTTTACAACGCATGGAGAAAAAGGGATTGATTCTTCGGTTAGTTGCCAAGGATGATGCACGCCAAAAAGAAATTCAACTGACCAAAAAAGCGCAACCGTTTGTTCAGTTGAATCGCGATTATATGAAAGTTCAGCGTGATAGTCTGGAGACAAACTTTAGTCAGGAGGAACTTTTAACGTTTACAAAAGTTTTGCAATTTTTAATCGTTGATGAAGCCGGAAAAAATTACGGAAAGGAACGCGAGAGATAATAAATATGAAAAATGAAACCAGTCAGCGTATTCGTCCCCAAGTTATTGCGGCTGTAATTGCGACGGGATTAATGTCCTTTAGTGGGGTAATTGTTGAGACTGCCATGAACATTACGTTCCCAACGTTAATGAAAGAATTTAATGTCACAACTAGTATTGTGCAGTGGTTAACAACCGGGTATTTATTGACCGTCGCGATCATTGTGCCATTGTCTTCCGCACTGAAAACACGGTTTAGAACCAAATCTCTATTTATTGTGGCTAACTTGCTATTTTTAACAGGATTAATCATGGATGCGGTAGCACCGATTTTCCCAATTCTATTACTTGGTCGCATTATTCAGGGATGTGGTACTGGGATTGCACTGCCGTTAATGTTTAATATTATTATTGATCAGGTTCCTAGCAGCAAGATTGGCATGATGATGGGGATTGGAACGTTAATTACAGCTGTCGCACCGGCAATTGGGCCCACATTTGGTGGTGTTGTGGTGGCTAGTCTAGGTTGGCGCTTTGTCTTCATCATTTTAGTGCCATTATTATTAATTTCTTTGTTTACGGGAATTAAAACGATTGAACAAAAAAGGCCCACACGAGCTATAAAATTTGATCCCTTGAGTGTTTTATTAATTGCCGCTACCTTTATTGGATTCATTTTAGGATTCAGCAACATGGGCGCGACAAGTTTTATGAGTTTATCCGTTGCAGGTGCAATTGTGGTAGGAGTGATTGGTTTAGTTGGGTTGATTTATCGCAGCTTACATATTGCTCAGCCGGTTATTGATTTACGAGTTTTAGAAAATGTGGCCTTTGCCGCGCATGTGTTTGTGTTTTTCGCATTACAATTAATTTCGCTAGGAATGTCCTTTATTTTGCCCAACTACATGCAATTGGTAAATGGGGCAACTTCCACAACCGCCGGGCTAGTCGTTTTACCAGGAGCTGCCTTAGGAGCAGTCATGTCACCCATTAGTGGACGTATTTTTGATCACTTTGGAGCCAAAAAGCCTTTACTCACGGGAAGTTCAATCGTGTTTATCGGCTTAGTTTTATTTACCGGTTTAGCCTTAAATGTTTCAAATGGATTGATCTTAACTATTTATGTATTTTATATGTTTGGTATCGGGTTGATTTTTGGCAATGTCATGACAAATGGGTTATCCACATTGAAAAACGATCAACAAGCAGATGGTAATGCGATTTTAAACACCATTCAACAGTTTGCGGGTGCGGTTGGTACCTCAATTGTTTCCACCATAATTGGGGCAAGTCAGTTAAGTAAAAGAGGCAATCAAGCTGATTTAACTGCGATAGGCTCACGCCACGCACTGTTAGTTTTGACAATTTTAATGGCGGTGGCAATTGTGGTACTGGTGTACGCAATCAATAAAGCCATTAAACAGAAAAATATAGCTTAAAAAATGAGCATGAGAAAATTGGCTTTCTCACGCTCATTTTTTAAAACTGGTTAATTTTTTTCTGTGGATAACTGACGAGGTGTAATTCCTAATTCTGCGAGTTGGCGATTTACCAATTCGTCGTGAATGCGGGCAAGGCGATCTTGTTCAATTTTATCCTTGCCAGTAGGCTCAATTAAACATGCGGGCATGTCGGTTTGCTTTTTATCAGTCATTTTGCCACCTGCTTTCTATCCTGATTGTCTCATGGTTAGAAACAGAATTAAAATAGTTTGCATAGAAGATTTTTATCTATCATAAGCCACAACTTCAGCGTGATTATCGGTAAAATTAAGAATGTTAAGACTGCCGTTTTTGATTGGTAGGTGAACATCTATTTGTGGGTTCAAGAGCTGAATCAAACTGCGGATGGCATCCATGTGGGAAACAACGAGTAACGTTTCTCCGTCGTGTGCCTGTTCTGCCAATTGATCGACACCAGCCAAAATTCGTTTTTTGAAAGTTTGAGCGTCTTCAGCTACTTTGAATGGATCGGCAGCATGCATAGCATCACGAGCTTCATAAAAAGTGTGTTCACTTAAGAAATCGTCGATGCCGCTGTAGCCTAAAGGTCGACAAATGGTGTCCCAAGTTTCAGGACCATTGGCGCCTTCAAAATAGCCAAAGAAAGCTTCCCGAATATTTTTGAGTTGGGTGATTTGCAAGGAATCATTATGGGTATCCTTTAAAATGATATGAGCGGTATTGACAGCCCGACTCAAGTCACTTGAAAAGGCTTGATCGAAATGGACGTTCAGGACCTTTTGGGCAGCTTGATGGGCATCTTGGATTCCTTTATCGGTTAAGGGAGCATCTGCCCAACCTTGCATGCGATCGAATTTATTGAGATAGGTTTCGCCGTGGCGAATGAGGTAAACAGTAAATTTTTTGATAAGAACGACTTCCATTCTGAGAGTGTCTAAAAAGTATTTAGCTTCTGGTCTATGCGAAAGAAACTGGATTCTTATGAAGCGTTTCTGTGACTTTTAGCAAAAACACTCTCTATATTATTTTATTAGTAAGATAAAAAGAACAGCGCAAAACATACGCTGCTCTTATTTTAACATGTTTAATTTGTAAAAAGTGGGTTATGAAAATTCAATGCCGTATTCAAATGATTGTGTTTCACCAGGTTCAGCAAAGTTGTTACCTTTCTTGTTAGCCCAATCAGTTGGTTGATCACTGGCTTGATCAGGAAGGCCAGCAAATGGTTCGATGCAAAGATAGGGTTCGGTAGCATTTTCCATTGTCCACAAGGTAATGTATGGAAAATGTTTAACGTTAAGTTTGATTTCATGTGCTGTTTGATCAGAGCGTAAGGTAACCGTTTCGATTTTTTTAGCATCTAAAATGATTAAACCGTTATCAAAGGTGCTGTGATCTAACTTCAAAACATTATCTTTATCCACGGCTGTAAATGGTGCTTTGGTGCCATCCCGGAATGGAGCAGGGTTAATGCCCAATTGTTGAATTTCCTTAGGATGAGGGCCAAATGTCAGAGTGTAGTCTTCAAATACACCGTCATCATCAATTGGAATATTGAAACCAGGATGTGAACCCAGAGCATAGGGCATCGTTGTTTTATCATTATTAGTGACACTATATTTAGTTAATAATTGGTTGCCCACTAATTTGTAGTCCACTTGTAAAGTGAAATCAAAAGGATAGTATTCCTTTGTCTTGGGGCTAGCTTTAAGTTGGAGTAAAACTTGATCATCGGCCTTACGAACATTTTCCCACTGTAAGTCACGGGTAAAGCCATGCTGAGGCATTGGATAAGTCTGACCATCCACAACGTAGTGATCATCATTGGATTTGCCAATTGATGGGAATAAAATTGGTGCATGGCGTTTCCAAGCTTTACCATTCCAGATGTAATCAAAGCTACCTTTTGCATCAACCACATGAGTAATTTGAGCACCAAGTTGGTCTATTTCAACTTCTAATTTGTTGTTTTTAATCGTAATCATTCATATTGCCTCTTTTCAATTTATTGGGTACAGGTATATGATGGAACAGTTGACAGATAATGTAAAGGCTTTCTAAAACGAAACTTCACAACTTTAACAAACTTTCAAAAAGTTGGGTTGGTTAACAGTAAAAGCAGGAGGTAGTTGGTTTGATTAAAATGATTGCACTAGATTTGGACAACACTTTGCTTAATGCGGACAAAAAAATAAGTGAAGCAAATACCCAAATTTTAAAGAAGTTGCATAAACAAGGCAAAGAAATTGTGCTATGCACCGGCCGACCAATTAATGCCATTTGGGATTGGCTAACACAGTTAGGTTTAATGGGTGAAAATGATTATTCAGTTAATTTCAATGGTTCGTTAGTTATTCGCAATGTGGACAAAAAGCCGTTGATGGCGGATGGTATGAAAAGAGCACACTTTGGCGACCTGCATAAGTTCTGTTTGGCTAACGAGTATCCTCTTGATATTTTGGATTTTAGCGGTGTGTATCCCATCAATGATTTACCACTCTCAGGTTACGAAAAGCGATTAGGGGGCAACATGCACTTTTTACACGTGCCATTCGCGAAGTTACCAGTCGTTGATTATAGTAAGGCTGTGATTTGTACGGAACCAGCAACGTTGGATCACATCGTGGCGCACATGCCGGCCCAACTCAAACAGGAGTTTCATATCGTGCGTTCGCAGCCAATGATTCTAGAGTTTTTGAAACCAGGAATTGATAAAGGATCCGCATTGGATGTATTGTTGAAACATTTTGAGTGGACACGTGATAATTTGATGACTTTTGGGGATGCTCAAAATGATTTAGAAATGTTAGCTAGTGCAGGTGTAGGCGTCGCAATGGCTAACGGTACCCCAGAAGCTAAACAAACGGCCAATCAGGTGACAGCGGTGGATAATGATCATGATGGCGTTGCAAACTTTTTGACAACTTATTTTGCAGCAAATAATTAAGTTACTTCTAAAGGTTGAAAACATTAAAATCGCTTCAATAACTGATGTTAAATGACTTGGCCTATAAAAAATAGTTAAAGTGCCGTCTTTCAGACCGGGTGAGCTGTAGGACGGCATTTTAATCTAATTTTGTTATCAAGAACACTTTTATATCAGGCAACGAGATGTGTTTTGAGCTTTCAACCTTTAGTTTAATTAAAAAAGCTTACGAAAGAAGCTTGCCTTGAAGTGCACACTAAGGTTTATGATTGTGTTGTTGAGTATTAAAAGTCATTAAAAACATTAGGAGATGGATTTTTTGAAAGCAGCAGTATTTATTGAACCTGGAAAAATGGAAGTTCATGATGTTGACAAACCAAAAATTGAAAAACCAACGGATGCACTTATTAAGATCGTGCGCGCCTGTGTATGTGGTTCTGATCTATGGTGGTATCGTGGTATTGCCAAACGGGAAGCTAATTCATTAGTGGGACATGAAGCAATCGGTGTAGTTGAAGAAGTAGGTGCCGACGTTTCTGATATTAAGACTGGTGACTTTGTGGTAGTTCCATTTACACATGGTTGTGGACATTGTGCGGCCTGCTTAGCTGGTTTTGATGGGGATTGTTTAAACCAAGAGGCCGGTGGCAACGGTGGTTATCAAGGTGAATATTTACGTTACACAAACGCTAACTGGGGATTAGTCAAGATTCCTGGTAAACCAGCTGATTATTCAGATGAACAATTAAACTCACTCTTAACTTTGGCTGATGTGATGGCAACCGGTTATCATGCAGCTGCCAGTGCAGAAGTTAAAAAAGGTGACACAGTTGTTGTCATGGGTGATGGTGCCGTTGGTTTATGTGGCGTAATTTCGGCTAAGTTACGCGGTGCAAAACGAATTATTGCAATGAGCCGTCATGAAGATCGTCAAAAATTAGCGCGTGAATTTGGTGCAACGGACATCATCCCAGAACGTGGGGATGACGCAGTTAAGAAGGTTATGGAATTAACTGGTAGTGGTGCTGATGCGGTTTTGGAATGTGTCGGTACGGAGCAATCCGTTGATACTGCGGTTAAGGTTGGTCGTCCTGGCGCAGTAGTTGGTCGGGTTGGCGTTCCTCAAAAAGCAGAAATGAACACGAACAATCTTTTCTGGCGTAACATTGGTTTACGTGGTGGTATTGCTTCGGTTACAACAGATGACAAGGCAGTTTTGTTAGATGCTGTTTTAAGCGGCAAGATCAATCCTGGAAAGGTCTTTACAAAACGTTTTGATTTGGATCACATTCAAGACGCCTATGAGGCTATGGACAAACGAACAGCTATCAAATCATTGTTAGTGATTAGTGAAGGTTAAATCAGACAAAACAAAAAATCTCGATGCAGTTTGGTAAGGTGCCAACTGTGTTGAGATTTTTTTATCTAAAAAGGGTGGCATTATATAGTGTGTTCAAGGTACAATATTAAGGCAGCAAAAATATAGAGAGTAGGGGATTTGTGCATGAAAAAACACAAGTTAGGTTATATATTGGGAACAATTTTGATAGTGATTGTTTTGATCATTGGAGGAGTGACAATCTACCATCAAGGAGTACAAGAGGGTAAACGAATTGCAGCAAAAACGATTCTGTCAGCTACGAATGAAAAAAGTAGTTCAACTGAAACGGAATCTGATAGTTCAGGAACAGATAGTTCTGAAGATTCAGAGAGTTCCGAGTCAGATGACAATACAATCACATTGGATGATGAGGATTATGAAGTCACAGATTCTAAGGATTATAAGCCCGTATTTAGTGATAGCTCATGGACAAACACAAAAGTGGGAATCGATGAAGTAAAGGTTCTTCAGTCTGATGGTACTACAGAGGACTCAGATGGCAACGAAGTCAATGGTATAGTGGCTGTGCATTATACAATCGATGCTGGAAAGGATATTAATATGTATCCAACCCAAGGAACCATGAATACGAATTCGGGAGAGCAGGTAGAAGCTGATATGTCTGCAAGTGATGATTTTGATGGCGAATTGAACAGCGGCGCAAGCGTTGATGGTTGGGTCATTTATTTCTTAAAAAAATTAGATTCTATTAAGGATTTAACGTCGGTTCGTCTTAAATGGGATGCTGATTATGATACAGATGATATTGACGATGATAATTTCAGTCATACTTATGATGCAACGGTACAATTAAATTAACTAATGCCAGAGTATTTCTTACTTTACCTAAATTTCAACAACAAGTGACTCAACAGGCAATCAATAACTAAGCTGATGAAAGATACGCAGTAGTTATGAGTAATAACTAAAAATATAAACAGAAAATGTGGTGAATTAACAATTGTTAGTTCACCACATTTTTAAATAGTTCAAGATTAAAAAGTTTATTATTGGTTCTGATCGGGACGAATAACTTTTGCTAATTGAAATTTTCCTTGATCAAAATGATAGACAAAAATCGTGCCATTGGAAAAGCCTTTTTTCAACTCTTCGGTGGGATCCTGTAACATACGTAAAAAGTTGAAGCAGGCTCCACTGTGGGAAACGGCTAAAACATTTTGGTGATCTGCTTTAGACATAATAGTAGTTAAACAGTGCAACATTCGTTTACCGACATCATTAGAGGACTCGCCACCATAGGGTAGGAAAAAGGTTTCAAAATCTTTAGGTGTTTTCGGGCTAAGTGTTTCACTTTCACCTTCAAAAACACCATAGTTTTGTTCTTTTAAAGCTTTTACTCTTGTGTATGTTAAACGGTTCTGCAAAATTAGTTCAGTCGTATCACAGCATCGTTCTGAAGTTGAACTATAGGCATGATCAATGGAAATTTCTTTGAAGAATTCTCCTAACCGACTGGCTTGTGCAATACCGTTTGAAGTCAGTGGCGAGTCACACCATCCCTGAATTTTATGTTCCACATTAAAAAGAGTTTCACCATGCCGTACAAGATATAAAGTTTTCATTTTTTTGCCTTCTTCTAAAAATCTTTTAGTGATTCGTTATTTTTCGATCTCTATTTATAAATCATAATCCTTGAAGTATACTTCAAGTCAAGAGGTGAGAATCTTGAAAATTGACGCAGTAGCAAAACAATTTAATATTTCCACAGCCACCATTCGTTACTATGAGCGTGAAGGACTATTAGGACCGGTTAAACGGGTAAACAGCATACGTCAGTTTGAATCAACTGATCTTGATCGTATTGATTTTATTTTGTGTGTCAAAGAATGCGGTATGACTCTGGGACAGATCAAATATTTTCTGGCAATTTATCAAAAGGGTGACGACACAATTGGAGAAAGATTGACCATTTTACAGGACCAGCTGGTGCAGTCCGAAGAAAAAGTGAAACAGTTGAAAAGATCCATGCAGCACTTAAAGACTAAAATTGAAGATGTCAAACAATTACAAGTAAAGTAAGATGGCAATTGTTCTAGTCATCGAGTTCATTTAAATGCGTTCTTAAAATAAACTTGTTGTTTTATACAACTTATAGGAAGGAAAAGAATATGAAAGCATATGTGGTGAATCACGCAGGTGGACCAGAAGTTTTAGAACTAATGAACGTGAAAACTCCCAAAGTAAAACCGGGATGGACGCGCATCAAAGTCTTAGGGTTTGGCATTAATCATTCCGAAATTTTTACGCGCGAAGGAAAGTCACCCTCGGTTAGGTTTCCCCGAATTCTTGGTATTGAAGTTGTTGGCGAAGTTGATGAAACTACGAATACTAGTGCCTTTACCAGAGATCAAAAAGTGATTTCAATTATGGGTGAGATGGGGCGTGCATTTGACGGTAGTTATGCAGAATATGTATTATTACCCGACAAACAAATTTATCCAGTTGAAACGAAATTGTCGATTGAGGAACTTGCAGCTGTGCCAGAAACGTATTATACCGCCTATGGTATTTTTAAAAGTTTACAGATTAAATCAACTGATAAGGTACTGATTAGAGCGGCTACTAGTGGAGTGGGATTAGCCGATTTACATTTGATTAAAGGATTAAATTCCTTGATTAAAGTTACCGGGACCACACGCAATCAAAATAAGGTGCAATCCTTGTTGGACGCTGGTTTTGATCAGGTAATTGTTGCACCAGATAGTGATAAATTGCCCGAACATACCGGATATTTTGATAAAATTATTGATTTGATCGGTCCTCTAAGCGTTCGGGATACTTTAAAACATCTAACTGAATTTGGCATTGTGAGTGCAACTGGTGAACTAGGTGGAGTGTGGAATCTGAATAATTTCGATCCAATTACAGACATTCCTAACAATCGTTATTTGACTGGTTTTTACTCTGGAGATGTTTCTCAACAAAAAATTCAGGAAATGTTAAATTTCATCGACACCTATCATGTTGACGTGAAACCGACAAAAGTATTTGATTTTTCCCAGGTTGTCCAGGCACATGCGTATTTGGAAAGTTCACATAGTTTTGGCAAAGTAGTTGTGACAGTGAATTAATTAGTTAAAAAGATGGACTACAGTAATCCTGTATTTAGACCTGCTGATTTCACAGGGCTAATACAAAAGATTATGTAGTCCATCTTTTTTAATTTAGTTATTTGTCGATTGATTGCGTGTAATGAACTTAAACGTGAGTTGATAAATAATGATAAACAAGACGACGTTCAAAGCCCAACTAAGAATCATAGTAGCAATGCTGGCACCAGTTAAGTGCTGAGTTAATACAAAGCCAACAATGATAAATACAACTAAAGCCAAAGGTGTGGATAACCACGCCTGTTTAGCCAAATGCTCACGGCCAATTTTTGCCATGTAAGGTAAAACTGCCGAAAGTGCAATAAAAATAATAGGGATGACAATATTCAAAGTTAATTCCTTTGTGTATAACACCGTTCCAGGGGTGGCATCCGTTGGCCGAATTCCCATAACTGAAAATACCAGTGTAATGACCAAACACCATAGTCCAACTAACCAAGCAAAACGATCGTTTTTAATAAATCTGTATTCTGAAGGATAGTCTTTACTCTTAGCACGAATGCGCATGAAGGCATAGAATACAAAACTTGTGACGAATGGCGACACAATGCCGTTAATGTTTAATAACCAGTTGAACATATCATTGATACTTGGTAACCAATTACTTAGGAATAAAACCAATGAAACAATTGCGGTGGTCAGCCAGTAACCGTTAATTGGCAGGCCATCATTATTCAATTTAGTTAAACGTTTTGGTAAGTATTTTTTTGAAACATTAGAGATAAAAATTCGTGTGCTGGCATCCAAAATAACCGCTAATTGGGCACACATGTAAATGAACTGGGCGACCGCAAAGATATACATTAAAGTGTTGCCCATGCCAAATTGTTTACCTAGTGCTTGGAAGGCATAATAAGAACCGTTCATTTTCAAGTCATAAGGTAAGTGGTGCGCATTGAAGAAAACACCTAGTGAGAAGGAACCAAAGACGGTTAAGAAACCGGTCATAATTAAAAGCATCATCATGGCTTTAGGAAAATCGCGATTTCCATGTTTCATTTGTTTGACATAAGGTCCAGCCAACTCGGCACCATTAATGGCAAAAATTAATAAACCAAAGGTGGAAAGAAAATGGCCGTTAATCTTAGGGATGAATGCGCCCAGATTGAAAGGCTGAGTTTCAATGTGGCGTCCATACATTAGAGCAGCAACCGTCATGACAACGAACAAGATGGTCATAACAAACATGGCGCCACCGCCGATTGTACTCATGATTTCCAAGGATTTGTTTTTAAATAAATGCTGGAACCAGATAAAACCAAGGAAAACCACGGCCGTAAAAATAGCAAACATAAAAGTCGACATATACTTGTTGAGATCGCCATTACCTTTGATGAGCCAACTAATGGAAACCACGACTGAGTTGGCAACATCCACGACGTAAGGTAAACCGGCAATCCAATAAAGGAAGGCTACCATGTAACCGGCAAGATCTCCATTAGTGGAGCGAATCCATGAGGACAAACCGCCACCTTCGTTTTGAAAGGCAGAACCAAGTTGGCCAACCATCATTTCGTATGGCCAAACAAAGAGGATTAACATAATAATCCAGGTTGTCACGATTGCCAAACCTTGATTATGGAAGTTATAAATTAAGTCATCAAAACCAATAACGGTAACAAAGTCCATTAGGGCCACAACTGGCCAACTGATAAAGTGTTTATTTGTATCGAGTGGTGAATTTTTCATTTTAATAATTCTCCTGATTATTTAATTGTGGAATCGTTGTTATTGAAATAATCAACAGAAATTTGAGAATCACGAATGGTTATTTTTGTGACGCTACCATTACTAGGACTAGTGGTAATATCCATGTCCGGTGCGTAACGTCCAACAATGCTGCGAATGGTCGTGCCGTGTGAAACGACTAAAATTTTGTCGTGATCATGGCTGTGATCAATTAGATATTGAAATCCTTTGTCCAAACGTTTCCAAAAATCAATGTGATCTTCGGCATCATGAAACGGATCAGCCAACTTAACGGCATTTTTAGATTCGCTGATATTATGGTGCATTAAAAAATCATGAAAAGTACGGACTTGACTAACCGGTTGTAAAACTTGAAACCAGGTTTGTGCTGAATCTGCACCTTCAAAGTAACCATAAAATTCTTCCCGAAATTCTGCTAATTGCTGCACCTTCAGTCCAGGAGACTTATTACTATGCGCAATTGTATTAGCGGTATTAAATGCACGTGTGGTGTCACTGGAATAGGCAGCATTAAAGGCAATATTTGCTAGTTTTTGACCCGCAGTTTTAGCATCCTGCCAACCTTTTTCCGTCAATGGTGAGTCTGACCAACCTTGCATGCGATTGTAACGGTTGAAGAAGGTTTGTCCGTGACGTACAAAATAGACTTCAATTGTTTTCAAAAGATGACCTCCTCTCATCTAAATGTCCAGAAGCTATTGTATCATAGGCTATGAGTGCATTTATAACATTTTTTCAATTCAATTGGGTTAATTCAAAAAGAAAACGATACCATTTTTAAAAGATATCGTTTGAAGGAAAATTATTTAATTTTTGCGCTTTTAACTGTCAGTTTTATAATCTAAATTTAATTCATTTTTCCAAGTTCATGCCGAATTTCTTCGATATCATTTTTGCTACCAGTAAAAATGAGGCGATCATTTAATTCTAATTGGGTGGTCCCCACCGGACGAATAAGACGATGATTTCGAAAAATTTGGCTAATTGTGATTTTATCAATAAAAGGCAGATTCTTAATTTCAAGACCTGTGTACTTTCGATTATGAACCTGAACTTCAAAAATGGTGTTAGTTGTATCATTTAAAAGAAGCATAGTTGAAGGGGTTTCAATTAATCCGCGCAGCATCGCAATGTTGACCTCAGGCGTATTATAAATTTCAATGCCCAAATCATGTAATTCTTTTTCATGCTTATTTAAAATATTACGATCTTCAAAACGGACAATCACGCGTTCAACGCCATAAGCCTTAGCTGCCTTGGCTAATAGGTAGTTCTCTTGGGCACGAAAATGACCAACCACCAAAATATCAGTGTCAAAAATACCCTGTTTGATCATTTCTTCGGCGTTTAAGTTTTCTAAAAGATGAATTTGAATTTCGCTATTGTAGGTGCGATAGTTTTTTTCATTATCTGTGTACATTTGAATGTCATACCATCCCTGTGTCAGTTGCTGGGCAACGGGTACGGTGAAAATATTGGCTCCAATGAAGTGAACAGTCTGTTTCTTTAAATCTTCAGCTTCCGGACGATAGGCTTTGCTAAAAATCAAAGGTGAAAAGACACAGGTTAAAATGGCCGCTAATAAAAAGGCACCAGATTGATGGGCATTGATCACATGCATATTTTTGGCAACCTGCAAAATTGCAACAACCATTGTAATTGTAGCGGCTGATAAACTAGTCCCCGCAATGGCGTTGGCACTTTTAAAACGCAGGCTTAAAACCGGATAAATGGCCAATTTAGCAATGACATAGGCTAAGAAAAATAACGGAATCAAAGTCAAGGCTTGTGGATCACTTAGTAAGGTACGCAGGTTTAGGCCGATACCACTCATCATGAAAAAGATCGGAATGAAAAAACCGTAACCAATGGAATCCAGTTTATCCTTTGTACTTTCGCTAGGACGCAGGAGTTTGAGAATAATTCCGGCAATAAATGCCCCAAGAATATTTTCGGCACCCACTGAGGAAGCAACAGTGACCATAGCGACAATTAAAAAGAATGCTAAGCGAATATCAAGTTGGGTTGTCGATTTATTGATCTGTTCGAAAAAGTTAAAGAAAAATTTAAAACGACGCAGGAGAAAAATGGCGGCAACAATTATAAGAAGCAATAACCAAAGACTCTTACTACTGCTACCAAAAACGGAAGCATAAAAAGTTAGACCGAGCATTGGTACAACTTCACCAAGCACAGCGATTAGGAGGACAGTTTGTCCAAAGGCTTTACTTAATAACTCGTTTTCTTTTAAGGTTGCGATGACAATTCCTAGTGAGATAGTTGCAAACAGAATGGCTGCCAACCAGAAATCAGAGAAAAGATTTGCCCATTTAAAAAGACCCGCTAAGACTAGTGAGATGACGATAATTGTTGAATACGCCAGACAGGCAAGAATGACTGGCGACCATTTTGAATTTTGAACGGCGTTTTTCTGTGCTAATGGTGAAGGCGTACCCTGTGGTTTTTTAAACAGATCAAAGTCAATTTCCATTCCACTAAGAAACAAAAGAATGATGACACCAATATCAGATAGTTGTTTTAAGATATTAGTTGTGTGAACTAAACCCAATAAACTGGGCCCTAAAACGATACCGAGAATAATTTCAACCACGGCGGTTGGCAAAAAGGTGATTTTAAATCGTGCCATTAACATGGGCGTGATTAAAGCTGCAAAAAGCATAATTAATAACGAAACTTGATTCATAGTATTTTTCCTCCCGGAACCATCATAAATATTTGACCAGGATAGCACAAGTTATAAGCGAAAAACAATGATTATCTTTGAGTTAATGGGCGAAAAGTGGTAAGATATTTACTTAAATTATAGGTAATGCATAACTACCTTGAAGTAATTTAATTGTTTAGTTTTAGCGTGAAAGTTTAAAGCAAAAAACTTTCGATTTACTAGGAGAGCAACTGAATGATTCAGTGTCTTAAATGTCAATTATTTGGAGGGTTTTCATGACTGATTCAATACAAAAGTACGAACAGACCCATTTAAATGAAGTAATTACCAAGATTCAAGAGGCAATTCAAAAGGCCACTAAAGATGTGAAAACAGCGGAGACTGACTCCAAAGCGATTGATAAAAATTTTAGTAATGAAGTTCGCATGAACACCAGCACATATTCTGGCATGATGGATACGGCAATTTCGGTGCGGCAACAACAACAACTGTTGTCAGAACGGCAAAATAGTTGGCGTCATGCGAGCCAACAGTTGGACGTTTTGAAACGCCTTGAAAAACGACCTTATTTTGCGCGCATCGATTTTCATGAAGAAGGTGAAAAAAATGACGAGACCATTTACATTGGCCTTGGCTCATTTTCGGATACACCAGAACATTTCTTGATTTATGATTGGCGAGCACCAATTTCAAGTGTTTACTATGATGGTAAGTTGGGAAATGTATCCTATGAAACGCCTGATGGCACTCAGGAAGTAAACGTTAAATTAAAACGACAATTCACGATTGAAAATAGTAAAATTGTCACAATTTTTGATACCGATGAAACGATTGGTGATCAAATGTTGTTGCAAGCACTGGGCAATTCTTCTGATACCAAAATGAAGAGTATCGTTTCTACGATTCAAAAGGAACAAAATCAAATTATCCGAGATACACATTCGGACTTACTGTTTGTGCAAGGTGCTGCTGGTTCAGGTAAAACAGCGGCTATTTTGCAACGAGTAGCTTACCTGTTGTATCGCTATCGCGGCAATTTAACGGCTAGTCAAGTGATTATGTTTTCACCAAACCAAATCTTTAATGATTATGTGGATCAGGTGTTACCTGAACTTGGGGAACATAATATGGTTCAAATGACTTATTATCAATTCACCAAACGACGCATTCCTAACATGGAAGTTGAAACCCTTCAGCAGCGATTTGAAAGCCGCACTGATCCAGTTTCTAAAAAGATCCGCCGGTTGGAAAATAGTTTAGTTTACTTCAATGCAGTAACTAAATACGCTAAGCATTTAGAATCAGCGGATATGAAATTCCGCAACCTGATGTTTAGAGAAAAACCATTTGCTGATCAAGCACGACTAAACGATATTTACTATAGTTTTAATGAAAATTATCATTTAGGAAATCGTTTGGATGCGACTAAGGAAACGTTATTGAAATCTTTGAATCACCGTATTGGTGGCGAAGTCCGTTCTAAATGGGCTGAACAAGCCGTTCAATCTTTGAATCATGAAGATCTTGAGAAGTTATACGGTGGGGAACCGCGTGAGTTTGATGACAGTGATAAAGAATTCAAATTCTTAGCACGTAAACTAGTTATTCAAGCTTTGCAGCCGGTTCGTAACGCGATTGTGCATAATCGTTTTCTCAATATTAATGCGCAGTACGTTCACTTTTTACGAAGTGTGCCGCATTTAGTAAATTTAGAAAAATTTGGCTTAACGGAATCTGATTGGCGTACCTATGTAAATGAAACGGTGGAGGGCTTGAAGAATCATGCCATTTCATTAAATAACACCTCGGCCTATCTTTACTTGTATGATTTGATTGTAGGTAAAAAAGGCGAACGTGATATGCGCTACGTATTTATTGATGAAATTCAGGATTACACGGCCTTTCAGCTAGCCTATCTGAAATTTAATTATCCACGCGCAAAATTCACATTATTGGGTGATTTAAATCAGTCTATTTATAGTAATGAAAGTACGACCACGTTACTGGCAGAACTATCAACTATGTTTGATAAAGAGAAAACGCGTGTGATCCAACTGGAGAAATCTTATCGTTCTACGCAACAGATCACAGACTTTACCAAAGAAATTTTAGTCAATGGAGAAGCAATTGAGGCCTTCCAGCGTGAAGGTGAGTTGCCAACGATTAGTGTCAGAAAAGATCTTGATGCAGCAGTAAAACGCGTCCAACAACAGCTGACTAAAAATGATCAAGATGGTGAAACCACCGCGATTATCGGCAAATCAGTTGCTGCCTGTGAGGAAATTACTAATGCGTTGCGCGCAGCCGGGGAAAGAGTAACGTTGATTCATACCGAAAATCAGCGTTTGGCACAAGGAATTGTCGTTGTGCCTTCGTTCTTAGCAAAGGGACTTGAATTTGATGCGGTAATTGTTTGGGATGCTTCTGATAAGACATATCATGATGAAGACGAGCGTCAACTTCTTTATACCATTTGTTCACGAGCGATGCACCGGTTGACCATTGTGGCAACAGGAAAACAATCGCGTTTGTTAGACCGTGTAAATACCAAATTATATGCAAACGACTAAAAGTTTATTGAGGAAATAAAAATGGTAGAAGAAGACCAAAGTTACTATCGATTTCTAAAAGACGATTGGAAAAAATTGGCACCTGAAGCAAAGCTGCCATTATCTGACCAACAATTAAAAGCAATTAAAGCGTTGAATGACCGCATCTCTTTACAGGATGTCCAAGATATTTATGTCCCGTTGGTACACTTGTTGATAAAAAAATTTCGGAGTTTTCAAGATTGGCAAGCTACCAAAACTGATTTTTTACAATTACCAGAAAAACGGGTCCCGTTTGTGATTGGTATTTCTGGAAGTGTAGCGGTTGGAAAGAGCACCACGGCGCGTTTGCTTCAAGTACTGTTGACCAATTTTTTTCCTGAATTACACTCACAGTTAATCACAACGGATGGTTTTTTATATCCCAATGCTGAACTGAAAAAACGACAAATTTTGAATCGCAAAGGATTTCCCGAAAGCTATGATATGGCGAGTTTGTTGGACTTTATGGGTTCAGTTAAGAATGGTCAGGCCAAAATTCAGGTGCCGTTATACTCTCATCAAAGTTACGATATTGTTCCAGATCAGTTTGAAATAGTTGATAATCCGGATATCTTGATTGTTGAAGGGATCAACGTATTGCAACTGCCTTCCAACCAAACCATTTATATCAGTGACTTTTTTGATTGGTCAATTTATGTGGATGCTAATCCAGAATTAATTGAAAAGTGGTTTTTGGAACGCTTTGGCATTTTGTTAGATACGGCCTTTCATAATCCGGATGATTACTATTATGAATTTGCGCAATGGCCACGAGAAAAGGCCTTTGCAGAAGCTAAAAAAGTTTGGCAACGAGTTGATCTCCCCAATTTAGACGAGTTTATTTTGCCAACTCGTTCCCGAGCCAACTTAATTTTGCATAAAGTAGAACATCACACAATGGATGCCGTTTATTTAAGAAAATATTAGAAATTTAGAAGCCAGTTTGACGAGAATCAATTTCAAACTGGCTTTACTTTAAGCATTATTATCAGTAGAATTGATACTAGATGTTGAATAACTAAACTTTAAAAAATTATAGAGTAAACGTGCCAAACTAAGCAGCTTCTTCCGTTTTGCTACGGAAAGCAAACGATTCCTAACCCGAATCATTTGCCTTCCTAGGAAATACTCGGAAGCTGGGCGCTTAGTTTGACACTCTCTAATCATGAGGTGAAAACTTGGCTAATTTAGATTTGTCACAATTCGACAAGATCATTGTTTTAGACTTTGGCAGTCAGTACAACCAACTCATCACACGCCGAATCCGTGAATTTGGCGTCTATTCCGAATTACTTTCTCACAACATCACCGCCGATGAAATTCGGAAAATTAACCCCAAAGGCATCGTCTTCTCCGGTGGTCCCAACAGTGTTTACGATGACGACGCTTTTCGTGTTGATCCCGAAATTTATCAACTCGGCATTCCTATCTTAGGAATCTGCTATGGCATGCAATTAATGGCCTATAACCTAGGTGGTAAAGTCGAGTCCGCTAACAACCGCGAGTATGGGCATGCTGACATTGATGTCACTGATGCGCAAACGCCTTTATTTAAAGGATTACCAAGCCATCAGACGGTTTGGATGAGTCATGGTGATCTTGTTAAACAAGTACCTGAAGGCTTTACTTCTGTGGCTACTAGCAAGAATTGTCCAATTGCTTCCATAGAAGACCCTAAACGAAAATTTTATGGCATTCAGTTTCATGCGGAGGTTCGCAATACGCAGTATGGTAACGAGATTCTTAAACATTTTGCGTTTGATGTTTGTGAAGCCAAAGCTAACTGGTCGATGAACGATTTTATTGATTTACAGATTAAAAAAATTCGTGAAGAGGTTGGCGATCGCAAGGTCTTATTGGGCCTTTCTGGTGGTGTCGATTCCAGTGTGGTGGGTGTGTTACTGCACAAAGCCATTGGCAATCAATTGACCAGTATTTTTGTGGACCACGGACTGTTGCGTAAAGGTGAAGCCAAACAAGTAATGGATAGCTTGGAAGGCAAGTTTGGCCTGAACGTGGTTAAAGTTGATGCTCAAAAACGGTTCATGGATAAATTAGTTGGGGTTTCCGATCCGGAAAAGAAACGTAAAATTATTGGTAACGAATTTATTCAAGTGTTTAACGATGAAGCTCAAAAACTGCACGGCATTGATTTCTTGGCACAAGGTACCTTGTATACAGATGTGATTGAGAGTGGTACGGATACCGCGCAAACGATTAAATCGCATCATAACGTGGGCGGCTTGCCCAAAGACATGCACTTTACTTTAATTGAACCTTTGCGAACGTTGTTTAAGGATGAAGCTCGCGACTTGGGTGAAAAACTGGGGATGCCATCTGATTTAGTTTGGCGGCAACCATTCCCAGGTCCTGGTTTAGGGATTCGGGTGCTCGGTGAAATTACTGAGGATAAGTTAAACATTGTGCGTGATTCGGACTGGATTTTACGGGATGAAATTAAAAAAGCCGGCTTAGATCGTGATATTTGGCAGTACTTTACCGTTTTACCAGGCATTAAGAGTGTTGGGGTCATGGGTGATGGCCGAACATATGACTATACAGTCGGTATTCGAGCTGTGGATTCTGTCGATGGCATGACAGCCGATTTTGCCCGCATTCCATGGGATGTGTTGCAGAAGATTTCTGTACGCATTGTAAACGAAGTCGATCATGTCAATCGTATCGTGTATGATATTACGAGTAAGCCCCCGGCAACGGTGGAGTGGGAATAATTTAGATATAAAAATTGAAGCCGAAATGTTGATTTAACGGCATTTGTGAACTTGCAAAATGGATAAGTCGTTGTTGAATCTGAAAGTTTCTCCACCAAAAGCCCCACCAAGAATCGTGGAAGTCTTCAGTCACTTAAGAGTGATTGAAAAGCTCCCACGATTTTTTGACTAAATGCTAAAAAGTGTGGTACAAGGGAGGAAATGTTATGCGTAAGTTTAATTATGAAGATTGGGATATAGAACCGGAGTTAGAAACTGGGAATGATGATTTTGTATTTGGTAATTATGTTGATTGGGATAGATTTAGGCAGGACGAAGAAGAAAATCTGCTAGCGTATTTTGACATTCAATTACCCTGGGGCGAGGAATTGTTTTTATCAGAGTATTTTGAGCTTCTCAGACAAGAAGTATTTCAGAATACATCTATTGTTGAGGACTGCGATTTAGACAAATTGAAAATCACAACACAGAGCAATATTATTTCAGAAATGGTCATTCAGTTTCCAAGACGTAAGGACAGTAAGTCAGATGAAATTATTTCTGCTGTCTTTGATTATTATGGAATTCCATCGGGGACGGAATATGAATATGAACTACCAGAAAAGCTACAGTATTGGCATAACATGTTAGAGAATGGCGATCTTGAAAGTGAATATGAAAACTATAGAAAATACCCCCTTAAATTTGGGGCCTATAAGAAAACAATATCCGAGATAGCATTAAAAGTTAGTAATACTTCTGATACTATGACTAAAAAATCATTAATTCTATCATCGTTTATTATTAGTGAAAGCTTACTAAAGTCTGCAATTGTTTCTAAAATTCCAAAAGAAACAGCAATTAGCAAGTTCAGCAAGGAAATTTTGTCAAAGGAAATTGATAATAGGCTTCGAGGAAGTGTTAATAAACGAAATGAGCTATTTAAGCAACTTTTCAATGAAAAGGCTCCAAAGCAAGAATGGATTAATCTTAGGAACTCATTAGCCCATGATATAGAATCCTCAACCATACAAGGTAACGAAATAAGCTATATTAGTTTCATTGATCATAAGAAATACACGGTTAATTTTGATAATTTGTTTAAACAGCAGATGGATTTTTACAAAAAACTACGACAGATTATGAAAAACGATGACGAATGAACAAAATAGAATATACTCACGTTAAATGTCGATTAAAACTATAATTTTGAAGCACTTCAGTGTACTTAGCATGTTGCTTTCGAGTCGTTTCTGACTGCACAGATAATAAGAATCTATAAAATGGATTTTTTCGATGTTTTTTTGAAAGTCAGGTAGATTTTAGTTTTATTTCTCTGTGTATTAATTCTAAATTTTTTTCATTAAACTGAAAAGTGTTTCTAATGCAGTTGTGTAACTGATTGATTGAGCGTAGTCATATTGCTGCTGGTACTGTTGCCAAGAAGTTTTTAAACTTTCGGAATCGGATAGAGCACTGATTTCGGTTAAGCGGTTTTCGATCGTTTTGTTTGGAATATGATCAAACGCTACACTTTTGAAAAACTCTTTTTTTAAAAGCACAAGATCAATGTCAGTTCGATAGAGAATGGACAATGAGTAAACGTCAAACAAATCCTTAGCACGAGTGTTTAACATACCATGATTTAGAAATGCTGATAATTTGTCTGCCAAGATTTTTTCAACGGGGATGCCGTAAATTGGAAACTTTTCATCGGCGTTTAAAATACTTTGGTGATCAAGCATGATTGGAATTGTCTCATAGGGATTACCTTTTGAAATATCCAGCTTTACACTGATTTTACTTTTTCCCATTTGTGCCAGCAGATTGACACGAATTCCAGGATAATCATCATCAAGTTGTTTTTGTTCAATCGACTTGATTGTAAAACTGACATAATCGGTAGATTGCTCGAAGATTTCATTCAAAACGGTTGCTAATTTATCTGGTTGCAAGGCTGGCCCAATATAGATTGCATCAAGATCTTGGGTCATTCTGTTTTCAATTCCGACAAGGCTTTGGATTTCAAACCCACCTTTGAGAACAAAGTAACGACGATAATTAGAATCAGAAATCTGCTTTAAAAAGTGTTCTAGAAAAAAGAGTTTCTGAAAATGTTGAATATTGTAGCCAAGTTCACGAGCACGTTTACTGATCATTGGTAGAATTTTATTAACTTCACTCATTGCAGGTAGACCTCCATGACTTTTAATAAAGTACTGTTTGGGTATAATTTGTTCTTTATTTTGGTTAAATCTTTAAATCTTTCTGTGCTGGGTGAACTTGCTAGATATTTTTTAAGCGCATCATTCTTGATGTAAGGCTGAATTTGTTTTGATTCCCAAACATCTAATAACGTGCGTTCCTTTGAATAAACTTGAACAGTACCGCCATTTTCGGTTTGGGCGGTTTCGATACCAAGTAAATAGCGTTTTTTTGATAGATATCTGGCTTTAATATGATACTTCTTCAGTGATGCTGCGTTAGGATGATATCCTTGTGGGAATATCAGATCATAATGAAGTGGCATTTCATCAGTCAAGTCATGGATGATTAAAGCACTAACTAACGAGAAGATACCGCGCGAGAATTTTTGACTGATCAAGCTAAATTCATCGAGCAGGTAATCTGGGAAAATATAGATACCACGATCAATCTTTTTAATGGTGCCATCAGTTGATAGTTCATGAATTTCATCTTTGGATAAACCGTATGCTTGTGCGGTTTTGTAAATGAACGTTGGGTAATCATGTTCCAGTTGAGTTAAGGTATTCATTGTTATTAATCACATCCCTTATATACTATAATTTCTTATATTTATAGTATATAGGTTGAAAAATTAATTTGCAACTTTCAGTATGACTATGTTTCGGCTTGATTTATAAATAACTTTCCGTCATTGGTAGGAGAGCAATTTTCTTGTTTCATGAGATTATGTTTTTTCTTTTCATTGTCTAACTTTCCTAAATTTTTTGTGACTTACTGGAACGAGATCATTCGATTTGAAATATCATGAAACGGCTATGCCAATACCAAACTCATCAGAAGTGACAACATTTAATTACGCATCATTTAAACTAAAAGCTATCAATTGCAAATCCTACCTGCAATTGATAGCTATTTTTTAAACTGTTTTAAATATCGACTAGCAAATAATTTATGAAACTTCACTCCCAATGTGGGATTAGCCGCATCAATATCGGCATACATCGCTGTTGTGATTTTGGTCATGAGCACTGATAGTTGTTCTAATTCGCTATCTGAGAGAGTTCGCACAAAGGGAGGAACCTCTTGGGCGGCAGATTCAATTTCTTGTCGGCCTGTGGGGGTCAAATTGACTAAGTTGACTCGACGATCTTTTGACGATTTGGTTAAAGTCACTAAGTCTCGTTTAACCAGTTTGTAGACAAATTCGCTCGTGGATTGGGGTGACATGCCTAAACGGGTGGCCAGCTGGCGTTGAGAAAGATGATCTTCATCTGTTAACGCTAATAAAATTTTACCCTGGCCTTCAACGGTTAAACGAGGGCGCGCCTGTTTGACAATATCATCATAAATTTTACTGAGTTGTTCGTATTCAGCTAACTTTCCAGCGGCTAATTCAGCCTTAATTTCATTTGCCACGCTGTGTCACTCCATTCATTCGGTGTTTTCTTAAGTATACAACATTCTGAAATTCACGGCGATGCTTAGCTTGACATTTTAATCAGGTACCCTTACTATGTATTTAGTCAGATCACCTGATTAAATATAAGGAGGTCGCAATATGAATCAAGAGTGTGTTATTAAAGTAAGCAATTTAAAAAAACAATTTGGAAATAAAGTTGCTGTGAAAAATGTGTCGTTTGAAATCAAAAAAGGTGAGATTTTTGGTTTACTGGGACCCAATGGGGCGGGGAAGACCACTACTTTAAAAATGATGACGACTTTATTACGTTAAGATGCGGGTAATGTTTTGCTGAATGGCTTTGATACATTGACCCAGAGCCGTTTAGCACGGCAACAGTTTAGTATAACGGGTCAAACTGCAGCGATTGATCAAGATTTGACTGCACGTGAAAATTTAATGATCTTCGGTAAATTGAATGGCTTAACGCGTACCGCTGCCAAAGCACGTGCCACTGCATTATTAACCGATTTTGATTTGACTCAGTCCGCTGATCAAACATTGGCCACCTTTTCCGGTGGGATGCGGCGTCGCTTAGATTTAGCGATCAGTTTGATTGGCAAACCCGCGATCCTTTTTTTAGATGAACCGACTACCGGTTTGGATCCACGCACCCGAATGCAGATGTGGCAAGCTATTCAAAAACTAGTGGCTGAAGGATCGACAGTTTTGTTAACCACGCAATATTTGGAAGAAGCTGATCATCTGGCTGATCGAATTGCACTCATTGATCACGGAAAACTAGTCGCAATGGGAACGCCAAATGACTTAAAACAACAAATTGGCGGCATGCAACTACGAATTGAAGTCACAAATTTGCAAGGGCAGCAACAGGCCAGAAAAATTATTCAGGATGTTTTGGCCCTACCGGTTAGTGTCAACGACCACACTTTGACCGTATTACTAGACAATACAAAAATGCAGAAGGTTTCACGAGTTCTAAGTCAGCTCCAAGGCGCAGCTATTTCCATTAATAGTTTTGCTGTCGAAACACCGCCGTTAGATGAAGTTTTCTTGAAGATGACTGTTGGTAAAAATTAAGGAGAGAAAAATTATGAAAATGGTAACAACTAAAAATCAAATTGTTAGCAATATACTGACGATGACACACCGTAACTTGCTCAAAACGTTGCATAATCCAGACAGTCTTAGTGATGTTGTGATTGAACCGGTGATCTTTACACTTCTGTTTGGATACTTGTTTGGCGGCGTCATTGCGGGTAGTGTGCATGCATACTTACCAATGCTGGTATCGGGAATTCTGATTCAAAGTATTTTAAATGCTGCTTCGGGTTCCGGACAGCAGCTGCGTGAAGATATTAACGCCGGGGTCTTTGATCGATTTAAAACTTTGCCGATATCGCCAATTGCACCATTGGCAGGCCAATTGGTTGGCGATAGCTTACGACTCTTCCTTTCAGGGATGATGGCCTTAATCACATCCTTTTTGATGGGATGGCGACCAACAGTTGGCTTGCCGACCCTAGGAGCAGTTCTGTTATTGGCCATTTTTATTGGATGGGCGACTTCCTGGATTTTTGCTTTGGTTGGTCTCATGGCTAAGAATGCCGAATTGATTGGCAGTTTATCTATGATTATTATTTTAGTTCTGACTTTTTTATCAAATGCTTTTATTCCGGTAAAAACTTTGCCTCGATATATCCAAGCCGTTGTTAAAATTAATCCGGTTAGTTTAACCATCAGTGCAATCAGGACAATGTTGAAAACTGGTAATTGGGGAAGTAATGCAACGTTGGTATTTATTAGTGGTGGAATCATTATTTTGATCTTTATGCCATTAACGGTTTTCGTTTATCAACACCGTGACTAGAAGACAATGGATTACAAGCATTGAGCGAGAATTTTTAGACTAATTTACTCAACTTCAGTTCATGGTATAAAAACAGGTAAATCAATTAAAAGTATGTTTTAGATTGTATAATAGGGCTATACATTAGATATCTTTGTATTCAACAAACGGGCAGTTCACGTTATCATAAAATAGACTTCAAAGATGTTGGAAGAACTCCAAACGATTTAGTGTTGAATGGAAAAAGCATGAATGTCAGTAAAAAACGATTGACAAGATTGGCATTTTCGAATTAAATAAAACGGTGAACTTAACTTTATTTAGTCGTATTGTCAGTAAGTGAACTAACGAAAAGGCATATTTTAGTTTTTTAATGGCAATCAAAATTTCGAGTTCATTTCAACACACAATAAAATTGGGAGGAGGTAACCCGATGAAACTTAAATTGGTTTTTGTCATCGACTGTCTAATCATGGGATTTATGGTGGGTGTAATTGCGGCGCTATTCCTTACTGTAGTTGATTTTTTAATCAACTTTGTTTGGGTGGCTATTCCTACTTTCATACATGCACCGACTTACTATCCATTAGTTGCTGGCTTGATCGGTGGTGGACTAGTGGGAATTTTTCAAAGAAGGTTGGCCGGTTATCCCAGAACGATTGATGAAACAATTGAAGAATTTAAGACAGCCAATAAAATAAACTACAAAAGAGATTTACCGCGAAACTTTATTATGGCAATTATTGTCCTAACGTTTGGGGCAAGCTTGGGGCCAGAAGCGGCCTTAGCAAGTATTCTGGGTGGATTAATCAGTTGGATTGGTGACCGCATGAAACTTACGATGATCAGAAGAAATGAATTACTTGATCTGGGAATTGGTGCAATGATGTCTGCCATATTCTATGCGCCACTGGTTGGGGTTAGTAAATCATTTGAGAAAAAGTTTGTTAGTGATCAGTTTAGTAGTAAAGGTCGAAAAATTAGTTTGTACGCCATTACTACAATTGCCGGTATATCGGGATTTACCTTGATCCGATACATAGTCCCAAAAGAAACGGTGTTTGCAATTCGAATGCCTGCAGTTGTTTGGGATTCTAAGGTATTGTTGGTAATTTTACCGGCTTTACTTGTTGGAATTGCCTTTGGTTACTTATTTCAACTTTTTGAAAAAATTAGTGAAATAATTGCCGCTCAAATTAACCGCCCGGTGTTACTGGCTGTGTTAGCAGGATTGCTGATTGGTATTTTAGGCATGATTTCTCCCTATTTCTTGTTTTCGGGAGAACATGAAGTATTCAAGTTTTCTCATGAAGTAACTACGCTAGGACTACCGCTGATTTTGACAATTGCGGTTGGTAAGGCTCTGTTAACTAATTTGTGTTTTGCATTTGGTTGGCGAGGTGGAAAAATCTTTCCGATTATTTTTTCCAGTACCGCAACGGGGTTTGCATTGGCGAGCCTCTTTTCCTATACACCTGGATTGATTGTGAGTATTGTTGTGGCGGCTAGCGTGACTATTGTGGTTAAGCAACCATACGTAACTGGTGCCTTGCTACTATTATTATTTCCCATTCAATTCTTTCCGTTTATTATTGCAGCATGTTTGATAACGAATAAATTCTCAAAAATTGTGAATGAATTCCAATAGTAACTTATTTAATAGCTGGCAAGCTTAATAGTTAGAAAGTGTTTGTATTAAGAGCCTAAAATGAACTTGTTGGAAAGGAGTTAGTCATGATGAAACAAGTAAATTTTAATGGTACAACTTTACCTGCAATTGGAATTGGCACTTGGCATATGGGTGATAGTCCACAAACCTATACACAGGAAAAAGCCACAATCCTTTATGGACTGCAGCATGGTGCTACTGTCATTGATACAGCGGAAATGTATGGTGAAGGCAATGCCGAAAAGTTAGTGGGGGATGTCCTACAAAATTTTGATCGTTCAAAAGTCTTTTTGATTAGTAAATTTTACCCGCAAAATGCTACTAAAGACAAAATGAAACAAGCCTTGAATCGAAGTTTAAAACGATTAAAAACTGACTATCTTGATTTGTATTTACTACATTGGCGTGGACCAGTACCCCTGGCAGAGACTGTTGCCGGATTAGTTGAACTTCAAAAGGCAGGTAAAATCCGTTATTGGGGTGTTTCCAATTTTGATACAGCTGATTTGAAAGAACTTTATGCACAACCGCAGGGAGATCAAGTTTTTGCCAATGAGGATTTGTATAATTTGGCTAATCGGGGAATTGAATATGACTTGCTACCGTGGCAACGACGTCATCAGTTACCCTTAATTGCCTATGCACCAATTGATCAGGGTGATTCTCGTGGCCAAAAGTTGACCAAAAATAGTACGATTCAACAAATTGCGCAGGCCCATCAAGTGACACCAATGCAAATTTTATTGGCATGGACGATTCAGGCAAAGGATATCATGGCAATTCCGCAAACCAGTAATGTTGACCATATGAAACAAAACATTTTGGTGGGTGGCATTGATTTATCGAACCAAGAAATGCAACAAATCGATTCACAATTTTCAGCTCCGGTTTTTAAACAACCGTTACAAATGATCTGATTTATGATTGAAACGATCATTCGCAGTATTATTTGAATTACGCCATACGATATCGATTCTTATTGAAAAAATAGCTAAAAATTTTGTACCCCGTTTTAGTGAAATTAGCATGTAGTATAAAATAAATCCTGTTAATCACCACTTAATTAGTGATTAACAGGATTTTTGATGAAATTAATTATTTTTCTGTGTACATATAATTACGAGTCATTGGTAACCCATCACCACTAGGGGCTTTGGTTAACAGATATTGCATGACATCAATGTTACCAGCTTCAAACGAAGCAGCCGCTGCCTGGAGATAAAGATCCCACATGCGGCAGAAGCGTTCATCAAACATGTTGCGAACCTGATCCCGTACCTGATTAAAATTATGATCCCAGATTTCAAGTGTTTTTTGATAGTGACGCCGTAATGGTTCCAAATCATCAATTTGAAGATCAGCGTCAATCATGTAATCGAGATTCTTGGAAACACTAGGAATGTAGCCACCTGGGAAAATATATTTTGTTAACCATGGATCTACACCGGCGCCATTGTGTTGTCCGGTAATGCCATGAATAAGTGCCCTTGCACCTGGTTTTAATAACTCATTTACTTTCTTAAAGTAGCCAGGAAGATTATCTTTGCCCACATGTTCAAACATACCAACACTAGTAATGTAATCGAATTGACCTTTGATTTCGCGATAGTCTTCTAATTGCACATCAACTAAGTCCTCTAAGCCACGTTTTTTAATTTGCGCTTTTGTATATTGGTACTGTTCTTTACTTAAGGTAACCCCAGTGGCATGCAGTCCATAAGTTTCAGCAGCAATATACAGGAGGGTTCCCCAACCAGAGCCGATATCTAATAAAGTCTTTCCGCGTTCTGGTTTTAATTTTTTTAAAATGTGATGAATCTTATTTAATTGTGCTTGTTCCAAAGTATCATCGTCATTTTCAAAGTAGGCACATGAATAGGTTAAGGTTGGATCTAACCATAATTTGTAAAAATCATTACCGATATCGTAATGACTTTGAATATCTTTTTCGTTTTCCGCTTCGGAATGTCCCTGTTTCGGGAGAAATTTCATAAAGCTTTTATCATGCATAAAACTGCTAGATTGACGATAAGCAGAAGCCACAACTTGTTGAATAGATCCTTTAATATCAATATCGCCATCCATGTAAGCTTCTCCAAGCGTCAAAGTTGCATGTTTAGCCACGTCTTTCATCGCTAATTTCTTGTTAATGTCAATTTCTGCTTGCGGTGTGCCTTCACCATAAGTTTCAGACTGACCATCCCAATACTTAACTGTGACGGGAAAATCAAAGGCATGACTCAATAATTTTTTGTAAACTGGTTTTTCTAACACGACTTTTCACTCCAATTCAAATTGTTTACACGGTCATTTTAAACTTTTTTACGTTAAGACGTAATTAATTTGAATGAGATAACAAATTAGATATAAAAGTATTTAATAATTATTTGCAGATAGAATGGCATATTACTTGACTTGAAGTGCACTTCAAGGAGTACCATTTAGATAGTCAATATAGCGTTACTACTATCATTAAAAATGGTTAGCTAGTTTTCAAAATTTGTTTGTAAGACTTAAAATTTGAAGAGGAGTTATAAAATGACAAATGAAAATATGCAGTATACCAAAGTAGGAAATACAGATATTCAGGTTTCAAAGATTTGTATTGGGGCGATGAGCTTTGGTAAACCAGGAACCATGCATGACTGGAGTCTTGAATATCCAGATAGTGAAAAAATCATCAAACATGCTTTAAATTTAGGAATTAATTTCTTTGACACAGCCAATACATATTCTAAGGGTACTAGTGAAGAATATTTAGGTCGTGCTTTAAAGGAAAATAATGTTGCGCGTGATAAAGTTGTTCTTGCATCGAAAGTCTATTTCAATCCTGGCCGACTTTCTAGTGAAGCCATTCATCGCGAAATTGATGGCTCGCTAAAACGGTTAGGAACAGATTATCTAGATTTATACATCATTCATCGTTTTGATTATGATACGCCAATTGAAGAAACCATGTCGGCGCTCAATGATTTGGTTAAATCTGGAAAAGTTCGTGCAATTGGGGCTTCGGCGATGTATGGTTATCAGTTTAATAATATGCAACAAGTGGCCAAGGATCATGGCTGGGCACAATTTCAAGCAATGGAAAATCACTATAATTTGTTGTATCGCGAAGATGAACGTGAATTAATTCCCGTTTGCAAACAATGGGGTGTTTCGTTAATGCCATATAGTCCTTTGGCTGCAGGTCATTTGAGTCATCGCGAGTGGCAAGTTAACACGTTACGTAGCCAGACTGATCGCGTGGCAATAGGCAAGTATGATCGCGCAGAAACTGAGGATTTACGAATTGTGAAACGTGTCGATGAACTAGCCAAGAAATACAATGTTTCCATGAGTCAAATCGCATTAGCTTGGCAATGGGCGAAGGGAGTAATGGCACCAATTGTTGGTTCAACTAAAGCTAAACATTTAGACGATGCCGTTGAGGCTTTATCGATCAAATTAACTAAAGAAGATGTTGATTACTTAGAAGAACCTTATTTACCACATGAAATTGTGGGCGCCATTGATCATAATCCTGACCAAGGAACGGTATTGATTGACGAGAAAAAATAAAATTTCTTTTGATCAAAGATGAAATATACAGAGTTAAACAAAGAGGCTGGAAAAGAATTCCCAGTCTCCTTTTTATTTTCGAACTTTAATAGTTGAAATCGGGGAAAAAGGTTGATTTCTCCGCATAGCTACAAAACCCATGGCAACTTACCACTTTAGTAATATTAGTTGCATGGACAACGTAGTATGCACGAAGTAAACACACTTTTTCTCACTTTTATTCTATTGATTTAAATAACTAATTAATCTTTCGTTTTGGATTAAGAATTCCCATCGGATCAAAGAGATGTTTAACAGCATGCTGTAGTTCATCAACATCAAAACCTAATTCAGCATTCGTCCATTGATTTTTTAGCATTCCAACTGCATGTTCCCCTGAAATGGTGCCGCCAAGGGCGAGTGTTTTTTTCAATAAGAGCCGGGTGGCTTCGATCACTTTTTTCGGTGGATTAGGTTCATCTTTAGACCATACTAAACTAGGATGAACGTTGCCATCACCAGCATGACCGGCCGTATAAATTTCAACATTTAGTTCATCACTAACTTTTGAAATGTAATTCATCATTTCAGCTAGTTTGGACAAGGGAACAGCCATGTCTTCCATGATGTGATTATTGTTAATAAAAATTGCTGGGAGCATATCCTGACGCAGTTTTAATAAATCGTCTGCTTTTTGTGAATCGGTAGTGATTTCAATATTTGTGGCATGATCACTTGTTAAAGTTTCTTTGGCAATTTGTAAGCTTTCCTGACCACCTGCATCAAGTTTAAAAATCAGCATGGCAGAAGTACCGTTTGTATAGTGTTTGTTTTCATACTTATCTAAGGCGGCAACTGTTTTGCTGTCTAAGGCTTCCAACATAACAGGGGCAATCCCGGACATGCGCAAATCCTTAACGGCCACAGAAAGCGCCACCATATCTTTGAAAAAGGCAATTCCTGTAACTGAGTTTCCAACCGGAATAGGCAATAACCGAACCGTAATTTCTGTGATGATTCCCAAAGTGCCTTCTGAACCGACGAATAACTGGGTTAAATCATATCCAAAAGCTTGTTTATAAGTTTGACCACCGAGGGTGAGTTCACGGCCATCAGCCAAAATAACTTTTAAACCGAGCACCGCATCTTTGGTTGCACCATACTTAACGGTACTCATACCACCAGCATTTGTAGCCACATTACCACCAATTGTTGAAAGGGGTCGAGAAACCGGATCGGGTGCATAAAACAAGCCTTGTTTACGAGCTGCTTTATCTAAATCACCATTAACAACACCAGGTTCAACGACGGCAATTCCATCATCTGGACTGATTTTTTTAATGTGGTTTAACTTAACGGTTGATAAAATAATACCACCGTCAATCCCGTCTGCACCAATGACAGTGGAGGTATCACCACTTTGAGGAATAACAGGTAGATGAAACTTGCGTGCTGTTTTTAAAACGCCTTTAATATCGTCTGTGTCACTAACGGCCACGTAAGCTAACAGGTTGCCTTCCATTTCATTTGTGGCCCGGCAGTTAGCTGCATGTTGATGACTAACTTCATCTTGAACATGAATCTGAGCGTGAGGTGCCTGTTTTTTTAAATAGGTTATCATTTCATCTTTTGTGTATTCGTAAAATACCAACATTTTGAAAATCTCCTTATCTTTATCAAAGCTACTTATTTTATAAATTTTTTGTACAGATTCATCTTAACGCTTTTTAAAACTGGCGAAATACTTTTCCGCAAATATTGGATTGAAACATAAAAAATCGAAGTTGAAAGAATTTTCTCAACTTCGGCTTTAAGTATTCTGTTTAAAAATTACTGTTCTTCGTGATCCGGCACATATTTTAAAATATCTCCAGGTTGACAGTCAAGAACTTCACAAATTTTTTCTAAGGTGGAAAAACGAATTGCTCTTGCTTTACCCGTTTTTAAAATGGAAATATTTGCCATCGTAATACCCACCGCGCTAGCTAATTGGGTTACAGTCATCTTTTTTTGAGCCATAACGACGTCCAGATCGATTTGAATTGCCATTTAAAAACCTCCTCACACTGTCAAATCGTGATCTTTTTGTAGATTGAAAGCACTTATAAAAAGATCTTCGATAATTTGAGAAAGGATATAGACAGCAAATGGGACGCAAATTAGAGCAAATCCCATGAGACCAACACCAGGAGCATTTTCGATATTAGCAATGGTTATAAAAAAAGGCATGGCAAAAATAAAACAAACACTAATAAAACCAATATTACGGCGAATTTTTTTTACTAATTTAATGGATTTTTGAGAAAAGGCCTGATGATCAATGATTAACCGGAGCATGCGATGCAAGAAAAACATGATTTGCGTTCCAAAAATAACGGTTCCCAAAATGGTGATTCCTAAAAAACTAATGACAACGGGATGCTCAAGACTCTTAGAAGTGAAAATTTGAATTAGATACAAAAAGCCAACCAGCCAAATGACACCTGTGATAAAAAGTAAAGCTAAATCTAAAATTGTGCGTCGAAATTTCATGATGATCACCTCAGTTTTTGAATAAGCTGATTATAGCATTCAGATTATCGATAAACAATATATAATTATTCATAAACAATAAAATAAAACTTTTTCTCCGATTTTGATCACTAAAGTTCGGAGACAAATAAAGAGACTGGAAAAATTTTTCAGTCTCTTGTTTGTTCATATGCTTGTATCATTTTGTTTTTTGGCGGGTCAAAATATCGTCAGTGATGTCTTGAATGGTAATTTCATTCATTCGTTGAAAAGCAGTTTCTTCAATATCTGCATAGTACTTATTTAATGTGTCTTGAATATTACCACCCACAATACACTGTGGATTTGTTTTAGGATCAATGTGTAGTAAATTATGATCCATACTAATGGCTTGATAAACATTCAAAAGGGTAATCTGTTTGGGATCAACATTCAGTGTGGTGTTTGCACTTCCAGGTTGCGTACGAATTAACCCGGCTTTTCGCAAATCAGACATCAAATTCCGGACAACACTCGCATTTGCTTCAATACTTGCAGCAATTGCCTTGCTAGAAAGATCGCCGTCTTTGTAAACGATGAGATAAGCCAGGATATGAATAGCGTCGCTTAACTTGTGGGAGTACTTCATGATTGCACCTAGTTTCGATTAAGAATTTCGTTGATTGCATCCGGCAAGTTAGTGAGTTCGTGGCCGAGGACAGTTTCTAAGTCATTTGAATTTTCATTCAAAGAGCCATCATTGATTGGTTCTTGAAATGAAGTGAAGAGGGCCGCCATGTTGCTATCCAATCCAGTTTTTTCTAATCCGGCTTGATATTCTTTGGCAGTAACTTGTTTGACTTCAAAATCATTACCTGTTGCTTGTTTTAATGCTGCGCCCAGATCTTCGTAGGAACGCGCCGAACCTGCAAACTCGTAAACTTCCTTTGGATCGCTTAATGTTAACACTTTGGCAGCTGCTGTGGCAAATTCACGTTCTAACGCCCAGCCAGCATTACCATTGGCCCAGTAAGTAGCATATTGATTTGCAGCTCCACTTTTTAAGAAGCCAATTTCGTTTTCAAGATACCAGTTGTTACGAAGAAAGGCATGGGCAACGCCAGTTTCTTTAATGGCGTTTTCAGTTAGTTTATGATCATCAGCCAATGCACTAGTAGAGGTTTGTGCATTTGGAAAACTGGTGTAAGCAACAAAACTAACTTTGTTGGCTGCTAAAGCTTTAACAACATTTTGATGTTGAGCGGCACGAGTCACTTTACCACCAGGTTGAGAAGAAATGAAGAGTAAACGATCGACACTTTGCAATGCTTTTTCCATAGAAGCTTCATCCGCATAATCACCTTGACGGATTTCAATACCTTGAGGCAATAGTTTTTTTGCTTTTTCGACATTGCGGGCGATAGCAATAACGTTATCGCTACCTGCAGATTTTAAAAGTTCTTGTACAGCAGTTTGACCAAAGTTACCAGTTGCAGCAGTAATTGCATAATTCATAAATAAATTCTTCCTTTCAAATTAACGTGTTGTTTTATAATCAACATCTATATCATACCACGTGTTGTTTTTAAGTCAACAGGTAACTTTGAATTTTGTTGATTTTTTTAAACGAAAAAATTGACAAAATTAATTATCGAGGATATTATGTATCCATGGATATATAATATCTATAGAAAAGAGGCTATTTAAATGAAAAAAATAATTGTATTACTTGGTGGAAATGGGTATATTGGCCGCGAGTTAACGAAAGCATGGCACGACAGGGACAAATCGGCACAATTTATTGTGCTTTCCAGATCAGGAAATAATCAACTTAAATTGCCTGAAATCACAAATGTTGCAGTAGATTTAACTGATCATGGTGCGGTCGATGACGCGTTACCAACAAAATTTGACTACATTGTGGACTTGATCGGACGACCAGAAAAAGATGTTATTTTATCGAAAAAAGTGAATGATCAACCTGCGATGTTAATGAAACGACTTGCTGAAACACACAATGCCAAGGCAATGGGGTTCATTGGTGGTAAGCTTGGTCCGAAGTATTTTTTGAATACTAAAAAACGATTGATTGGGGATTTGCGACAAAGTACAGTACCACTTGCAATTGTGGAACCCACTTTAGTCTATGGTGCGGGTAGAAAAGACCAAATGAGTCGCATGGTACCATTACTTCGTTTCTTTGGTATTTTCAATGTAAATATGAAACCTGTTGAAATTCACCATGTTGTAAATGAATTACTTGAGGGACTTTTAACAGTTGGTGAAGAGGAGGTTAAATAATGAAAAAAGTTATGATTATGGGTGTTGGACCAGGCTTTGGCTTGGCTTTAGCACAAAAATTTGGTGAACAAGGTAATACAATTGTGTTGGTTGCCAGAAATTCGGGGCGCTTAACAGAATATCAAGAAGAACTTGCTGAGAATGAAATTAAGGCCAGTTGTCATGCAGTGGATGTCACTAAACATGAGCAAGTACAGCAACTATTTCAGGATGAGTCTGAAGTGGATACATTAATTTATAATGTTGGCAACACAGCGTTGGATGATCCTTTGACCTCTTCATTAGATGATATTAAAGCGACATTTGAAACAAATGTTTTGGGATGCATTGATGCTTGTCAACAATTTGTGAACACAAAACGACCTCAAACAATTTTGGTGACAGGTGGCGGAGCAGCATTACACCCAAGTGCTTTGACCACTACATTATCCTTAACAAAAGCTGCACTGCGAAGCTATGTTTTGTCACTTCACGATGTACTTAAAGAAAAAGGAATTTATGTGGGTTTATTAACTATTCAAGGAATCGCAGATGTGGGTGCTGCAATGCAACCTATTAAAGTTGCAAATGCGTATGTTGAGGCAGCTCAACAGCGAAATAACGCCGAAATTTTTTATCCCAATAATCAGGGCAGTAAACTGTCTGAATTTGAACAACTCCAACAATTAGCTAAAGATCCAAAAACGGTTGAAAAAGTTCTTAAAAATCATCCGGAGTTTGCCAAATATTTGGATTATTTTAAAAACTAATCAGTTAAAATGGAGATAAACTAACGGAACGGAAGGGTAACGATGAAACTAAATAAAAGCGTTGAACAGGGAATTTATGTCATTCTAATTTTGGCTTTGCAAAAGGATCACCTGCCCTTAAAAAGTCAGTTACTCAGTCAACGATTAAAAGTATCCGATTCATATTTGAAAAAAGTTTTAAGAAAATTAGTGGTGGCCGGTTTGGTCAATTCAAGCGCAAATAAAGATGGGGGCTATACCCTTAAAAGACCAGTGACTGAAATTTCTTTATATGATATTAGTCAGGCTGTTGATAATGTTGGGACATTGCAGTTACCGGAGCTTCATTTGGCAAAACAAGTATTTCCGGGCGATGATGCTCATATTCAGCGTAGCGAAGCGCTGGCGCATACTACTTTTCAAAAAGCGCAGGAGGACTTTAATACAGTTTTGAAAAAGGCTCTAGTCAGTAGCTTGTTAGAACCAAGCAGTTATGAAAATGGTAAGATCGATTGGCGAGAAACTGATTTTTAATAAGACAAGAGTTAAGTCAGAATAATTGATTAGATAATTTTATGAGCTTAAGAATGCCAGAATTTTCGAAACGTTGGGCTAAAGATTGTTAGTAAAGCTGTGATAGAAACGGTAACGATTAAATAAAGGACAAAATTAACAAGCAAGTTAGCATCCGTAAATTTTAGTAATTTAGTTAAGACAAAGGTGATAATTACACTGCTAAGAATAATAAATGAAATATATTTTGTCATAATGATCCCGTTTCCTTTAGGAGATTAGTTTAAGCTAAAAATAGCATGTTTGCTTATGATAAACAAATTTTAGAGTTAGATTGATTTCTAGTATTGTAAAAGCATAGTAATTAATACCACTTATAGTGATATAATTATTGTGTGATTTATATTTAAAACAATTAGAAGGTAGGGGGAAATAACCAAACGTGCGGGAATGGTTATTTAAATGTTATGAAAAAAATATGGTGGAGTTTATTGGTTAGCTTACTTGTTTTGACTGGATGTTCAACTAACGCTAACAAACAGGCAAGTAAGGGTAGTTCAAAAACGGTGCAGTCGACAACTGTAAAAAAGAATGGCCAGGCGGCTAAAAAAACTAGTTCAAGTAAGTCTGCTAAACGGGTAACTACAAAAACAAAAGTAGCAACGACCGTTTGGAATCAAACAAAGCGGCAAAAATTAGCGAAATTCATGCAAACGTGGCAAACAGATATGGGCCAAACTTATAAGGGAACTTATAAAGGAGATCAACCAGATCATTTGGGATTTATATTTCCAAAAGTGCTTGAAAATGGTGATCTTGACGGCCACGTTAAATGGGGAAGCACCTCAGTACATTTAACTTGGTCTAAAAATGGCGAAAATGGTAGTGAATACCAAATTGTGGAAGTTGCAACCGGTGGTGTTTCTGGAACACATTTTCCAACAACCTATTTATTCTGCATTCATAATGGCCAGCCAGTTGTATTTATGACACAAACTACAAATGGTGGCGTTTTGGATATTCAAGACACACAAAATTCGGCTCTCCAGACAGGTTTCGCAAAAATTTTGACGGGTAGTGAACCAGCAGTTTTAACTGACGCTTCTTTAAATAGTGATGTAAGTAGTGACGTAAATTCATCGCCTCAGCAGTGGCCAAGTGCTTATAAAGGAACTTGGTACTACTACGATACTTATAGCAAGAATGTAGAACATGTAACTTCAGAAAAAATAAGTGATGTAAAACTAAGCTACCTCAAGAGTACCAAATCAAAATGGCTAAATATTCGTGGTGCGCATCAAAATGCGGGTGATGGGGATTCAGAATATGTCCGCTATCATTATTATGATGGTCGACAAATTCCAGTAATGATGATGGCAAGTGGGGCCGCTCCATGGTTTGATAGTAATGCGTATCGTAGTGAAGCGCTTGCCAAACAAATGAAAGATTTTCAGTTCGGTGATGAGGTCAAAACCAGAGACGAAGATCAATAAAAATTTTTTTAAAAGTACAAATTAAAAATATCAAACTGAAAACAGCCTAAGATTGGTCATAAAATTAATCTTAGGCTGTTTTTTTGAACTAGGTTCATTTGATCTTAAAAATTAAAATTTGATTAAGGCAAAATTATATTTTACTATATTAATATTATCTTTATTTGTCGTGAATAGATTCAAGTAATAAAAGGTGCCACGCGTTACTTGAAAAACGACGGTCTTTAGGAGGAATAATGAAACAAAATTCAAATCAGGCACCAAAGTTACAACGTTCAATGACGGCTGGTCAAATGGAAATGATTTCTTTAGGCGGCGCTATAGGTGTTGGCCTGTTTATGGGATCAGCCTCCACAATCAAGTGGACGGGACCATCCGTTTTACTAGCATATATGTTTGTTGGCCTAATTCTTTATATTGTCATGCGAGCGCTTGGTGAAATGATCTATATTAATCCGGGCACTGGCTCTTTCGCAGATTATGCGACTGAATATGTCCATCCTATTGCAGGTTATCTAGCAAAGTGGGCCAATGTTTTTGAATATATTGTAGTTGGCATGTCCGAAGTTGTTGCGGCGACTGAGTACCTTAAATACTGGTGGCCTAATATCAATTCTTTTGTTGCTGGAATTCTCATTATTTTATTTTTAGTACTTGCTAATCTAGCCAGCGCCAAAGCCTATGGGTCACTAGAGTTTTGGTTTGCAATGATTAAAGTCATCACAATTATCATGATGATTGTTTTAGGCTTCATGGTTATCTTTTTTGGCTTTGGTAATGGCGGCCATCCAACTGGTTTCAGTAATCTTTGGCGTCATGGCGGCTTCTTTACTGGTGGTTTCAAAGGATTCTTCTTTTCTATGTCGATTATTGTTGGTTCTTATCAAGGCATTGAACTTCTTGGAATTTCAGCTGGAGAAGTTGCTAATCCTCAAGAAGCAATCGTGAAATCTGTAAAATCGGTGCTTTGGCGTATTTTAATTTTTTATGTGGGTGCAATTTTTGTAATTGTGACAATTTATCCGTGGAATCACCTTAGTGCAGTTGGATCACCCTTTGTGTCAACCTTTGCAAAAGTCGGCATTACCTCAGCTGCGGCGGTCATCAATTTTGTTGTTCTAACAGCTGCTTTATCTGGTGCCAATTCTGGTATTTATTCCTCAAGCCGCATGCTTTTTAAGTTAGCTCACGAAGGAGAAGCACCAAAGTTGTTTGGTCGGTTATCTAAACAAGTGGTTCCAAACATTGCCATTCTTGGCATTTCAGGTGGAATTTTGATCGGTTTCATTATTGATACAGTGACTTCGATTTTCAGTAAATCGACTTCCAACTTATTTGTGGTTGTTTTTAGTTCATCAGTTTTACCTGGAATGGTACCGTGGTTTGTCATCCTTTTAGCCGAACTGCGTTTTCGAGAAAATAATGCGAGTTTGATGGGTACACATCCATTCAAATTGCCATTTTTCCCTTATTCCAATTACTTTGCGATTGTGATGTTGACTGTTATTGTGGTTTTTATGTTCATTAATCCGGATACACGTATTTCCGTTATTGTAGGAGCTGTGGTTTTAATAATGGCTACTTTGATCTATCTTATTCGGCACAGACATGAACGTATTAAGTAACTTAAAAAAGACGATTTAGGTTTTAAAAACTGAATCGTCTTTTGATATCTAAACAAGGAGCACAAATGTACTATGATTAGTTTGGTAATTCTAATACCATATCGTACCAGATTTCACCTGCATGTTGTGATGAAGATTTTCCGTCAACTTGATAACCATTTTTCTCATAATAGGGAATTAGCCTGTGCAAGCAAGTTAATGTGATTCCTTGTCTTTTATTTTTTAAACTAATTTGTTTGAGTTCTGTTAGTAACTGACTGGCAATTCCTAAATTTTGCCATTGCGGGGCAACCGCTAAACTCAAAATGCTTTGATAACCACCGATTGTGGGATTTTTAGTAGTTTGTTGAAATAAATTATCGGTCAAATGGCGTTCATTGATAACTGGACCAACGACGTAGCCTAAAGGCAAGTTTTCATGATTACAAGCCACGATGAAACTGTCGCTGATCATTTGAATACGATTTTGCATGGCACTTTCGGTGGCAGCCTCTTGTTTGGAAAAACCAGTATTTTCGATTTGCATGATAGTAGGTAAATCAGTTAAAGTAGCAGAACGAAATTTTATGTTCATTTTCAAAAATCCTTTCTCCTTTTAAAATACTAGATAAATTATAAATGACTGAAAAGTATTATGCCAGCCTAGTTAATTTATTTGAGTGAACAAAAAGTCACGTAATTAATCAAATGATTACGTGACTTTTTAGAGTTAGTAGTGAAATGCTTATTCTGGTTGATCTGCTGATGCGGACAAATCGTGTAATTTTTTGAAGTGTGCCAAGGATTTTGTATATTTATCAATAGCTGTATCAGTAGAAAGTTTGCCTAATGGTAAACGTAATGGAAGTTCTGCAGTGTGATTAACAACTTGATCAAAAATGATTTGCACGGCCTTTTCGGGATCGCCTGGTTCATGATGAGCACTTTCAGCGTTATCTATAATTGTTTGTTTGAATTGTTGATAATCTGCAATTTTAGGAAGCGCTTTATCAGAAGAACGGCCGGCCCAATCGGTTCTAAAACCACTGGGTTCAACCAGCATAACCTTAATATTGCAATCGGTAACTTCTTTAGATAGTGCCTCGCTAATTCCTTCAATGGCATATTTTGTACCACTATAAAATGAAAGTGTTGGAAATGAATACAGTCCTGCTAAGGAAGAAAAATTGATAATGATACCAGATTTTTGTTGACGCATTACTGGTAATACACTGCGAGTCATATCGACAAGTCCCCATACATTAACATCAAACATATATTTGACCGTGTCGCGATTACTCTCTTCAAAAGTTCCAAAATAACCTAATCCAGCGTTGTTAACAAGTACATCAATTGTGCCAAATTTTGCTTGTGCTTGTGTAACCACAGACTTGATTTCTTGTTGATTAGTCACATCTAAAGTTAATTTTTGAATTTGACCATGATCAAACTCGTTTAAGTAAGCTAACTTTTTTGTGTTGCGGGCTGTAGCGACTAAATTGATATTTGATTGTTTTGCTAAAAATGTTGCTAAGGTTCTTCCAAACCCTGTTGAAGTTCCGGTAATTAACCATGTTTTATTTGCCATGAAATAGCTCCTTTTATTAATTCTTTTTGTTTATGTAAGTATCATACGACTTAAACTATGGTTTAAGTCAAATATAAAAATTTGTAGTTGCATTGGTGTTCAGACGAAGGTATATGATGTGACTAATGAGTGAAGAAGATGCTTAGAAATAACATTATGTGGCTCAAAATAATACGAAAATAAGGCGGCGGGAAAAATGTATCAGAGAAAGATTGGTGTGATAATCTTGATTGGTTGCCTTGTGTTTGGAATAGGGAGATTAACAATTATATCGTTTATAAATTATGATCAACAAAATGAGGAAAATCGAAAAGTTGCCGGAAGAATTGATGGCAATCCTATCTATGCACCACAACTGACTAAGTCAAATAGTGAGTGGCGTAATGGTTATGGGACTAAATCTGATGGGCAAGATACGAATAGTGAAAATCAACCGACACGTAAGCTGACTAAAAATGCGAAGAGTCTTATTATCTATTTCTCTCGTTCAGGAAGTACCGAATTGTTGGCAAGCAAAATTGCTAAAGAAACTAATGCGGATATTCTAGAAATTATTGTCAAGAATCCTTATGCTGGCAATTATCAAAAAACACTTTCAAGAGCTAATTCGGAACGAGAAAGTCAGAATTATCCTAAAATAGATATGAATGTACCAGATTTATCTCAGTATCAGACAGTTTATTTAGGTTATCCTATTTGGGCGATGACGTTATCGCATCCCATGACGGCCTTTTTGACTGAGTATGGTAATCAGTTGTCTGACAAGAAAATTGCACCGTTTATGACGGAAGGCGGTTATGGGCAAGGAGATAGTGTGGATCGCATCAAAGAAATCTTGCGTCAACAGGGTGCTAAGCAAGATACTTTTACGAATGCTTTAGTTGTTGATGGCAATAAGGTTGATCACGCAGATAGTCGAGTCATGCAATGGGTGAAGCAGGTAACCAATTAAATTTAGATAATAGTCGTAATATTCAAGTCATCTCAAATTATATTAGGGATGGTTTTTTTGTTTATTAATCAGCAAAACATTTGTATACTTAAGCTAAATAAAATGAAGAAAAACGGCTTGTTGCCAAAAAAAGTAAGACTTATACGCAAAAGCAACTTACTGTGAAAATTCAATTTTTAGAAAAGTATTTTAATTCCTCCATTGAATTGCTATAGGAGTGTTTAATAATGAAGCAAATTTATTTTTTATGCACGGGTAATTCCTGCCGAAGTCAAATGGCAGAAGGATTTGCAAAGAAAATTCTCGGTGATCAATGGCGAGTAGCCAGTGCCGGTATTGAAACTCATGGCTTAAACCAACGAGCAGTTAAAGTTATGGCAGAAAAACAAATCGATATTTCGAAAAACAACTCAAAATTAATTGATCTACAGTATTTAAATACGAGTGATTTAGTGGTGACCCTTTGCGGTGATGCCCGGGATCGGTGCCCAGTTACCCCAGCAACTGTTCGAAAGCTGCACTGGCCATTACCAGATCCTGCTCAAGCTCAGGGAAGCGAGACAGAAATTCTGCAGGTCTTTAGAAAAGTTCGTGATGAGATTGAACAACGAATTAAACAATTAGCTCAAACAAAAAATAGGTTTAATGACTGGACTTAAACCCGGGTTTAAGTGATAGTCTTAACTCTGAGGTGATTAGATGACTGAATTGGGAAAATTAGTAGCCGGAGAAGAATATTACTTTTTGGATGATGAAGTGGCTAAACGCAAAGCACGGGCCGCTAAATTATGCCAGGAATTTAATGAAATCTCCGCAACTGACCCTAAGGCACAAACACAAAAAATTAAGGAGATATTTGGTTCAACGGGTGAGCAAATTTCAGTTCAAGCTAGTTTTAATTGTGATTATGGCAAAAATATTCATGTGGGTGAAGACTTTTTGAGTAATTATAATTTGACTATTTTGGATATTGCCCCGGTTAGTATTGGTAGTCACGTGATGATTGGTCCGAATGTTGATATTTATACGGTGAATCATCCGATGACTGCTGAGGGACGCAGAAAGTATTTAGCACAAGCATCGCCAGTTACAATTGGGGATGATGTGTGGATTGGTGGTAAAGTTTCGATTATGCCAGGAGTAACAATTGGAAGTAATGTCGTCATTGCTGCGGGTGCGGTGGTGACTAAGGATGTTGCCGATAATGTTTTAGTGGGTGGCGTTCCAGCCCGCAAAATTAAAGATTTACCAATAGAAAACTAAAACAATGACTGATATGTCAAAATGGGCCTCAAAAAGAAACTTTGAACGTTTCTCTTTGGGGTCTATTTTTAGTACTTAACGTTGTTTGAAGCTAATCGTAACTCCACAATACGAGAATTCTTAGTTTGAACACAGACACTCAGTAGGGCTTGACCAACATCCTCTGGGGTCAAAAAGCCAGATTTTGCAACTCCCTCCTTAGTACGACCGTAGCCGACTTCAAATTCAGTCGCCCCAGCATGCAGACAGAAGACACAAGTTCGAATACCTTTATCTAACAGTTCTTTATCTAGAGCCTGACCAAAGCCACGTAATGCGAATTTACTGCAGGTATAGGCAGTTTCATTGGCGTGCCCAACAATACCAGTCACCGATGAAACTAAGATAATTTGACCATCATGACGTTTCAGCATATCTGGCACGGCAGCTTTGGTAAATGCAAAGGCACTTCTGACATTGGTATTCATAATCAAATCGTAATCTGATAGGGATGTTTCGGTTAACGAAAGGGTTCGCCCAATGCCAGCATTATTGATTAAAATGTCAATTTTTCCAAAAGTTTGAATAGCTAAGTTAACTGTTTTAATAGCGGTATCTTCCTCCTGGGCATCACTCGCATAGTACGTCGCTTTCACACCTAATTTTTCGCACTGTGCGACAACTTCTTGTAATCTTTGTTTTCTGCGAGCTGTGATTACTAAATTACAGCCTTCTTTGGCAAAGGCAAGTGCAACTCCACGGCCAAAGCCAGAACTAGCACCTGTAATAACAGCAACTTTTCCTGATAATCTTCCCATAATAAGATCTCCTTTTGTTTATTATTACTTGATTCTTTGTTATCATACGACTTGAACTCAGGTTTAAGTCAAACGAAAAATGGAGATAAAAAAATGAATTATTCAATTGGTGAAGTTGCAGAAAAAATGGGAACAAATACATCAACATTAAGATATTACGATAAAAAAGGATTACTGCCATTTGTAGATCGGGATACTGCGGGTCGACGCAAATTTAAAGATAATGATTTTAATTTTCTGGAAGTAATTGATTGTTTAAAGAAAAGTGGCGTTCCAATCAAAGATATTGGTAAGTTTATTAACCTGTGTTTACAAGGTGACGGAACGTTGCAAGAACGTTATGATTATTTAGATAAAGAAGAGAACGTGTTGGAGAAAAAGGTTCAAGAAATGCAGGATCAACTAGATTTTCTGAGATTCAAAAAGTGGTACTACAAAACATCTGTTGAAGCAGGTACTGAAACAATTCATTTCACACCAGGAACAAATTTTGTGGATCCAGGTACACATAACCAGTATCGTGCTAAATTGAAGCAGGCTAAAAACGTACATGACTTAATCAATTTAAAAAACTAATGTTGCCAGTCAGCGAGTGATTGAATCGGCCGGCGGTGTTTACGAAAATATGGTAATTGAAGAAAGTACCGGTTATCGGTTGAAACGGTATTGAATTGGCTTAACAACGTGATATAAATGTAGATAAAACGAACTAGAAAATTTGTTGAGCTTCGTTCGTGATTGTTACTTTCTACTAGTTTAATATACAAAGTAAGTATATAAGTTTAGAGATAGAAGGTGGCGACATGGGCAAAATCTTGTCGGTAAATTTGGGAAGCTCAACACTCAAATGGCGATTGTTTGAAATGCCAGAAGAACGACAAATTGCTTCTGGATTAGTTGATTTTTTTGATAACTCGAAAGCAAAAATTACGGTGAAATATGGGGATCAACAACGAGAACGAACCTTTGATAAAAAATTAAGTCTTAAAGATGCCATTATGATTTTAATGGATGAATTGAAAAGGTTGAAGCTAGTTGAACATCTTCATGAAATTGTTGGTATTGGCCATCGCGTGGTTGCTGGTGGTGAAGTATTTAAAGCATCCACCGTGATTACGGAAACTGTGCTAAAACAAATTGATGATTTAGGTATTTTTGCCCCACTCCATAATCATGTGGAGGTTGGGGGTATTGAACTTTTTCGCCAATTAATGCCATGGACCACACAAGTGGCTGTGTTTGATTCCGCATTTCACCAGACCATGAGCGAAGAAAACTATCTGTATGGTATTCCCTATGAATATTATCAAAAATATGGTGCTCGTAAATATGGTGCGCATGGAACTAGTGTGCGTTATGTTTCTAAACGCACAACCAAACTTTTGAACAAACCATTATCAGATTTACGATTGATTGTCATGCACCTAGGCGCTGGCTCGAGTATTACGGCTGTTAAAAATGGTCGTTCGGTTGATACGTCAATGGGATTTAGTCCACTAGATGGCTTAATCATGAATACCCGTAGTGGTCAAATTGATGCGTCATTAGTCACGTACTTGATGCAAAAGTTAAATCTGAAAGACCCGGAAGAAATAATAGATATTTTAAACAATCAATCTGGGTTATTGGGAATTTCGGGTCTTTCTGATGATCAGCGTGAATTAAAAAAATTGGCTGAAACGCATCCTCGCGCGCAATTGGCATTAAACATGTATGCTAATCGGGTGATTAAATTTGTGGGAAGCTATCTTGCTTTGATGAACGGGGTTGATGCACTTGTCTTTACTGGCGGAGTTGGCGAAAACAGTTTTGAAATGCGTGCCCAGATTATGGCGTCTTTTGGTTATGTTGGCGCCACAATTGATCTTGCTAAAAATAAAGTAATGGGTAAAGAGATCGATATTAGTACTTCTGACGCCAAAATTAAGACACTGATTGTTCCAACTAATGAAGAATTGATGATTGCTAGGGATGTTTACACCCGTTTATAGGTGAAATGATCTTAACAAAAAAGAAAGCTCTCAAAACGAATTTTTCGAATTGAGGGCTTTTAGTGACCGTTTATGCAGGCCAATTATGTTGAATATAGGTAATAACCGGAGCGACACGCTTTTTCTGTTCCTTTAAATAGTTAAAGTAAATTTTCATTTGCGCACTACTGTCAGTGATTGGAATAAGCACGCGGTTATCGTTATTTTTAAGTTTTGTAAAGGATAGATCAACTGCAGAAAGATTGGTACTAAAATAAGGAAAATCTGAATACTTTGTAATTTCGGCAAAGGCCTCTCGCTGAGCTTGATAAAGAAATTTAGCATCAGTAATTTCTTTTTGAATGATTTCTCGCCACGGTCCAATGTCGCTTAACACAACGAAACTTAAATCTTTTAATTCACTGAAACTGATTGTTGATTGATTGGCCTGAAACATAAATTTATCAAGATTAACAGCTAGTTTTTCAGTGCCCAGATAGTGAGAAGTAATGGTTGTTGTGGCAAGTGCTTGATTAGAAATTATTCCTGCATAGGCGTTAGTTGAAATTAGTTGTTCAGTTTTAACGGCCGAGAGTAACTTACTAGTTATTTGTAGATTTTGAGGAGAAGGGGTTACTAAATTTTTGAGCAGAATTAGCGGTCCTGGAATGACGGACCCAATTTGAAGACTACGCTGACTTTGATCAAAGTTATGAATTTTATCAATCATTTGTTGATTAGCTTGAACTAGATTAACGGCTTCTTTTGCGGCCAGTTTACCAGTTTCAGTGAGGGTGATTCGATTGGGCTGGCGGTCAAATAAGCGCACACCAAAATCATCTTCTAATTTCTGCATACCACGGGTCACAGTGGGCTGAGTCACGTTCAACTGTTCGGCCGTTTTAGCTAGGGTACCAGTTTGCAAAAAGACGGCTAATTCTTTTAATAGATAAGTTTCAATCATAATTTCACTTCCTAGCATACGATAACTGTATACTAGCATGCTTAACTAGTAATTTTCAAATGATTACTATGCGTTTATTATAAGGATGTTGAATAAAGTTGAGGTTAAAAATAGAAAGGATGTTTTAGAATGACAAAAGTACCAACAATTAAATTAAATAACGGCGTAGAGATGCCACAATTAGGATTTGGTGTTTTTCAAGTTCCTGATTTGAGTCAGGCTGAAGAGGCGGTTACCAATGCGTTACAGGCAGGTTATCGTTTGATTGATACCGCAACTGCTTATCAAAACGAAGAAGCGGTTGGTCGTGCCATTAAGAAGAGTGGCGTTAAACGGGAAGATATTTTCGTGACGTCAAAACTGTGGGTATCTGATTTCACCTATGATCGTGCGAAAAAGGGAATTGATGCTTCTTTACAAAAATTGGGCTTAGATTACATGGATCTTTATTTACTTCACCAACCATATGGGGATGTCATGGGTGCTTGGAGAGCATTGCAAGAAGCATACAAGGCTGGTAAGATTCGTGCAATCGGTGTTTCTAATTTCTATGCCGACCAATTAAAAAATCTTGAATTGACGATGCCGGTTAAACCAGTTATCAATCAGATTGAAGTTAATCCATGGTATCAACAAAAAGCAGAAGTTAAATTTAATCAAAACGAAGACATTCGAGTTGAGGCTTGGGCACCATTTGCGGAAGGTAAGCATGATATTTTCACAAACGAAACAATTGCCAAAATTGCGCAAAAGTATAATAAGGCAAACGGCCAGGTTATTTTACGGTGGCTCTTACAGCGTGGCATCACGGTTATTCCTAAGTCGGTTCATCGTAATCGCATGGAAGAAAACATGAATGTTTTCGATTTTGAATTAACAGATGCAGAAATGAAAACGATGGCTTCTTTAGATAAGAATGAAAGTCAGTTCTTCGACCACCGTGATCCTGTGACAATTGAACAAATCTTTGGTTCTAGTTTGAAACAATTACAGTAATCAGTCCTTAATAAGGAGAGTTTGAAAATGACAGCAATTAATACACCTAAAGTTAAATTAAACGATGGTACAGAAATCCCGGCAATTGGATTTGGAACTTTTCAGATTCCTAGTGATGGTTCGACTTATAAAGCTGTAAGTGAAGCTTTGAGAATTGGGTATCGTCATATTGATACAGCGGTAGCTTACTTTAATGAAGCAGAAGTTGGTAAAGCTGTTAAAGATAGCGGCATTCCACGGGATCAAATCTGGGTTACCAGTAAATTATGGTTACAAGATTTTGGTTATGAACCAGCTAAAAAGGCAATTGATCTTTCGCTGAAAAAACTAGGACTTGATTATATTGATTTATATTTAATTCATCAACCATATGGAGATGTTCCCGGAGCTTGGCAGGCTATGGAAGAAGCTAAGCGGGCTGGAAAGATTAAATCGATTGGTGTTTCTAATATGACACCAAAGATTTGGAATCATTTCGTGCCATTATTTGCAACGTTACCATCAGTTAATCAAGTTGAGTTTAATCCCTATTTTCAACAGAAACCATTACGCAAGATTTTGAATGCAGCTAATGTGAAAATTGAGGCCTGGGCACCATTGGGTCAAGGTAATCATGACTTGTTAAATGAACCAGTCATTACCAAATTAGCTGATAAATATGGTAAAAATGCGGGACAAGTTATTTTACGTTTTGAAAATCAGGAAGGCATTATTGTCTTTCCAAAGTCAGTTCATGAAAGTCGCATTAAGAGTAATCTTGATATCTTTGATTTTAAATTAACTGATGAAGAAATAGCACAAATTCGTGGTTTAGATAAAGGTAAAGGGAATCATGATCCGGATGCACCTGGTGTGCAAGAACGATTAGCGGGATATGATGTTCATGCTAATGATTAGAAAAACAAGAAATTGAGGAAAATAATTTTTCTCAATTTTTTAATACATATAGAAAAAATAACTTCAAACATCTGATTCTAATTCTATTGCGTACTTTATTTTGTCTGGTTTAATCAACGAGTTTGTTTCCCGTATGTTTTGTACAAAATATGGGTATAATATTGTACAAAAGAAGGAGATGCTTATGATGACAACTGAAGAAAAATTGACTTTAACCTACACACCATCAAATTTTCGAAAACAACAATCAAAATTACTAAAACAAGTGGCTAATAGTAATTCTCCGATTCGGATTACCCTTCCAAATAAAGAAGAAGGACCTAATCAAGACTTATTTGTTATAAGTGCTCAAGATTATGCAGAATATCAGAAATTAAAGAAAGATTATATGCAACAAATAGATTATGAAATTGGCGAATTATCGAATGCGATTCCTCACACAAAGACCTCGGATACTAAGAAAGTCGAGGAATGGTTGCGTGAAGATTAATGATATTGCAACTGCATTTGTACGTTATCTTAAATTTGATGATGGAAAAAGGCGTCCAATTTTAATTGTTAAGGTGAAGAATGAATTTGTTTTGGCGTTTAAGATTACTTCTAAATTTGCGTCTAAATCGAAATCAGTGAGAAAAAATTATTTTGAGATCACTCAATGGAAAAAGGCAAATTTAAAGAAACCATCGTGGGTGAATCTTAATGCGCAGCCATTGGAATTTCCTATTAAAATGGTTGGGAAATCATTTGGTCATTTAAGTGAAAAGGATCGCGTATCTTTTTATGAATTCTTGAAAAAACGTTATTAAGTTTCATTAACTGAATTAGATACCTCAAGATAGGTTTTTTGTCATAAATGCCGTATAATGAAATTATTCTAAAAAATCAAGGAGAGTATTATGGCAGAAATAACACGTTTTTATGAGACATTTCAACCCACTCACTATGATGTCTATTTAGATATCAATCGTGAAGCAAAACAATTTACGGGAAAAACCTCAATTACAGGTGATGCAAAAAGCAAGCAGGTTTCTATTCATCAAAAAGGTTTGACTGTTGATGCAGTACAAGCAGATGGAAAAGAGGTTTCATTTACAACAGACGATAACGCCGATGCTATTCGTATTGACCTCCCCAAATCTGGTGAGACGACTTTAACCATTACATATAAAGCACAACTTACTGACAGTATGATGGGCATTTATCCTTCATATTATGAAGTTGATGGCGAAAAGAAACAGATTATTGGAACTCAATTTGAAACTAATTTTGCCCGTCAAGCATTTCCATGTGTGGATGAACCCGAAGCTAAAGCAACGTTTAGTTTGGCAATCAAGTATGACGAACATGAAGGCGAAACAACCATCAGTAACATGCCCGAAACACGGGTTGAAAATGGTGTTCACTATTTCGATACCACGGTTCGGATGTCAACTTATCTAGTTGCGTTTGCGTTTGGTGAGTTACAAAGCAAACAAACGACTACTAAGAGTGGCGTTAAAGTTGGTGTCTTTGGGACGAAAGCACATAAGGCCAATGAACTTGATTTTGCACTTGATATTGCAAAACGTTCCATCGAATTTTATGAAGACTTCTATCAAACACCATATCCACTCCCACATTCATGGCAATTAGCTTTACCTGATTTCTCAGCTGGAGCTATGGAGAACTGGGGCCTTGTCACTTATCGAGAAGCCTATTTATTATTAGATCCTGATAATACAGCTTTAGATATGAAACAACTTGTTGCTACAGTTATTGCGCACGAACTGGCTCATCAATGGTTTGGTGATTTAGTTACCATGAAGTGGTGGGATGATCTATGGTTAAACGAAAGTTTTGCCAACATGATGGAATATGTCGCTATTGATGCCATTGAACCAGACTGGCACATTTGGGAAATGTTCCAAACTTCTGAGGCTTCATCTGCGCTACAACGGGATGCCATCGATGGCGTGCAATCTGTCCATGTACAAGTAAATAACCCAGCTGAAATTGATGCCTTGTTTGATGGAGCTATCGTTTATGCTAAGGGCGCTCGGATGTTAGTTATGGTGCGCGCTTTGCTTGGTGATGATGCTTTACGTGCGGGATTGAAGAAGTACTTTGCTAGTCATAAATATGGAAATGCGACTGGGGCAGACTTGTGGGCTGCTTTAGGAACTGCTTCTGATCTTGATGTTGGTGCCATCATGAATTCCTGGTTGGAACAACCCGGATATCCGGTTGTTAGTGCAGCAGTTGTGGATGGTAAGTTAACCTTGTCACAAAAGCAGTTCTTTAGTGGTGAAGGTAAAGACGTTGATCGTCATTGGCAAATTCCACTCAACAGTAATTATGAAGTGGCGCCAACGATTATGGCTGAAAAGAGCCTAACCCTTGGTGAGTATGCCGAATTACGGAATGAAAACGGCAAACCTTTCCGTTTGAACGTTGGAAATAACTCACACTTTATCGTGAAATATGATGAAACACTATTAAATGATATTTTGAACCATGTGAATGACTTGGATGCCATTTCACAATTACAAATTTTACAGGATTTGCGCTTATTAGCAGAAGGACGTCAGATTTCCTATGCTGCTGTTGTCCCATTGTTGAAACAGTTTGCAGATAGTCATTCTAACGTTGTGAATGCGGCATTGTACACAGTTACCAACAATTTGAAGAAATTTGTAACACCAGATTCAAAAGAAGAAAAAGACTTACAAAGTTTCTACGATCAATTAAGCGAAAAACAAGTGACACGTTTGGGCTGGACACCTAAGATTGGTGAATCTAACGACGATCAGTTAACACGGCCATATGTTTTGAGTGCTGCTTTGTATGCTAAAAACGAAGATGCTCAAAAAGCAGCTCATGAATTATTCGTTGCCAATCAAGATCGTTTAGAAACATTATCGGCTGACACACGTGTCTTCATTTTACGAAATGAAGTTAAAAATTATGGTAGTGCTGAATTATTTGACAAGCTCTTAGCAGCTCATCGTCAATCCTCAGATGCTAGTTATAAAGCAGACATTTGTGCAGCGCTAACTAGCACACCAGATGCTAAATTGATTGCGAAATTAATCGAGAAATTTGAAGATGCTGATACGATTAAACCACAAGATTTACGTGCTTGGTTCCGGGGCGTTTTAGCTAACGATAAGGGCCAACAAGCAGCTTGGGATTGGATTCGTAACGACTGGCAATGGTTGGAAGATACTGTTGGTGGTGATATGGAATTTACAACCTATATCACGGTTACAGCAGGAATTTTCCACACACCACAACGACTTGCAGAATTCAAAGCTTTCTTTGAGCCTAAATTAAACACACCAGGTTTGACCCGTGAAATTAAAATGGACACTAAAGTGATTGAGAGTCGTGTCGACTTGATTGAAGCTGAAAAAGATGCTGTTCATGAAGCGGTGGCTAATTCTTTAAATAAGTAAGTTAGATTTAAAACTAAATAGCGTAAAAGGTCCGCCATAACGAAAATGTGAATCACTCACAGTTCTCGTTATGACGGACCTTTTTAATTAGCTATTGTGTGTTATTTTCAAGGATTCCGGATAAAAGTACCGAGAATTTTTTTAGGAAAATATAGTTAATTTTAAGATTAAATGTAAATTCTTAAAGCTTTAGAAACGTGTTAATAGAGAAAAGCAGCGTATCAGGTTATACTTTGAGGCAATCATTGATCTTAATGAAGGAGGGATCCTAATGTTTGATTGGAAAGTATGGAACCTGCAGCGTATAGTCGGAAAGTTAGATATTTTCATTCGGTTAATTCCAACTTCTCCTGCCAAACAGAAAGTTGTTGAAGATCTTGGGAGCATAATTCATTATTCACTAACATTTTAAAAATGGTTGTCACGTTAACAGCATAAAGCTTTATGAGAGTTCGGCTTTTGGTACTCTTTTTTGATAACTCGGTGATGATTACTTTTTGAAATTTTTCTTCTAAACCAAGTGTAGGGTCATTGCGAATGGCTAACAAAACGCGCAACTGAGGCTGAGATGGGAGTATAAATTGGTTAATTAGTTGCTGGGAAATATATTCAAAATGGGTTGTTTGGCTGGATTCTAATCGTCTAGTTAAAAATTTTTGGAATTGAGATACGTAATGATCGGTAATTTCTTCTAGCAGGTCATTCTTTTGGGTATAGTGTGCATAAAAAGTTGAACGGCTGCAAAGCGCTTCCCGGCAAATTTGGTCAATTGTTACTAAAGAGTAGCTTTGCCCCTGTATTAGTAAGCTAAATAAAGCTTGTTGAATATTTCTTTTTGTTTTGAGAACACGAAGATTAGTTGACATGGGAATCCTCCTAATCGGACGAAATCGAACAAAGTGTTCGATAACCAACACTATGTCGTTCTTTGACCTTCACTTTAATCTTTATGATTGCTAAGATCAAGTTTGAAAGGTGATGATAGTATGAAAACGATAACTGGCAATCGTCAATTAGATTTTCAAATTGCTAGGTTTACAATGCCGTTTGCAAATGATCAAGAAGTGATCAATGATCTTAGAGACATGAAATTACATATAAACAATCTTGATGATTGGTACAATTGGTGGTCTGTTCATGCTCGAGATTATGAAAAAAAACAGAAATTTGCTATTGCTGCAAATTATTATAAAGCTGCTATGTTTTATTTAGGTGATGATTCATGAAAGAATATATTGTATGAAAGTTTTATTCGGTGCTTTTACAAATCTTATCATGATTTTCCCTTCACACGTGGGTGGGTTCCGTATGAAAATTCCTACTTACCAACTCTGTATTTAAAAAATAAGAACGCCAAAAAAACATTGTTAGTAATAGGTGGTTTTGATGGCTACTTGGAAGAAGTGGCTGGATTTTTTAAGTATTTGAAAGGTACCAATTATAATATTCTCATCTTTGATGGACCAGGCCAAGGGAACACATCCATGCATGGTCTGCATTTTATTCCGAATTTTGAAAGACCAGTTTCAGCAGTTTTAGATTACTATGGTCTGAAATCAGTTGTAGCGATTGGCCTATCGTGGGGTGGTTTGCTGGTCTTGCGAGCTGCAGCGTTTGAAAAACGAATTAAAAAAATAATTTGTATGGATATATTTTATACACCGATGGATACTTTGGCGATGAATTTAGGCCGTGTGAAGTATGGCATGCTACGCCTTTTACTTTGGGTTCGAGCACAAAAAATCGTGAATTTATTATTTACTGAAATTATGAAGAATAATATCGATATGACGTGGAAGATCAATAATGGATACTTGTTGACAGGAGAGAATTCTCCATTTCATTTAATCCAAAATTTACAACGACATAATGCTAAAAAATTCTTACCGCTGATTAACCAAGACTGCTTATTATTAGCAGGAAAGGAAGATCAATATGTGCCATATAAGCGCCTTCGGCAAATACAAAGGGAATTAATTAATTCTAGTTACGTGCAATTTAAATTATTTACCAAGGAAACTGGTGGGGAACAGCACTGTCAGGTGGGACAAATGAATTTGGCTTTTGATGAAATTAGACAATTTTTAAATGAAAATTGATCGCGTTTTAAAAGAACAAAAACAAAAGTGATGATCTTAACAAAATTTAGGGCTGGAATGCCATAACTGTTTTGCTTGAAAATAAGATTATTTAATATAAATAAAATAAACCACAAATAAATATGAAGTGCCTCGTAAACCGGTCTGTTGCACTTCATATTTTTTGAGATCTAATTTTATATATTCTTATTTTAAACGATACGCATGTTTCAACAGCAAGGGTGCCAGTAAGGTTGTCAATACGATGGCAGTGATAATGGCGGAGTAGTAAGTTGAAGAAATGAGGTGTGCGCTGTACCCAATTTGTGCAATGATCAACGCCATTTCGCCACGCGATACCATTCCGGACCCGACAATATAGGAATCTTTTAAGCTGAATTGCGAAAGCTTGGCACCCAATCCAGCACCTAATAACTTTGTGAAAGTGGCAAGAACTGTCAGTAAAACGATAAAAATAAAGTTTTTCATGAACCCTGCAAACGATAGCGATAGACCAATGCTAACGAAGAAAACGGGAATGAAAAAAGCATAACCGATTGGTTCAATGTTGGCTTCTACTTCATGTTTGACGGTGGTTTGTGAGATCGCAATTCCCGCAAAAAAGGCACCCACTACTGAACTTAAGCCAATGGCATCGGCTAGTAGTGCCATACTCAAACATAAAATAACAGCGATGAGGGTGGGGCCACCGACGACAAACAACCGTTTGCCAACGCTAGTGAGAATTGGAGCTATAAATTTAACCACAAAGTAAATGCCGACAAAAAAGAAGAGTTGATACATGAATGTAAGCCATAAATTTCCAGTGGTAGAGGGCGATGTCCCCATTAAACTCACCATAACGCTGAGAATAACAACGGCTAGGACATCATCCACAACGGCAGCTCCCAAAATTGTGGCCCCGGCCTTACCATGCAGGCCGCCTAATTCCTTTAAAACGGCAACCGAAATGGACACGGAGGTAGCAGCAAAGATCACCCCAATAAAGATACTTTCTGCTTGTGGAAGATGGAAAAGTAAGCTTAGTCCATATATTACGCCAACTGGCAGGATGACACCCAATAGGGCAACTAAAGTGCTGGGACGCAAATATTTTTTTAATAGCTGAAGATCACTTTCCATACCTGCGGTGAACATCAAAATAATGACGCCAATCTCTGAAAATAGGTGGGTAAATTCGTCTCCCTTAATCCAGCCCAAAACAGCGGGACCAATTAAAATCCCAATTAGTAGCTGACCCACCACGGCTGGCATCCCTAACCGGGCGCTATAGTGACCCGCAATCGTCGTGGCCACTAGAATTAAACAAAGTTCTGCAATTTCCTGCATGCTTTCACCTCAAAAATAGATTTTAAAGTTTCATGAGTATAAAAAATGAGCGCTAAACTTCAAGACTTTCTCACACCCCTGAGAAAGGAAAAAACTTGAAGCTTGCGCCCAACCGATTGAAACTATTTTAATTATCTTCATAAGTCTATCATAATTCATAAAACCTGTCATGAAATTAGTTTGTTCTGACCCCAAGCAGCTAGCATGTTAAATTTTACGAAAGTAACTGTGTTGAATACTTGGGAAGGTATAGATAAAGCGCTGCACCTGATCGTGTGTTAAACGCAATTCAATGATATCTAATAATCCGTTGATGGCATCTACTGCTTCATTACTGTATTCAACTGCCCCGACGAGAATGTGTTTCTTATCAAAAACGAGGGTTAAGGCTGCATCGATTTCGTTTTGAACCTGTTTGAACCAATCATCTCCATATTCAAAATGTGCAACTGTATATTTATCTGGAAAGTTTGCTGCCACATCAGGATTGATACCCACTTGAGAAATCCGTGGGGAAGAAAAGACAGTAGTCGCAACGCTTGGGTATTGAATCGCATCTGTGGTTTGCCCCGTAAATAACTGCGCCAAATACTGTGATTCAAAAATAGCAGTTGGCGTGATTTTAGGTTCGGTCTTGTCAAGCACGTCACCAGTTGCATAGACTCCGGGGACATTTGTTTGTAGATGATCATCCACCGTAATGCCACGTTTGGTGGTAGCGATGCCTAAGTTCTCAAGCCCAGTACCTTCAAGATTTGGTAACCGACCACTTGCGTCAATGATGTACTCACTTGCAAGTTCAAATTGATCCGGACCATGTAAGACCAGACCGGCATCGTCACGCGTAACACTTGTGAGTTGTTGATCATAGAAAAATTTAACGCCACGTTGTCGTAAGCTTTCGACCAAGCGTTTGACGTAAGGTTGATAAAAATCACGTAGAGGTTGATGACTATCTAAGACAACATTGACAGATGCTCCCGCAGCGTTGGCAATAGAAGCAAATTCCATACCGACATAACCGGCCCCAATAATGGTCAGACGTTTTGGCATTTTCGTGATTGATAGAAAATCTGTACTATCATGCAAAAGTTCTTTTCCAGGGATAGCTAAACGATGGGGATGCTGCCCCAGAGCTAACACAATTTTTTTTGCTTGATAGGCGGTATCACCAACTTGAACAGTCTGTGAATCCACTAAATTCGCGTGACCGATGATGACTTTGACGCCACCGTCAATTAACTTTTGTTTGTTACTTTCGGCAAGTTTTCCAATTACCTCGTGTTTATGACCCATTAAGTCTGGCCAGTTAATTTTAGGCACACTGTCGAATCCACGACCTTGTAGTTGCTCGATGGTCCGAACTAAATCAACGGGCTTATCTAAAGTAATTTTGGCATTACAGCCTCGATTGGTGCAAACACCACCAAATAAACCTTCTTCAACAACTGCTACTTTTAAACCGGCTTGACTCATTGGAATGGCACCATTCCAAGCACCTTGACCACTCCCAATAAATAACACATCATACATTCTTATCAGCTCCTTAACCGCTTACATTTAGTCTTAAATTAACACTTAACTAGCTGGTGAGCAAAAGAAACGCTTGAATTTGGCATTTAAAAAACAAATTTAGAAATACGTAAAGCTATATTGGACACTCTCAAAGTTCTTGTGCGCCAAATAAAAAGCATCCTATGCTATAATGGGGCTACTAAAAAAGAAATGAGATGAAGTTTTATGGCAATTGTAATTAAAGGTAGTCAGATGGCGGAGGTACGGATAGCCTAGACTTATCTAAACCTCCAGGATGAAATTTTACGGAGGCATCAGATTCATTGCAAAATAAACAATTAAAAGCTTGGGGATTACCAACAAATTTAGCAGATCAAACCTATCCACGAGGACTAATTATGGGACGGGTCGTTGGTCAAAATCATACCATGTATAAAGTAAAAACAGCTGCCGATGAGAGGCAAGCTGCCGTTTCCGGTCGCTTAGCCAATTTAGCGATTGAGGCGCAGGATTATCCCGCGGTGGGCGATTGGGTATTACTGCGCGAAAATACAGCAAGTGCCGACATGGCGATTATTGAGCGCCTATTACCACGTCACAGTTTGTTTCTACGAAAAACGGCGGGACGAAAAAGCACAGCCCAAATTGTGGCTACTAATGTCGATACCGTTTTTATATGTATGGCGTTAGATGAGAATTATAATTTGAATCGGTTGGCGCGCTATTTGGTAGTGGCCTGGGATAGTGGAGCAACGCCAGTAGTGGTCTTGACCAAGGCAGATCTCACGAATCAGTTGACCCAACGAGTTACACAGGTCACACAGATGGCAGCGGGGGCCCAAGTTGTGACTTGTTCGGTGACAAATGACACTGCACAGTATAGTACCATACGTGCGGCCTAGCGAGACCGTGGCCTTTATTGGGTCATCTGGTGTGGGGAAGACCACATTGATTAATCAGTTAATGGGTGAACAAGTTGGCCAAACGCAGGCAGTGCGCGAAAGTGATGCACACGGCCGCCATACCACTACGAGCCGCGACTTATTGCAGTTACCGAATGGCGGTTTGGTTATTGATACGCCAGGGATGCGGGAGCTTTCAGTTTTGAATGGTGATTTCAAAACCACCTTTGCTGATATTGAAGATCTTGCTAGAATGTGTAAATTCAATGATTGTACGCATACTAGTGAACCTGGCTGTGCGGTGCAAGCTGCCATTCAAGCAGGCCATTTGAGTCAGGAACGACTCGATAGCTATCGTCAGTTAAGTGAAGAAGCTACGACGAATCAAGCGTTGCATGGCAAGGCTCGTGAGGACGCTAAGTTGGCTCGCATGTTTGGAAGTAAAAAAACAAATGAAAGCAGTGATCAAGGAACGGCGTAAACATCGACGTTAAATGATCAAATAGGCTGGGAATTTTCCTAGCCTATTTAATTTGGTCGCTTGATGGTTGCTTGCAGACGGTGGAGAAATAACTGAGCCACGTTGGATAGCGTTTGATTTTTCTTCCATATAATTGTAATGGGATCAGTTACTTCGGGAGCCAGCCGTCGGAAAGTTAACTTAGAATTTTTGCTGGTGTCAATTAAATGCTCAAAGGCAAGGGTATAACCACTTCCGTTTTTCGCCAGCAAGGCAGCGTTGAAGATCAGATTATATGTGCCAACGATGTTCATCTGTTCACCAAGGTTTCCCCACCAATCTAAGAACCGCGATTGCATGAGTGCTTGTTCGGAAATGATAAGCGGTTGGCCCAATAAATCAGCAGGATGAATAACAGTTTGAGTGGCTAATCGAGCGTGGACAGGCATCAAGACACCCCAATGATCGACTTCCGGTAAGCGCAACGTATTGTACTGTTGTAAAGGTTGCTCACCCATGATTACGCCAAAATCCAAAACACCAGCATCCAATTTGGCTGCCACATCTCCAAAATCACCACTATGTAGCCGAATATGGACCTCTGGGTAATCCTTTAAAATATGGCTGATCACGTCCATAATGCGTTGCATCCCCACACTCTCGCCGGCCCCAATATCTAGGCGACCACTGATAATAACTTGGTTGGATTGTAAGTTAAACGCGGTTTTGTCGACCAAGGTAACAATTTCATTGGCTCGTTCTCGCAAATAATGACCATCTTGTGTGAGCTTGATTTCACGTGGGCCACGATCAAATAATTTGGTCCCTAATTCGGTTTCTAAATCATGCATTTGTCGGGACAAAGCAGGTTGTGACACGTGTAAAACCTGCGCAGCGTGTGAAATACTCCGTTCTTGGGCGATTGCTAAAAAGTATCGTAAAACACGAACATCCATTTACTCATCTCCATAACAATTAGTTATATCATGACATTAATTATAGGTATTTTACATATAATGACAAGCATTTTATACTGAAACTATCCTAAGAAATGAGGTGAAAAAATGCTTCCAGATAAGTTACAGAATCAAATTATTGATCAAAATCAGCGTTTAATTCAACATTTGAATTCAGGACAACATACACAAGCCGAAGTTCGTCAATTAGTGGGTGAAATCACAGGCCAAACCATCGATGACTCAGTGGAGATTAGATTGCCTTTCTACTCGGATTATGGTCGTAATCTTAAAATTGGCCGTGAGGTTTTTATTAATAGTAACGCCATGATGGTTGACTTGGGCGGAATTACGATCGCGGACCATGCCTTAATTGGTCCTGGGGCTTACCTCATTTCGGTTAATCATTACCTCGACGTTGACAAAAGGCGTGGTGTGACATTAAAACCAGTTCATATTGGTAAGAATGCTTGGATTGGGGCACGTGCCGTTGTCTTACCCGGCGTGAGTGTTGGGGAAAATACGGTGGTTGCGGCTGGCGCAGTAGTTTCAAAAAATGTGGCCGCCAATACTGTCGTTGCTGGGGTACCAGCTAAAGTCATTAAAATACTAGAAAATCATAAGGAGGAAATATAAATGAGTATTCAAGATAAGGTTGTTGTCATTACAGGAGCTTCTTCAGGAATTGGGGCCGCAACTGCCAAATTATTGGCTAAGAAGGGTGCCAAAGTTATCTTAGGTGCCCGTAGAGAAGCTCGCTTACAAGAATTAGTCGCAGAAATTGGTGAGAATGCCAGCTATCAAGTAACGGATGTCGCTAAAGCTGAAGATGTGCAAGCTTTAATTGAGTTAGCGGTGAAAAAATATGGCCGACTAGATGTGTTATATAACAACGCGGGCATTATGCCGCGTGAAAAGCTTGCTGATGCCAAATATGATAATTGGGAAAAAGAAATCCAAATTAATATTATGGGCGTTTTGCATGGCATCGGGGCAGCACTGCCTATCATGCAAAAACAAAATGATGGCCTAATTATCACCACTGATTCAGTGGCCGGTCATGTGGTGTACCCAGAGTCGGCTGTCTATAATGGCACCAAGTACGCAGTTCGTGCCATTATGGAAGGCTTACGCCAAGAAGAACGACTACATGGCATTCGTTCCACTATTGTGTCTCCTGGTGCAGTGGGCACTGAGTTAAATAAAACGATTGATAATCCAGAGATGCAAGCCGAGATTGATAAGGTCTTTAAAAATAGTACTTCGGAACAGCGGCGGATGAATACCTTGGATCCAGAAGATATTGCCAACGCTGTGGCTTATGTAGCGGCTCAACCTAAACACGTCGCCATTTCAGACATGCTGATCCGACCAACGGCACAAGAAGTTTAAGATAAGCAAGTCGGTCTAAAATAGTATCACCGGTGCTAGTCATTTTAAATAAAGAAGCAATCAAGATTTTATAACAAATTTCTTGATTGCTTTTTTGTTAGATTTATTTATTGTCGATAAGTTTTCGCAGCTTGTGTGCGCAACTTTCGAATGGCAAATAAGGTATTGTCGATGCGTGGTTTATGTCTTTTTTCAAGGGCCGTCACTTCGTCAAGTAGCTCATTGCCAAGCGTCCAATCACCAAAGTAAAGTTCCCAAATGCCGATCCAAAATTGTTGAGCCAAACGGCCATCCCAATTCAAGTTGTGGGAATTAAGTGCCGTGATTTTAGATTTGAGTTGTCGAGCAGCTTGATAGTCGTGAAAATTTAAATAGGTTTGTAGGAGAGTACCATAAAATTCAACAAGGTTATTTAACACGTTAAACGGGTCACCCCATTTTGTCTGGTAATGAAGACAGTTAGCTACCATGCGTTCCGTAAGGGGATGTAATGCAGATAATCCCTTTGTGGTGGCTACAATTGGAACCAAGATATTAACAAGCTTTAGTTCCTGAATAGTCCACATTTTTGCCTGTTGAAGATGCAAATAGATTGGACGCGTCGTTGTCGTGATGCCAATGGAACTGTGATCATAAGCAAGCAATAAAATACTTGCATAACTGGACACTAATTTGTCGTATGCATGCGGACTATGTGAATGTTCCTGAATCCACTGTGAAATAGCCGGAAAATTTTGAGCAGCATAAGCTTTCATGACGGTGAGCAAAGCCTGTTCTAAAGGTGAAGGTTGATAGTTCTGTTGAATATAGCGTAATTCGTCAGCCGAAATTGCCAAATTATCTAGAATTAAAAATAATTTACTAGCGCCAATATCGTTTGCCCCTTTTTCAAAGCGTGATGCGAAGGAACGCGAAACTATTTTGCCATACACTTCCTTTTGAGTTAGCCCTTTTTCAATGCGAATTCTATGTATTGTGCAGCCAATTTTTTCCATTTCAATTCCTCCAATGTGGCATATTTGCAACATGTCCATTAAGTTTACCACGTGAATGCCTGATAGGATGAACTCAATGTTTAAAAGGAGAGATGAAATATGCTAAAAATTTTGAAGAATCATACGTTACAAACTATTGCCAGCGCTAATTTCTTTGCAACGTTAGGAGTAAGTATTTTTAATATTATTTTATTGACCTATGCCAAAAGTTTTCCGAATCCGCATTGGTTTGTGTCAGTCGTGTCAATTGTTACGGTTGTACCAGCTGTGTTTGGCGGTGTTACTGGGCGAGTAGCTGATCAGACGAGTAAGAAGACTAACTGGTTAGTTGGTACCAAGTTAATTCAGGCAGGCTTATATTTGGTACTTGCTCAAATCATTAATCAACGAACAGTTTTTATTTTTTACATCATCGTTGTCATTAATTTGTTTTCAGATATTATCGGCAATTATGCTGGTAACTTGTTAACAATTGTCATTCAGGACCGAATCATGGGAGAAGATAGGCAACAAGTTATGGGCATTAATACCAGTGTAGGCACCATTATGGAGCCAATTGGTCAGACTCTTGGTGTTATTATTATTTCACAAACTCATAATTATGCCTTAGCAGGAGTTATTAATGCAGTGACTTTTATTTTATCAGCAGTATGTTTGACGATGGGGTATCATGCCGTTTTGTCTACCAAAAAAGTGGCACCCCAGCCTGTGACCGAAGGCGTTTGGCAAGTAATTCGCAAAGTTATGATTAAAACGACAGGTATGGGCGCTGTCAGCTATCTAGGAATCATTATGATTTTGAATGGCGTATCTGTTGGGTTGGATGCCATTTTGAATTTACTTTTTATTGATTTAGCACCGTCTTTAAACATTGATTATTCCTTTGCCATTTTACTAATTAACATTGTTTATGTGATGGGAAGTGTTTTAGGGAGCATTACTAAGGATACGTGGATTGATCATTTAGACTTATTTCAATTATTGTTAGTCACTTTAGGAGCACCAGTTATTGCTTACAGCACCTTGCTTTTATACCCTAAACTAATACCAATTTTAGTTAGCATGTTTGCGGTGGCTTTTATGAGTGGCAAGCTGGATCCTAAAATGTTTGCAACAATGATGCCGCAAATTGATCCCCATCTAACGGGAACTGTTTTTGGAACCATAAGTACCATTGTGACTGTGGCATCACCAGTCGGTAGTGTGGGAATTGTTTTGCTATATAATTTAGTTGATGGCACATTTGCTTGTGTGGACTTAGGATGAAAGTGTGGATACATCAAAAAATAGCCAAGCTGCAGATAAAGGATTAGAATTACCTAAAATGAATTTGTTGAGTGATGTTTGTATTTATTTTGGGATTAATGCTTTGTTTTTGCCAAGCCGTTTAAACATTTTTCTTAAAAATGGGGAGCGAGTCATAAAGGTCGGACATAATAATTGTAAAAGCTAAAAGAAAAATGAGAAGTAAAGAGTTCCTGAAGACTTAACTTTTTATCAGGGGTGGAATGCCTGTGTTGATAGTATTGGGGCATGAAGAAGAAGTGTTTGTACAGTTGAAAGACAGTAAAGAAATTCGTGAATTCAAACGACTGGCAAGCATACAGATAAAAAATGAGAAGATGGTCGAATGACAACTGGTGAGTCGCTTTATTTAGGTGGTCCGTTGTTTTATGTCGTAACCGTCGTGCTTATTTTAATGATTTGCATGATTGGTTATTTTATTTTTAAAATTTTTCGTCATTTCAAATAATTTGAGAAGATAGAAGGCATTCCGATGAAAAAAGTAATTAGAATTATCGTACCGATTATTCTGGTGATTGGTTATGTTTATTTGTATTATTCAGTTTCGCATGACACTTTGCAATCTGCATTAATTATTGGCGGTGTTTTGTTGCTCATATTTGGGTTAATGATCGGGCTTGGCAATTTGGAAAGTAAGGACCAGTTGCCGCCTGTTCAGGCAGGTAATCCCAATGTGCCACAACGACTAAACGTTTTCATGAAAACCGGAAAATTTTTAAAACAGTCACGGCATCTGGTATTTAATGAGGCCTCAATCTGGCTGATTGGCGTTGCACTTTCTTTAATTCTTTACGGCTTTTTGTTTTATTGGCGGGTTATATAGGAAGAAAGTATGAGCTAGATGATTCTTGTGATTATAATGTTGTTGATTGTTTTAACCACGTATAGTCCCATAGCGGAATTAAAATAAATACAAGAAGACCAGTAAGCTGTGAAAAACTTACTGGTCTTTTTATACGATCAAGACATTTATTTTTTTGAGTGACTCTGTGAGAACTTCGGAAAAATTAATATGTTGTTCTTTTCCTAATTCATTTAGATAATTTGGAATAGATGGTGTTTTTTTAATAACCTTATTATCATGTTTACGTTTATATTTGTCAGGATGAGCTTGGATGAGTGAAATGATTTGATTATTTTTCCGATCAGGCAGGTTGGTATTTGAGGGTGGTAATTCGTTGTTGAAACTATACCGCACCAACAAAATCAATGGCCATGTCTAAGGGATCGCTGACACTATTTCCTTCCGTCATGCCATCAATATCTAGAATTTTAACTGTAAAAGCGTTTGGTTCAGATACTTTAGGCGTAATAATTACTGGATAAATATATTCTCTATTTTTAACAGATATAGTAAGATTCCTTTCTAAGTGTCCATTTGTCCAAACAGCATGCTTGTCGCCATGACGTTTCAGCCGCCATCCCAGTCTTTGCATAGTTAAAACTCCCTAATAAAGTTATATACGTGGTGAATACGAATGTTTTGTTAAACAGAAGAGAAACTATCTACAATTGTTTGAACACTAAAAGTGAAAGTACGGTTGATATCCTTTAAAATAAAAGCAGCACAACCACAAATCGGAGGGATGCATAATGCGACAAGTTCAATTTTATGGTGCGATTTCGTTAGATGGGTATTTAGCCACTGCACAGCATGATTTACAATGGTTATTTGACACTGCGGGCGGAGACAAAGCTAATTCGGATCAATTTTTTAAGCAGGTTGATACGACTATTATGGGACGAAAAACTTATGAGGTGACAAAAAACACGATGGGCGATGAGCTTTTGTTTCCCGACAAAACGAATTATGTGCTTTCTAGAACGCGAGAAGGGCAAACAAGGGATGCCACTTATATGAACCAGTCACCAGTGGACTTAGTACGCCACTTACAAGCGCAATCTGGAGGCAACATTTGGATTGTGGGTGGTGGGCAAATTGTCACCGATTTAGTGGCTGAGGATCTGATTGATGAATGGTGGATTCAAATTGCGCCGGTATTATTAGGAAAAGGGATTCGGTTATTTCCAGAAGGTGATTGTATGACTGGCTTAAATTTGAAGGCAGTTGCCCGATACGATCAGCTTGCGGAATTGTATTTTAAAAGAAATTCCAAACAAGTTTGACAACAAATTGAAATACCCGTTAAGTTGCTGTCAGACTATAATAACAGCATTTAAACGCGGAAAAGATGATGCTATATCGTACTTGTGATAAAAGACAACAAGTCGGTGGCGGTAAGGAGTAGCTAAACGTATCTGAGCTTCTACGAGTATGATAGAAAATAAGTCGTTTAGATTTCAAACGTAGCTACGTGGAAAAATCTAAACGACTTATTTTTTGATATAAAGCTCATTCACACAATTAGAAGTGACAAAACTATTTAAATAAGGAGATGGCTTCCAAAAGGTTAGGCAAAACTCTGACTGCTTTTTGACGTATTTCGGGTTCTGGATCTATCCAGTCAGGAACAAGCACAACGTCAAGCCCAGCACTAGCCGCAGATAGAATACCGGTTGTGGCATCTTCAAAAACAACGGTTTCGCTTTTAGTTGCATGTGATTTTTCTAGTGCGTATAAGTAAAGATCAGGGGCTGGTTTATTGTGCTTAACTTCATCACCGCTAATAAAATCGGTAAAGTACTGCGCAATTCCAGTAATTTCAGCAGTTTGAATAATCGTTTCTTTAGCAGCCGAAGAGGTGACATAGCATTTTCTATGCGTTTGGTGTAAAAAATTTAGTAGCTCAACTGCACCAGTTTTAACCCGCACATCACCATTTTCCAAACGTTGTCGATAAAGATCCATAGCTTCATTAAAAACCCGTTTTCCTAAGTTGGCATCACCAACCAATTGGGTTAGTTTTTGAATGGTCACCGGGAAACCTTTCGCGATATATTCAGTATGATCTTCTTTTCTAAAGGTATATCCATATTTAGCTAATATATCTCTACGGGTTTCAAAATATAGTTTTTCAGTATCTAGTAGCAGTCCATCCATATCGAAAAAAATCACGTTTTTGTTGCTTAACAATTTTAAGATCACCACTTTCAAAATCAATTTTTAAATAAAATGATAGCGCTATTACTGATTGATTTCATTCTAATAGTTGATTTGCAATTAGGCAATTAAAATTCAATTAAATGAGATTATTTTTAATTAAGGTGTCAACGGCTGCAAGTACAGTTTCTTCATTGTTAAAAGATGGTTTCCAATTAAGGACCTGTTTGGCTTTTTGGTTGCTGACATGCCGATTGATGGCTAAGAGTAACTTGCCTTCTTTAGCCTGTTCGTTAAAAGGGGCAGCCAATTGAATGAACCAGTTGGGTAAAATTTTGGTGACAGTTTGATTTGCCAACTGTGGTCGTTTGGTCTGAATTAAATGAGCAATTTCCGGCAATGAAATCTGACCGTCGGCACTTGCAATAAAACGTTGACCGTTGGCTTCGGGAGTCAACAGTGCCGCAATGTGTAAGCTAGCCACATCGCGGGCATCGACAACATTTAACGGCAGATTAGGAATCCGTTTTTGACTGCCATCTAGGAGACCAGTAAGCAAACTGAAACTGCCCGAAACATGGTTATTGAGGGCGGGACCAAAAATTGCCACAGGATTAACAGTTGTGAACTCTAATTGGTGATTAGATTGTTTAATGAATTGCCAAGCCGCTTTTTCAGCTAATAATTTCGATTTTTCATAGGGAGATAAGCCCTTCTCTTCAGGATTTGTCCAGTTGTTTTCCGTAGTGATAGAATGCTTGTCCTTGTTGCTGAAACCGACCGCACCAAAATTGGCAGTCATTACCACTCGTTTGACAGTAGCTTGCTGGGCAAATTTTAAAATTCGTAAAATACCAGCGGTCGCATTGTTTTCCGTAGCTTTAGTGGTTGAAAATAATGGTGAAGCGACACTTAAAACGTATGTGATATCGGTCATAGCTTTTTTCCAACCAGCATCATGGGTAAGATCCGCTGTGACGAAGCTCAAATTTTCAAGATTACTGACATGATTTTTTTGAAGGGCCTGTTTAACTTCGGTGGCTTTCTGCAGGTTGCGGAGCGTTGTCCGAACCTGAAAACCCTGATTTAAGAGTTGAAGAATGATGTGTAAACTTAGAAAACCATTACCACCTGTGACTAAAATTTTTTTATTCATAATTGCCTCCGTTTTGTTGAATATTTTTGAATTTTCAATTATGCTTATGACTATAAACCCTAGACAATACTCTAGGGCAAATAAAAATTGATAAAGAAGTGACAAAATGACCTATACCATTAAAGAAGTTGCCCAAAAATTTGATTTGTCTATTTATACTTTACGGTTCTATGATAAACAAGGGTTACTGCCATTTGTTCAACGCAACGAGGCTGGGTACCGTGTATTTACGGATACGGATTTAAGTTTGATTAAAACGATTTGTTGTTTAAAAGATACGGACATGAAGATTCGCGATATTCGTCAATACATTGATTATGTGATGGCGGGACCATGCACGATCAAACAAAGAGAACAGTTATTAACCAAACAGCGAAATAAGGTTCTGGCAAAGCAACAACAATTAACTGAGAACTTGAAGGAAATTGACTACAAATTACAGATCTATCGTTCACCAAAAGCCAAAGAACTTATCACAGCAGCGCGTCAGGTGGTGAAGAACGAAAAAAGTTTAATGAAGTGACTGAATGTAAAAAACGAGTTTATGACAGAATTTGCCATAAGCTCGTTTTTTCTTGAACAAAATTACTAAACGTCAATTTTTGGGAGTGCTTTAGTTAAAGCTGCTGAAAATTTGCGCTAGTAAGTGAAGGAAAAGACTGTAATAATAAGATGAAACAGACAAAAAAGTGTGAGGAGTAAACACATGAAAAAATGGATCTTTTTAATGATAGGTACCTTATTGGTCGGTGGATTTTTGACTGCTTGTAGTCAAAAGTCAAATAAAAAGACAGTAACTCCCAAGCAAGCATCGAGTAAAATTCTCAATCGTTCGGAAACAATTTGGCAACAAACAGCTTATATTAAAGCTACGGCAAATGATAAAGGCAAGTTGTCTAATATGAAGACTGAAAAAGTCAGTGAAAATGGCGGTTCTTCAATTTGGACAACCTATGGTGGCAAGTTTTCCGGAAATTACGTCCGTACCAATTATGCGACAATTAAAAAGATCTTGAAACAAAATACTGAAGACAGTGAGTATAAATCACGTTTCTTCAGTATTAAAGAATTGAATGCAGTTTTAAAGAAAGCAAAGGCACCCATCAGAATTCATAAGTATAGTGATTTGGTGTATTTAAAGAACAGCAAAATTGATGGTGGCCAAGCGATGGGATTCATTGCCAGTGGCCATAAATTATATGCACTTGGTTTGAAATACAGTTATTCAGCCACTCAACCTAATGGAACCGTGGATCGTTGTTATATTTTTAGTGATCAAGAGTATCAGGTCCCTAAACTGCATTACAGCGCTCAACAATTGACTGGACGATGGGCAGCTAGCGATGATCGTTCTGATCAATTAGTCATGCGAAAAGATTGGCTTTATCAATCCCAAAAAGTTGGCATCAATACACAATACAAGCGCATTAAGATTCAGGATTTAAACAAAGTATCAGCGTCAACACTCTACACAAATACCACGTTTAGTTATGCACAGACCCAGGCTTTAAGCCAGGGCTATGCAATGCCTAGAGTGACTACTCAAGCGGGAAGTGATGGCAGCTACATTTATTTGTTTGTAAATGTCAAAACACTCGTTCAAATTGGTAATGGTTCATTAAAGACTTATCAAAAACTTACAGAGGATATTGAAACAAGTGATTTACCAGACAGTGTTCTCAATGTGTTTGATGAATTGGATAAACAAACTCCTAAATATGTAGCGAACAGCCTAACAAGCCAAAGCAACAATCACTATATTGCCGCGTTAACAGACAATGTTAATAAGTTAACTGCTACGGCAATTCAACGACACACCCAAGTTAAAAAAGTGAGCTTGAGTGGTCAACAAATAACCATCAGTAATGTAGATTAATAGGATATCGAAAAGATATTCGTTAAAGAATCAAGAAAGTCACCGGCGATTTTGTGTATGTGATTGTGCAAGTTTATTAGATGAATAGGTTATAAGGTTAATTCATACAAACGCGAGTGACGGTCCGGATAAGGATAGGCAACTTGTAAGTCCTTAGCAGTAATTTGTTTAAATCCATGGTGTTCATAGAAAATGTGTGAACGATGCTCTGCTTCGGGTGTATCTAACACGATTCTTTCAAAGTGATGATCAGTTGCAAAGGTAATCAAGTTTGCGTAAAGTTTGGCACCTAAGTGATGTGGCTCACCACGATAGCTTGGATAAGTAAAAAATTTCTTTAATACGGCCGTGCGGTTATCAATTGGTAATAAGGCAATTGAACCCACGACCTTATTTTTATCTAGAGCAACCCAAAAATTACCACCCGTTTTTTGATAATAATTTTCAATGTTAAAAATGTCTGCCTGTTCAGCCATTTTGATGCCCAAATTTGCTTCAATATTTTGACAGTAATTGATTAAATCGACTAATTCAGCTAAATGGTGATAATCGGTTTGATAGGATTGAATGTTCATAATAAAAACTCCTTTGATTTGATAATTTAAGTTTACCCATTATACGATGATTTGTATAATTGATAATGGTAATACTTAGTATCAAAAGAAATGATAAATAAGGCGATGAACATGGAAATAAGACACTTAATGACTTTTAAAACAATTACAGAAACTCATAGTTTTTCTAAAACGGCCAAATTGTTAGGCTATACACAATCAACAGTCTCTATGCAAATTCGTGCTTTGGAGGAGGATTTGGGGACTAAGGTGGTCCTTTACCAAGATCGTGAAGTTAAGATTACAGATATTGGTCAGCAATTACTGCCCATCATTGAAAAAACTTTAACTGACTTTGCGACTCTAAAAAATTGGCCCCAACAGCATCAAAATTATGGCACTTTACGAATTGCGGCACCCGAATCTTTGAGCGTTTCGATGATCATGCCGTATATTAAAATGTTTACTCAGCACAATCCACTAGTTTCAATACAGCTTCAAAATGCCACCTGTTTGCATAACGAAGAGTTATTGGAGAATAAAAAAGTAGACGTTGCTTTTATGATGTGGCCCAGTCAACCTAGTCAAGATTTGAAGGATTTTGATTTAGGTTTACAGGACATGGTCTTGGTTCAAAGTACGAAAGCACAAAAATACGATGATTTATTGAATGATAAAACAACTACTTTTATCATCAATGAACCAGAATGTAGTTACCGTAATCAATTTGAAACGACCATGTGGCAACGACATCAACGAAAGTTCAAAACGATGTCTTTGCCCAGCATTGCGGCAATTGTGACGGCAGTGGAGAATGGTTTGGGCTTTAGTTATCTACCACGCAAAATGGTGCAAGCAAGTTTGGATTCAGGCACCTTAGTTGAAACGCCCACAGATATTGAAAATCATATTCATGCGCATTTATTAGTGCGCAAAGAAGCTCTTAAAACTGAAATGATGACTAATTTTATTACGTGTTTTCGACCATTAATTGGATAGAGGCACTTTCTTTGCTTGCGTTTTTCTTATATGACATAATTGCTTTATAAAGGAAAATATTATTGTTTGTATAACTTAGCTAAAGCCTGACAGACAGAATTTTTGGGAGGATAAATCAATGGCAAAAATGGTGTTTATTAATTTACCTGTGACTGATATGCAACGTTCTATCAAGTTTTATGAAGCGATTGGATTTAAACAAAATATGGATTACTCTGATGAAAATGGAGCGGGGATGATGTGGGATGACAATATCTGGATTATGTTGTTAACACATGATTTTTATCAACAATTTCTGAGTGGACAGATGGTGGCGAATACTCAAGAAGTCAGTGGCTCGATGACTGCGTTTAGTATGGATAGTATTGAAGAAGTGAAAAAATTTGCGCAAACCGCCAAGGAAAATGGTGGTGATTTCTATCACGTGGAATTGGGAATGCCCGAAGAACAGATGTATGAACTGGAAATAAAAGATCCAGATGGCAATATTTTATCGGCTTCTTGGATGGCAATGTAACTACTAAAAAATAGTTTTTGATGATGTAAGGAGATTGGAGAAAATGATTTTCCAATCTCTTATTTTTCTAGTTTTCATTTTACTAGGAAGTCGGAATTAAATACGATATACTGACTTTAAAATAATCATCAGGAGGCAGAAAACATGAATACTTTTACTGAGTTTATAAGTGCGATTGAAGATCCAAAGCATCGTGCTCGTGTTGAAGAAGTATTGACTTGGGTAAGTGAAACTTTTCCACAATTAAAAACGCGAATTGCTTGGAATCAACCAATGTTTACTGACCATGGTACTTTTATCGTTGGGTTCAGTATCTCTAAAAAGCATATGGCATTTACGCCAGAAGAGGCTGGAATCAGTCATTTTGAAGATGATTTGAAGGCTGCAAAGATTGATCATACGAAGGGAATCGTACGAATGCCATGGGACCAACCATTTAATTATGAACTATTGAAGCAAATGATTGAATTTAACATTCAAGACAAGGCTAAAATTGACAAATTTTGGCGACCCGTAAAACGGACGTGAAAATAAAATCTCTGGTAACTAAAAATAAATCTACGCTCAAATTGAGAGGTAGGTTTATTTTTGTTGGTTCTTTTTATACCAGTGAAAACTAAACACAATAATAAAAATGAGCGGTCCCAAAAGGCTATAAACCAAGTGAATCACAATGCTGTATAGAAAACTGTCAGAATCATCTTCCGCGGAATCGATGGTGTCGTTCATATTATAGGTATTAACGGCACCCCATTTATCTCTTTGATGATTGCGCATGTGATCGTTTAGGCGGTATTTAGCACCGCGTTGTTGAATAGAAGAATTTGGACCGATCAGTAGTTTAGAAAAACGCATTAAATAAAATTGGCAAAGCCAAGAAGCAAACAACCAGATAATGAACCAATTGATGGTAAAGTGGTATTCGAAATTGTTGTCGGCGCTAAAAAAATAGATGAGCAGGGCAGCATAGATAGTTTGTGTGATCATGCGAGCAATGTAACGAAAGACTTTCATATCAACACCTCCATAATCGATCAATTTCTGTTAAAAGAAGCATAGCGCAACCCAATAGAAAAATCATTAGAAAGTCAAAACTTCGCTGCGAGTTAAAATGTTTGATCTTCGTTCTATCAATGTTTAAACTAACAAAGCATTATTACCAGAGTAAATTTAACGAATTAGGAGAAAACATATTATGGCAAAAACATGGATGATTACAGGAACTTCAAGTGGTTTTGGTAAAGAGCTTGCTACAATTGTTGCTCAAGCTGTGGATACTAACTTGGTGGCAACTGCTCGAAAAATGGCTGATTTAGACTACCTTGATGCTTATGACCATGGACAAATTCAAAAAGTGTTGGTGGACGTTGTTAATGAATCCCAAATTAAACAGGCAGCAAAACAGGCTCTTGATCGTTTTGGCAATGTGGATGTATTAGTGAACAATGCCGGTATTGGCTATTTCTCAACAATCGAAGAAAGTGATATGGAACAAGTACGTCACATGTTTGAAGTAAATTTTTTTGGTTTAGTGAATATGACGACAGCTTTATTGCCTAATTTTCGAAAACATAAGAGTGGTACAATTGTAAATATTTCTTCTGCCTTAGCGTTAACAACATTACCTACAATGGGTTATTACAGTGCTTCTAAGTATGCCGTTGAAGGTTATTCAGATACGTTACGACAAGAGGTTGCTGATCTGGGTATCAAAGTTTTCGCGGTTGAACCCAGTGGAGCACGTACAAATTGGGCCGGCAGCTCTTCTAAAAAAGTTGTCCCAAGTATTGCAGATTATGCGAAATTTAAAGACTCGGTCGAAACTACCGATCAATCCGTTACGGATGCACCTGGTGATCCAGCAATCATTGCCAAAATTATTTTTGATCAGGTGAATGCAGGCCAAAACTTACCAAAACATTTACCACTTGGTGAATTTGCTTATGAGGGTGGCTTAAGTAATCTAAGTGGATTAATAGAAGAAATAAAATCGCATCGGGAACTTTCATTGTCATCAGATCAGAAATAAAAGCAGTTTTCTAATTTTGAAAAAAGTATTTTTAATACAATCGAGAACAAATGTTGGTTTTTTTTATTTAAAATCGTTATACTTACTAATAGTAAATAAGAAAAGAGGTATTTTTTATGTCAACAACAGTTGGATTAATTGTAGGAAGTTTGCGTAAGGGTTCATATACAAAGGCAGTTGCGGAACAAGCCGCTGCATTATTGCCAGATGGTTATACCGTAAAAAAAATTAATATTGGTGATTTAGATCTTTACAATCAAGATTTAGATGATGAAAATCGGGTGCCTGAAAGCTGGAGAAAATTCCGTGAAGACATGCAAAGTGTTGATGCTGTAATTTTTGCCACACCAGAATATAACCGTTCAGTTCCTGGAGTTTTAAAGAATGCTATTGATGTTGGTTCACGTCCTTATGGTGCCAGCGTGTGGGACAAGAAACCTGCTATCATTTTGAGTGTTTCACCTGGTGCAATTAGTGGTTTTGGTGCCAATCATCATTTACGTCAATCGTTGGTATTCTTGAACATGCCGGTTGTTCAACAACCAGAAGTATATTTAGGCAATGTCACCAATATCTTAGACGATAATTTAAAGATTACCAACAAGGGAACCATCGGCTTCTTACAAAGTGCAATGGACACGTTTGTTGACTTAATTAACCGATTTAAAGACTAAAATTAAATTTTTAAAGATTGAAAAACAGCTATCAAGGCCACTTTGTTGGATTTGATAGCTGCTTTTTTTGAGGTTTTGGTGATTTGGTTGAGAAACGATACTTTGAGTGTTGTGGATCACTCATACTTGTTTGAACGAGATGGTTATTTTTTTAATACTAAACGGCGCAGTTCACTCGCTTTATCGATAAAGTAGCGTGGCCTTGCAAACATACATAAATGACCAGTTCCCGGAACAATGATCATCTTTTTTCTGGGTGCTTTTATTTGGTTAAAATAAATTTTTGTTGCCTGCGTTGGCGTTATCGGATCATGTTCGCCCTGAAAAATGTAAAATGGTAAATTTGTTTCAGTCAAAAGCCGATTGTAATCAAATGTATCCAGTTCTGTGTGCAGACTATTATATGAAACAATCATCCCTTTAGCAAAAGCAATATAATCTTGTGGTCCATAACTCGGACATTGCAATAAGTTCGGAATAAACAGATTAGTTACCATATTGTCAACATCTGTTTTTTGAAGCGCAGAAAAAATGTTAAATGTTTCGATTTGTTTTGCAGACCACGCATCTGCATTGAACGGATACTTTTGTAACCAGTTTTGTTTTAAGAAACGATGACTAGTTTCAAACATTAATTGATTAAATGCATACTGATGTGAGAATCTGGTCATTTGCTCAGTTCCGATATATGCAGTGTAGAGTGATTCAGCCTGTTGCACCATCAAATTAGCAGTGATACTTCCAATTGAACTTCCTAGTAAGATAATTGGTACTTTTGGTAGAAGTTGTTTAATTTTCTTGGAAAGTTCGATGCCATCGTCGACCAAGTTTTGTAAACTTTTCGGAACAACGGGCTGTTTGCGATAGGTTTTGCCGGCACCACGCTGATCCCAATGGACAACTGTGAGTTTTTGTGAAAAAAGTTGCGTTGCTCGGGTAAAAACAGAATAGGTAGATGCCGGACCACCATGAATGATGAGCAACACTGGATTGGTCGTTGCTTGACCAACGATGCTTACCCATTGTTGAATACCATTGAGCGTTAAGTAACCTTGAAAATGAACACCAGGATTTGAAAAAACTGTCAAAATTGAAAACACCTCGATTTGATTAATTGTCTTGTTTAACATCAGCTTAAGAAGTTAGTGGCAACTTTGCAACTGAAATGAATACGGTTACTAAAAAAATCTTATCATTCTGATTGACAATAACTATTCAAATCTATATAGTTAGCTACCGTTCTATGAAAAGATAGGTTTTTAATGTAAAAACTAAAGGTTGAAAGCACAAAAACGCATCTCATTGTCTGATACAAAAGTGTCCATGGTAACAAAATTAGATTTAAATGCCGTCTTCCAGCAAATTTGGGCTGGAACGTAGTGGGCACGACTTAGAGCCGAAGTACACGTCTCTAAGCTCGGCCTTTATCTAAGCGAAACCCGCTAAGATAAATGTCACTACTGAGCCCATTTGCTTCCAGACTAAGTCTAATCTTTGCAATCTATACAGCGATATAAAGGTTGTTATAGCAGCGTTACTGAGCATCATTGAAGCATCAAACATTCTTAGTCCGGAGGCGATTGGTCTCAGGGGTGAAATTATCCTTAGTAATTTATTACTTAGGATAAGGCCGAGTTTGAAGACAAGTGTTCCTCTTGGCTTCAAATCGTGCCCACCCCGTTCCAGACCATGTGAGCCGCAGGACGGCAGTTAAACTATTTTTTTGAGTCTAAGTCGTTTAACAGCAGTTATTGAAGTGATTTTGATACTTTCAACCTTTAGGTAAAAACATGGTATTAATGTAATCTAATTTCTTATTGCTATTGAATGACAGCAAAATTATCATTAATAAACGAATAGGAGCGATTAACTTTGGCATTTCTTGAGCTTCACGACATTCATAAGTCGTATTATTTAGGTAAAGAAGAGTTTCCAGTATTAAATGGCATCAATTTGAATTTTGAACTTGGTGAATTTGTTTCCATCCTCGGTGAATCTGGTGGTGGGAAATCCACATTGATGAATATCATCGGTGGACTAGATCGTAACTTTGAAGGTCAGGTTATTTTTAACGACCAAAAGTTAGATCATAAAAAAGAAAAGCAACTTGATAACTATCGACGAGGAACAATTGGTTATATTTATCAGTCCTATAACTTGATTAGTCATCTTAACATTGTGGATAATGTTTTGGTTTCTTTAAATATGACTACTTTAAGCGGTAGTGAGCGAAAAAAACGTGCAATTGATTTATTAAAGCAAGTCGGTTTGGGTGAACATTTAAAGAAACATCCTAACCAACTTTCAGGTGGTCAAAAACAACGGGTGGCAATTGCACGTGCATTAGCAAGTGATCCGCAAATTATCATTGCCGATGAGCCAACCGGAGCTTTGGATTCTAAAAATACGGCGGAAGTTTTGGAAATTTTGAGCGGGATTGCGGCACAAGGAAAACTTGTCATTGCGGTTACCCATTCAGAAGAAGTAGCAGATCACGGAACTCGAATTGTTCATTTAGTTGACGGAAAAATTGATGGTGATACTCGTATTAAAGAGGCGTATCCAGTTGTTGACGAAAAACCGGCGTTTAAGCCTAAGGTGCTTTCAGCTACGGCAAGTTACCGAAATGCATTTCAACATTTGTCATTCAACTTTTGGCGTAATTCTTTAATTATGTTAGGAACGGCAATTGGTCTGTTTGCAGTGTTGCTGTTTAGTGGACTTGGCAATGGGGTTAGTGCTTATATTCAAAACCAGATTACTTCAATGGTTAATCCGCAATCAGTGACGGTTTTGAAAAATCCAAGCGGTAAGAAGTCAAGTATGACGAAATTACAACAATCAATTAGTCAGTATGCAAGTAATCCAGAAAAGCTGCTGATTAAGGATTCGCAGGTTAAAAAACTAAAGAATATAAAAAATGTTGATGAAGTGGAACCTGGATACCAGTTTAGTACCTTTACATTGGCATATAATAAGAAAACTCAAAATGGATCAGGTTTTCAAACGTGGACGAAGGCTTATGCAAGCGATACGGTAAAAACTGGGCACAAACCTGGTAAGAATGAAATCGTGATCGATAAATCACAGGCAATTGCACTGACTAGTGATAAAACTTATAAAAAGCTTTTGGGTAAGACGATTAAACTGAGTTTACCTTGGATCGATGCTCATAATAATCCAGTGCAAGTGACTGCTAAACTGAAAGTGGTTGGTTTTGCAAACGGTGGACAGTCTGGATCGATTACCGGTACTAATTATGCAACGATGAAGAACATATTGGAAAAGGCAAAAGCAACAACAGAGGCGAACTTTGTGTCTGTGAATGCGGATAATTCTGATGTGGTCAAAAAAGTTGCCAAACAAGTTAATAACATTAAGGAAAATGGCAAGTATGTGCTGGGGGCAATAACGGTTGGCGATATTCTCGATACGGTCAATCAATATGTCTTGGTTGCTTCAATTATCTTAGCTTCCATTGCTGGGATTTCATTAATTGTTTCTGCGTTGATGATTATTGTGACGATGTACATGTCTGTTTCTGAACGAACCAAGGAAATTGGCATTTTGCGGGCATTGGGTGAACGCAGAAAAGATATTCGCCGATTGTTTACGGCCGAATCTGTCTTTATTGGCTTGTTCTCAGCTGCTTTATCCTTGATTTTGGCATATGGAGCTAGCATTTTGCTTAATCAGGTATTGTATAAGATCGTCAAGTTTAATATGGTTCAAATTACATGGGGAAATGTGTTGTTTACCGTCATCATTGCGATTGTCATTTCGTTTATAGCGGCACTTCTTCCTGCACGAAGAGCTTCCCGTTTGAACCCAATTGATGCATTATCAGCAGATTAAAATAGACAAATTTAAGGAGATTTAATATGGCATATCCACAACTTAATTTAAAAAATGCAAAAGGACCAAAGGCAACAATTCAAACTAATCAAGGTGATGTGTTAGTTCAGCTTTTTCCAGAACAAGCACCAAAAGCTGTTGAAAACTTTGTAACTTTGGCACAGCAAGGTTACTATGATGGCATTATTTTTCATCGTGTGATTCCTGATTTCATGATTCAAGGCGGCGACCCAACTGGAACAGGTGCAGGTGGTCAAAGTAGTTTTGGTCATGAATTTGAAGACGAATTTTCAAATGAAGTCTTTAATATGAAAGGTGCGTTATCCATGGCTAATGCTGGTCCCAATACTAACGGCAGTCAGTTCTTTATTGTTTCCAATGAGCACGTTTCGGCTGATATGCTTGATAGTATGGCACAAGCAGGTTACCCAAGTGAGGTCGTTGAGGCTTATAAACAGGGAGGAACTCCTTGGCTTGATCATCGACACACAGTTTTTGGTCAAGTGGTGACAGGTATGGACGTAGTTGAGAATATCAGCAATGTTGCGCGGGATGCACAAGATAAACCCAATGAAGATGTGACAATTAAAACAATTTCGATTGACGAACAATAAATTTATAACTAAACGCGATGTTTGCAGGTTTTCTGCTCATCGCGTTTTTGTATAAATGAAATTTGTTTTTTACTGAAAGTGATCAATCTGTTGAAAAATGAAGAAATATACTATAAGTTGTGTTTTTTATAGATATATAACTGATATAATGAAGTTTATTAGCGATACAGTGGAGGTAGTGTGAAATGAATTATAAGTTAATTGCCTGGGGATTGGGCTTTTTAATAATCATAGTTCTAGTTGTGTTCTATTTTGCGTACTCAAAATATGCGCTTCAAAAGGCTGGAAGAAACGCGATTAATGGATTAACGCGTGTGATTAAACGAACACGGTTAATTCTAATAATTCTGATCATAGCGTTAGCTGGTGATTTAGGTTACGGACATTTTTCCAATCAAAATAGTACCATTCATTTAAATCTAATTTCGCGAACGGGCAGATTATTTAGTTCTGTAAAGAATAAATTCTTTGATAAATCTGCAGAAAGTTCTTCCTCTAGTGAGTCTGCAAAAAAAGCTCGAGAAAGTTCTAAACTCGCCTCATCAAAAAAGAAAGCCAAAGAAATGACCGGAGCAAAGGCAGTTGCGATTGTTAAAAACTACTATGCAAAACAAAAAACCGAATCAGATGTTGAACAGTATAAGTTTATTAAGTCAAAAATAAGTACGGTTTCGCAAAAAAAAGTTTACGAAGTAGGGGCGTATAAAACTGAGAATGGAAAACTTGTTCAGGTACACGATTTTGAGGTAAATGCCAAAGGAAAATTTGATTTATTGTACTAAAATATTACATATTAAGTAAAAAAAGGGCATGTTAAAAGTGACTCTGTTGTTAAGTGTTTATCATTTAAGAGTAATCTCGTTGCTGTTCTTGGTATCTTAGGTACCATGGTGCATTGTTTGGTTTAGCTGGCGTTCGTCGCAAACGTGAATTCTAAATTAAAATTATCCCAATTCAAAAAAGTCGATCAAATTGATCGGCTTTTTTTGTGTCTAAAATGTTATAGTAAAAAAGTAAGTTAATAATAAGAATAAAGCAAAAATGGGGCTATCTTATGAAAAAAACGTTGTACTTAATGCGACACGGTGAAACAGTTTTTAATGTTCGTAAAAAAATTCAAGGATGGTGTGATTCACCTTTGACTTCTAAAGGTATCTGGCAAGCTCAAGAGGCGAGTAAGTACTTTGATACTGTTCAATTAGACCATGCTTATTGTTCGACGTCAGAGAGGAGCTCAGACACACTAGAAATTGTGACACATCACAAAATGGATTACACACGGTTAAAAAATTTACGCGAAATGAATTTTGGTGAATTTGAAGCTCAAGATGAAACTTTAAACCCAAAATCTCGCAAGGATTACAATACTTTTTTCGTTCCCTATGGTGGTGAATCCGTGACTCAGGTTAAGAACCGAATGGTGACAACTTTAACTAAAATTATGCAAAAGCCCGATCATCAAAATGTGCTAGCTGTTTCACACGCAGGCGCATGTGTGAATTTCCTACAAGCTTGGGAAGATCCAGAAAAAGTATTAAATCAGCGTTTTACTAACTGTGGGATTTTGAAATTTTCCTTTGATGAGGGAAAGTTTACTCTAGAAGAAGTTATTCAAAGCACAAAATAAATTTGTGAAAATGCGTATTTAATCTTTAGGACTGTAATGACGTTCAGGTAATTTATTGCTGATTCGTTGTCCTAGAGAACGATCTCGAAGTTCCTGATAGTCTTTCAGGAGATCTTGTTTATCTTTATTTAAAGAAACTACCTGTTGCTGCAAAGCAATGTATTGTTGTGGATCTAAATTCTTATTTTGCAGTTCTAGTTTTTTGGCTTCTAAATCTGCATTAGCTTGATCATATTCTTTGGTAGAACGAGTAATTTTTTTAGAAAGCTCAGTCTCTTGACGAGTCAAAACTTCGAAACGAGCGTATAAGTTATTGATGATTTGAGTATTTTTAATAATTTCTGCTTCTAAAGATTCCTTTTGTTTGGATAATTCCTCAATTTTTTTTGAAGTTTTTGCTTCAGACATAGGATGCAGCCTCTTTTCAAAAGTTAGTTTAAGTATTCATATCATAACGCTTTGCTGAGTTTCCGTCACGTTATGCATTAAAAAATGACAAAATTAGTAAGCTGGAATTTCATTTTACCGAGATTTCCGTTAAGATGGATAAGTAGATCTTAGAGAAAGAATGGCAAAGTATGACACCAGAAACAATTTTAAAAGAAAAATTTGGTTATGATTCGTTTCGCGACGGACAAAAACAAGTAATCGACGACATTCTAAACGACCAAAATGTGTTGGCAATCATGCCTACTGGTGGTGGGAAATCGCTTTGTTATCAAATCCCGGCGATGTTATTTGATGGCTTAACTTTAGTGATTTCTCCGTTGATTGCGCTAATGAAAGATCAGGTCGATGCCTTAAATGAAAATGGGATTCCGGCTACTTTCATTAATAGTAGTTTAGATAATATGGAGATGAATCAACGGTTTAAATTGGCGGCTGATGGGCAAGTCAAATTGCTGTATATTGCACCAGAACGATTGGATTCCAGTTATTTTTTAGCACAACTGCAAGAACTTGACATTGCATTAGTGGCGGTCGATGAAGCTCATTGTATTTCGCAGTGGGGCCATGACTTTCGGCCGAGTTATTTACGCTTAACAGACACGCTTGCACAATTACCAACACACCCAGTGACGGTTGCGTTAACGGCTACGGCAACACCCAAAGTGGCTGAAGACATCAAAAACCGTTTGCATATTGAAGCAGATCATGAAGTGAAAACGGACTTTGCGCGCGACAATCTTTCTTTTCAGGTTATTAAAGATCAAAATAGTGATCAATTTTTATTAGATTACCTACATGCCAATAAAACGGAGCCCGGAATCATTTATGCAAGCACCCGTAAAGAAGTTGAACGATTAACTAAGCTTTTAAAGAAACGTAAAGTTAGTGTCACTAAGTATCATGGAGGCATGACCGAAAATGATCGTCGTCAAAATCAAGAAGATTTCTTGTACGACCGAAAACGGGTGATGGTTGCAACCAATGCGTTTGGGATGGGAATTGATAAAAGCAACGTTCGTTTTGTCATCCATGCGCAGGTACCCGGAAGTTTGGAAGCTTATTACCAAGAAGCTGGGCGAGCTGGGCGTGACGGTTTACCTAGTGATGTGATTTTGTTGTTTAAGTTGCATGACGTTCAGATTCAACACTTTTTCATTGATCAATCTGAAATGGACGAACCTAATAAACGGCGAGAATATCAAAAATTACAGGATATGACGCAATATGCAAATACCCAACAGTGTCTGCAACAATATATCTTAAATTATTTTGGTGAAGATGGTCCTGTCTGTGGCAAGTGTAGCAACTGTTTGGATGAACGTGATTCGCAAGATATTACGGTAGAGGCTCAAAAAGTTCTATCGTGTGTCAAACGCATGCATGAAAATTTTGGTAAAGTGCTTATTGCCCAGGTACTAGCGGGATCTAGGAATCAACGCATCAAGCAATTTCATTTTGATCAACTTAGTACGTATGGGTTATTAAAAAACAAGGCACAAAAACAGCTGACCGAATTAATTGATTTTCTTTCAGCTTCAGGCTATCTTCAAGCTTCTAACGGACAGTATCCAGTCTTATCACTTTCAACAGCTGGCGTCAGAGTTTTACAAGGTAAGGAACAGGTTTTTCGAAAAATGGCTGTACCAGTGAAAACGAATATTTTGGAAGACAGTGAGTTGTTCACCAAGTTACGCATGCTACGCCGTTCTTTGGCAGAAGCACAAGGTGTCCCGCCATTTGTTATTTTCTCCGACAAAACACTTCGTGCGATGTGTGAGTTGATGCCGCAAACACTTAGTGAAATGGCCGAGGTTAAAGGTGTCGGAAATCAAAAATTAGAAAAATATGGTCGTCAATTTATTGAAGTACTTAAAAGTGACAGTGATGTGCTTGAAAAAGCTGCAGAAAAATAAATAAAAAATCTAGGTGTGGTTCTTAATAAGAACTCAACCTAGATTTTTTATTAGTTTTCAAGATTCAATTTAACACCGCCAGAGTGAGTGTGGCCCGTAACTTGATAATGGGGATGCTCACCTACATGACCAATTTGATAGGCACTACCACTATGTTCAAGAACGGCCGTGCCATTTACCTTTGCTCTGCCACTTTTGGTATCCAGTTCAAAATTAAAAGGTACGGTAGTTGGTAAAGCCAATTGAACAGACCCACTGTGTGTATCAGCGGCGACATCACCAGTTAAATGATCAAAATTAAGTCGTACTGAACCACCACTGGTATGGAATTTACCGGAGCCTTTTCCGTGCATTAAACGTACTGAGCCGCCACTACTCTTCAAATTCATCAAACTTGTGACAGACTCAAGCGCAACTGAACCACTATGGGAAAAGGCAGCTAAATTAGTTGTTTGAATGTCTTTGCCATGGATTGATCCTGAAAAAGCTTCCAGGTTAAATTGAGAAATTTTGACCTGTTCTGCGTTGGCACTCCCAGAATGCGAAACGACATTCAGCTTTAACTGCTCATTGTGTAAATCTTGAACCTGAATTCGGCCATCACGAGTATCAGCTTTTAATGAGTGCGCATAATTTGTAGGAATCAGAATTTCTACTTTAACGTTGATATGCCAGAGTAGGGGACGGTCGCCTTGACGAATGGTCAATTCATGCTCAGAAGCACTGTTCTGTAAGTAGTAACGGTCATTGTTGCGACTCATATATTCGTTCACAATTAATTGATCGCCATCAGTTTGGCGAATGGTGAGTGAGGCATCTCGATAAATGACATTAATATGCGTAAGATCTTGAATCGGAAATGCTTGAGAATTTACAAGTGCCAAGGATTCCATATACATTTTTGAAGGGGTTTTACCATTAATTTTAACGTCACCGTCTGTTACTTTGATAAATCCATTGCCGATATCGACATTATCACCATCAACTTTAAGCAGCTTGCCAATTTCAACTTTGTCACCATCAACGAGCGTTTGATTACCTAAGCGAACTTTGCCATTCTCAATATCAAGGTTGCCAATGTGCACACTATTTTTCTTCTGGTTAGTTGTATCTTCGCTTTCGGTGTCTTGGTTTTGTTCATTATTAATTTCTTGAATAAGTTCATCGAGATTGCCCAGACGATCAAATGCGCTTTGAATCGCCTGATTTTCTGACATACCATCAGTTAAATTGTCATTGGTAGCTTCAGTAAGATCGGAAACCAATTCTTCTTTTAGTTCAGTTAACTCAGTAGAGGGTGAGTAAGTCATAAATAATTGATCTAACTTTGTGCGAATTTTTGTTTCAATGTTTGTCATAAGCGATACTTCCTTTAATTAGTTTTTCAATAATTTTTTTTGAAAAATCCCATTGTTGAACATTTGATGCCAATAGTTGTTGACCAGTCTCCGTGATTCGGTAGTATTTACGCCGCGCACCTTGCGTTTCATCACCCCAATAGCTTTCAATATCTTGATGTTTTTCGAGACGACGAAACACGGTGTAAAGAGTGGCCTCGTTAATTTCATACGCATCGTTACTCAAATATTTAACCTGTTTAGCAATTTGGTAACCATAACTGTCTTGTTGATTCAAAAGGTTAAGGATAATTGTATCGGTGTTGCCCCGAATTAAATCCTTAGAAATTTGCATAAATTCAAAGCCTCCTTAAAGTTGATTTTTTTGATTGTTTAAAATGTATCACATATTACTGTGTGTGTCAAAGTAATATGTGGAAAATAGTAAAAATACAAAATGGTTGGTAAATTTTAAAAAATGTGATATAAATGGTAACAGTTACTATTTAAGGCAAAAAGGAGAGCAAGTCGGATGACGAAAACAATGGATTTGGCGACAGCGTATCGACGATTAAAGAGCCCGAGTTTAAAGACAAGAAAGTCAGCGCTCCGGACGATTAAAGCTGCAAAAAAGCAGAAGAAAGGAAATCTGTAAATGGCAAAGAAGTCAAAAATTATTAAGGAACAAAGAATTGAAGCAACGGTGGCAAAATATGCGTCACTGCGAAAACAATTGAAAAAGAATCATGATTATGAGGCATTGAGCAAGTTGCCAAGGAATGCTTCGCCAACAAGAATTCATAGAAGGGATCATTTGGATGGCAGGCCGCATGCATATTTGAGAAAGTTTGGGTTGTCGCGTTTGAACTTTAGGAGGCTGGCACATGAGGGTCAGATTCCAGGAGTGAGAAAGGCGAGTTGGTAAAACAAGAGCGTGGAAAAAAACGGGAGACTGCGAGCATTAACGTAGCTTCGGGAATGAACCACGGGTTGTGCGGTTCATTTTCGAAGGTGGGTTAAGCGGAGTGGTCTGTTTTTTGGAGCGCGTTTAAAAACAAGAGTGTGAAGAAAAACGGGAGACTATGAGCATTAACGTAGCTTCGGGAATGGACCACGGGTTATGCGGTTCGTTTTCGAAGGTGGGTTAAGCGGAGTGGTCTATTTTTTGGAGCGCGTTTAAAAACAAGAGTGTGAAGAAAAACGAAAGACTGCGAGCACCAGTATGACTTACCATATTGTTCACGTTTTTTGTGAATGATGTGGTAAGTTGGGCTGGGCGGAGTAGTCTGTTTTTTGGAACACGTTTAAAATAAAAAGTGTGGAAAAAACGAAGTAATCTCCCAACTAAAATTTCTCAGTTTAAACGATAAAAACACAAAACACGCATCTTTCAATGATTGAGCTAACTATACTTGACCCTAATCATTGAAAGATGCGTGTTTTTTTAATTGATTTTACTCTTGGCTTTGTTGAGGAACTTTGCCAACATTTAAATGACGTTTGACGAGATAGCAGGCAACGCCTAAAACCATTCCTAGCAAAGCTGGTAACAGCCAGTCGAGTCCATATTGAGCAAGTGGCAGATAAGCTTGTTGAAAGCTTGTCATGGCTTTACCAAGGGCACTTTGACTGACGACAGATGGGAAAGCAGACATCATATCAAACAGTGCTGGGATAACCGTGAAAGTTACGACAAATTTATAAACAATCGGATCACGATGAAACAGGGGAGATAAAACTGAAAGTAAGATAAGTGCCATCGCTAATGGATACAAAAACATTAAGAATGGTGTTGACCAAGCGATAATTTGATTTAAACCAAGATTAGCCGTTAAGAATGATGCAAGACTTGTAAATGCTAACCAAGTTTTGTAGCTGATCTTTGGAAAGTGTTTGTGGAAATCTTGTGCAAACGCAGCAACTAAGCCAATGGCAGTAGTTAAACAGGTTAAAGTAATTAAAGCAGCTAGAATAGACTGACCAACAACACCAAGATAGTGATTAACAATTTGATCAAACGCAACACCACCGTTAGCACTTAATTTGAATTTACCAAGTGACATTGCCCCCAATAAAATTAAGGCAACATAGATAACAGCTTCAAATCCCATCGAAAGAAGGCCAGCACGGGCAGTGACAAAAGCAATGCTGTTTGCATTTTTCTTGCCCATAAACTTAATTGCCGTCACAACGGTAACTCCAAACGCCAAACCGGCCAGGGCATCCATAGTGTTGTAACCTTGTAAAAAGCCGTTTGTGAAAGCACCAGTTTTATAGGCAGTTGTGACGGCCTGACTTGCGGGTGTTCCTAAGGGATGACTGAAACCAAGGATAAATACAAAAACTAGTAAGGTCAGAAAAACGGGATTCAAGAGTTTACCAACGTTAGAAACAATTTTATTTTGTTCAACTGAAAATAGGTAGGCAAGGCCAAAGAAAACAGCAGAAAAAATAACAAGTCCTAAAGTTTGAAAATGAGCAGGAATTAAAGGAGCAACACCAACTGTATAGGAAACAGTGGCGGTTCGTGGTGTTCCAAAAAGTGGGCCAATTGTGCCGTGAATTAAGACCATAAAGGTTAGGGCAAAAACGGCTCCCAGTGGTTTACCAATATCATAGACACCTTCTGAACGGGTGATGCTGATTGCTAGTACCGATAGTAGCGGTAGTAAGACACCAGTTACTAAAAAACCAAGGGCAGCCGGAAACCAGTTTGCGCCGGACAATTGACCTAAATGAAGTGGGAAAATTAAATTTCCAGCTCCAAAGAATAAGGCAAACAGCATGGAACTGACCACCACATAATCTTTTTTAGTTAACTTTTTTTCTTCCATAAATATCACTCCTCGTAAAATTTAAATCAGACGAGTAAAAAAACTGAAAAATAAAAAACGTCCTCATCAGAATAGTTATTCTGACAAGGACGTTTTTAGCGTGTTACCACCTTTGTTTACAGGACTATCACTAATCCTGCCTTTTCGAGTACGAAATTATACTCTAGCCCTGTAATGGGAGCACCCAATGCCTACTCAAATTCGTAAGTATCGCTCAAAGATGATGTTCTGGAAAAATACATTGACGTCCTTTCACCAAATGACGCTCGCTTTGCAATGGGTGTTTTCCATACTTTCTTTTCACAGCTTTTTTCTCATTGATTTATAATATGTTCTTAATCTACTACGAGAATTCTTAAGTGTCAACCTTAAAATGAAAATAAAAAAATAACCCTTCAATTTTCGTGATGAACGTTTGAATGATTATTTCACGGCGATTAGCCTATTATTTAACTTTTGGAGTGTCAACAATTTCTTCTGTCTTGCCCTTAGCGAAACGTTGGATAGCAACGATTCGTGCTTGACGACGGCGACGTTCGCGCTTTCCAGCAACAGGACGACGTTTTGCAAATGAGTTATATGGTGATCTCATGATGTTCCTCCTAAAAAATTTAAGTTACTACCATTGTAATCATAAATGGCCCTAAAAAGCAAATGTATTTTACAAAAAACGTGTAATCTATGGACGTAAAAATTTATTAACGACTCCTTTAAACTTTGGTAACCAAGTTGCAACACTTTATCTGTATTATAAACAACAACTCAATAAATCAGAAGGGAGTCATTTATGATTAAAAACCAGTATCGTTTAGTTAACTGGATTGAACAACAACTCAAAACACAGCGATCGCAACCAGAAAATTTGTTTGTAGCTTTCGGTTACTTGAACCAAGTGATGGGTGCCCTAGAAGACAAACAGGCTGTTAACAAACATTATGATGAACGAACGGTTAGTGCAGCACGAGCACTAATGCAGATGACAAATGAGCAGTTTTTAGGTGAAGTTGCTAAAATTCGGCATAAACCAATCGAACTTTCTGGTGAAGGAATTCAAGTTCTACGCTGGTTTAAAGATCGTAACTTAAATGATCAGGGTAATCTGGTCAGCAATCTTGGATTTTTAACAGAAATTGTAAATGAAACGGATCAAACACAAATTACCAGTTGGGATCGTCAAACAGTTAAGGTGGCTAAAATGGCTAACCGAGTTAGCAATGATGAATTGATTGCTATTCTTCTAAATTGTCAATCCAAAGCTAAAATTGAACAATTAAAAAAAGCAAAGCAAATTTCCCGTTATTCAAGTTTATTTAAACGTACTAAAGGTAGAAAGAACTTTGGATCATTTGAAAATTAAAATAAGGGGTATATATTTAGAAAAAGTCGATAATTTCGGCTTTTTTTTATCGAAAATTCTGATTAATATTCAGTTAAATGCAGTAACTAGTAGTGTCATGGGTAATCTGATTGGGGCAGTTTCTCAAGCGGCTCGATGTTACTAGCAATTTTATCGGAAAGACTGGAAAGATTCATGTTTAACCCAAGAAATAGGAATTAGCTTGTAAGCTACCCACACTGTTCAAATCAGCTCCGGAACAGAACCCAAAAACAGTTAAAAGTTAAAATTAAATCTAATTAGAGGCACTATCTACTAAAACTGGATACATATTCAGCACTAAAGGTTGAAAGCCCAAAACACATCTCGTTGCCTGATATAAAAGCGTTTTTGGTAACAAAATTTGATTGAAATGCCGTCTTCCAGCCCAAATTTGCTGGAAGACGGCATTTTAGACTATTTTTTATAGGCTAAGTCGTTTAACAGCAGTTATTGAAGTGATTTTTATACTTTTAACCTTTAGTTCAGCACTAGAATTGATTCGCGGTGAATGCGAAAGCAGGTTATAATACTTATATTAATGAATAAGTAATGATAAAAGGTTCAAAAAGAAGGGGATGGGCCTTTGAAAATAGATCGAATGCAGGCTTTTAGTGATGGAGTTTACGCTATTTTAATTACCATTTTAGTTTTGGACTTCAAAATTCCAGATTATCATGTGGGTAGTTTGTTCTCGGCTGTGCTTAAACAATGGCCAACAATGTTTGCTTACATTGTTTCTTTTCTGTATGTTGGCACAATTTGGCTGTTTCATCATGATTTTTTTCAAACCCTAAAAGAGACAAATACGAGTCTGAATATCATTAATTTAGTGATGCTTTTTTCAGTCACACTGATTGATTATCCAACGGCACTGGTAGCTAATACCTTAATTTCGGAAAATCAAAATGATATGCAAGTAGCGTTTGTTTACTATGACATTGTTGCTTTATTTATTTCACTGACATTTGCTTGGTTGTACTCGTATGTGCGAAAACATCCTGAATTAACACGCATGAAGAGTGACCAGCCCCATTTTTATTTAGCGATTAGATATGACCCAGTTCGCAGTGTCATTATTTATGGAGCAGCAATTTTAGCAACTTTTTTCTCGATTTGGTTAGGTGCATGTTTATTGTTAGTCGGGGTAGGCTATCATTTTGTTGCCTATCTAAGGCTGAGCAAATCGATGCAAAAGAGTATTAGAGAAGACAGATAATGGAGAGTTTAAATGATTATTAATTTAAAGAATACAACAAAGCAACCAATGAGAATCAAAGCATTTTTGAAGTCAAAGGGTTTAAGTCATCGCTTGATTAGCACCGCGAAACACGAAGGTACAATGAAAATAGATGGCCACAAAGTTAGCACAACTGATGTGCTTGATGCAGGAGCAGAATTAAATTTACGTTTGCCCAAAGAAAAATCGGATGCTAACGTTCCGTTTAGTTTTAAACCGGTGGAGATTGTTTTTGAAGATGATAATTGGTTGGTGATCAATAAACCTGTTGGCCTATCTTCAGTGCCAGGTCCTAGTAACCGAGAAGATACCGTTGTGAATCGAGTTAAAGGACATCTCAAAGATCAGGGCAGCAAAGATTTAATTCCTCATGTGATTACAAGATTAGACCGTGATACCAGTGGTGTAATGCTAATCGCTAAGAATCGGCTAGCAGTTGGTGTCTTAGCCCCACAAATTGAAAATCATGACATTGAGAAAAAATACTTTGCCTTTGTACAAGGAACGCTTAAAGAAAAAGAAGGATTAATTGATAAGCCAATTGCCCGTGCTGAAGATGGAATTCATCGTGAAGTAAGTGAAACGGGACAACAAGCGCAAACGCGGTTTCAATTAATTCAGCAATATGATACTTATGCGTTGGTTGAAGTCGAACTATTGACTGGTAGAACCCATCAAATTCGGGTACATTTTGCAAGTTTGGGGCATCCTTTATTAGGTGACCAGCTTTATGGTGGACCAATGGACAAGAAAATTGTTCGGCAAGCCTTACATGCTACTTCGTTGAAATTTGTAGATCCGTTAACTGACCAAACGCATTTGTTTGAAGTACCAATGCCACAGGATATGGAGAATCTAAAAAATGTTTAAAAATGAAGGAATTTCGGGTAAAATCTTAGCCCAAAAAGAAATCTATAGGGGACCGATTTTTACCTTAAATAAGCAGAAAATCAAAACACCTGATGGTTTAACGATTGATCGCGATGTAATTTTGCATGGTTCAGCTGTGACCATCTTGGCATTTACAGCCGATCAACATGTTTTGCTAAATTCAGAATATCGAGTGGGTGTTAATGCCGAAAGTTTATCATTGCCGGCAGGATTAATTAATGAAGGTGAAACTCCTGTTCAAGCAGCCAAACGGGAATTAATCGAAGAAACTGGGTATCAGGCTAAAAAGATTGAAATTATGACGACATCCACGGTGTCAGCTGGTTTTTCAACTGAAAAAGTTGTTTTGGTTTTGGCTCAAATTGAATCTACCAAAACAAAACAACAACATTTCGATAGCGATGAATTTGTAAATAGTCAGTTGATTCGGTATAGCCATTTGAAGCAATTAATTGCTCAGGGACGGGTGCGCTCATCGCAAGCTATTGCCACGGTGGGATACTATGAAATGTTTTGTAAAGATAAACAGTAGTTTTTTTACATTTGCAAACAACTTTACATTTTTACGATAATCCCGTAATCTATTAGATAGATTAAAGGAGGATTTTTGTGATAATTATACGTGAAGCTGATAAAGATGATGCCGGTCAGATAGCCCCGTTGATTAATATTATTTATGATGAAATGGAACTAGATGAACTGGATGATGTCCCTGACCCTGTTTGGATGCGAGTTCTAAAACGTGCCTATCAAACCGATGCTTATACTGGTGAGAAGGCCACTACCATTGTTGCGGAGGATCAAACAACTGGTAAAGTTGTAGGCGTTGCATTCGGTTATCCTGATCAGTATGAAGAAGATCTGGATGCAATTATTGATCGAATTACCCTTAAAGCTAACGTGTTTGATGGTGATGTATTAGATCCAGACTTAGAAGCTTTTAAAAATGAATGGTATCTTGATTCTATAGCGGTTGATCCTGAATATCAGGGTCAAGGAATTGGCGGCCGTTTATTACATGCGCTGCCGGAGTTTGTTCGCCAAGATGGAGATACAATCATTGGTTTAAATGTGGATTTTGAAAATCCTAATGCCAAGCGATTGTATGCAAGACACGGTTTTAAAAAAGTGGGGACCAAAAAGATTGGCGATCATATGTATGATCATATGCAAAAACCAATTGTAACAACACAACCTGTGTTCGCTTAAAAATAATAAAAAATGGAAAACAACTTTCCTTTATTTTCCACATTTTAAATAGAAATTTTGCAAATAAAAAGCAGGAGATTGGTAAGTACTTTGACCAATCTCTTTTTTTGAAAACTTGCTTAAAATAAGTGTGAAATGGTATTTGCTAACTATCACAGTCATTGGAGTATCTTTTGTGAATGGTTTATTATAAAATCAAGAGGAATAATAAAATAAAAATATAATGGGGTAATTAAATTGAGTAAAGATAATGATGATTTTCAAGAAGTTGAATTAACTTTAGGCGACAAGAAATTTGAACAAATGTTAATGGTTTTAAACCATGGCATTTCTAAGAAAAATGCTAGTGAATATAATTTCAATGGCAATGATATGCAAGAGGTTGGTGAGAATGTTTGGGCCGTTCCGGCTTATTTAGCTGACCACTATTCCTTGTTCTTCCTTTATACCCAAATTGATACCAAAGACTGGGTAGTGGCCTTTGCTGAAGGAAAAATGGGAAAAGAACAATTTGAACTTGGTTTGCCAATGACAACTGGTAAAGGTTTAAATGTTTTGGCAGAAAAAGACATGGACCGCGCACAAATGGTTACTGGCTTTGTAAATGATATTTCCAAAGCAGGTGAAGGTGAGTGGCGCATGATTGATGAAGGAAATACAGAAGATAAAAAGGATTAATATCTGAGGTAAGCGCTATGGAACGAAAAGTTGTGCGATACGGCATTATGGGAGCTGCTTCGATTGTGCCGCGTATTATTGCGGGAATTCATGAATCACCCAATAGCCAAGTTGTGGCGATTGCCGCTCGCAACCTCGAAAAAGCTCAAAAAGTAGCTAATCAATTTGAAATCCCAGTGGCATATGGAAGCTATGAGGAACTTTGTGCAGATCAAAATATAGATGTTATCTATATTCCGCTGTGGAATGCAGGTCATTATGCCGGGGCAAAATTGGCGTTACAGCATCATAAGAACGTGTTGTTGGAGAAACCATTTACCTTAACTTATGCACAGGCAAAGGATCTTTTTGAGTTGGCAAGAAAGCAACAATGTTTTTTAATGGAAGGTCAAAAGGCGGCTTTTTTGCCTATTACCGATCAAGTGCGCAGGCAGTTACTAGAACAACATGCCATTGGAAAGATTTGTGGTATTACAATTCAAGAAGCACATCCCGGCATTGAAAAAATCCCCTGGTTTCACGATGTGACGGTTGGTGGCGGCGCATTTTATGGAAGTGCCTCGTATGGATTGGAATATTTACAGTTAGTTTTGCAAACTGACATTGTGGCGTATCAAGGACAGGTTAGTCACACAGCATTGCAGGCAGATGATCAGGCACAATTAAATCTCAAGCTAAAATCAGGTCAGTTGGCCAGTGTATTTATGACCACCCTGAGTCAGCAGGTGCCTAGTCAAATTACCTTTTGGGGAACAAAGGGTTCGTTGACTGTACCTAACTATTGGAAAACGGATGCTTATGAACTGACTGTTAATCAGGTAACTCAAAAGTTTAAACAGACACAAAAGAGTGAGTTTGTTTACGAGTTTAATCATGTTTCAGAGCAAATATTAAACAAACAGCAGGCAAGTTCAGTTATGACTCCGGCCATTACTTTGAAAACAATGAAGATTATTGAGGGCCTTTATCGTCAGTGGTTTCCGACTCAAATGAAAAAGATTCGTTAACTTGTGTCATTTTGCTTGTGAGTTGGTTTTAAAGATGATACTCTTTGGATGGGGTAGGGTTCGATCTAAGTACCAAGGAATACCTGCAATATCAGTCGATTTTTTGGATGGACTGATGCTTGTCATGTTGCAACGTTTTTAAGAAAAAAGTTTTGTGAAAGATTTTTTAATTAGATGCGTACAAATACGCTTTGACTGCGTTTCCTATTGAATCCTAGGAAACGTAAGGAATCGTAATTGAAACAATATGTACCTTGAAACTTTAAGTTTTAGATTGGTATTTAGATCTATCCCCAGGCGCTTTTCAAGTTGAGCAGGTTCTTGAAAAGCGCTTTTTATTTTGGTTATCTAATTTTTGCGACTCTGATCTAAAGAAAATCAAAGTAGGGGTTAAAAACATTGTGATATAATGGGAGATATGAATTTAACGATACTAAAAGGAGGAATTTCAGATGTTTGTTGTGAGTATAGTTGCTTTATTGATTGCCATTGCAATTGGTTTTGAAATTCGAAAAATTGAACATCAGCGTCATTTACGGTTAGCTCATCAACAAGCGCAACAAATTCTGAAAGACGCCGAAAAAGAGGGACAAGTAGCCGCCAAACGAGCCTTAAGTAAGGGCAAACGTGAGACACTAGCTTATCAAGAATCGATTGATCAAGAAATTACGACTGATGTGCAAGATAATAGTCGTAAGGCCACCTGGTTAGATCAGCGTGATCAAGTTTTGAGCGAAAAAGAAGATCTTCTTAACCGACGTTTTGATAATTTTAAAAATAAACAAGAACTGATTAAAGAAAATCGTGAGGCTTTAAAAGAAATTCGAACCCAGGCCACAGATTTAATTGCTAAAAGAGAAGAGACCTTGCAGGATGTGGCTGAAATGAGTCATAACAAGGCACAAGAATACGTTTTGGACGAAACAAAACGTGATTTGAAAGAAGAAGGCAAGCGAACCGTTCGAAATGCAGAAGCTGAGTATCAGAGTAGCAGTGAAAAAGAGGCAAAAAACCTAATTGCTCATGCAATTGAGCATAGTGGAATTCGGTCACATATTTTTCCATCTAATCGAACGATGGATGTACCTTCTAACGAAGCGTTGGGTAAAATTATTGGTAATGCTGGTCAAAATGTGCGAGCACTAGAAGCTTTAACTGGAATTGATATTAATATTGATGATCAACAACGGTTAATTACACTAGATGGCTATGATCCCATGCGACGAGAGATTGCCAAACGTGCAATGACGCAGATTATTCAGGCTAATCGAATTAATCCCGATATTGTGGAACAAATTGTCAATCAAACAGTAAGAACAGTTGATGAACTGATTCGTGGTTTTGGTGAACAGGCGATTAATGAACTCAATATTAAAAATATTCATCCTGATTTGATCAAATTTATTGGGCGAATGCATTTTCGAACTAGCTATGGGCAAAACATATTGGATCATTCGATCGAAGCTGCTAATTTAGCGGGTGTCTTTGCTGCTGAGTTAGGTGAAGATGTTGATTTAGCCAAACGAGCAGGTCTCTTGCATGATATTGGTAAGTCAATTGACCGTGATGTCGAAGCTACGCACGTGGAATTAGGTGTAGAGCTAGCAACTCAGTACCATGAAGATCCGGTTGTAATTAATGCGATTGCTTCTCATCATGGTGATGTCGAAGCTAAGTATGTGATTTCTGATCTGGTAGCTGCTGCTGATGCTATTTCAGGTTCACGCCAAGGTGCGCGAAGTGAATCGGCTGCAGATTATTTGCAACGCATTTCTAGTTTGGAAGGCATTGCCAATCAGTATCCTGGGGTACAGGAGAGTTATGCCATTCAAGCAGGGCGTGAGTTACGCGTGATTGTAAAGCCGAACCAAACCTCTGATAAAAGTATTGAGAAACTGGCTGGAAGTGTTAAGGATCAAATTGAACAAGAAGTTACCTATCCTGGTCAGGTAAAAGTGACGGTTGTTCGAAAGTTACAAATTGTAGAATACGCGGGGTAAAAATGAAGAAATTGAATAATGAAGAAGAAAAAGTTCTGGATACAATTGATAAGTTTGTATTTTCCAAGTTAAATGATGATAGAACAGGGCATGATTATGCGCATATTCAACGTGTGGTCAAACTGGCTCGCCGATTAGCTTTAGAAACTACTGACACAGATGTTGATTTATTTGTTGTGTTGGCTAGTGCTGAATTACATGACGTAATTGATGAGAAAATTGTGGATAATCAAGCAGCTGCTGAAACTGAGGTCAAACAGTTTTTACAGGATCGGAAAGTTAGTGCAAAAAGAATTGCCGCTATTTTCGATATTATTACACACATGTCATTTTCAAAAAACTTGGAACATCATTATCAGTTAACCATAGAAGGCCAGTTAGTCCAGGACTCGGATCGTTTAGATGCAATTGGGGCGATTGGCATTGGTAGAGTATTCTATTATGGTGGTGCGCACGGACACGTAATGTATGATCCTAAGATTGCTCCCCGAGATAAAATGACACATGCCCAATATCGTCAGAATGAAACGGTTATTAATCATTTTTATGAAAAACTTTTGAAACTTGCAGGACTGATGAATACGGCCGCGGCTAAAAAGATTGCCAAACATCGAACAACTGTTTTGGAAGACTTTCTCGAAGAATTCAAAGCAGAATGGAATCAAAATAAATAATTTGGAGTAGCTTATGTTAAAAAATCAAAACTCAATTTCGGCTAAGTCCGCTTGGGCGTCGGGATTAATTTTTATTCTACTAATGTTGTCGGTTAAAGCTAATTTTTCACTGCTATTGAAAATTGATACGGGAATTATTAGTGTGGTTCAAAGCTCGTTTCCATCGTTTGAAACAGCTTTGATGACCATAGTAACTAAGATTGCCGAACCGTCATTTGCAATCGTATATGCTGTTATTATTGCCGGCATATTGTGGTTTATGCGCATGCGTGTAGATGCAATTTGGACCTTGGCAACGATTGGTGGTGGCGATGTCATTGCCTACATATGTAAAGAAATTGTCCAACGAGCACGACCAAGATGGAATCAGATTATTCCAGAAAGTGGTTATAGTTTTCCAAGTGGTCATACATTTGGAGCAGTTATCATTGTGTTCCTGATACTATGGTTTTTCGTTAGTCAGCTGCGTTCAGAAACCTTGCAAAAGGCTTGCCAAATTATATTGATCATTTGGGTTGTATTGGTGATGTACTCGCGTGTTTATTTGGGAGCACATTACCCATCAGATGTGTTTGGTGCTTTTTTCTTGGCGATTGCCTGGTTAGCGATTGCGCGTTGGTTGTATAACAAGCTGTATGATTTTGTTGCTCAGTATGTGGAACCAAAGGCTGAAGGAAAACATAGTCAGCATTAATTGATAATAAAACGTGAGACAAAAGTGATTAAATTCACATTTGTCTCACGTTTTTGTTTATTTAAAAATGATTTGTCTATTCTTTAGTAAGTACCCTTGATAACGAAGAATGATCCCCGAATGACACCTGCTAAACGTGACTTCTGATGAGCAAACTTAAATTTACCTTCAAATTCTTTTGGAATGGGCATACCATTGGATAACTTGAAGCCAACTGCACGTTTACCGCCTTCAGTTAGGCTGTACATGATGTTGACAGCTAAACCATTCTCGTAGAAAACATAGGCCATTTTAGTGCCGTTTACTTCAAATTCTGATACTTCTAAGGGTTTATAGGGAAAATGCATATCTCTTTCTGATAAGATCTTTTCAATCCAGGCGAGCGTGTCTTTGCCTTCACTGGCGGGGATGGTTGTAAAAACATGCTTATACTTATTCCAATAGTAACGTGCCTCGTTTGCCCGTAATCCTGCTAACGCATTGGCTACTGGCGAACTTTCCAAACCCACTGTGGATACTTTCTTGAAATCAACTTCATATGCCACTTTATGTTACCTCATTTCCGTATTTGTTAGTCATAGTATATAAAGTTATGACTGGTCGGTCAATTCAAACGAAGCAAAAAGCGAGATAAAAGAGAAAAAATTGTGCATAATCGAAGCCGCTTTCAAATATGTGATAATTAATCGTCACGATTAGATAGGTTTGTGGTAAAATCGATGTTATCTAGAAGATTTGATGGAGGTGAAAATTTGACACTCAAATTAACCATTCTTTCAACAAGTGATGTGCATGGATTTGTCTATCCTACTAACTTTGTAAAACAACATTTGAATTTACCTTTTGGTTTATTAAAGGCGGCGCAGGTTATCGCAAAGGAACGTCAGAATGCAACTGGACCAGTACTCACGGTTGATGCAGGCGACGTGCTAGAAGGGTCACCTTTGACAGAATATCTTGCAAAGTTTAGCAATCCACCGGCACCACAACGATTAATGAAGGCGTATAATGCGATTGATTATGATGTTGGGGTGTTAGGAAATCATGAATTTAACTATGGATTGAATTATCTAAAAAAGGCCGTTGAGAATACTAATTACCCAATTTTATCGGCGAATATTTTGAATCAGGATGATAACTCATTAGTGGACGGAGCCTATCGAATTTTTTCTAAACAGGGAATTCGAATTGCAGTGTTAGGATTAACAACTGCGTATATCCCATTTTGGGAAGATCCAGTACATATTAAAGGACTTAAGTTTAAAAAGGTTCTCGACACAGCTAAACATTACGTGGAAGAATTAAAGAAAAAAGCAGATGTGCTTGTCGTTGTTTACCATGGAGGATTTGAACGTGATTTGAAGACGGGTAAAGAAACAGAGTCGCTTCGTGGTGAAAACGTTGGTTATGAACTGTTAAAAACAATTAAGGGCATTGATGCTTTGGTTTCTGCGCATCAACATCGGTTAATTGCGACTAAATTATTTGGTGTTCCGACTGTTCAAGCAGGTCATCGAGGGGCAGCGGTTGGCAAAATCACTTTAGAAATTGATCCACAACAAACCCATATGGTGGTTGGCTCAACTGCTGAATTGATTTCAACAGCAAAATATCCAGTACATAAAGAATTAAAAGCAATCATGACTGATGTGGAAACAGATACACAGACATGGCTAGATCAACCATTAGGAAAAGTTCAGGGGAACATGAAAATTACCGATCCCTTTAAGGCAAGAATTGAAGAATCAGCCTTTATTGAATTTATTCAAAAAGTTCAAATGGAAGCCACGGGGACTTCTATTTCGGCCACCGCCTTGTTTAATGATGAAGCAACCGGATTTGACGAACAAATCACCATGCGCGAAGTCGTGACTAACTATGTTTATCCGAATTCATTGGCTGTTTTACGCGTCTCAGGAGCTGATATTCGTGCAGCACTTGAGGTAAGTGCCAAGTATTTTATGGTTAATGAAAAAAATGAGTTTATTGTGAATCCAAGGTATCTATCGCCTAAAAAACGTCACTACAATTATGATATGTATGAAGGCATCGATTATACTTTAGACATTTCAAAACCGGTGGGTAGTCGTGTGGTCCGTTTGGCAACGAAGGGACATCCAATTGAAGCCAAGGACTCATTTGAAATTGTCCTTAATAAGTATCGTGCAGTTGGTGGTGGACACTATCCGATGTTTTCAGAAGGTAAAATTATTCGCGAAAATACAGAGGCAATGTCAGAGTTAATTGCGGATTATTTACAAAAACATCCCGTGATTACCGCTACAGTAAATAATAATTTCAAGATTATTAAATGACCAAACAACCTAAAATTGACTTGAATAAGGAATTTCGTCTTATTTCTTACTTGAATTAATCTTAGGTTGTTTGTGATTTTAAGGATTGTTGTTATCAACAATATTTTTAATTTTTCTAACCTTTATGTTGGCTTGCTTAGTAGTTTGTTTTAGCCGATAATTAACACAGAGGGGGAGATACAGATGTATAAAAATTCTAGAATGAGCGGATTACGTTTTTTGCTGGTAACCGTTTTAAACGCATTAATCACCGTGGTGGAACTTATCGGTGGACTCTTATCTGGTAGTTTGGCATTGCTCTCGGATGCTTTTCATAATCTTGGTGATTCTGCATCCGTTGTTTTGGCGTATGTTGCCAGTCGCATCGGACTTAAGAATTCAAATACTTCAAAAACATTTGGGTACCGACGTGCTGAAATCATTTCTGCTTTTGTGAATTCTGTATTTTTAATTGTCGTTTCAGTTTTTTTGATTATTGAAAGTGCTCATCGAATTTTAAACCCGGAGCCAGTAAATGGCGGTATTATGCTAATTGTGGCAATTGTGGGAACGTTAGCTAATTTTGTTTCTGCCTTATTATTGAGCCGTGGTGCAAAAAATAATTTAAACATTAAAGCCACTTATCTGCACATTTTAAGTGATGCGATGTCTTCATTTGGGATTATCATTGGTGCAATTATTATTCAGATTTGGCATATTAACATCGTTGATCCAATTGTCACAATTTTAGTTTCAGGATACATAATGTGGGAAACGTGGCCCGTTTTAAAAGAGGCCATCAATATTTTGATGCAGGCTGCACCTAATCTTGATTTTGAAGCAATGAAACATGATATGTTAAAAGAACCTGGGGTAGTTAACGTCCATCATATTCATGCTTGGCAAATTGATGAAAATCGCATTATGTTTTCTGCACATATTAACTTGAATGATCAATTATTAAGTGATGTGGAGCCGATTTATCGTCATTTGGAGAATTTATTGCAAAAAAAATATCACGTGGATCACGTGACTTTGCAAGCTGAAGTTTTTCGTGGAAAAAGTAATGAACTATTTACGCGTGATCGGCATGATATTTAATGCCAGTTGTGAAAGTTAACTTTCGATCACAAGCTGTTTATGAAGCGAGACGAACCAGGTATGCCAAGGAATTTCTGGTGTCCCAGTTAGATTAAATTTTTGGTTAAGATGTTCGATAACCTGAAGATAATCTTTACTTGAAGTTGCAAGACTTAAGTCTAACAAGTTGGCGTGGGTCAAATAACGATTGCGAGCGATAAAAGCATTAATATCGCTAAGATAGCCTGCGGGAACAAATGATGACACAATTTCAAGATTTCCGGCCTTGTAGAGGCGAATATAAAACTGAGCAAATGAACGAACGGCCTTTGCTTGGGTGTCCGAATCTAATTGCGTGATTGACACTAAATTACTCATAATAGCCCTTCCTAACTAAACTTATTACACCTTTAGTATAGACCTTAACTATTAAAAGTGTAAAATTAAAGTTTGGGATGCCTTAGTTGTATTTCTTATGTAAATGAGTTATAAAAGTAGTATTAACAAAATGAGGTGAATAGATTGACCCCGATGAAGGAAGACTATCTTAAAATAATTTTTGAGTTAGGCGGAAAATCAAAGAAAATATCAAATAAACAAATTGCAATGGGACTAAACATTGCAGCTGGTTCTGTAACTGAAATGGTTACAAAGTTAGTAGAAGAAGGATTAGCTAAGCACACACCATATTCTGGAATTTCACTTACGAACAAAGGTATTCAGATTGCAGAAATAATGGTACGTAAGCATCGAATTTGGGAAACCTTTTTGGTGAAAAAATTATCGTATAAGTTGTCCGAAGTTGATGCAGATGCTGAAGTTTTAGAACATGTGACAAGTGAAAAACTTTTAGATTCGCTCGATCAGTTTTTGGGTCATCCTACGCATTGCCCACATGGCGGCGTCATTCCTGATAAGGATGGCAATTATCAAGAAGATAGTCATACATTGTTGGCTGACGTTAAAGAGGGTAGTGTTGTCGTAGTGGATCGATTTATTGATAATCGAGAACTTTTGAACTATCTGGATGAAATTGATTTGGATATTGGTGATAAAATCCAAGTGATTCATCATGCCCCGTTTGAGGGTGCGACAACGGTTAAACTTATTGATAACGAATCAGAAATTGATGAACGACAAATAAGTTATAAAGCAGCTCATTATGTGTTTGTGCAGGAAAGCTAATGGGGGTATAAAAATTAGGTAATTAAAAAAATAAGAGCTTAATTGTAAATTAGCTATCTTTTTCTAAATTTATATGCTACAATTACATTGTATTTTGGTTAGGTAATTTTGGTAAGATCGTTTCATAAAGAAATATCCCCAATTTGCACCGGATCAAGTATTAAAATATTTAGTGCAAAAAGCACTCAGGAGGATTTTCTATTATGGAACATGGTACAGTTAAATGGTTTAACGCAGACAAGGGTTTTGGTTTTATTACTCGCGAAAATGGTAGCGATGTATTCGTACATTTCTCAGCTATCCAAGGCGACGGCTTCAAGACTCTTGAAGAAGGCCAAGCAGTTACTTTCGATGTAGAAGAAAGCGACCGTGGACCACAAGCAGTTAACGTTGTTAAAGACTAATTAAAAATTAGAATTTACTGGGTCTCTGTCAAATCGTATTGGTGGAGAT
>NZ_JQBY01000019.1 GCF_001437405.1 Pediococcus ethanolidurans | reverse complement strand
TTACTTCGGACATTATCATTTGTGAATGACACTCCAAATCAAACGTGCCAATAAACCGTTGACTCGCATTCATTTTTTGCGTATTATTGTCTATTTACCGGTTCATGGTAAAATGAATAAAAGAGGAGGAGTTTTTCATGTCAAAACATCAAATCCGACGAGATTTAAAACGTGAAGTTAAACAAGTTTTTAAAGGGCACTGGGGACAAGCCTCAATGACGGCAATTGTCCCAATTGTACTTCGGGCAATTATCGGCTTCGTCATTTCTTTAGCTATTTTACTTGGCCTTTACCTTGTTATCAAGAATCCTCATTTGCTCAATCATGAAGTTAATACTTACACCCAACAGACGACTTCCAATTCAGGCGCATCTAACGTATGGAATTTCCTTCGTAGCGCAATTGTTACCTTTATTGGTGTTGGCATTAGTTACACTTTTCTTGATTGGTTACGTGAACCTAACCGCGAGTTTGCACCTATTAAAAGTGCTTTTCAAGTTTTTACTCGCCGTTATTTCATTCCAACACTTGCGATCTTTGTCATTCAATTTATTTTCTTATTTCTGTGGACTTTACTCTTCATCATTCCTGGAGTCGTTAAATACTATGCCTATTCACAATCCTATTTAATTTATAAGGATCAATTGGCTGCCGGAAATGGTGATCGGATTGAATACATTGATTGTATTACTATGAGCCGTCAGTTAATGGATGGTCACAAACTTGAATTATTCTTGTTACAGTTAAGCTTGTTTGGTTGGTATATTTTATCCTTATGTAGCTTTGGAATTGGTTTCATTTGGTACGTGCCATATTCTCAAGGCGTCTATGCAGCATTTTATAAGCATCTGGTTGCTATTCAATAAAACACAGACTGAAAAAATACATTTTCAGTCCGTGTTTTTAATTTCAACCTTTAAAAAATTGAGGTGTATTAGATTTTGCGTTTGCTAGCGTATTTGAAGAACTAAAGAAACGTGTTCTTCAGTCATTTTAGCTAAACGAAAAATCTAATACACCTTAATTTTCACACTTTTTAACTATTGATTCTTTAAAATCAAATGTTGCTGTAACCAATAATTAATACCTGTTCCCACAAATATTGCAACCATCATCACACCAATCGGATGAAATGGATTCCATAACCCTTCACCATCTGTTTTTGTGTAACCCACTAAAAACTTAATAACGTCCTCTGTCCAGTCTAAATTCATAGCAGTATGAAATTGCATTAAAAATCGAATGACAACCACAATACCAATTAAAACTGTGAGCCAAATGATTAACCGCGTTCTTCTTTTAAATAAGGCCGATAAACTACCAAAGAAAGTCCCGATAACCGCAAATGACCATAGTAATAACCACTCGTAAAAAATTTGTGCCGGAACATTCCAAAAACTATGAAATCCTAAGAACTGACCAAAAAGTTGATTGTAAAATGTGTTATCCACATTTCCTGCATTAGGGACGACTACCATATAATAATACCCATAATTAATCAAACTCATTAATAAACTACATAGGCTAACTACTCCAATTGTAGCCTTCCATACTGTTCGGCGTGAAATACCATTTTGAATATAGAATTTAAACGGACCGTAAATACGATATGAAGAAATAAATAAGAACAAAACTGAAATAAAAGGCAATAAGTTATTTTGCAATAAATTATGTAATGAAACGCCTTTAAGACTGCCTGTAAACAAAAATGTAAAAACAACTGGTAAAACAAACATCACCACAAGCGTTAAAAGATAGGTATAACCTACTCCTTTCAAACTATGTTTTAGTTTATTTTTAAAGACAGATTTAGTTTTCACTTGCCTGTGCCTCCCCCACTTGTTAAATGAATAAAGAGTTTCTGCAAATCCATTCGTGAAATTTGAACCGTATCCGGAATTTCACGATCATCATTTAAACTTCCAAACACATAATTACCCTTCAAATTTCCCAGTGATTCAGTACCAATAATGTTCAGTCCTTCTGTGTATTGATCAACAGTTTCGCCTGGCCCTGTAATCACGTACGCCTGTGACAGCATATGATCCACATCATCATCCACCAAAATTTTACCGTTTTCTAGAACAAAGACATGTTCAATCATGTTGGCAATTTCTTCAATCATGTGAGTAGAAATCACAAAGGTGCGGGGATGACTACTATACGTATCTAAAAGTTCTTTATAAAATAACTCCCGGTGATTAGCATCTAATCCAAGAATGGGTTCATCTAAAAAAACATAGTCAACCGGTAAACAAAGTGCAATGATCAATTTAAAGATTGTTCGATAACCAGTTGATAATTGTCCAAATCTCAATTTAGGATTTAACTCAAATGCCTCACATAAATGTTTTGCATAAGTTTCATCAAATCCACCATACATGATTTTTGAAGCTTTGAACAATTCCTGAAGACGAACACGTTTTTGATAAAGATTAACTTCACTCATTAAATATATTTTTCCTAGCAGTTCATCATGTTCATGAGTAGAAACACCATCAATTGTCACAGTGCCGTCGTTGGCAAAAATTCGATCCGTAATAATATTGAGTAAGGTACTCTTACCGGCACCATTTCGTCCAAGTAATCCGTAAATACGATTTGGTTCGATCGTCAAACTAACACCATTCAGAATTTGTTTTTTACCAAACTTCTTGGTTATTTCAGAAATCTTAATCTCCATTTGTTTTGAACCCCCTTTGGATAAGCTTAATTAATTCAACTTCTGATAATTTTAAATTTTTTGCTTCTGACACAATTTTTTTGACATAGTCTTCAAAAAAAGCACTCTGTCGTTTTTCTAGAATTAATTGATAAGCACCCTTTTTAACAAACATACCAAGTCCACGTCGCTTTTCAACTAACTTTTCAGTCACAAGAATATTCATTCCCTTTAAAACTGTGGCTGGATTTATATGAAATTCTCGCGACATTTCTGTCGTTGAGGGAACTTGTGTTTCTTCTTTAAACGCGCCAGTAAAAATTCCTTCTTCAATCTGATTAGCTACTTGTAGATAAATGGGTTCTTGCCCACTAAAATCAAATTGCATATCATCACCACCTCAAAACTGCATATCTACAGTTGGCACTACTAATTTTTCATAAATAATCACGGTAATTAAATAATAACCCAAATACAGGAGTAAGAAAATTCCAAATGGTGTTTGCAAATGAATATAGGGATTTCCCATTAAAGGAACAAACATTTTCAATCCAAACATAACATGAATCACACCTAAGACGCCAGGTAACAGAAATAACACACCTAATTCTCTTCGAATAGAACGACGAATCAATTTTTGTCGGGTTCCTAACCGATTGAGCATTCGATAGCGTCTTTTATCAGTCTGTGCACCGGATAAAATTTTAAACATTAAACAACTCGCAAGCATGGTAAGAAATGCCAATCCTAAGAAGAAACCGACAAATTCTAAACCACCGAACATAACGTTGGCTACCTGATAGACTGGGTAGGCACCACCTAAATTTTGAATTGCCATTTTTTGAGAAAACTGATTTGCCTGAATCGTAGCAATCTGCTTCAAAACAGAAGTGTTTTTAGTAAGACCACTAGTTTTTAATAACGTTAATTTAGATTCCCCGGCCTTGATCTTTTGGAATTTACTATGTGTCACCAATTTAACCTGTTGTAAATCATAGTTTGCTTGTAAACCTAGCAATTGTTCTTGTGCATGTTCATTATTTTGTAATTTTTTAACCGTAACGTTTTGAACGATAACCTTTTCTTGTTTAACCTTACTTATTTGAAAAGCTATTTTTTGAAACTCATTTTGATCAAAGTAAACTGTTTTACCCTTTATTTTTCTAGTATACGTTGTTTGTTCCTTTAAATTCAGTTTTTGAACTAGCTTTTGCGTTTTAGGTGTTGGTTTATAAACCACCAAGTCGTAAGCAGAACTACCTCTCGCAATACTTGGAATCAAACGATGATAACCCATTCCAACCGTAATCGCGCCTAATGCCAAGGCAAACAAAATACTAACTACCGCCAACATCTTCGTATAATCACGGATACGAAAATTTAATTGTCCCAATGCAAACCCATTTAGTCCTTTAGACGCCAGTTGTCCACGTTTCAAGGTCAAAATAAGAATTTGAAAAAGGGCATTGTACAAACAGTAGGTACCCAAAACAATCGTTACGAGCGCAATTGGGATGGAAAGCAACGTCAAGGTTTCAATTGTTGCCATTGCCCAGTATCCGATCGCTAATAATATAAGTCCCAAAAAGCCTTCCGCATAGCGCCAACTAGTTGTCTTGATAGGCTTATCAGCAGTTGTGTTCCCGCGAAGCAATTTCAAAACTGGTCGATGCAATAACTTATATTGATTAATAATCGAAGCCATAAAAAAGAGAATGATAAAAAAGACAAACGTCACTATTAAAGCTAGATTGTTTAACGCAGTAAAATGAGCCATCCGAACATCCAATCGACTCATTAACAATTGTGCCAATCCTTTAGTAAGTCCCACACCCACGAGAACTCCCAACGCGGTCGAAATAACACCAATTAATAAAGTTTCTAAAAAGATTAGAACACCTAGGCGCGACTTTTTGCCACCCAACATGATAAACAATCCGTAATCGTGTTCACGCATATTCATCAAAAAAGAATTGGCATAGACAATATAAACTAGTGTAATTATTCCAAGTAGCACTGAGCCAAATTGAAAAACAACGGATGCTAATCCAATTGAAATATTTCCCTTGATTAAGGCTTGATTTGTAGCGATTGCTTCAAACATGTAAAATATTGCACTTGAAATTATCAATCCAGAGAATAACACCATGTAATCACGCCAGCTGTCTTTAATGCTCACGAATGCTAGCTTAAATAACATCGATCGTTTCCTCCTGATCGTTAAAGGTCCCAAGTTTATTCAAAATTGTTTGATAAAACTTCGTGCGACTTTGTTTTCCAGCTTCTAATTGTTCACCAATTTGACCATCCTTTATAAATAGAATTCGTTCACAATAACTAGCCGAAAACGGATCGTGCGTAACCATTAAAATAGAAACTTGTTCTTCATCATTAATTTGTTTTAAAGTCTCTAAGAGTTCGCGAGCATTCTTGGAATCCAGTGCTCCCGTTGGTTCATCAGCGAACAGTATTTGTGGTCGGGAAATTAATCCCCGTGCTGCAGCAACACGTTGTTTTTGTCCTCCAGATATTTCAACTGGATACTTATCTAATAACTGACTAATGCCTAATTGACTAGCCACTTGGTGAACTAACTCATTTATTTGACGTTTCTTTACGCCTTGTAAAGTTAAAGGTAACCCGATGTTTTCCGCATTTGACAAACTTTCCAAAAGATTAAAATCCTGAAAAATGAAACCAATTTGTTTAGCACGAAAATCTGAAATTTGATTGCCTTTCAATTGTGTGATATTTTGATTTGCAATTAAAACATTGCCCTTCGTCGGTTGATCCATGGTTGCTAAAATATTTAGCAAAGTTGTCTTACCAGAACCCGAAGCGCCCATTATGCCAACGAATTCACCTTTTTTAACATTAAAATTAACATCCTTTAGCGCTGTGTACTGTTTTTCGTTTTTCTTTCCATACACTTTGGTCACACTCTGAACATCAATAACCGTTTGCGTTTTCACAGTTTTATTCCCCCACATTAGTGAATTAGTTAGTTACTCATGTGATTAACTATACTGAAGAACTAATTTTCTGTCAAGCAAAAAAAGCCTTTAAATCAAAGAAACTGAGAGTTTTCCCCAGTCTCAATTTGATTTAAAAGCTTTTTGAATTTTTTTAGCCTAGTTTAGCCACATTATCATGAATCATCTGAGCAGAGCTAGCAAATTTCTTTGTTTCTTCGTCTGTTAATGGTAAATCAACAACTGATTCGATTCCATTTTTACCAACGATTGCTGGTAAACCAACATACGTATCATACTTCTTACTGTAACCTGATACTGGGCAAACTAACCGGGCATCTGACAAAACTGCCTGTCCCAAGCTCACACCACAAGTAGCAATGGCATCAGAAGTGAAACCTTTTCCTGAAGCAACTTCCCAAGCTCCTTGTTTAGCTTCATCAGCTAACTTATCAAAATCAAAGTTCTTAGCTTCAGGTAAGTCTTGAATCGCCTCACCTTGGACCCGAACACTTGACCAAGCTACAAATTGCGTATTACCGTGTTCCCCTAACACATAACCTTCAACACTGCGCGGATTAACATTTAATTTCTCACCAACAACTCGCTGCATCCGTGCTGTATCTAAGAAAGTTCCGGTACCAAAAACGCGTTGTTTTGAAAATCCAGTTAATTTCTGTAAGTAACTTGTCACAGCATCACAAGGATTCATAATATCGATAATAAAACCTTTGAATCCTGAAGCAACAATCTTAGGTGCAATTTCTTTCACAACAGCAGCTGTAAATTTGAATTCATCAAAGCGGTCACCACCGTTAGTTGAAATTGAAATGTCTCCAGCCGAGATATACAAAATATCAACATCTTTCAGGTTATCATAATCCTGAATTGTCACTTGCGTTGTTGTGTTTAATCTTGCTTGTGCATCCTGCAGGTCTAATTGCTCCGCACGTGCCTTCTTCTGATCTTTATCAATAAGTACTAGGGAATCTGCAATTCCCTTTGTAACCAAAGTATATGCAACTGTACGTCCAACATTACCTAAACCAATAATTCCAAATTTTCGCATCTTAACACCCTTTTCTCATTATTAACTTTATCGTACCATTTTTCAAAAGATGGTCAATATAAAAAAGTTACCAAAGCCTATAGTGTCAGTTTTGGTAACTTTTTATATGAGAACTTATTTAACAGACTTTACAGGTAAAACGGCACCCTTGTAATGAGTCTTGATCCATGATTGTGTACTCTTGGATTGTAGTGCCTTAACCAATTTCTTGATCGCCTTATTATTCTTTTCATTAGGACGAATTGCAATGATATTCTTATATGGTGATGAAGATTTTTCAATTGCAACTGATTGTGTGATTGGATTTAAGCCACTTTGAACCGCGTAGTTCGCATTAATCACAACAGCATCGCCCTGATTATTCTTATATAATTGAGGCATCAACTTTGGTTCGTAGCTGTGCTTGAATTGTAAATGTTTAGGATTAGAAGCGATATCACTAAAGTTAGCGCTTGTAATATCCACACCCTTCTTAATAGTGATTAACCCAGCATCCTTAAAAATCGTTAAAACTCGCCCATAATCAGGGGTATTGCTGCTAACTAACACGGTTGCATTCTTGGGAAGTTTTTTTAAGTTCTTATATTTTTTTGAAAATACTGAAATTGGTTCCAAATGAACGGCACCAGCATCAATTAAGTTACCCTTATTTGCCTTATTCCATTGCTTGAGGAATGGAATGTGTTGGAAATAGTTAGCATCAATATCGCCGTTAGCCAAGGCCTTGTTTGGTAAAACATAATCTTGGAAAACTTTAATTTTTAAATTGACGCCTTCCTTTTTTAATTCAGGTTGCACATGTTTTAAAATCTGGGCATGAGGTACCGCGGATGCTCCAACCGTAATGGTGGTTGTTTTAGAACTCGTACTTGTTTTTTTACCACAAGAAACCAACAACAATGCAGTTGCAGCAACTGCTAATAAACTAAAAATTTTACTCTTCTTCATATTCAAACTCCTCCTAAAATTAAAGTACACGTTTATCAACTTTTCGGGTTGCGAAGTCCCCGATAAATTGGAAAGCAAAAACAATTAACACAATAATTACCGTGGCAACCAAAGTTACCGTGTTATTACTACTCTCAAATCCTTCTTGGTAAGCCAAATTTCCCAGGCCACCAGCACCGATTGCACCGGCCATTGCCGTGTAACCAATCAAAGAAATGGTTGTCACAGTAATACCTGAAATCAAAGCCGGTAAGCTCTCTGGTAACAAAACTTTAGTAATGATCTGCCATTGACTTGCACCCATAGCATCTGAGGCTTCTAACACGCCTCGATCAATTTCATGAAATGCCAATTCCACCATTCGTCCATAAAACGGTGCGGCTGAAACGATCAACGATGGTAATGCGGCAACAGGACCAATGATTGTCCCAACCACCTGTTTGGTAAAAGGTAATAATAGAACAATCAAAATAATAAACGGAATGGATCGGAACACATTCACAAACAAAGCAACAATCCAATTGATAATTCTAACAATCAAATTATGACTACCACTTGTTTCAAATAGCAGTAAACCAATAAAATAACCTAGAACTGCGACAGCGACGATTGAAACAACCGTCATCCAAATGGTCTCCCAAGTAGCACTCCACATTTGATTCCAATCAACCGTACTAAACTCAAAATAGCCAGTATTACCGCCCATGTTCGATCACCTCCGTTTCAACACGCATCGTCTTTAGATAATCTAAGGCGCCCTTGATATCCTGTTCATCACCAATTAACTGCAAGAACAGCGACCCAATTGCACCCTCCTGCGTTTGATGAATATTTCCTTCAATAATGCTAATTCGTAGTTTTGGAAACTTATGAATGATTTCAGATACAATAGGCAGATTTGCTTGATTGCCATGAAAGGTTAACTGAATGATACGGCCATTAGGATATTCTTTTAACAGCTGTTCAACTACTACATTTGTATCTTCCGGTGATGGTGCTGCCTCGGAATAAACAAATCGTTTGGTAATTGGCTGTTGTGGATGTTTGAAAACATCTAGAACTTGACCAGATTCGATAATCTTACCACCGTCTAAAACAGCCACATGATCACAAATTTTTCGAATAACATGCATTTCATGCGTAATCAAGATAATCGTAATTCCTAAACGTTTGTTGATATCCATTAACAAATCCAAAACCTCATCGGTTGTCTGTGGATCTAAAGCACTGGTTGCTTCATCTGAAAGTAAAATTTCAGGATCATTTGCTAAAGCTCTAGCAACGCCTACCCGCTGTTTTTGTCCACCGGACAGTTCAGACGGATAAGCATCTTCCTTACCCTCTAATCCAACTAACTTGATCAATTCATCTGCTTTTTTCTTTCGATCAGCTTTTGAAATTTTAGCAATTTCAAGGGGAAATTCAATGTTCTTACGAACGGTTCGTGACCATAATAGATTAAAATGTTGAAAGATCATGCCAATTTTATGGCGTTTTTTTCTTAAAGCTCCCCGATCCAACTTAGAGATTTTTGTACCATTGACTTCAACCTCACCAGTCGTTGGTGTTTCAAGACCATTTAACATTCGAATTAAGGTTGTCTTACCAGCACCGGAATATCCAACTATTCCAAAGATTTCGCCATCCTCAATTTGCATATTCACATCTTCAATTGCTTTAACAGTTCCCTTTTCTGTTGTGAAGGTCTTAGAAACATCTTTAAATTCTATCAAATAATCAACCTCCTCTTTCTTTTAACCAAACAAAAAAGTCCTCCGTCCTGCTGATATAAAAATCAACTAGGACGAAAGACTTCTCTTCCGTGTTACCACCCAAATTTACCAACTTTTCACAAAGTCGGCCTTAACGAGTCAAACAACTCTAACGCTATAATGGGCGCACCCAGTATTCACTTACAGATTGCTCGTAAATACCTTTTCTAATCAAGACCATCTTCAACTAACCTCACTGTTCCGTCTCACCAATGGGAACTCTCTTAAAGTAATAATCAATTTACTCATCTTGTTTTAATGTTTAGCTACTAAATGCAGTATACCCATTCATTTCATGTCTGTCAACCACAAATATTAGCTTTATTTAAAAATCTGTTTTTTGTAATGTATTATACGAATCATGATGGAAACGCATCGACATAATCAATCCAATTCCGATCATATTACCAATAAGTGCCGACCCACCTTGACTTACAAAGGGGAGCGGAATACCAGTTAAAGGTAACAACCCAATGTTCATGCCAATATTTTCTAAAACATGAAATAGGATCATCATAATGGTTCCAGTGGCAATATAAGCATAGAAAGCATTTTTAGTATCAAAAGTTACCCGTAACATTTGGTAGATTAAAAGCATATACAGTAAAATTAAAACAGCACTTCCAATGAAGCCAAAGTTTTCACCGATTACAGAAAAAATCATATCTGATTCACGAACTGGTACATAAACATTAGAAACATTGAAACCTTTTCCAAAGATTTGACCAGATCCAATGGCTTTAATGCTCTGCCATAGCTGATAGCCTTGATTAGTTGTATCTGCTGAAGGATGCAACCAAGTATCAATTCGGCTAAATTGATAACTCTCGAAACCAACATGTGATAATATCGTTCGTCCCCAGTCACTGACTACCAACATTAGTGTGCTGCTGGCCAAAATAGTAACCGTTACAAATGCTGGTACCAGAATTCTCCACGTTATTCCAGAAACAATGATCAATCCTGCAAAAATAGCAATAAAAACAAGCATGGTCCCAAAATCATGTTGCAAAAGTAATAGTACTGGAATGGGAATGGTCCAAAGAATCATTTTACCAATTAACTGCCAATCAGATCGCATCGTGTGTCGTTTATGCTGAGCATTGAAATCTGTAATAACCTTGGCCATCATTAAAATATAAGCCGGTTTCATCACTTCAGACGGCTGAAAAGTAAATCCCTTAAAAGCAAACCAACTTTTGGCACCTGTGCTGGCCGCATACGTTCGACTATAAAACAGCAAAACGGCCACCAACAGAAAAATACCAAACCAATATGCATATGGAGCTAGCCTCCAGAGTTGTTCAGAATCAAACTGCATAATGACAACTACCGCGGCGATCCCTAGTACATACCAAACTAATTGTGAAGCAACCTGCCGAATGACCTTTACACTACCCGTATCATGCGACGCAGCCACGTATATTGAAGCCAGGCCAATCAAAGCTAACATTAAAACCGAAAAAATTATTCCATAATCAATGCGAGAATCGCCTTCCCGTCTTCTAACTCGTGAATCGTTATTCAATACAAAGACCCTTCCTTAATCTGCTTATGCCTACTGGTGAAGATTGTATTCTTGCAAAAGCCATTCAACGGCATCGTCTAATGACTTCGCCGTAAAATCTCCGCCGCCAATTAAATGAGTCGCAAATTCCTTATCTTGCGGAGTAATTTCGCCAATTAAATTTTTAGCAATGAATAGCTGCTGGATGGTTTCTCCATTAACTTCTTTTTCTTCTATTTGAACTTTGACACTCTGTTGCTTTTTAGACATATTTTCCTCCATACGAGTTAATTTAATATTTTTTCATCAGGATGTGGGTTACGTTTCAACGTAAAGTAGTTCGGAACAGGATCATAGCCACCCTTAACGAATGGATTACAGCGTAAGATCCGTGCTATTCCCATTAGAGTTCCCTTAAATGCACCATGTTTTTTTAGGGCTCCAACCATGTAATTAGAACAGGTTGGGTAATATCGGCAACTTGGTGGAAAAAGTGGTGATATAAATTTTTGATAGGCACGCACAAACATTAAAAATAAGCTTTTCAAATGTATCCACCTCTCTAAAATATCCAATCTAACAGCCTATTATAGCACACCCATTATTCTCTCAAAAGATGAAATCTGCTCAAAATCAGGGCATAAAATCAAACGAACAGACGGTCAATTAAGCAACACGTTTCACTAAATGTTGTTAATCGACCGTCATTAGTTTTCTTTTTTTATCAAAAAATTAATTTTTGACCGTTAATGTTGTATTCGGATCTGATACGCGTTTAATCTGGGCACCCAAAGCACTCAGTTTACCATGGAAATTATAATAACCACGATCTAAATACTTTAAATTAGTAACTTGTGTGTATCCCTTTGCTACCAGGCCAGCAATCACTAGTGCCGCTCCAGCCCGCAAATCAGTCGCAGCAACTTCTGCACCACTAAAGTTTGTCGGTCCATTCATAATGACCGACGAACCTTCAATTTTATATTGCGCATTCATTCGGCGTAACTCTTCCAAATGCATGAATCGATTTTCAAAGACGGTTTCGGTTAAAGTGCTGGTTCCATGTGCCAACAATTGCAAAACAGAGATTTGAGGTTGCATATCCGTGGGAAATCCAGGATGTGGTAATGTTTTAATTGAAACTGGTTGTAATCGTTTAGGACCAACTACTCGAATTCCCTCATCATTTTCAATCACCTGTACACCCATTTCACGCATTTTCGAAATCAGTGGCTTATTGTGCTCAGAGATCGCATCTTTAATTAAAACATTGCCTTGTGTGGCAGCCGCTGCCACCATAAAAGTACCTGCCTCAATACGATCTTGCACCACGGCATGATCTGTTCCATGGAGATGACGGACACCAACAATTCGAATAGTCTCAGTACCGGCTCCCGTCACGTGAGCACCCATTTTATTGAGAATCATCGCTAAATCAACGATCTCAGGTTCACAAGCCGCATTTTCAATCACACTAGTACCCTGAGCTAAAGTCGCCGCCATCATGATATTCTGTGTGGCACCAACACTAGGAAAATCTAAATAAATGTTAGTCCCAATCAGCTTTCTTGCACTAGCTTCTATGTAACCATCATGTTGTGTGATATGTGCACCTAGAGCTGTTAATCCCTTCAGATGTAAATCAATCGGACGCGAGCCAATCGCACAGCCACCAGGCATAGCAACTTTTGCATGTCCCGTTCTAGCTAATAAAGGTCCCATAACCACTACCGAAGCACGCATTTTTGAAACGTATTCAAATGGTGCCTCAGTCGAAATTTTATTGGTTGCATCCATCAGAATTTGATGTTGTTCTTCATCAAATTCCACATCTACGTTCAAAAATCGCAGCACATTATTCATGGTATACACATCAGACAAAATGGGAACGTTACTGAGTTTTAATTGACCTTCACTGGCCAAAATTCCAGCCGCCAAAATTGGTAAAACAGCATTTTTGGCGCCTTCAATCTCAACTACACCTTTTAGTCGATTGCCGCCCTTAACAATAATCTTATCCACGAACGAAACCTCCACTATTTTAATAAGTATCCTAAATTTCTAATATTATTAATTAATTCGAGAAAAAATGAGCTATTCAAATAGCCTAGCCCGATCGATAACAAAACAATCAGTACTTTAAATTGGTTTGGATCCGAAACATGAAGAATTCGTTCTAAATGAATTCCTTGGATCGCCCAAAATGAAATCAAAATAAAAAAGAAATAACATATCAACGTTAATAAAGCTTGTATCCCAAATAAGTTCATAAAATCCTCTTCAATCTTTGATTTATTACAATAGTATCATATCCATACTAAAAATTCGCGTTTCTTTCTCACTTTAACGAATTAATAACAAAAATTTTAAATAGCGAGACATTGGTATTTTTATGTAACAAAAAAAGCCGAGAAAATTCTCGACTTTTTTATATCGTAATTAATGTTTTGCAACGTTAATTCGATTAATTGCACGACGCAACGAAATCTGGGCACGACGCAACTCTGAGTTGTCATGAGCATCTTGGGCCTTCCGAATAGTTTCTTGGGCTCGTTGACGCGCATTTTCAGCTCGATTAACATCGATATCAGATTCATTTTCAGCAGTATCCGCAACAATCGTGGCTGTGTTATCCGAAAACTCCACAAAGCCGCCATTAACCGCAACTGCATCCTCTTTTTTATTAGAGTCATCATGCTTAATTCGTACTTCATCAATCGATAGTGACGCAATAATAGGGACATGGTTAGGCATGATTCCTAGCTGGCCGTTTTGTGTTTTTACAACCAACATAGTGGATGTTCCGTCATAAACTTGACCATCAGGAGTCACGATACTAACGGTTAATACTGATTTATCAGCCAATTAGAATTCCCCCTTATTTGCTAGCGGCACTAGTTAACTTCTTCGCTTTTTCAACGACTTCATCAATATTTCCGACTTGACGGAAGGCATCTTCAGGTAAATCATCATATTTACCTTCAAGAATTTCTTTGAAACCTTTTACTGTTTCTTCAACTGGGACATAAGAACCAGGTTGACCAGTAAACTGTTCCGCAACTGAGAAGTTTTGTGATAAGAAGAATTGAATTCGACGAGCACGAGCAACAATCGTTTTTTCTTCGTCAGACAATTCATCCATTCCTAAAATTGAAATGATATCTTGCAACTCACGATAACGTTGTAAAACATGCTGAACATCTGTAGCTACTTTATAATGCTCTTCACCAACAACAGATGGATCCAATGCACTTGAAGTAGAAGCTAAAGGATCAACGGCAGGATAGATACCTTGCTGTGTTAAGCTACGTTCCAAGTTAGTTGTTGCATCCAAATGAGCGAAGGTTGTGGCTGGAGCAGGATCAGTATAATCATCGGCAGGCACGTAAACGGCCTGAATCGAAGTAATTGATCCCTTCTTGGTTGAAGTAATTCGTTCCTGCAACTGACCCATTTCAGTAGCCAACGTTGGTTGATAACCAACGGCAGAAGGAATACGACCAAGCAATGCGGATACTTCAGAACCGGCTTGAGTGAATCGGAAAATGTTATCAATAAATAACAACACATCTTGTCCTTCCACATCACGGAAATATTCCGCCAATGTTAAACCGGTCAAAGCAACCCGCATACGTGCACCAGGCGGCTCATTCATCTGACCATACACCATGGCAGTTTTTTCAAGAACTCCCGATGCCTTCATTTCGAAATACAAATCATTTCCTTCACGGGTTCGTTCTCCAACACCAGTGAATACGGAAATACCATTGTGTTCCTGTGCAATATTATGAATTAATTCCTGAATTAAAACGGTCTTACCAACACCGGCACCACCGAACAGTCCAACCTTACCACCACGGATATATGGAGCCAGTAAATCAATAACTTTGATTCCTGTTTCCAAAATCTCCATGCTGGGGTTAAGGTCATCATACTTAGGTGGTTCACGATGAATAGGATTACGTTTTACTTCGGGTCCAAATTTTTCACCGTTATCAATTGTTTCTCCGAGGACGTTGAAAACCCGACCTAATGTCTTATCGCCAACAGGGACCGTAATTGAAGAACCAGTGTCCTCAACTTCCAATCCACGTTGTAAACCATCAGTACCATCCATGGCAATCGTACGTACCACACCATCACCAAGTTCAAGCGCAACTTCGGCAACCAAAATACTACCATCTGGTTTTTTAACGTTTAAAGCATTATTAATATCAGGTAAATTACCATCCAGAGGAAATTCAACATCAACAACAGGTCCGATAACTTGGACAACTTTACCAGTACTCATTATTAGTTAATTCCTCCCATCTAAATTTATTCTTGTGCAGCCTGACCACCGGTAATCTCAGTGATTTCAGTGGTAATCGCACTTTGTCGTGCACGGTTATATTGCAATTGAAGTGATGAAATTAAATCTTTAGCATTATCAGAAGCAGTTTGCATTGCTGTTGAACTTGATGCATGTTCAGCAGTCTTAGCATCCAAAATTGCCCCATAAACAAGGCTTTCTGCATACTGAGGTAAAATAGCTTGTAATAAAACAGCTTCCGAAGGTTCCGTTTCATACTCAGGCATTAGTTCTTTTTTACCCTGCTCTTTTTTTTCATCCTGACTTTTAACTAAAGCATCACTAATTGGCAACATTTTAATTGAATGAAATCTATTTGTTAAGCGATTTACAAAATGGTTATAACAAACATAAAGTTCATCAAACACTTGATTAGAATACATTGACGTTGCAGTTTGAACAATTTCCCGTACTTCGTTAAAAGTTGGTACGTCGCTCACACCACGAAATTCATAAGCAACATTCATATTACGTCCCTTATAAAAATCTGCGCCAGTTCCTCCGACAGCTAAGATTACACTGTCATCAGCCGAATGACCTGTGGATTGAATGAAGTCCTCAGTTTGCTTGAGAACCGAGCTATTATAGCTACCAACTAACCCACGATCAGACGTAATAACCAAGAACCCAACTTTTTTAACTGGTCGTTGTTGCAATAAATCAGTGGCTGAAATTGTACTATCAGCATCTTCATTGCTTTTTTCGTTACCAGCAGCATTGGCACTCATTAAGTGTGACTTTGCAAGATGGGCAACAATACTTTCAACTTTTTCCGCATAAACACGGTATCCAAAAGTATGTTTTTGAATCTGGTTAAGTTTTGCAGTTGAAACCATTTGCATCGCAGTGGTAATTTGACTGGTCTTCTTAGTGGAGTCAATTCGTCTGAGAACGTCTTGTTCTGAAGCTGCCATTTTTTCTCACCACTTTCTGTCAATTAAAGCATTGTTTTATTTAGAAGTACTTTCGTCTTCTACTTTTGTTGGTTGAAATTGATCTGCAAATTCTTGAATTGCAGCATCCATTTTGTCGGTATCTGGTAAATCACCGGTTTTGCGAATGACATCTAACAAATCATCATGTGAACCATCAACATAAGCGATCAGTTCATCTTGAAAACGTAAAATATCATCAATAGCAATTTTATCCAAAAATCCGTGCGTCAACGCATACAAAATCAAAACTTGATGCTCAACAGCAAGTGGTTTATGCAATGGCTGTTTCAAAACTTCAACAGTACGACTTCCACGTGCTAGCTTTGCCTTGGTGGCATCATCCAAATCAGAACCAAATTGGGCAAATGATTCCAATTCACGATAAGAAGCTAAATCCAAACGCAATGTTCCAGCTACTCGTTTCATAGCTTTAATCTGTGCATCTCCACCAACACGAGATACAGAAGAACCAGCGTCAATAGCTGGACGCGTACCAGAATAGAATAGGTCACTATCCAAGAAAATTTGACCATCAGTAATTGAAATAACATTAGTTGGAATATAAGCTGCGATATCGCCGGCCTTAGTTTCAACGAACGGTAAGGCCGTCATTGATCCTGCTCCAAGTTTGTCATTCAATTTTGCTGCTCGTTCTAGTAACCGTGAATGCGTATAGAAAATATCACCAGGGTAAGCTTCACGACCAGGCGGACGTCTCAAAATCAAGGAAAGTTCACGATAAGCATCAGCTTGTTTTGAAAGATCATCATACACAATCAAAACATGTTTACCATTGAACATAAATTCCTCACCCATTGCCGCGCCAGCATATGGAGCTAAGTACAGCATTGGGGCTGGCTCTGATGGACCTGCACTCAAAACAATCGTGTAATCCATTGCACCAAACTTTTCGAGCGTATCAACCTGTGTACGTACAGTTGATTCCTTTTGACCAATTGCAACATAGATACAAATAATATTTTGATTCTTTTGATTCAAAATCGTATCAATTGCTAAAGATGTTTTACCTGTTTTACGGTCACCAATGATTAACTCACGTTGACCACGACCAATTGGAACTAATGAGTCAATCGCTTTAATCCCTGTTTGAAGAGGTTCGCTAACTGACTGTCGTTCCATAACGCCAGGAGCTTTTCGTTCAACTGGGCGTGTATGATCTGTTTTAATTTCACCCTTACCATCGATCGGTTGACCAAGTGTATTGACAACTCGTCCGATTAAGGCTTCTCCAACTGGAACTTCCATGATTCGTCCAGTTCTCTTAACTGTGTCACCTTCACGAATATCGTCGTAGCTACCAAGAATAACAATTCCGACATCGTTTGATTCAAGGTTTTGAACCATTCCGTAAACACCGTTAGAAAATTCTAGAAGTTCACCAGCAAGAGCATTATCTAAGCCATGAGCACGGGCGATACCATCACCGACATATGTAACGGTACCTGTTTCTTCGACATTAAGCTCGTCTTGATAGCCTTCTAATTGTTGTTTAATTAGAGCACTGATTTCCTCAGATTTAATGCTCATAAAAGTTTCACCTCTTCACAAAATCTCATTTAAGTAGCATTTTTTTGATCTTAGCCATTTTAGAACGAATACTGCCATCATAAATCAAACCATTTGATTCTAGTACGGCTCCACCAATAATACTTGGATCGAGCTGACTATTTATGATCACTTTTTTAGCTCCGATTCGTTTAGCAAATCCATCTGCCAAACGTTGCTTTTGATCTGAATCAACTTTAACCGCAGTTGATAGGTTTGCATAAGCAATATGATTATATTCATTGTAGAGCACTGTAAACTGCTCAATAATGTCCATAACATTACTTATTCGACCATAATCATAAACCATTTGAATCAAATTTTTGACATAAACTGAAGCATCTTTTTTTAGATTTTCAATAATAGCCGATTTTTGTTCATCATTTAAACGAACGTCGCCTAATACTTGTTCTAAATTCGGAACTTCAGTGAAAACTTGCTTAAGTTGCTGTAAGTCATCATAAACAGGTTCAAGTTGTTCTTTTTCAACAGCTAAATCAAAAAGGGCTTTTGAATATCGTTTGGCAATTGTCATCTTATCTAGACTCATTTTGCTTCCCCAACCCTTCAATGTAAGAATCAATTAACTGTTTTTGATCCTGCGCGTTTAATTCTTTTTGAATGATCTTAGAAGCAATTTCAATAGATAAACTAGCCACATCATTCTGAGCACCTTTGAGTGCATCTTTTCGCTCTTGTTCAATGTCTTTTTGAGCATTTTGCTTGAGTGATTGTGCTTCCTGTTGGGCACTTGCAACAATCTGTTCACGCTGTTTAGCACCGTTGTCCTTCGCATTGCTTACAATTGTGGAGGCTTCGGCATGAGAATTCTTCAACGCTTCTTCTCGTTTTTGAGCTAATTTTTCAGCATCTTGTCGTGACTTTTCGGCAGAATCGATATCGTTAGAAATCCGATCTGCCCGTTCTTTCATCATCTTTGTAACTGGGCCCCAGGCCACAACTTTAATTGCCCACATAAGTAGGACAAAGACGAGAGCAAAGAACAACATATCACCAAGGTACAATGAATTTGTAGTACCCAACACTAAATGTGAGAGCATCTATTGACACCTCCTTCTACCCTATTATTTGTTTGCTTGTATGACATCAAACTACTTGTTCATAACTAACAATGCCACAACGAAAGCGATAATAGGCATAGCTTCAACAAGACCAACACCAATGAACATTGTTGTTCTTAATTGACCAGATAATTCTGGTTGGCGTGCCATTCCTTCGAGCGTTTTTGAAATAACAAGGGCATCACCGATACCACCACCGATAGCGGCTCCGAACATAATAATTCCTGCTGCAATAGCTCCCATAGTTTTAAATCCTCCTAAAATATTAATTATTCCTCAGTCTGAATTTGTTGAGAAATATAAACTGAAGTCAAAGTGACGAAAACATACGCTTGAATACTACCCAAGAATAATGAGAATCCTTGCCAGATAAACGCAATCGGTATTGCAACAATTGTCATACCGATTCCACCAGAAAAGGCCATTTCTCCGATAATTTTCAGTAACATTTCTCCTGAAAAGATAACCCCATAAATACGTAAACCTAACGTAAGGAAGTCAATCAATTCGGTAAAAACACTAATTGGTAGCCAAAATGTAAACGGCGTTAAATATGATTCTTTAAAATACTTCTTGAAGCCGAGCTTTTTGACTCCAGAAAAATGTGCCAACATTAGCGTTATTAACGAAAACGTCAGCGTCACAATTGGATCTGAAGTTGGACTCCGCACATACGTTACACCATTCCAACCAATTTGTAGGAATAATCCAAGTTGGTTAGATACAAAAATGAATAAAAACAAAGTAAATGCATATAAACCAAAGTCCGGTGCATCACCATTTGTCACTGAGCCTCGAACAATATTATTTGTAAAGTCTATTAACCACTCCAAAACATTTTGTTTTCCAGTAGGTTTCAACTTCAAATTTCTTGAGAACAAGAACACTACTACAAGTACAATAATTGCCGCAAGTAATCCAGAAATAATATTGGTCGTATTAAAAGTAAGCCCCAAAAATTGGAAAGTAGAAACAGAGTCTCCACTCACAGAAGATCACCTCTTTTCCTAGCCTTAGTGAATTATTGAAGAATTGCAGGTCAATCACCCTAAAACGTCAACAATTATATAAAAATAGATCGTAATGCCTATTCAAAATACAAATGAAATAATACCACCAATTTAAGAAAAATACAAAAAAAGGAGGATTTTTTTCACTTTTTAAAAATCCATTCCACGCCTGATAAATCAGCATTTTCGATAAAGCGCTTTCCATTTTTACCCCATCTAAATTCGTGGTGTTTTTATGTTCAAAATAAATCAATTAAAATAAAAAAGAAGCAAAAAAATCGACATCTGTTTAAATAAACAACATGCCCATTTTTTACTCTTCTTTTTGAAAATAAGTTCACTTGGAACTATTTTGTACCAAACAAACGATCACCAGCATCCCCTAGTCCAGGAACGATATAACCGTCTTCATTTAACTTTTCATCCAAAGCTGCTGTATAAATATCAACATCAGGATGAGCCTCTTGTAAGGCTTTTACGCCTTGAGGAGCAGCTACCAAACACACTAATCGCAAATCTTTTGCGCCACGCTTCTTCAAAGCATCCATGGCCATAATTGCTGAACCACCAGTTGCCAACATTGGATCAACGACAAATATTTGGCGTTCACTAATGTCACTTGGTAATTTAACAAAATATTCAACAGGTTTTAAGGTCTCTTCATCTCGGTACATACCGATATGACCGACCTTAGCTGCTGGAATTAATTCAAGCATGCCATCAACCATGCCCAGTCCAGCCCGAAGAATTGGCACAATAGCTACTTTTTTACCCGAAAGTGTTTTTTTGGTTGTCCAACCAATTGGTGTCTCAACTTTAACATCCTCTAACGGCATATCACGCGAAACCTCGTAAGCCATTAGTTCTGAGATTTCATTAACAACTTCTCTAAATACTTTTGTCCCACAATTTTTATCTCTAATAATTGTCAACTTGTGTTGAATCAACGGATGGTCAAGAACTTGGAACTTACCCATAAATTACACTCTCCCTTCAATATCTCTATCAATTGTAGCTAACTTGGCGCAAAAAAACTAGGGTAAATTCAATTAATTTACTTCAATTGGATGTTTTGCAGTTAAAGCAAATACTTCTTGTTTAAGTTCGGCTAATTTTTCTGGTGAATTATGATTTTTCAAAGCTGCTAAAATAATTTGGGCAACTTTTTCACAATCTGCTTCATTAAAACCGCGGGTTGTAATTGCCGGTGTGCCAATTCGTAACCCACTTGTTTTAAAGGGACTACGTTTTTCATTTGGAATAGCTTCTTTATTAGCCGTAATATAAATCGAATCTAATAAATCTTGGACTTCCTGACCATTCATTTCAGTTTTAGTGAGATCTAAAGTCATTAAATGATTATCTGTACCACCAGACACAACACGAACTAACTCTGAATCATCAAAGGTAGTTGCCATTTTGTCAGCATTTGCTTTGACTTGCTTCATGTAAGTCTTAAATTCTGGTTTCAAGGCTTCACCAAAAGCAACTGCCTTGGCAGCAATCACATGCTCCAAAGGTCCTCCTTGTGTCGTTGGGAAAACAGCGGAATTGATTTTTTTTGCATATTTTTCTTGAGAAAGAATCATGCCACCACGAGGGCCCCGCAAAGTTTTGTGAGTTGTTGTGGTAACCACGTCAGCAATTCCTACTGGAGATGGATGTAAACCAGTAGCCACCAAACCAGCAATATGTGCCATATCCACCATTAGATATGCCCCAACTTCATCGGCAATTTTTCTAAAGGCCTGCCAGTCAATAACTCGACTATAAGCAGAGGCGCCAGCCACAATGATTTGTGGTTTCTCTGCAATCGCAATTTTGCGAATATCATCGTAATTTAAGCGTTCCGTTTTTAGATCGATTCCATAACTAGCCGATCGATAAAATTTACCACTAAAACTAACCTTAGCACCATGCGTTAAATGACCACCGGCATTCAAATCCATACCTAAAATTTTATCTTCTGGTTTGATAAACGCGGCATATGCTGCTGCATTAGCCTGCGAACCAGAATGAGGTTGAACGTTTGCATATTCGGCACCAAACAACTTTTTGGCACGATCAATAGCTAATTGTTCCACCTGATCAATATAATAACAGCCACCGTAATAACGTTTGCCCGGATACCCTTCTGCATACTTATTGGTTAAAACGGAACCTTGTGCGGCTCTAACTGCTTTTGACACAATATTTTCAGATGCAATCAATTCAATATTGTGTTGTTGACGATTTTGTTCGCCAGCAATGGCATCCCATAATTCAGGGTCTGCTTTTTTATAATCCATAAAAAACGCCTCCTATTTGTTAGGTGTTTGAAAGTATTGTTGCCCTGCTGATTTTTCCAGACGATTCATATACGCTTCGCCTAAACCTATTTTATCAAAACCTTGCGCCAAAATATATGCCACCGAGCTTTCTGTGTCAAAATGGCGCAAACCCGCAAATAAATTATGACTAGCAGAATGAATGTCATCGCCCAATGAGAACCACTCGCCATTTTCAGGCAACTGATTAGCTGTTTTTACTTTTTTAGTTGTCATCACGCCCACTGGTCCGGTTTGTTTTGCTGCCCAGTTTAAAGCATCTTGCCACTGGCCATCTTGCACAATCAAAACTTGTGCATTTGGTGCATAATGTTTATATTTCATTCCTGGGGCCTTAGGAACTTCATCTTTACCCACCTTATGATGGTCAGACTGAACCGTGCCAATAATTTCGGTAAGCTTTTCTTCACTCACTGCTCCTGGTCGTAAAATACTGGGTACGTCACCTGACATGTCAATAACGGTAGACTCCACGCCAATTTGAGTAGGTCCATCATCTAAGATGCCCGCAATTTTTCCTTGTAAATCATGATAAACATGTTTAGCTTCGGTAGGACTGGGTTTGCCAGAAGTATTGGCAGATGGTCCCACAATTGGAACTCCCGCTTGGCGAATTAAATCAAGGGTAACTTCATTTCGTGGATTTCGAAAAGCTGCGGTTGCTAATCCCCCCGTTACACTCTTTGAGAATGCATTGGGTTTTAATTTCAAAATAATTGTCAATGGTCCCGGCCAAAAAGTCTTCATTAATAAACGAGTTTTGGCGGATAAAGGTTGAGCATATTTTTCCACCGTTTTAATATCAGCTACGTGCACAATCAGTGGATTATCGCTTGGTCGACCTTTAGCCAAATAAACTTGTTTAACAGCTGTTTCATTGGTGGCATCCGCACCTAAACCATATACCGTTTCTGTGGGAAAAGAAATCAGCTGGCCAGCCTGTATTTTCTTGGCGGCTTCCTTTACTGTGTCTGCATGATATATTTCTGTTTCCAAATTAAACCTTCCTCTCGTTATTCAACGTTACCCGCATCATGCGATCATGATTAGTGACGTCTTTTTTAAACTCTACCTGATAATTACTACTTGTATCCTGAAATAAATTTTCTAATGCCTGTTTTTGATGATAGCCAAATTCACAGTATAGTCGCCCGTGAACGGTAAGATGCTCCTTCACTTGTTGACTGAGTTGTCGATAAATCGCTAAACCCTGTTCTTTTGCAAACAACGCCTGATTGGGTTCATACTGAATGACACTCTGATCCATCACAGTTTTCTCTGATTCTGCGATATATGGCGGATTAGACACAATAATATCAAACTTTTGATTACCTAAATTTTCAAATAAATCACTTTGAATCAAAGCAACTTCAATTTTTTGTAAGTTAACATTTTTTTGAGCAACTTGCAAAGCAGCTTTAGAAATATCTGACCCCGTGATTTGCCAGTTTGGTCGCTGTTTTTTTAAGGCAATCGCAATTGCTCCTGATCCAGTGCCTATATCTAAAACTGTACGGTGGGTCTCATCGTTATCTTTAAGTACCCATTCAACCAACTCTTCCGTTTCAAAACGAGGAATCAACACTCTTTCATCTACAAATAAATTGTTACCATAAAATGTCGCTTGATTAGTCACATATTGAGCAGGAACGCCCTTAGCATACTGATGAATATTTTTTTGATAGGTCAACCAATCACTTAACTTCATTGAATCGCGATAATGCAAAATCAGTTGTGTATTATTCCAATTCATCATGTTAGCCAGTAATAACTTGGCGCCACTTTCGTCGATGCCTTCCTGGTCAATGGGTCTTAGATACAAAAAAGCCCACTTAAGGGCCTCTAAATAGGTGGGGTTATTCATTACGAAGTTGCTCCATCTTTTTTGCTTGATCGTCTAAAATCAAAGCATCAATAATTTCATCTAACTCTCCATTCATAATTCGATCCAGTTTATTTAAACTTAATCCAATCCGATGATCAGTTACGCGATTTTGTGGATAATTATAAGTACGAATTCGTTCAGAACGATCGCCCGTTCCAACCGCACTCTTCCGCTCTGCATCATAGGCATCCTGTTCACGCGTTTGGTAGTAATCGTAAACACGCGCCTTTAAAATCTGCATGGCTTTGACACGGTTTTGCTGCTGTGAACGTTCATCTTGCATCGCCACTACAATACCGGTTGGTAAATGCGTCATTCGAACCGCAGACGAAGTTTTATTAATATGCTGACCACCGGCACCAGATGAACGATAGACGTCAGTTCTGATATCTTTTGGATCAATATCAATATCCACATCCTCAGCTTCAGGCATGACACCAACTGTTGCTGTGGAGGTATGCACTCGTCCTGCTGACTCGGTCACAGGAACACGTTGAACTCGGTGAGCACCATTTTCATACTTAAGTTTGGAATAAACACGATCTCCAGAAATCATCAACACAATTTCTTTGAAACCACCCACTTCAGTTGCATTTTCATCAACAACTTGAACTTTCCATCCTTGATTCTCAGCATAACGAGAATACATGTTGAAAAGATCTGCGGCAAACAAACTAGCTTCATCCCCACCAGCTGCACCATGGATCTCCATAATAATGTTTTTATCATCATTAGGGTCCGTTGGTAACATTAAAACCTTAATTTGCTCCTCAAGGTCATCACGTTGTTTTTTTAACGTACTAAGCTCGGATTTAACTAACTCATCCATTTCCGGATCAAGTTTTTCACGTTGCATTTCTTCGTCATCAGCAATTTGGCCAATAACTTTTTTGTATTCATGAAATTTAGCAACTGTTTCACGAATACTTGCTTCTTCTTTAGACAGTTCTGTAAATTTCTGTGAATCAGAAATTACATCAGGATCAGCTAAAAGTTCATTCAACTCATCATAGCGATCAGCTACTGCCTGTAATTTATCAATAAAATCATTCATTAACTATCTTTCCTCATTTCATCCAAAGGAGGATTCATATAATGACGACGACAAACTGGATAATAAGCTTCGTTGCCACCAATTTGAACCTGTTCTCCTTCATAGACTGGTTTACCGTTTGCAAATCGTAAATTCATAATTGCTTTGTGTTTGCAGAACCAACAAATGGTCTTCATTTCTTCAATCTTATCCGCATAGATTAGTAGGTATTTAGAACCTTCAAATAATTCATTACGAAAATCATTTTTAAGACCAAAAGTCATCACTGGAATATTTAAATCATCCACAATTTTTGCAAGTTCAATAATATGATGCTTTTTTAAAAACTGAGCCTCATCAATTAATACACAAGCCGCATCGGGATTCAGTTCCGAAACGCGCTGATAAATATCTGTTTTGTCAAAAACAGGCTCAGCTGTTCTATGCAATCCAATCCGACTAGCAATTTCACCAACACTCTTTCTTGTGTCAATGCCGCTAGTCATTAAAATAACAGATTTATGCTGTTCTTCATAATTATGAGCAACCTTTAAAATTTCAATCGATTTACCACTATTCATTGCGCCATAGTGAAAAAATAACTGTGCCAAAGTAGTTTCTCCCTTTGTTTTTACTTCCTATTTAGTATAGCCGATAACCAGAAAAATTTCATCTCTGAATAAAAACGAAATAATCTTAAGACATTCTTTTTTTCTGATAACTTTCTTTTTTGTGTCATAGGGCTTAAAATTAACTTTTAGGATTTAGCACGTGGCACATAAAGCTACAAGATATAAACATTATGGCTAGAAAAAAAGATGTTTTTCCAGCCTTTTAACAACTTAATGGAGGAGTCTCATGTCACTCAAAAGCACACTTGCAATTACGACTGGAAAATCAGCCTACTGGTTTTTGCATAAATTTCGAAATGGTGGAAGTTCTCTTCCCGGAAAATTAACCACAAAAATTGATCCTGACATTTTAAAAGTCTTGGGAAAAAATTACGATGTGATCGTCATCACCGGAACCAACGGAAAAACATTGACGACAGCACTAACAGTAAAAGTCTTAAATCAAAAGTTTGATCATGTACTTACTAATCCAAGCGGCTCCAATATGGAACAGGGAATTGTGACAACTTTTTTAACAGCTAAAAAATCCAAAAATGGACGACAAATCGCCGTTTTAGAAGTTGATGAAGCAAACGTTATTATGGTGACTAAATATATTAAACCGTTAGCATTTGTTTTAACAAACATTTTTCGTGATCAAATGGATCGTTACGGCGAAATTTATACAACTTACCAAAAGATCTTAGACGGTATTGCTTTAGCTCCTGAAGCAACCGTCATAGCAAACGGTGATGCTTCCATTTTTAACTCGAAAAAATTACCCAATCCGATTCAATATTATGGATTTAATAACCAGGCAGACCATGATACAACTGCTGACGTTAACACAGATGGTATTTTATGTCCTGTTTGTCAGCACGTCTTGCACTACAAATTCATTGTTTACAGCAACTTAGGCAAATATTTCTGTCCTAACTGTGGCTTTAAACGTCCCAGCCTTAATTATCAATTAACTAGTGTTGATCAATTAACCCCTGCAACTTCTACTTTTACAATTGATAAGACTACTTTTAATTTGCATATTGGTGGCCTGTATAATGTTTACAATGCTTTAGCTGCATACGCTGTTGGTAAATTTATGGGCGTTGAAGACGATAAAATTGCAACTGCTCTAAATGATCCAGATGAACGCGTTTTTGGCCGACAAGAACAAATTCAAGTTGGTGACAAGGAAGTAACCATTGTCCTAGTCAAAAATCCGGTTGGCTTAAATCAGGTCATTGATATGGTTGGAACCGAAACCGAACCATTTTCATTGGTTGGCTTATTAAACGCAAATTACGCTGACGGTATTGATACCAGTTGGATTTGGGATGGTGAATTTGAAAAACTACCTAAAATGAATATTCAACAATTCATGACCGGTGGCGAACGCTACAAAGATATTACATTTCGTTTGAAAGTCGCTGGCGTCCCAGATGAGAAGTTAATCGTGGAACCAGACTTACATGTTGCTATCAATAAATTTAAAGATTTACCTACAAAACGCATTTATGTTTTTGCAACTTACACAGCGATGTTACAATTACGCAAACAATTAGCCGATGATGGTTATATTAAGGAGGGAATTTAATTGAAATATTCCTTAAATGTTGCTCATCTCTACGGAAATCTGCTCAATACCTATGGTGATAACGGCAACTTACTCGCACTTAAATATTATGGCAAGCAAATGGATACCCAACTTAACGTAAAAGTAATTAGTATTGACGATGATTTCAAAGCAACGGACTTTGATTTAGCATTCTTCGGTGGTGGTCAGGATTATGAACAATTAATTGTTTCAAAAGACATCCCCTCAAAAAAAGAAGAATTGACCAAATACATCAATGAAGGCGGTCCAATGCTGGCCATTTGTGGTGGTTATCAACTTTTAGGCCATTATTACATTGGCGCTGATGGCGAAAAGATTCCGGGGATCGGTGCCTTAGATCATTACACGCTTAGTCAAGATCACAATCGCTTTATCGGTGATATTATAATTAAAAATAAGCAAACCCAAGAAGAATACCACGGGTTTGAGAATCATAATGGTATGACCTATTTAGGCAAAGGCGAAAAGCCACTCGGGATTGTTGAAAGTGGTCACGGCAATAACGGCCAAGATAAAACAGAAGGCGTTATCTATAAAAATGTTTACGGCTCTTATTTTCATGGCCCCATTTTGACTCGTAATGGCTCTTTGGCAAAAAAACTTTTAATTACTGCTTTGGAACGCAAATATCCAAAGGCCAATTTAACTAAACAAAAAGCATTAAAAATTCCCGAAACTTTCTAAGTAAAAAACGGTTAGCAATGAATGAATTATTCAAAGCTAACCGTTTTTTTTATTGAGTTTATGCTTCTCCAGGTTCACTTGCAATAATCTGTAAGTCGCCTGTCAAAGTCCATTCTTTAACCTGATATGGCAAGATAAAATGAACACCCTTCTTGATGTCATAACTCTTTCCATCAACTTCAATCTTACCTTCACCCTTCAAAACGGAAACCAACGTATAAGGTGCTGTGCTCCGTTTGAAAGTTGCGGTACCATTTTTTAATGCCCATTGATAAACTGAGAAATGTGGTGAAACTGGTGGTTTTACGTAAGTTGTGACTTCCGCATCACCAACCTTTGATTTTTCAATATTTAACTTGGGATCCTGGTGCGGCACTGTGGTCACATCAATAGATTGTTTCAAATGCAACTCACGTTTCTGACCAGTTTTCTTATCAACTCGATCAAAATCATACAAACGGTATGTCGTGTCACTACTTTGTTGTGTTTCAAGCACCATGATACCTTTACCCAAAGCATGAATCATGCCACTTGGTACATAGTAAAAGTCGCCAGCCTTAACCGGTACACGTCGGAATAGTTTATCCCACTCTCCGTGGTTAATCCAATCTGCTAATTCTTCACGTGTCTTCGCATTATGACCATAATATAATTCTGCTCCTGGCTCTGCTGAGATCACATACCAGCACTCAGTTTTACCCAATTCATGCTCATGCTCTGCTGCATAAGCATCATTAGGATGAACCTGAACCGACAAATCATCGTTCGCATCTAGGATTTTGGTTAACAGTGGGAAAACATCGCCCTTCGCGTTACCAAAAGCCTCACGATGCTGTGTCCAAACCTGATCCAAGGTTAATCCCTTATAAGGTCCATTAATCACAGAAGCCGGACCATGCGGATGAGCAGAAATTGCCCAACATTCTCCGGTTTTATCACTAGGTATTTTATATCCAAACTCAGTTGCTAATTTATTGCCACCCCAGATTTTCTCATGAAATACTGGTGCCAAGAATAACGGTTCACTCAAAACTATCTCTCCTCATCTTTTATATCTTTTTCGTACGCAAAACTGCTCCTACAATTCAGCAATTTTGTCAGACAAAACTTTATTCCACTACTACACGAATAGTTTACCATAAAACCGAAGCGCTTTCAGTATTCAGCTTGGAAATGTATATACAAATTTTTAATTTCAAATTACTTCATGCTATTCTTCTCATTAACTCAAATTAGTTTTTATCTGTTTGCAAAAACGCATCAATAACAGCCTGCCGATAACTAAAATAAATTTGATTATCAGCGGTAGGATGCACACGATTAGATAAAAAAATAAGTCCTTGTTGACGTGTCGCATCTACTAATAGCATGGTGCCTGTAAACCCGCTATGTTTTAATACCCAGTGGCCATTACCATCATCAACTTGTTCAATCAATCCCCACCCAAATGATCGTATTAACTTAGGATTAGCCGTTTGATTTTTAAATAACTGTTTTACAGTTTCACTCTTTAAAACGGTTGTGTTCATTTCTGGATGAAGTAACCAATTCACAAACTTAGTTAGATCATCGAGCGTCGAAAAAAGACCAGCGGAACCACAATGTGCACCCAGAATCTGGGCCTTAGGATCATGTACCGTTCCTTGAATAAGGCCACCTTGATCACTCCACTCTGTTGGTACGCAACTTAGAGGATCCGGATCAAATTCAGAATGAAACAAGTTTAAGGGCTTTAACACGTGCTCCGTAATAGCAGCTTGAACCGGCGTGTGTAAAATACGTTCAACAATTAATCCAAGAAAGATATAATTCAAATCGGAATAAACCACTTTTTGATTGAAGTCAGGACCAATTTCAAGTGTAAACAAGGCCTTGAGTAATGCTGTCGTACTTAATTCATTTCGGTGCGGAATATAACCCGTGATTCCTGAAGTATGGGTCAGTAAATGACGAATGGTAATTCTTGAATCAAAAAAATTAGGTAAAATAGTCACTACTTGTTGATCATAAGAGAGTTTTCCTGCTTCCACAAGTTGGCTGATCACTATTTCAGTTCCCACAACCTTAGTTAAGGAAGCCACATCATAGGTCATCTTTGGACGTAACAAACGTGATTGTGGTTTAATTTCCGCTTTTCCTAAAACTTTTTTTATGATCTTTTCATGATCAATAATGGCATAAGAAACTCCTGGCACAATTTTTTGCGCGACCATTTTTTTTATTTGTTTTTCTATATTTGAATATTGATCATTCATCTTATATTGCTCCTAATCATTAAACTAAAAATACCACTACTCATTAATTGTCTCACTTTATTAAGAGACAAACTGCGAATAGTGGTATTTTTAATTTAAAATCTAATTTTTAGATCACTTCATTACCAGAGAACTGACTGTTGTACAAGTCAGCATAGAAACCATTTTGAGCCATCAAACTATCATGATTACCCGTTTCGACAATTTGACCATGATTAACCACAACAATATTTTGTGCATTCCGAATTGTTGACAATCGATGCGCAACAACAAAACTAGTCCGATTCTTTAACAATTTATTCATCGCATGCTGAATCAAAACTTCTGTCCGCGTATCAACAGAACTCGTCGCTTCATCCAAAATCAATACCTTGGGATCAGCTAAGAAAGCTCGTGCAATAGTCAATAATTGGCGTTGTCCCTGTGAAATATTGCTTGCAGCTTCGTTTAGAACTGTGTCGTACCCATCTGGGAGCTGACGGATGAAGGTATCAGCATGGGCTGCTTTAGCTGATTGCACCATGTCTTCATCGGTCGCACTTTCACGTCCATACTTAATGTTTTCACGAATTGTGCCGGTAAACAACCATGTATCCTGCAAAACCATCGCAAAATCAGAACGCAACTTAGCCCGACTTAAATTACGAGTATCAACACCGTCTAACTTGATCGATCCATCCTTAATGTCATAGAAGCGTTCAAGCAAGTTAATGATCGTAGTTTTCCCCGCACCAGTTGGACCCACAATCGCAACCATTTCACCAGAATTAACTTTCAAGTTAAAGTCTTGAATAAGTGGTGTATCTTCTACATAACGAAAATCAACATGGTCAAAGATAACTTCAGCATCTGGATTCTTCATATCTGGAATTTCCACATGAGTTTCTTCCATTTCTGGTTCATCTAAAACTGCAAAAATTCGTTCTGCAGAAGCAATTGTCATCTGAATTGTATTCGTTAAATTAGCAATCTGCGTAATTGGCTGTGAAAATTGTTGGGTATATTGAAGGAAGGCTTGGACATTACCTAAAGTGATCTGTCCATGAGCAACTTCGATTCCACCAACAACGGCAACGAAAACATAACCCAAGTTTTTAATAAAGTTCATTAATGGCATAATCAAGCCGGAAACAAATTGTGCCTTCCAAGCATAACTTAAATACTTATCATTTTCCTTTTTAAAATCTTGAATTGCTTTATCTTCATGGTTAAAACTCTTAATAACTGTATGTCCAGCATAAGTTTCTTCAACTTGATCGTTTAATAAACCTAAATGCTTTTGTTGTCCAGCAAAGAATTTCTGTGACTTAGGTGCCACAAAAGCGACCACGATTAAACTGAGAGGTACAGTCAAAACAGCAATTAGAGTCAGTTTCCAACTAATTGTTAACATCATGTACAAAACACCAACAAATTGGAGCACGCTGGTAACCAACTGCGTTAAACTTTGCTGCAAAGTTCCAGAAATGTTATCCATATCATTGGACATCCGACTCATAACATCACCGTTAGAGTGTGTATCATAATAAGAAACTGGTACGCGTTGTAATTTAGCTTTAAAATCTTTACGCATTTGAAAAACTGCTCGCTGTGAAACCTGCGTCATGACAGCTTGTTGTGCGAAACTAAACAAAGCAGACAATCCGTATAAAATACCAACAGTTGTTAAAATATGAACAATCTTTGTAAAGTTAATGGGCAACGTGTGTAAGCCAATTCCAGCTTTCATTTGTGCGGAACCCTTCATTACACCCGCAAAAATCTGAGTGGTGGCTTCACCTAAAACTTTGGGTGCTCTGATTTGTAAAATAACTGAGGCAGCTGCCAGAATTAAAACTAGACCAACTAAAACCATCCAAGGAGAAAGATAACGCAGCAAACGCCAAGTTGTTTTCCAGAAATGTTGCGGTTTTTCAACTGGCATCCCCATGCCCATACCGTGGCCACTGTGACCACCGGTACGTTGGGGCTTCTTTTCACTATTTTTAGCCATTTGCCTGATCTCCCTTCTTGATTTGTGAGTCAATGATTTCACGATAAGTTTCATTATTGGCTTTTAACTCTTGATGAGTACCTTGACCAACAATTTTACCACCATCAATAACCAGAATTAAATCTGCATCAGCAACGGTCGCAATTCGTTGAGCGACAATAACAACTACACTCTTTTGAATCTGAGGATCCTCACGCAATGAATGACGTAATTGCGCATCAGTCTTAAAATCAAGTGCAGAGAACGAGTCATCAAAGACATAAATTGGTGCTTGTTTAACCAAAGTTCGCGCAATCGTTAAACGTTGCTTTTGACCGCCAGAGAAATTATCCCCATTTTGTTCAACCCAAGCATCAAGTCCATCTTCATCTTTATGAATAAATTCAGTAGCCTGCGCAATTTCCATAGCACGCCAAATCTGATCATCGGTCGCATCCGGATTACCATATTTCATGTTCTCACGAATCGTTCCTTTGAAAAGAACTGACTTTTGTTGTGCTAAGGAAACTTGATCATGCACATCTTTTTGACTCATTGATTTCACATCGGTACCATTAATCAGAATTTTTCCTTTTTCAGGATCAAAGAACCTTGGAATTAAGCTAACCAATGTTGATTTACCTGAACCAGTTCCCCCGATAATCGCCACCGTTTGTCCAGCAGTTGCTTTAAAATTAGCATCATCAATAGCTAATCGCTCAGCCCCTTTATAACGGAAATTTACTTGATTAAATTCCAGAGAAGCTGTTTTTGAGGCATTATCGGTTGCTACTGGTTGAACTGGATCCTTAACACTGTTTTTCATTTCAATAACTTCATTAATTCGTTTTGCAGAAGCAGATGCTCGCGGAATAAAAACAAAAACCATTGAAAGCATCATAAAACTCATTAAGATTTGTGCTGCATAGGTCATAAAGGCAACTAAATTACCAACCTGCATTGTTTGGTTAGAAATCAATTTTGCACCGTACCAAATGATTCCCATGTTAGTTCCACTCATTATCAAAGTCATAATTGGAAACATAAAGGAAACAATTGTAAAGACTTTAATTGCTGTACTCGTATAATCTTTGTTGGCACCTTCAAAACGATCTTGTTCAAACTTATCCCGATTAAAAGCACGAATAACACGAACACCAGTTAATCCTTCACGGAAAACCAAGTTAATTCGATCAATTTTTTTCTGCATACCTTGAAATAAAGGTACCGCAAAATACATGATGATTCCTACAAAAACAGCTAAGACTGGCAAAGAAACCAAGAAAACTGCCGTTAATTCAGGCTGTTTACTATAAGCCATAAATCCCGCTCCTACCAACATGATTGGCGATTGCAGCATCATTCGTAAAATCATAACCATGACATTTTGAATTTGAATAACATCATTTGTGGTTCGGGTAATCAGGGATGCATCCCCAAATTGTTCAAACTCGTGATTAGACAAAAAAGAAACCTTTTTAAAAAGTGCATCACGAATTTTACTACCCATTCGTTGTGATTGTGTGGCGGCAAAATAAACATTCACTCCAGAAGCTAAAACTCCAAGAAATGAAATTGCCAGCATTTTATAACCTGAATTCCAAATATAAGAAATATCACTTTTAGCAACACCATTATTGATGATGTCCGAAGTAATATTGGGTAACCATAAATCACACATAACTTGCACGATTAAAAATACGGTACCGATTCCTACTGCCCACCAGGCTAAGTATTTACGTGATAATTTAAGCATTTAACCAAGCTCCTTTTTTGATTTTAGTGCGCCATTTGCAAGCCAGTCCAACGTCATAGAAAATTCTGCTTTGACGTCGGCCAGGTTTTCTGGTGAATCTGTTTTTTGAGAATGAAAATAATGACCAATTGTATGTACCAACACCATAAAAATAAGTCGTTGTAACTCTTTTAATTCCACGCTATTTGTCACTCGCAGTTTTGTTTGATCAACGGATTGATTAATTTCATCCTCCGTATCACGCATTGCTTTAAAAAATGGATAATTAGCACGGTCTTTACCGAAGCGATTGGAATTCTGTGCATGTTGGAAATTAGTCGCCACATCGTTTTTAAATATATCGGCATTAGGACCTTCAATTACTTCTTCAACCGCATAATCAAAAAAGCGACTCATGGAAACAAACAAATCACCTTTGGTTTCCTTAATTAGGTTTAAAAGATGCTGCTCCATGTTGTTCACTAATGTACCCAAATAATAAAAGTATAAATCTTCCTTATCTTCGAAGTACTGATAAAAGCTACCACGTGGAATCTGAGCGTCGGCAACAATTGCACTGACCGAAACTTCGGGTAACGGTGCACGTGAAAACTCATGTTGAGCGGCACGCATCAGTCGCGCCTTTTTGGCCTCATTTAAATTAAAGAACGTTGCTTTTGGCATTTCTTCCTCCTCAAAAATGACACACTGTCATAATTGATGATTATACGCTTAATCTATGCATTTGCAAGACAAAAATAAACTACATAGTAGCTCTATATAATTTAATGACTAAAACTAAAAATAACGATAAACCAGCATGTGTTAGCACTGGTTTACCGTCATTTTAGACAACTTACCTTTATTTAACTTGAATAATTTGTTGTTTCATTTTTGGCACAGCATGTAATCCCTCATAATCAATCTGTAGTTGTAACTGACTTAGTTTGAGTTTTTTTAATCCTGATTTTTGTGATAGATCATAAGTTGACTCAAATTCGTGAGTTTTGGTGTTTATTAAACGATGGTTTCCTTGATCCAAGTAATCATTCCCAAAAACACTGTCATTTCCATTATCATGGTAGGTCTTTGCCATAATATTTATGGCCGCCAATGCATTACCATTATGTGAAATAAGTTGATGATCTGTAGAACCGGTACCTGTCAAATAGTAACGTAAGGTTAATTTACCACTCTTTAAACTTGCTTTTTTGAACTTGAAAACTTCTGAAGTTCTTTTAGCACGTATTGTTAATGGTAAAGAACTCAATGTCGTTCGTTGAGAGGTTTCTATCTTATCTAAGCTAGGTTCGATTTTAATTTTTTTAATATTCTTCGGCATTTTCTTAACGCGATAACCAACCACTTGTTGTTTACCACTGCCACTAATAATAATCGGATCATAATTTGCAAGTAAATAATTCTGTTTGCTGTTATTGACATTGACATTGACATTAAATATTGTAAATTCATCTTTTGCAAACTTTTTAGTCTGTTGAATTTTCAGTAATCCGGTTCCACCTGCATATTCATCAATTCCAAGAAGCTTTAATTTCACATCTCCATTAGCAACAGTTAGTTTTCCGTTCAATTTTCTTGAGGATACTTTGCTTGGAGTTAAATGTAAATTAAACGCCCAGCGGCCAAAGTTCCCTTTGAAACTTGTAAACACGATTGGAAAATTAATCGTATTTTTCGGAACGGCACCTTTAATTTGTCCATTTAAATAAAATCGATAACGTCCGTTCGCAATTTTTGTCATATCCATACTATCTTGCGAAAATTTAACGCCATTTCGACCTAAGTAAAAATCAAACCAATCATCCTTAGGTTTGTCCAGTCCATCAACAGTTCCTGTAATGGCAACTTCTTTACCTTGTACATAAGCACTATTTAAAACTACTTTCATTCCACTTGAGGTTCGTGTCACATTCAGCTTCTGTGATTTTCCATTTGTTTCGACAATGGTACCTAAGTCATCATCGAACTTGGCAAAAAAGTTACCAATAATTGGCGCTTGTGCCATAACATGATTCACTGGAGTAATAGTCATTCCACTGAGCGTCAATACACAAATGGCTGCTACTAAACTTACAAAAGTCCAAATAACACGGTGATGGCGCTGTTTTATGTGAACTCCTGAAGTTGTCAAAACTTGTTCAATCGTTGCCTTTGTTTTTGCTGAATCTATTCTTTGAGCTGCACTAAGTTGGTCAACAAGTTGCGAAAACTTTTCATTCTTCAAAATAGTCTCCTCCTAACCACTCTTTTAACTGGGCTTTGCCGCGTTTTAAATGAGATTTTACGGTATTCTCTGGTATTTGCGTGATATCGCTAATTTCGTGAATAGATAATCCATGATAGTAAAACATAAGTAGTACTTGTCGATACTGATTATTCAGTTGTTTTAATCCCCCCAAAAGATCCAGTTTCTCATCAACCGTTGCACCAACTAAACTGCTTGGCAATTTTGCGAGCTTTGTGACATCATATTCTTCATATGCTTTTTCTTCGTAACGCTTGTAACACTGCCGAATCAAAATTTTAGTTAACCAAGTTCGAAATAATTCTGGTTTCTGTAGTTGACCAATTGAGCGAAATGCAATTAAGGTCGTTTCACTGATTGCATCTTGTACGTCCACTTCTCGCGATAAATATAAATATCCAGTTCGCGTTAAATATTCTGTTTGTGCTAAAATCAGTTGTGCAAAAGCCTGTTGATCGCCATGAATCGCACGTTTAACCATCCGAGATTTAACATTCTTCACGTGACTTACCCCCTTTCACTTATTAGTGGTTGGATTGGTTCAAAAAGTTGCAAAAAGTTAGTTTTTTACAAAAAGAGTTGCTAACTAACATTTTACCGTTAGCTACCAACTTTTTGTGTTATCTATTTAATGTTTCTTCCTGCGCAAATATCGGTTCCGTAAGTGTCAATGACTTTCGATCAAAATCGATTTGCATCTTCCCACCATATGGAAGGGCAGTTCTTGGATAAGCATGACCAAAATTGACATTTGTCAAAATTGGCAAATTATATTTTTTGGTAACTGCAAGTAACATCCGGTTATACTCATCGTAAAAAGCCTCTGCTTGTGGTTTGCCAACAATGATTGCTGAAATAGCGGAAAAAATACCCTCGGCATCTAACGCAAGTAACATTTTTTTATAAAGCTCTGGCGCGGGCTTCTCCTCACTTGTTTCAATAAACAAAATTTTATCTTGCCACTCATCCAAACTAGGAAATAAATGATACTTTTCTGCAACGCCTTTTTCATCTGGGTACCGTGTGCCTGACAAAATGTCATACAAACTATCAAGACAGCCACCCAGTAATCTACCAGTAACTTGCCCAGATCCTCTTAGTACCTCATACCCTTTTTGTTCAACATGCTGAACACGTTTGGTTCCAACAGCAGCTGGTGAAAAATCTTCACGTTCTTCATACCAAACGGGACTAGATTTAATTGAAGTTGTTGCTTCATTCCTAAAATAATTCATAAAAGTATGTTTTGTGTAAGGTAGCATTTCTTGGTCCAATTCCGCTAAATCATTTAGAAAATTGGGACCATAAAAGCTCTGCATCCCTAATTGATAAAACATCAGATGATTGATTGTGGTATCCGAAAAACCAGTAAACAACTTGGGAGAAGCCTGGACATTATGAATAAATGTTTCATCCTCTAAGAGATAAGGCAATAACCGGTAAGTATCATCGCCACCAATTGCGCAAACAATCCCCTTAATTTCTGGATCGGCAAAGGCCGTCTTCAAATCATCAGCCCGAGCCTGTGGATGGTGGGCTAAATAGGTTAATCCTTTCAAAGCATTGGGCATTAACATTGGCACCAATTCCACTTCTTTTAAACGTTTAATCCCTAATTGTAACTGATGATCAGCAAAACTTTCGCCAAGAATGCCGCTAGACAGACTGACAATCGCGATTTTACTATTTGGGGTTAGGGCTTTGGGTTTCTTCAACATAGGCATTCATCCTTTATATGATATGTGGCTTTTATTTAAAAATTAGAAAATGTGACCTGCATCTTTTGGGCATCAAACGAAGCCATACTGCCAATGGGCGTGGTAATCATCGGAACAGTATGGCAACTAACATAATCAGCAATAATCGGTAGATGATTATCGTCCAAAACCTCCTGTAAAATATCAAGTGGTTTTCTACCAGTGTCGCAATCATCAAAAACGGCATGTTTGCCTAGAATAATACCTTTAACTTGATAAAAAATTCCAGCATTTTTTAACATGGCAAAATTCTTTTCAACCGTCGCCGCATCTTTTTCGGCATCTTCAATAAACAGCAAATCATGATGGGAAAATTTAGGAAAATATGGCGAATTGATAAAACCATACATCGTATTTAAATTACCGCCCATAATGCGACCACTTAACTGGGTAGTTCTTGTGTATACCCACTGATTGTCACGTAATGTTTTAGGACGAGTAAATTCATTCCAATTAAGAACTTCATCTGTCCATTGCTTTGGTGCTTGAATAGTTACCGCTCCACCATTAGGCGTTTGCAAAACATGTATGAAATTTTGCCAAGTTTGTGATACCAGCGGCTCAAATTCACCAAATGAAGCTACAAGAGCTGGTCCATACAAAACTCGACAGGCCGGAACCCGTATTTTGATGGCAAGAAGAATGGCCGTCATATCAGAGTAACCAACAAAAGTCTTGGGATGCTTTTTAAGCGTTTCATAATCAATATAAGGCAAAAGTGCATTCGAATTGGTACCCCCAATTGTCGCCATGATCACTTCAACTTGTGGATTTTGAATTAATGCATTCAACTCTGCTACACGTGCTTGAATAGAACCCGCGCGATAGCCGTCCTGCTTACCAGTCAAGTTTCCAGCAACTAACTTAATTCCCTTATTTTGAAGAAAAGTAAGCGCGCGTTTAAACCTTTGAGGACTGGTTGCTGTGATTGGTGTCGACGGTGAAAAGAATCCAATGGTTGTCACGTTATCAACTTCTTTGAAATTTTTTATTTTTAGCAAAAGACACAAATAACGCTTTTTAATTAGACTTATACTAACATTCAAATTTGTCTAAAGGAAGACGTTAGGTAAATCATATTAATATTAAAAGAGCCATCACTTGCAGCACCTTTTTTCTACCATACTGGAACTAATTCTAACAGCAATACCGATATGTTTATATAACCACTTCTTGTCATCTTATTCCGAAAGGCGTATAATAAAAGCGTTATCAAGAAATAAGGATTCTACTATATGGGGGAGTATTATGAATAAAAAATATCAAGAGCTCTATAATTTAATTAGTAAAGCATCCACTGATTCTGAAGTTATGTCATTACCAAAAGTACAAAAGGCACTTTCTAAGGCCACAGAACAGCTAAAAGCAGGTGAAGATTACACAAAAATTGCAGTTGGTATATCACAAGTGATTAGTGATTCTTATTTAGCCAATCGCCGGACTACCCAATCTTTACAAGCTGTTTTTAAGTATGTAAAACCAGACGCAGATCCAGAAAAACTAGACTCTAAAACAAAGCGTGAAATGGGAATTGTCACCGGCTATATTCGTCCACCTTTGAATAAGGATAATCCTTTTAACTAAATTAAAAAGGCCATCATAGTCAACATAATGTTGATATGATGGTCTTTTTCTAACCAATTATTGGGCATACTGGGATCGAACCAGTAAATTACGGATTCAGAGTCCGTGGCCTTACCATTTGGCGAATGCCCATTAAATTTACCTATATAATATTACCGTGTTTCTTTAAAACTGTCAACACACGTTTTAACTTAACTCGTCTTAGAAACTGACAAGTACTCTGCTTTTTGCTACAATAGAACTGTTGCGAGGTGAAAATATGGCTACTAATTCAGATTCAATCTATAACATTCTATCACAGATTCAAAAACACCCTGATCGAGCTGAAATTAATACATTAGGTTACACTAACGTGGTTCAGTTAAAATTTAGTGATCGTCTTCAAGTTGCCAATCCTGAAATTTATTTTCCAAACGAGACTTTACTCGTTGATCGTCTATCTGATGAATTCGTCGATAAATATAACGTTTTGATGGATTATTTCAACAGCTTAACCAAAAAACCTATGAAAAGTTATCACGAAGTTTGGGTAACCACTGCCCATATTCTTGATAAAAAAGTTTATATGCTTGAGCTAGCCTATGAATAGACACGATCTTAAGGCTGTTCTAGCAGATACAAAAGAAAAATTGGTCGTTTGGGCAGTAATTGCCATCCTATGTTTAGTTAGTGAAAACATTCTGAATTACTCATTTATCCCCTTTATTTTAATTGCAATATTTGTGTACTGGCTGTATCTTTTTATTACCTTTGTTTATTTAACTATTTTAGAAATGAAAAAATAGTAATTGCGGGCTAGGGTGTTGACTTTGCGGCTCAAATACGATAAATTAGAACAGTACTAATTTTGCCCGCTGGTCAAATTGGTTTAAGACGTCGCCCTCTCAAGGCGGAGCTACGGGTTCGAACCCCGTGCGGGCTATCATATCATCATAAAAAGACTCAAAACATTGCTAATTCAGTGTTTTGGGTCTTTTTATATATACTGGTGCAAAAATCGAAAGTACAAAGGTGACTCTAGTTAATTTAAATCACTAAAAGCAGTTTGACTGTCACTCTTCGGTTCACCAGCTGGGTGCGTGTCAAAAAAAGAGCTTGCCCTAAGTACCAGTCTGGATCTGCTGAAAGACGTAATTCAAAAGAAATTTTACTACTGCCAATATTTTTATATTAGGTTATTAAGTGTAATTAGGTACTTTCAGTTTAATAAAAGTTCACAGTTTCATCACCATTTAAATAATGAACAAATCGTAAAAGAACTTGCCGATCTTCTAGTCGATTAAATGTTTTAACCCGGTTCACACCATCATCTCGATAGGTGAAAATTATTGCATTGTTACTTTTGATGCCTACTTTTTTAAGTAACTGTTTATATCGCTTTTCACCTAATTTATCATGTAACATTTTCATATTCACACTATAAAGGTCAGTTTGACTACTTAATGAATATCGCCGAACTTCTTTTTTTATTTGTTTGTACTGCTTACTGTCAGGATTATAAAAATAAAATCCATCCTCATATGAACTATATTTTGATTTATAGATCTTTTGAATAACTTGGTTTGCTGAAAGTGGAATTGGTGTAACGTGTTCCCGTGTATAATTTGGTTGATTCAAAAATTGAAAAACAACTCCAGCACCTACAACTAGCAGTGCAAGAGTCAACACAAGATTTTTTTGAATTTGAGACCGATCAGAATAAACAAAGAACACTATCATGATGATAATCATTAATACTGCCAGAATCCATAACGAACTAATATAGAATCGTAATTGATTTGTATATGTTGTGACCCATCTACGAGTCAGCTGATAATAATTATTAATCCTAATGTAGAGCAGCAATAACAAAATGGCGCCAACTAACCCTTGTACTAAATTTACTTTTGTTTGCGTTCGCATATGCCTTCACATCCTAGTGATAAACTACTTCTTAATGCGTTTGATTTCCTAATTATACATAAAAAGCCACCCGAATAAATTCGCAGTAGCTAATCATAAATTTTTTAACTTATCTTATAACTAAAGGTTGAAAGTCCAAAACACATCTCGTTACCTGATATAAAAGCGTTTTTTGTAACAAAATTAGATTAAAATGCCGTCCTGCGGCTCACCCGGTCTGGAATGGGGTGCGAGTTCTTGCGGCTGATTTTTGCCACAAGAATCGACATCGTATGAAACATTAAAGTTTTCGGAACGAAAACTAACCCTTACGTGTAATAGCGGGCACGATTTGAAGCCAAGAAGAACACTTG
>NZ_JQBY01000018.1 GCF_001437405.1 Pediococcus ethanolidurans | reverse complement strand
TTTTGTATCAGACAATGAGATGTGTTTTTGTACTTTCAAACTTTAGGACCTTCATAAAAAACGATTGTAACAGTTAGTAGTTACAATCGTTTTTTTAGTCTTATTAATTAATTTCTTGCCAAGTTTGCTTTTTCCCTGTAAATACTGAAGTTGCAAAACTTGTTTTTTGACCAGACACTTTCAAGTCAGCCGCGTTACTGTACTGAACAAATTCAGTTTGCTTATTGAGTTTTAATTTACTTAGTTTAGTTAAACTATCCACAACTAGCCATTGGCGACTATCTGAAAGGTACGGTGTGATCATCTTTTTAGAAATTGTGCTAGAAGTCCATACAATACAAGGTGAGGCATAGTAATTGGCAAGTTCACGCGTTAGTGCCCGCAGTTTTTTCCCTTGTTTAGCGCTATTAGGCGGGTTATCCGCGTAATTACCGTAGTACGACACTTGAATCGCAATCGGTAAATTACCTACCTTGTGGCCAACCTTCTTAATAAAATACTTGGCTTGTGCATCTGCTGATTTATCAAAACTAAACACCAAATAAACACCGACTTTTAAATCAGCTCCCTGAATTCGATCATAGTTTGCCGTAAAATTATCATCAAAATACGTTGTTCCACTCGTACTTTTCAGATAGGCAAACTTCATTCCCGCTTTTTGAACTCCTTGAAAGTCTACAAAACCATCTTGCTGTGACACACTTATTCCACGAATAGGATATTGTTGCAACGCCTCTGTTTGATGAAGTTTCCAGAAATGCCAACCGGTTACCCCACTGGCAATTAAAAAAATAAGAAGCAAAATCCACAACCAACGACGTCTTCGACCAGTTCTTTTATGTTTATAGGTAGTACTATAAATCGGTTTGATGTCTTGCTTAGCCAAATCAATTCATCCCCTACTGCTGTTTTTTCCCATTGTACACCATTTCCGATTTTGATGAGTTTTCCTTTTGTCCACCTGATAATTTCTGCTATAATAGGAGAATTGCTGAATACAAAAAGTGAGGAAAGTTTGATGCAACAAAAAAACGATGGTCTTAAAAAAGAAGTGGGTACTTTTGCGGCCCTTGCCACAGTGATGGGGACGGTCATCGGTGGTGGTGTCTTTTTCAAAGTTGCCAGCGTGGTAAGTGCCACCCAATCTGCCGGACTAACTCTACTTGTTTGGCTATTAGGTGGTTTCCTAACTATCTGCGCCGGTCTGACCAGTGCGGAACTTGCGGCTGCCATTCCAGTAACAGGTGGTGCCATTAAATACATTGAATATACCTATGGTAAACTGCCTGCATACCTCTTTGGTTGGGCACAAACACTGATTTACTTTCCTGCTAATATCGCAGCTTTGTCCATTGTTTTTGGATCGCAAGTAGTTTCCTTAATGCACTTAAGTAACGCTGCTGCTTTGCCGGTGGCAATTCTCGCCGGATTATCAATCACTTTAATTAATTTCTTGGGCGCAAAAGCCGCTGGCCGCTTACAATCCTGGGCACTTATTTTTAAACTAATTCCAATTGTGATTATCGTTTTAGTTGGTCTGTTTGCACCCACTAGTGTAACATTAAGCTTGCTGCCCAGCCATTCAGCTCATGCGAGTCTGTTTTCGGCATTTGCGAGCGGCTTGTTAGCTACCATGTTTGCCTATGACGGGTGGCTGGGAGTTGGCGCAATCGCCGGTGAAATGAAACATCCAGAAAAGGATTTGCCACGCGCCATTGGCTGGGGGCTAGCTTTTATCACCATTACCTATACCTTAATTAACTTAGTTTTCTTAAAAACTTTACCTATTTCACAACTTGCTGGCAACCTAAATGCGGCTTCTGAATCTGCCATTAAGCTTTTAGGAGTGATGGGTGGCAAATTAGTCACCATCGGTATCTTGATTTCTGTCTACGGTGCCATCAATGGGTACTCAATGACCGGTATGCGGGTGCCTTTAGCAATGGCCGAAGAAAATTCACTGCCATTTAGTGGCTTTATTCGCAAAGTTAGTAAACATACTGCTGCCCCATACGGCGCGGGAATCTTACAATTTGCCATTGCCCTTTTGATGATGGTTCTTGGTAACTTCGATTTATTAACTGATATGATCGTGTTCGTTATGTGGATCTTTAGCCTCCTCATTTTTATCGCCGTTTTTATTCTCCGGAAGCGTGAACCAAACTTGATGCGTCCATATAGAGTTCCTGGTTACCCAGTGATTCCAGTTATTGCAATTATCGGTGGTATTTTCATTTTGATAACTACCATCGTGACGCAATTTACGTTGGCCATGATTGGCTTAGCAGCCACTTTGCTTGGTATTCCTGTTTATTACTTAACTAAAAAATATTATCGTAACTGATTTAGATCCAAAAACAGATCAATTTGAAATTGACATTTCTACTGTCATTTCAGATTGATCTGTTTTTTATTAAAATAATTTTAACCACTAATCCGAAAGTAACGCATTAAGTTCCTCAATAATCTGCTCAATTTCAGCTTTGTTTTTGGCGTCAGCCCCACTTGACAGTGGATGATCTCCGCCGTGATGTTTCTTGGCAATATCATACACAACCATCTTTTTAGAACGAAGATTGGCATGATAGGTATGATTTTCATTTTCTCTAAAAATTGCCCAAATTTTGACAGTTGCAATTTTTCCCACCACTGGAATAATTGTATCCACTTCTCCAGACGAAAGTGTCATTTTTTGAAGTATCTGCTGATTTAAAATAATGTATGCCAAACCCGAATCGAGGATGGTCACATTTTGTAAAACATAAGCCATCAGCTTTGCAACCTTGGGTGACATATCTTCTTCAAAACGATTAACAGTTGGTGCATCAAAACCATATTCAAGTAATTTGGACGCCACAAAAAAAGTATACGAACTGGTATCATCATACAAGAATCGTCCCGTATCACCGACAATCCCTGCATACAAACAACGAGCACTATTTTTATCAAGTTTTAGGTGATTTTTAGAATGTGCAACAAGGTAATAGATCATTTCCGAAGCACTTGAGAATGATTCATCAGTCCAGTTAAGATCAGCAAAGGAATCCATGTTTACATGATGATCAATCTTAATTGTTTGAGCACCTAGGAAATAATGTGATCCAGAAATACGCTCACAGCTAGGCGTGTCTACCACAATAACTAACGCATTTGAATAAGTTAGTTCCTCAACGGATTGCATTTTCCCAATCCAATCAAAGATGGGTTCTTCTTCACCCACTGTATAGATAGTTTTATGTGGGTAAGAAATACGCAAGAGTTGTGCCAACCCAACTTGGCTCCCAATAGCATCTGGGTCAGCATCCCGATGTCGCTGAATAATAACCGTTTGATACTTTTCAATTTCACTTAAAATTTGTTGTATGATTGCTTCATTACCCTTGTTCACTGCAAACACCTTCTCTTATTACACTCAAAAAAGTCGCATAACTATAATATGGTAATTATCATACCGCCTGTTTGGTTGATTGGCAAAAGTATACCGACAAAAAACAATTCAAAAGTTCTGAAAAACACACATAGACTTTCAAGTTGTTTTTTATTAGCTTAGAGTAATACTGACACAAAATTTCACTTTATCTATTTTTTATTTTTTCAGAAATTTTATAACCAACTAGTTTAGACTTAACCGTTATTCCACTTTTACCAGGAAAACTATTATATGACGAGTTCATCACTATTTCTTTCAAAGTAATTCTTTAGCTTTTGAACAATAATTTTTGGCAGTCTATCGATATCATCAACAATCCATACTTTCAAAACAGTATCATTATTCATTAGAGCCCTCAACACTTTATTGTTAGCTTCAGATGGAAATGCCCCTGTTTCATATAATGCAACTGTATTTGGACTCCAGCCAAGCAATTTTGCGAATTCGCGTTGTGTTAAACCAATTTTTAACCGATATTTTTTTATTTCACCAGGAGAGACCAGCCTCAAGTCAGCACGATACCTTTGATTGGCAATCTCCACTGCTTGATCGTCTAACTGGGAGTCGTCAACCAATGCATCAGTCTCGCAAGCAAAACGAGCAGGTGCCGTAACCTCATATTCATGACCATGAATCAAAAATGTATTCGTATGATCTTTAATATACGTTTTTGCCATATTATTTTACCTCCAAGCATTAATTCGACAGATGAAAACTAATGAATTTAACCTTACAATCACAAACTTATTATGAATACTTTATTTAGCCAGAGCGACATTTTTATTCACTTACAAACTCCCTCGTCACTTATAGTTTAACTTCAATCATTTGTGATCGCTACTAATTAGTAGCAAACTTTCGATAAAAAAATTGGCTAAATTAATTCTCCATACTGTTAATACACCATATTCTGAATATTAGTTTTATTTGTGTAACTAAAGGTTGAAAACATCAAAATCACTTCAAGAACCGATGCTAAACGACTTAGCCTATAAAAAATAGTTTAACTGCAATCCTGCGACTCACTTGGTCCGGAACGGGGTGACACAAGACTAATTGCCTCCGAATTAAGCGCGTTTGAAACTTCAATAATGCTAATATCATAATTACTATATCTGTACGTTGGTTGCAAAGATTAGACTCAGTCTGGAAGCAAATGGGCTCAGTAGTGACATTTATCTTAGCGGGTTTCGCTTAGATAAAGGCCGAGCTTAGAGACGTGCATTTCGGCTCTAAGTCGTGCCCACTACGTTCCAGCCCAAATTTGCTGGAAGACGGCATTTTAATCTAATTTCGTTAACATGAGCACTTTTGTATCAGGTAACAAGATGTGTTTTTGTAACTTCAACCTTTATTTATACAAAAAAAGACTAAGCAGATTACATCTACCTAGCCCAAAATACTTAATTTAGTTTTGTTCCAACACCGTGACACTTTCAACGTGTGGTGTTTGTGGGAATTGATCCAATGGAATAACTGGTTGTGCCACATGATAACCATTATCCATGAATGTTTGCACATCCCTTACCAAAGTGGCTGGATTACAGCTCACATACACAACTCGTTTTGGTGCCATTTCAGCAGCAGCGGTGATAAACTCTGGTGCCAAACCCTTACGTGGCGGATCCACCACAATAACATCAGGTTCAAGTCCATCATGTTGCCAATCAGCCATTTTTTCTTCAGCCTTACCAACAGTAAATCTCACATTATGGATATCGTTCAATTTAGCGTTAATCTTAGCATCTTGAATCGCCTTCTCGACAATTTCAACACCATAAACTTTTTTAGCATGTTTAGCCATAGCTAACGAAATCGTACCAATTCCACAATAAGCATCAATGACCGTTTCCTTACCAGTCAAACCAGCTTTTTGAATCGCAAGGTCATACAACTTATCTGTTTGAACGGGGTTTACTTGATAGAAGGAGTCCGCTGAAATTGCAAAACGTAATCCCAGTAATTCATCATGAATCACGTTACTACCCCAGAGAATTTTTTCTTCTTTACCCAACAAAACGTTTGTCTGGGCTGCGTTCACATTTTGAATAATGCTCTTCACTTCAGGAAGTTGTTTGCGAATTTCTTCCACAATTTCAAAATTCATTGGAATCTTTTTAGCACGTGTAATTAACACAATCATCATTTCATGTGTGAAGTGACCACGACGTACCATAATCGTTTTAATCACACCGGTATGATTACTTTCGTTATAGGGTGCGGTATGGTATTTACGCAAAATATCCCGGACAACTAAAATAGCTTTATCAATTTCAGGATCTTGGATATAGAAGTCCTCAATTGGTACCAAGTCGTGACTATTACGACGGTAAAAACCAGTGGTTAATTGACCATTCACACTACGGACGGGAATCTGAGCCTTATTACGGTAACCATATGGTTTGTCCATTCCAACAGTTGGACTAACTTCAACTTCATCCAAATGAGCCTTATAAAACAGCTCTTGAATTTGATGTTGCTTAAACTCCAACTGCGCAGGATAGGCCAAATGTTGTAATGGGGCAATTCCTGTTTGTGTGTACTGTTTATCCTTAATTTCAACACGATCAGGGCTCTTAGATTTCCACGATTGCACACGACCAAATGCATATGTCTTGGCAACTTTGGTAACTTTCATGGTGATTTCTTCACCGGGTAAACTATTTGCAACAAAAATCGGGAAACTATCAATTTTGGCAACGCCCATCCCTTGATAGGTCAAATCCATAATGGTGACATCATAGGTTTCATTTTTAGTAACTGGTGCTTTAAATTTCATATTTATCCTCATTTTTCTTTTTCAAGTAACTATCACAAAACCGTCCCATTGAATTATGGGTACGAAAAGACCTCACATTCAAGGACGGCTTTTAATTAATTTCATTGATCTTGTTCTGTTTCATCGTCATCAGGCAGCTTCTTCACCTGTTTAACAAAGTTTTCTTCGGCCTTGGCAATCCCTGGTTCAGGTAAATCATAAGCATCATTAGGAATTTTATCCAGATTTGCAAACATTTCAATATGTTTATGCAAATTTTTAAATACCATGGGTGCATCGCCACCATATTCACCATCGATATTGACCATGACACGGTCATTTACCGGGTTAACCTTTACTCGTTTTGGTTTGCGATAAATGATTCGCGGATCATTCATATGATTTCCATTTAGTGCCTTAACCATCAAATGCAGAATGGAAACCAAATTAGAGGCCTTTACAATAATCAAAGTAAATCGACCATCATCTAATGACGCGTCTGGAACAATTTGTTCAAACCCACCAATGGAATTCGTCAACGCTAAGAAGAACATTGAAGCTTTACCATTAAAATGTTCCCCATCATATTCAATATCCATATCAACTGGCTTAATTTGTGGCAGTAACTCTGCCCCTTTTACCAAGTAAGCTAAATAGCCAAAGATACTTTTCATGTTTGATGGCACATCATAGGTCAACTCCGTGAGTAACCCTCCAGCTGCGATATTAATAAAGTAATTATCGCCTGCTTTACCAATATCCATCTTTATTCGCTGATCTTTTAAAACAACTTTAGCCGCAGCCACTGGATCTTCACGAGGAATTTTCAATGCTCGTGCATAGTCATTCGTTGTGCCAGCCGGAATAATTGCCATCATAGGTCGGAAATGTAAGTCTGCAATTCCATTAACCACTTCATTAATTGTACCGTCGCCACCAGCTGCCACAATCAAATCAAAACCAGCTTTAGCAGCTCGTCTTGCTTCGTTACGAGCAGAATCTGGTTCTGGTGTTGTGGCATAGGCACTAGATTCAAAACCAGCTTCCTCAAATACACTCAAAATGTCGATCATATTTTGTTTTAAAATTTCACGCCCTGAAGTTGGATTATAAATTACGCGCGCTCTTTTTTGCATTTTGGTTCCTCCGAGAAAATCTGATTAACGATTATTTAATTCTTTCATCAAAAGCTCGTTAACAACTTTTGGATTAGCTTGCCCATGAGTCTGTTTCATAACTTGGCCCACTAAGTAGCCGACTGCGCGATCTTTACCATTCTTAAAGTCATCAACAGATTGTTGGTTATCATCGACGATTTTTTTAATCATTGGCTGTAACTGTGCAGGATCAGATAATTGAACTAAGCCTTTACTCTTAACCCAAGCAACTGGTTCTTCACCCTTTGTAAGCGCCTTGAACACTTTTTTAGCAATCTTAGTTGAAATTGTGCCGTCACTAATCATCTTAATCATCGCAGCTAAGTTAGCGGGTGTAAGTTTTGTATCTTGCAAATCAACCTGTTGATCATTCAGATAAGCATTTACATCACCCATCAGATAGTTGGCAGCCATTTTAGCATCCGCACCATTAGCAACTGTTTCATTAAAGAAATCTGACATTTCCTTAGTTTGCGTAAGCACCATCGCGTCATAATCCTTAAGACCTAACTCATTTACATAACGTGCACGGCGTTTACCAGGCATCTCTGGCATTGCTTCTTCAATACTATGAATCCAGTCATCGCTAATTGCCAAAGCAGGCAAATCTGGTTCTGGGAAGTAACGATAGTCGTCAGAGCCTTCCTTAACACGCATCAAGATTGTTTGACCAGTAGCCTCATCAAAACGCCGAGTTTCTTGTTGAATAGTACCACCAGACATCAGAACTTGTTGCTGCCGTTTTTCTTCAAAGGCAAGTCCTTTACGAACAAAATTAAAGGAGTTCAAGTTCTTTAATTCTGTTTTAGTACCAAACTTGTCTGATCCATAAGGACGAATCGAAATATTAACGTCCACTCGCATGGATCCTTCTTCCATCTTCACATCAGACACACCCGTAAATTGGATACGTTGACGCAAAGCTTCAAGATAAGCATAAGCCTCATCTGGTGAAGCAATATCTGGCTTAGAAACAATTTCAATCAAAGGCGTTCCCTGACGGTTTAAATCAACAAAAGAATAGCCATTAGGATTATGTGTATTCTTACCGGCATCTTCTTCAATATGCATTTCAGCAATACCGATTTTTTTCTTTTCACCATCAACTTCAATTTCAATCCAGCCATCATGCGCAATTGGCTTGTCCGCCTGCGTAATTTGGTAAGCTTTAGGATTATCAGGATAGAAGTAATTTTTTCGATCAAAATGATTATGTTTTTCGATTTCAGCATGTAAAGCTAGTGCAGCTTTAATGCCAGATTCCACAACGCCTTTATTGGTTGTAGGTAAAACACCCGGATAACCCCAATCGATTACATTAGTGTTGGCATTAGGATCATCCCCGAATTCAACTGGAGACGGACTAAAAATTTTAGAATTCGTCTTTAATTCTACATGGACTTCAAGTCCAATCGTTGTTTGAAAATTCATTATTTGTCTCCTCCAATCTCAGGGGTTTTACTATGAAAATCTGTTGCTTGTTCAAAGGCATATCCTGCCTTGTACAAAGTTTGTTCATCAAATGGTTTAGCAATAATTTGTAAGCCAACTGGTAATCCATTACTGAAGCCAGCAGGTAATGACATTCCAGGTAAACCAGCCATGTTAACTGGTACCGTCAAAACATCATTCATGTACATCTTCTTTGGATCAGATGAGTCCTCACCAATGCCAAATGCAGGTGTTGGGGCTGTTGGGCCAATGATAAAGTCATGATCTTCAAAAACCTTCTTGAAATCATTGATCATCATTGTTCGCACTTCAGCAGCCTTACGGAAGTATGCATCATAAAAGCCAGCTGAAAGTGAATAGGTTCCTAACATAATGCGGCGTTTAACTTCATCGCCAAATCCTTCTGAACGGGAACGAACATAAACATCTTCCAGATTCTTAACGTCTTTAGCACGGAATCCATAACGAATCCCATCAAACCGTTGCAGATTAGAAGAAGCTTCAGAAGAACTGATGATGTAGTAAGCGGCAATTCCGTATTTACTGTGAGGTAATGAAACCTCATCAACCGTTGCTCCTAATTCTTTAAAGGTATTAGCAGCATCTAAAACGGCTTTCTTGACGTTTTCATCCACACCTTCACCCAAATATTCTTTTGGTAAAGCCACTCGCATGCCCTTAACAGAACCATCTAAACCAGCCGTAAAGTCTGGTACTTCTTTGTCAGAACTGGTCATATCGTGCTCATCATGACCAGCGATTAAGTTCAAAAGGGCAGCATTATCTTTAACTGTGCGCGTAAAGGGACCCACTTGATCCAAACTAGAACCAAAGGCAATAATTCCCCAACGTGACACACGGCCATATGTAGGCTTTACACCCACAACCCCAGTGAATGATGCTGGTTGCCGAATTGAACCACCTGTATCAGTCCCTAGAGCAGCTAAAACGCCACCAGCAGACACCGTTGCAGCTGAACCACCCGAAGAACCACCAGGTACCTTGGTTAAGTTCCAAGGATTATGTGTCGTTTTAAAGTAGGAAGTTTCTGTTGAACCACCCATGGCAAACTCATCCAAGTTGGTTTTTCCAATCACAATTACATCATTGGCACGTAATTTTTCAATAACCGTGGCATCATAAATCGGATTGAAGTTTTCCAAAATCTTGGAAGCCGCTGTCGTCCGTAATCCCTTGGTGACAATATTGTCTTTAACAGCTACTGGAATTCCTGCCCAAAGGTTATCTGGGTTAATTCCTTTAGCATCAATGGCTTTTGCCGCTTCGATGGCCGCGTCATCATCAATTGTAATGTAAGCATTGATTGCTTCGTTATCAGCCTTGATTTTAGCTAAGGTCTCACGTGTCAATTGTTCAGCAGTCAGTTCTTTATTGACCAGTTTTTCATGCAACGTAGTCAAATCAGTATCAAAATAATTCATCTAGTTGGCACCTTCACTTTCGTCAATAATTGCGGGAACGCGGATAAAGCCATCCTGAGTATCAGGTGCATTTTTGAGTAATGCCTCTTTTTCATGACTATTAACTGCAACATCTTCTCGCATTGTGTTGAATTGATCTGTCACACTAAACGTAGGTTCTACGTCAGTTGTATCTACTTCACTTAACGTATTGAATAATTCCATAATATCACCCAATTGTGTTGTGAATTTACCCAAATCAGCATCATCAAACTCCAACTTTGCTAAACTGGCAACGTGCTCCACTTGGGCTTTATCAATTTTTTCTTCGTTTGCCATGTGTTATCCTTCTTTCAAATCTATCAAATTATTTTACCATAAATCAGCTAAACTTTATAAAAGTGCGATTAATTACTAATAGCTACCAAAAACATGTGTTTTAAAACTCTTCGCCGTGCTTGAACGACTTAAGAAGCTTTGAACGCCATCTGTGGTTGAACTAACCGTGATATCTGTCTTGACACCGCTTGGTAAATACTTTTCTGCTTGATCTGCTAAAAATTGTGTAAAACTACTAATTTCCGTTTCACTATAAAACTGCGTTGTAATGGAAACGTTCATGCCTTGCAAAGACCCATTTTTGTATTGTGCCTGAGCAGTCACACCGCTTAAATTAGGGAAGAAACTTTCAACTTCTGATTTAAAGTTTGAAAAAGCATCTGCATCATTACTATTAGGGGCACTTTCGCCTGTCTTTAGTGGGAAAACAACGTTTTGAATATTCATTGCTTTCCACTTGCTAATGGAATTACCGTTATTTACCGAGTAACTAACAAAATTACCACCAATCAGACTATCATTTGAAGCTTGCTTATAGATTGCAATGACAATTGGAACATTCTTAAGAGCGGCCTTTTTGCGGAGACGAGTCAAAACCTCTTTTGCCATCGCCTTGCCCTCTTTTTCCAAAGTAGCATCACTAATATCTGTTTGATACTGTGCACCATAAGTGGTTTTACGATAGTAATCAACTGAATTCATTGCTAAACCAATTGTGACACCACTCAATTTTAGTTTACTGCCACTCTTTTGAACATAATCTTGTTCTTCCAGACTCTGTAAATAAATTGGATTTCGTTTGGTTGGGCTTGTTGATCCGTTGCTAGCAGGGTTTAAGCCTTCACTATTTGATTTAGATTTACGACCAATCCAATTCTCGACGGTACTTTTTGAGAGGTATTGGCCTTCTTGAAAAATATACTTAGATGTTGAAAATTGCGTTTTTGAAATATCCTGTAGGCCCGTTTCAAAACTCTTTAAATTCAACAAATTAGAATTTTGACTCGCTGTTACACCACGTGATTTACTGGTTAAATACTTACCATTTTTAATTACTCCTGCATACTGACTATTGTTAGTTTGCCCCGTAACTTGATAGCTGCCACTTTCTGAACTGGTTGTTTTGGTACTACTTGAACTCGAACTTGACTTGTTACTGCTGCTTCCACACGACGCCAGAATCATTGCACTAAAAATCACCGCAACGCCAAGCAAACTTTTCTTTAAATTCACCGTGTATTCCTCCCGTTTTAATCATAATTCACTCTTGAATTATGAGGATTAAATCAAAAAACTGTCAAGGTCTTTTCTCTATATATACTATTTATTACTCGAAAATTAATATTTAATCTTTTGGGACACGACTAATTGGCGCAAATGCAGCTAATAACCGTTTAACGCCTTGATCTGGAAATGCAATGTCTAGCTCGGCATCTTCACCCTTGCCAGTTACTTTCACCACAGTTCCAACACCCCACGCTTTATGTTGTACCTTGTCACCAGCTGACCAACTTACCTTATCTGCACCCGTACCATCGTATTTCTGCGGTTTGGCTGCTGGTCGATGATAAGTTGTTGCTGTAGCTCTTGCCATCTTATTATCAAATGGATAATCTTTACGTTGATTACCATAACCACTTGGTGCTGCCCCGGCAGTTTGATTAGCAGATTCCAACACCTCTGGGTCAATTTCTTCAATAAAGCGTGACGCTGGATTATTTTGTAAACGTCCATATAACATTCGTGAATAAGCATTGGTAATGTACAACTTCTTTTGAGCTCGCGTAATTCCAACGTAGGCTAACCGACGTTCCTCTTCAAGTTGATCCTCATCCATTGCGGCTCGGGATAATGGAAAAATACCTTCTTCCATCCCAATTAAGAACACCACTGGAAACTCAAGACCTTTAGCTGCATGCAACGTCATCAAGGTCACTGCAGATGGCTCTTCTTCAACACTATCCTGATCCGAAACTAATGCCAAGTCAGCTAGAAAGTCTGCTAAACGTGTTTCGGCTGTAGTTTCTTCTTCGTCCTGATGACTATCATCAAATTGTTTGGTAACAGTTAAAAATTCTTCAATATTTTCAAGACGCGTTTGTGCTTCTAATGAACGGGACTTTTCAAGTTCAGCCTTGTAACCAGTTTTATCTAAAACCTGTTCCGTTAAATCTGTGATTGTCAGGAATTCTGCCATGCGCTTTAAATCAGTCATGATCGATGCAAACTGGTCGATGGCATTTTTTGCTCGTCCCGCAATTTCATTAGCCACTTCAACGTTTTGCGCAGCTTCAAAAAGGGACCAGTGATTGTAATTCGCAAAATCAGTTAATTTTTCAATCGAACTAGTTCCAATGCCACGTTTAGGTTCATTCACAACTCGTTCAAAACTCATAGAATCATCTGGATTGGCCAGTAAGGTCAAGTAACTCAATACGTCACGAATTTCTTTTCGATCGTAGAACTTATGTCCGCCCACCATTGTGTACGGAACACTCGATTTTAGAAATGTATCTTCAACCGCACGCGATTGTGCATTGGTTCGATACAAGACTGCAAAGTCGCCATACTGGTAATGATTGTCCTCAATTTGTTGTTTGATTTGTTGCACAATGAAATGCACTTCATCATTTTCACTTTGACCACGATAATAAGTAATATCGTCCCCGTCCTTATTTTCTGTCCATAATTTTTTTGGACGGCGAGTTGTGTTGTTTTTAATGACTGAGTTAGCTGCATCCAAAATTTTCTTAGTTGAACGATAATTTTGCTCCAGTAAGATAACCTGAGCATTTTTATAATCCTGTTCAAAGTTCAAAATGTTTTGCATGTCGGCTCCACGCCAACCATAAATACTCTGGTCAGCATCCCCCACCACACAAATGTTTTCGAAGCGTTTCGCTAACATATTAACCAATGTATATTGTGCTTCATTGGTATCCTGATACTCATCAACGTGAATATAGTGAAATTTGTTTTGATAAAAACTTAAAGTATCCGGATGCTTTTGAAACAAAATGATGGTTTGCATAATGAGATCATCAAAGTCGAGCGCTTGATTAATTTTCAAACGACGTTGATACTCTTCATAGGCATCAGCTACAACCACTTCAAATGGTGTTTTAGCTGTTGCCTTATATTCTTTAGGTGTTAATAAATCGTTCTTAGCATTGGAAATTGCTGATAACAATGACTTAGGATCAAACTTCTTTGGATCGTAGTTCAAATCAGCCACGATATGTTTCATAAGCGTCCGTTGTTCACTGGTATCGGCAATTGAAAAAGCACGATTATAACCAATTTGATCAATATTTCTTCGTAAAATACGTACACACAGTGCATGGAATGTCGATACCCAAATATCAGAACCAGCACTGCCAAGTAATTTGATAACTCGTTCGCGCATTTCTTTAGCTGCTTTGTTAGTAAATGTAATTGCTAAAATATTCCAGGGATTAATTGCCTTTTCTTCAATTAAATAGGCTACGCGATGCGTTAAAACTCGTGTTTTGCCACTTCCGGCACCCGCCATAATTAAAAGTGGCCCTTCAGTTGCCTGAACTGCCTCTTTTTGTTTATCATTTAGACCCTTCAATAACCTATTTTCGGTCAAAAGATTCAATCCTCTCTATCTAAAACCCATTTTTTCTAAAAAAACTCAATTGAACTTAATTATAACAAAAAGTTAGCCCTACTTGGCCCTCAAGAACAAAATAACTCAGACTTCTTGCATAATCACAAAAAAAGAGAGTTTCGTAAAACTCACTCTCCTACTAACGTTTAAATTTTAGCTAGTTTGGTTTTGAAATTTGCTATTCAGCATTCCCAAAATCAACCACTGTCTGATGCTTCCAGATTTCAGTGTTATCAATTTGTTCTTGTGCCTGCTGAGTTGAATTAGCTTCAACCAACGCATACCCTGCTCTTGTTTGTTTCTCAGTTGTCTTATTTTGTGCATACATATGAAAATACCAATTATTCTTGATATTCCACTGCGTTCTAATCGCACTCATCTGACTCTTGTCGAAATTAACCATAATCGTTGGCATAAACAACTTAATATCGCTCAATGGCATTCCTGCAATTGCCCGCAAATGCTGATCAAACACGCTCACATTAGTGGAACGATTGAACACATACCCTGGACGGTGAATTGCTGGCACAATTCGTTTAACATAAATGTCTTCCGTCTTAGTCACTGAAAATGAAATTTCAAAAACGCCCACGTATTCCAACGCATCGGCAATTTCATTCGTAATTCGTAATAATTCATTTTGAACACTATCCGAAACTGCAGCTGGTACAATCGTTTCTAACAAATGATCCTCATCATAGACATTCTCGGCAATTGGAAAAATCTTACGTTCTCCATTCATTCCCTGAGCAATGGTCATTACCAACTCTTGTTGTGCTGGAATTGTTGATTCCAAAATATAAGTTCGTTCATTTAAAAGATCAGCAGCCTCTGGAATATCAGTTTGCGTGTTAATTCGTAATTCTGCATGTGGCGCAAAGCTTTTTTGAATTGGTTTCAAAATGCTTGGGTAGCCAATCAAATTAATGGATTCATAAATATCACTTAAACTAATCACAGTTGCATAAGGTGCTGAGTTTAAATTTAATTGATCAAAAAAGGCACGTTCAATTAAACGATCCTGTGTGACTTCTAGTGCATTGGTTCCTTGCGGTATTTTAGTAAATTGTTCCAAATACTTCAGTGTTTGTGCATCAACATGTTCGGATTCGTAAATCACAGAATCGCATTTTTCGCCAAATTCACGTAATTTATTACCATCATTTGGCTCACCAACGATATGTACATCCGCTAACTGCATGGTTTCACTAACTTCATTAGCTCCATAAGCAATTACTCGAAGTCCTAAACGCCGTGCCGCTGTAATTAATTGAGAGCCGTTTGAACTATCTCCAATAATTCCCAATGTATTTCCGGGATATAACGTTGCATTATTTGCTACTGCCATTTAACCCACCCATTCTTATGCACCGATTAACGTGCAGATTTCTTTCTTATCTTTTTTCCGATCAAGAGTTCTTCATATTTAATCTTACTGTTGTCATCTCTTGTTGGCAAGTATATTCACCGCGTTTTTGCATTAATTTAAAAATTGGACCTCTCCATTTTCTAAACTACTAATTTGCGCTAACGCTTCCAATTGAATATTTCGTTTGGTGATTAATGTTCTTCCCTTTTGGAAGGTCTTTTCAATCACAATACCGATTCCTTGAACTTTAATATTGGCGTCATCTGCAATGGTTAACAGTCCTTGAACAGCCTGGCCATTAGCCAAGAAATCATCGATAATTAACACCGAATCATTCGGTTCGATAAATCGTTTGGCAATTGAAATTTTATTGGTTGTTTGTTTGGTATAAGAATAAACATCCGCGGTATAAAGATTATCAGTTAAGGTTAAGCTTTTATGCTTTCTTGCAAAAATAACCGGCACCTGCATTGCCAAACCTGTCATAACAGCTGGTGCAATCCCGGAAGACTCTACGGTTAAAATTTTAGTGATTTGCTTATCGGCAAACCGTTTTGCAAACTCTTTACCTACTTCAAACATAAGTTGGGGATCCACCTGATGATTTAAAAAACTATCAACTTTCAAAACATTATGTGGGAGTACAATTCCTTCTTTACGGATACGATCTTCTAATAATTTCACAACGTTACCTCCAAATAGTTTATTGTGGATCATATTTTTCTAAATCATACGTCTGAATTAGGTTAATCAGCTTCGCAGGATAGCCAGGGTCCGTTGCGTAGCCAGCAGTGTAAAGTGCCTTAGCCGCCGTTTTATAATCTGTTGCAGTGCGCACACTTTGATACTGATTCTTATTCCAATTAGTGCCATTCACAAATAGCAGTGTGTGATCCTTCACGGAATCCTTCCAACTATTGTACACCCGAAAGCGAGCCGTCACCGTAATCCATTTGCCATTTACAAATTCTTGCGTTTTCATTTCTTTGGTTGTTTGATAAATGGTTCCCTTGATTCCAAAGTAATTATTATAATCTCTGGAAAGTTGACTGGTTCCCCAATCAGATTCTAAGATGGCCTGTGCAATTGTTATACTTGGTAAGACACCATACTTGGTGTGCATTGTCTGAGCATATGGCGCAATGGTTTTAATAAATTTTTGATGATTTTGTGTATTCAAATTGGTTGCCGGTGTTGAATTTGTAAACGAAATTTTAGGTACTAACTGGACAAACAACACAACTAATAATCCAAAAACTAAAACCAGCGAAATAACCCCAGACAACTGTAGTTTTCCTCGTTTAAATAAAAAATTATTCTTTCGTCGTTTTTTCCGTTTCGCCAAATTCATCCATCTTTCTGTTTATTTTCTGACAAAAATCAGTGCTTGAAACGCTGTTGTCCTAGCTTCGTATATTTCAGAAGCGGTGCTGCTATTAAGGGAACCAATATGCCGGCTGCAATCGCCTCTGGAATGCCATTCGTACCTGCCACAAATAAAATGTACGGCGTTAATGCCCGAAAATTAATTGCCGCCAGAATTGCCGAACCATTTCCAAAGAACAACGCAATTCCACCTAATACTAGAACGGTATTAATCAAAGAACCGGCAATTCCACTTATCACAAGTGGCATCGTTAACCTCTTATTTGGTCGGGCTAACTTAGCAAATAACCACCCAGCAATTAGGCCAATAAGAATTCTTGGAACAACTGAAATTAACGGATTAACCATCACAATGTTGCCTAAAGCACTAGAAGTAACCGTTAATGCCCGAATCCAGTCAACAACTCCCCAAATTCCACCAACAATGGCACCATCACCAGGGCCTAGAACAACAGCGGCAATGATGACCGTAATATGAATTGTCGTAATGTTTAACGGGCTAACTGGTAAATAGCCTATCATTGGTACATAATTTTGTAGAATGATGATTGCAGCAAATAATCCTAAAATACTAATTCGACCAGCAGAAGTTTTCCCCATTTTTATTTTCCTCACAAGATAAAAAGTCATTTGATTTCTTAATTGTTAAAAATCATTATATCATGAAAGCAGCAGAAAAATTAATTACGAGCTACTTTATAAGGAGTTGTAAAATTTTGAAAAATCTTTTACTTTTAACACATAATTCAGAATTGAATTTAGCCGCCTATCGTCAACTAGGCATCAATATTTTCACTGAAGAATCCATCACACCGCAAGATTACGCGTCAATTGAGATCATGCTTGGTTGGAAACCGGATATTTCTCAAAAAGTTTTGACCGTTTCTAATGGTTCGTTAAAATGGCTGCAAACGATTAGTGCGGGCGTGGACTACTTACCACTTAAAACACTTAAAGAAAAACAGGTTATCGTGTCTAATGTCAGTGGTGTGCACGCGGCGCCTATTTCACAAACCGTTTTGCTTTATGCTTTATATTTCATGCGTGATTTACCACAAGTATTAGAAAGTTCAGCACAACACCACTGGGAACCACAAGCTGACTTTGGTGATGCTTTTGTTCTCAATGAAACAACCTGGACTATCTTTGGCACTGGTCACATCGGCAGTGAATTAGCTCGTTTGTTGCAGGCCTTTCATGCAAAAACTATCGGCGTCAACCGTACGGGACACAAGGCGGCCCATTTTGATGACACTTTTGCTCAAGACGATTGGCGACATGCCGTAACTAAAAGTGATGTGCTCGTTAACATTATGCCATTAACGCCACAGACCACCCACTTCTTTGACAAGACCTTTTTCGATGCTTTACACAATACTTATTTATTCATCAATGTCGGTCGGGGCAAATCCGTGGATACCAAAGCCCTAATTGAGGCGTTGAATCAACAAAAATTGCAACATGCAGCTTTAGATGTCTTTGAGGAAGAACCATTACCATCCGACAATGCCTTATGGCAAATGAAGAATGTTTTGATCACACCGCATTACTCCGCTCAAACCAAACATCAAGGTCAGGCATGGGATAAAATTTTTCTCCCCAATTTGAAACAATTTATGCGCGATGGTACCGTACCGATTAATCAAATTAATATGCAAAATGGGTATTAATGAGATTGGTGAAAAAGGTATTTTGACTTCGAACATACTACATTGTCCATGCAACCAAAATCGTTAAAACGATAAGTTGCTATGGTAGCCTAGAGAGCTGAATGATTCGTCCCTTGAATCGTTTGGTTTTCGTAACTAAGCAGAGCCCCTAATTTTGGTTATTAAAGTTTAGAGACAGAAAGAGACTGAAAATTTTTTTCAGCCTCTTTTTGTATCCAGTCAAAATGTAACATTCATTTTTTACTTGTCTTCATTTTTTCTTGCAATACTATGCGAAAAGCCATAACCAAAATAGATGACCAGTCCGATAACCAACCAAATTCCAAACATTTCCCAAGTAAATGCAGCTAATTGAAGCATCAAATAAATACAGGCTGCAAATGATAAGATCGGAATATATGGATAAAACGGCACTTCAAACGATTTAGGTAAATTGCGGAATTTATGATCACTACGTAAGAACACAACTCCCAACGACACCATCGCAAAAGCAAACAAAGTTCCAATATTAACAAGTTCGGCAATTTTGCTTAACGGAATGATACCCGCAAAAATACTGGCAATCAGCCCAAAAATCCACGTATTAATGACTGGCACATGCGTTTTAGGATTCAGTTTGTGCAGTGCCTTAGGTAACAGACCATCACGGCTAATCGCAAAAATCAATCGCGTTCCACCATAAGACATCACAATAAGAACGGTTGTCATCCCGATTACCGCACCAAGTGACACAATTCCTGCTACCCAGTTTTGATGAATTAAATGTAATGCCAATGCAACCGGATCGGCCACGTTTAATTTTGTGTAGTGAACCACGCCAACTAAAACAACTGATAACGAAATATATAAAATAGAAGCTACAATTAACGACGAAACAATCCCAATTGGCATATCACGTTTAGGATTTTTGACTTCTTCAGACGCTGTCGATACCGCGTCAAATCCAATATAGGCATAGAAGGCAACTGCTGCGCCTTTAATGACTCCTTTGAATCCAAAAGGTAAGATTGGGTTGAAATTGCTTGGACGCACGTAGAAAGCCGCGACAACAATAAAAAGTAAAATAACCGAAATTTTTAAAATAACCATAATTGCATTTACTCTAGCTGATTCACGAACTCCCTGAACTAACAAATAAGCAATGATCATAGTGATCACAAAAGCTGGTAAATCAAAAAGTGCATGGGGACTGCCAGAAGTACCATAAGCAGCTTGAAACATTGCTGGTAAGTGAATTTGAAAACCAGCCAAAATGTTTTGAAAGTAAGCCGACCAACTCACAGCCACCGAAGAAACAGCAAAAAGATATTCTGAAATTAACGCCCAACCTAAAACCCACGCTATTAGTTCACCAAACACGGTATAAATATAAGTATAGGCACTCCCTGCTAATGGAATGGTGGATGAAAACTCTGAATAACAAAGTGCAGCTAATGAACACACAACAGCAGCAACTAAATAAGATAACCAGACACCTGGACCACTATATAAGGCAGCAATAATTCCGGGAGTGATAAAGATTCCTGCTCCAACGATTGCGCCGACTCCCATCGTCGTTAAACTAAATGCCGTGAGTGATTTTTCCAAACCTGTTTTTTTAAACATATCGGTGTTTACTTCTTTACGCACAAACAAGTCCGCAAATTTACCCTTATTCAACATTTCTATTCTCCGATCATGGTTAGTTTTTAATTAAATATAGTGTTTAATTCTAATCAATATTTAATAAAATGTCAATTTTGATTTTTACTTTCTAAAAACCAGTTTCCCAAATTCAACACTTCGGTGTCAATAATTCACTTATTTAATTGTTTTATAAATCTCATTTAACCAGTCACTATACCCCTGTTCACGCTCAATGGCATGACGTAAAACAAGCGAATGTCCAAAATGTTGTTTGATTTGTTTTGAGCTCGGAAATTTTTCTTTAAATTGCATTTTTAAATGCACAAGTTTGTCTCGATGATAACTTTGTTGACTTGTAATCATCTGTTTAAGTAGAACAGATTGAGGATCATCAATAAAGTACAACTTTAAGATAAACTCATCATGAATCGTATCAATTTCTGAGGGACTTTTTAACCACTTTTCAAACGTATGGCTTCCCGTTTCAGTAATAAAATACTCTTTTTTTTGCAACTTCTCTCCCACTAACGAAGTTTTATGATCAATTAGGCGTTCCGCTTCCATTCGTTTTAATAAGGGATATATTTGGCTGTGATTGGCAGTCCAAAACTCACCAATATCCGATTCAAACGACTTGGTCAGGTCATAACCAGTTTGACTTTTATCTTTTAATAAACCCAATAAAATATATTTAAGTCGATTTTTCTGAGCCATAAATGGTTCCTCCTTGACGTTTTCTTAAAAATATTGTAACATGATCAAGTTGATTAAAACATGTAATTAATTACACGTATTAATTAACATCAATAATTAATGGAGGCTTTTGATAATGACAAAAACATTTAAAACACTTGATGACTTTTTAGGAACTCATTTTATTTACACGTATGATAACGGTTGGGAATATGAATGGTATGCAAAGAACGATCATACTGTTGATTATCGAATTCATGGTGGTATGGTCGCTGGTCGTTGGGTAAAAGACCAAGAGGCTAACATCGTGATGCTGGTTCCTGGAATCTACAAGGTTGCTTGGACTGAACCCACTGGTACAGATGTTGCATTAGACTTTGTTCCCAATGAAAAGAAACTCAACGGTACCATCTTCTTCCCTCGTTGGGTTCAGGAGCATCCTGAAATCACGGTCACTTATCAAAATGACCATATTGACCTTATGAAGGCTTCAAGAGAAAAGTATGAAACTTATCCAAAACTAGTTGTTCCCGAATTTGCACATATTACTTACATGGGTGATGCTGGTCAAAACAATGAAGACGTAATTAGTGAAGCACCTTATCCTGAACTTCCTAACGATATTCGCGCAGGAAAATATTTTGACAAAAATTATAAACGCATTCACAAATAAATAAATAAAACCTTAAACCATTTTTGATTAGTCACATTTAGTGACGAGCATACCTTTTTCATCAACGGTTTATGGTTTTTTTGTATAAAAAAACACTTCTTCGCAACGAAGAAGTGTTTGAAACATTGATATAATATTAACGTTTTGAGAATTGGCCTGCTTTACGAGCTTTCTTAAGACCATATTTCTTACGTTCCTTCATACGAGGGTCACGAGTTAAGAGACCTGCACGTTTTAAAGGTGTACGGAAATCAGGATCTACATCAAGCAATGCACGAGCAATTCCATGACGAATAGCACCAGATTGTCCAGAGAAGCCACCACCATTAACATTTACGAGAACATCGTAATTGCCAGTTGTTTCTGTAACTTCAAATGGTTGGATAACAACTTGACGCAAGTTAGCGAATGGGATGTAATCTTCAATCGCTTTGTCATTTACAGTAATTTTTCCTGTTCCGGGTACAAGACGTACACGAGCAACAGAGTTTTTACGGCGACCAGTGCCGCGATATTGTGCTTCTGCCAAAATTCGTTTCCTCCTTAAATTAAGTTAGTAATGTCAAGCTTTTCAGGTTGTTGAGCTTGATGATCATGTTCTGAGCCAGCATAGACATGTAATTTGAGTCCCATTTTATGACCCAGTGAGTTATGAGGAAGCATTCCCTTAACTGAAGTCTCAATTAATTTTTCAGGAGTCTTATCACGCATTTCACCAGCAGTCTTAGCCTTTAAGCCACCTGGGTGATTAGAATGATGATAGTAAATTTTACGTGTCGCTTTACGACCTGTTAATTTAACGTTTGCTGCATTCACAACGATCACATAGTCACCTGTATCAACGTTTGGTGTGAATGTTGGTTTGTTTTTACCGCGTAAGATAGATGCAACTGTACTTGATAAACGTCCCAAAGGAACATCTGTAGCATCCACTACGTACCATTTGCGATCTACTTCGCCTGGTTTTGCTAAATATGTTGTACGCACTTGTATTTCCTCCAATTTCTGTTTTGTTTAACTCAACTTTAATAAGTTTCCGGGGCCTATTTGTGGAGGTAAACAATACCAAATTCAATTTTACTAATTACCTTCACTAAAGTCAATCATCATTTACCAAAATTTGCCGGGTAATAGACTTTTTTTAAATATAACCCACTTGCTGGAGCGGTTCCACGAGCTTCATCCCTACTTTTAGCCTCAATTACACGCGGAATATCATGTACTGGTCGTCTGTGACTGCCAATTTCAATTAAAACTGCAACCATGATTCTGACCATGTTATATAGAAATCCGCTCCCATAAAATTCAAAAATAATTTCATTTTGTTGTCTATCAAATACTGCGGTTGCCTCATAAATTTCACGAATGTTCGTTTTGGTATGACCACCGGAAGCACAAAAACTAGTAAAATCGTGTTTACCAACTAAATCTGGCAACGCACTTTGAATCAGTTTTAAATCCAGTGGAAATTTCCAGTGACCAGTATAATTACGTTTAAAAGGGTCAACAAACTCACCTAACGCCAAGCGATACTGGTAACGTTTCCCTTGTGTTCCATAGCGTGCATGAAACTCTTGTGAAACGTGTTCAACTTTTAAGACAACAACATCCAACGGCAAGATACTATTTAATGCATGCAGCATTGCCGTTTCAGTTAGATCAAATGGAATGTCGAAGTGCACAACCTGACCAAGCGCATGAACTCCAGAATCAGTTCGCCCGGAACCATAAACTTTAATCAATTTTGCCGGCTTTTTAGCAATCTTATTAACTGCTCTTTCCACCACTTCTTCAACAGTTCGTTGCTTCGGCTGTTTTTGAAACCCTGCAAAATTAGTCCCATCATAGGCAATTGTAATTTTATAGCGATACATAAAACTCTCCTTAAAAGAAACGTAAAGCAAAAACGACGACCGTCATCAATAAGTAAATGAGCGTTGCAATTGTATCACGTATTCCCCATTTCAATAAACGATACTTAGTTCTTCCGGCCCCACCTTGATAACCACGGGCTTCCATTGCCGTCGCTAAATCTTCAGCTCGGTTGAAAGCACTCACGAAAAGTGGGATTAAAATTGGAATAATCTTTTTTATCCGTTGCACAATGTTTCCAGTCCCAAAGTCAACGCCACGTGCACGTTGCGCATTCATAATCGATTCCGTTTCATCCATCAATGTCGGTACAAACCGTAAGGCAATTGATAACATTAACGCTACTTCATAGACGGGAAAATGAACCTTCTCTAATGGTTTCAACAAAGATTCAATGGCATCCGAAATTTGAATTGGCGAAGTGGAAAGCGTTAATAAGGTAGAAATTAAGATAATCAGTGTAAATCGAACAAAAATATACGCCGCATTAAGGATTCCGAGGCTCGTAACGGAAAAGATTCCCCATTGCCAGTATAAATGCCCACCAGTACCGAAAAACACCTGAATCAGCATTGTAAAGGCAATGATCCATATCAAAGGTAAGATTCCATCAACAAATAGTTTAAAATTAATTTTAGAAGCCCAAATGCTTAATAATGCAACGACCGTCATTAATAAATAGATCCACCAATTGTTTGCAAAAAAAATAACAATCACATACAAAAAGCTTAACACCAGTTTTGCTCGTGGATCCATATGATGCACAAACGAGTCTTGAGGAATATAGCGACCAAACAGTAACTTATTCATTTGATCGCCTTCTTCGTTTAAACATCGCTGCGATATCATCGGCCAATTCTTGTTCGGTTAATGGCAATTTATCAAAGTGAAAACCTCTTTTTACCATTTCAAAAGCAAACTCGGTACTAGCCGGAACATCAAGTTGCTTGTCATGGAGCCATTCAACGTCTGCAAAAACCTCTCGTGGACGACCCTCTTTAACAATTTTTCCGTGTTCCATCACAATCACATGATTAGCATAATTGGCAACATCTTCCATCTGATGCGTAACTAGCACAATCGTAAAATGTTGTGACTGTTGTAAACTTGTAAATAAGTGCATAATTTCTTGGCGACCGCTTGGATCTAATCCGGCCGTTGGCTCATCGAGAACTAAAACATTTGGTTGCATAGCCAGAACCCCAGCAATCGCAACTCGGCGCATTTGACCACCTGATAATTCAAACGGTGATCGATCTAATAATGAAACTGGTAAACCTACCAGTTCAATCATTTTTTTGGCAAGTTTACCGGCCTCTTCGGGAGTACTACCAAAGTTCTCTGGGCCAAAAGCAATATCTTTTTTGACCGTATCAGCGAAAAGTTGTTTTTCTGGAAATTGAAATACGATTCCCACTTTTTTTCGTAATGGTTTCAAATTCTTATTACTTGTTTCATGCGTAATCGTAGCATCTTCAATTAAAACCGTCCCTGAAGTCGGTTTTAGTAAAGCGTTTAGATGTTGCAAAAAAGTAGACTTTCCACTACCGGTATGACCAATCAGGGCCGTAAACGAACCATCTTCAATTTTAGTAGATATCTCATTTAATGCATGGAATTCAAATGGCGTATTAGGCTGATAGGTATAACTTACGCTTTTAAAAGTGATTGCCATAACCAATCCACCATTCCTTTCTCGTCAGAATAAGCTTGCGGTGTTTGAATGTGTCGTAATTTTAGTGCCTCTTTAAGACGCTGTGAATAAGGGACATCCAACCCTAATTTTAATAATAAGTCACTATGGGCATAAATCAGGCTTGGCTTACCGGATTCAATAATTTTTCCGTCATTTAGGACAATGATTTCATCAGCACTAGTTGTTTCATCCATCTCATGTGTGATCGATAAAACGGTGATACCTAGTTTGCGCCGTAATCGTTTAATCACTCCTAAAATTTCTTGGCGACCAATTGGATCAAGCATACTAGTTGCCTCATCCAGAATAATAATCTTAGGTTGCATAGCAATAACACCTGCCAAGGCAACTCGTTGTTTTTGTCCACCTGAAAGCTGATCTGGCTGTTTATGACGAAATTCGCTCATTTGAACTTGAGCAAGTGCCGAATCAACTCGTGCTTGAATCTCATCATGAGGCACTGCCATATTTTCCAAACCAAAAGCAACATCATCCTCAACTGTCGCACCAACAAATTGGTTATCAGGATTCTGAAAAATCATGCCAATTTTACTACGTACTTTCCATACGTTCGCTTCAGTTAATTCAACCCCGTCTATAAATACTTGCCCCTGCTTAAAATCAATCAAGCCGTCTAAGGAGTGTGCAAGCGTACTCTTACCGCTCCCATTATGCCCCACGATCGCGACCCAAGCACCACTAGGAATAGAAAACGAAACATCATCCAAAGCGGGAAGCTCGTTTTGTAAATATTTATAAGTTAAATGCGAGACCTTGATTATGTCATTCATGCCTAAATATTCCTTCATTAAAGATTTCTTCAACAGTTATTTTTTCTATTTTACCACACCAAAAACACTCACCCTAATATACATTCTTATGTAAACACAAAAAAATCACTGAAAAGTAGTGATAGTTAATACAACGTATTAACCGTGGGCTAGACTCGGAATTACTTCCAACATCATTACACCCTACCACAACTCTTAGTGATAAATTTGTTAATTCAAAGATTTAAACCTTTTGTTTGAAAATTCAGTCAACAAACTCCAAGATAACCATTGGTGCAGCGTCTCCGCGACGAGGCATAGTCTTGAGAATTCGTGTGTATCCACCCTTACGATCAGCGTAACGAGTAGATAAATCACCAAACAACTTCTGAAGAGCTGAAGTAACTTTAACTTCGTCACCGTCTTCAGCAACATCAGCGACTACATTACGAAGATAAGCAGCTGCTTGTCGACGTGCATGTAAATCCCCACGTTTACCTAATGTGATCATTTTTTCGGTAGTTGATCGTACTTCTTTAGCACGTGCTTCTGTTGTGACAATCTTTTCATTAACAATTAAGTTAGTAGTTAAGTCACGAAGCAAAGCCTTGCGTTGTGAACTCGTACGACCTAATTTACGATAGCCCATGAATGGAAACCCTCCTTATAATTAGTCTTCATTGCGTAATGAAAGTCCAAGATCAGTTAATTTAACTTTAACTTCTTCAAGGGATTTGCGTCCGAGATTACGAACTTTCATCATTTGTGCTTCAGTTTTGTCAGTTAATTCCTGAACAGTATTGATTCCAGCACGCTTCAAACAATTGTATGAACGAACTGATAAATCAAGCTCTTCGATGGACATTTCCAACATTTTTTCTTTATGTGTTTCTTCCTTTTCGACCATGATTTCAGCATCTTGAGCTTCATCCGTTAAATTAACAAATAATGCCAAGTGTTCCGTTAGGATCTTTGCTGAAAGACTAGTAGCCTCACTAGGACTAATTGAACCGTCAGTCCAAACATCCAAAGTAAGCTTATCATAGTCATCCCGCTGACCAACACGTGTATTTTCAACCTGATAGTTGACACGCTCGATTGGGGTATAAATGGAATCGATTGGAAGTACACCAATTGGCATATCATCCTTGCGAGCCTTATTTTCATCAGCCGAAACATAACCACGACCAGTATCAGCTGTTAAAACGGCATGAAAGGTAACACCATCGGCAACGGTACAAATATACTGATCCGGATTAAGGATCTCAACATCACTGTCGCCCTGAATGTCACCAGCAGTGACAGTAGCAGGTCCTTTAACATTAATTTCTAAAGATTTTTCATCGTCACTTTCAATCTTTAAAGAAACCTTTTTAATGTTTAAGATGATTTGTGTGACATCTTCAACTACGCCTTCAATCGTTGAAAACTCATGAAGAACGCCATCAATTTGAATGCTTGTAACCGCTGCACCCGGTAATGACGATAACAAAATACGACGTAACGAATTACCTAAGGTTGTTCCATAGCCACGTTCAAGTGGTTCTACAACAAACTTGCCGTAATTTGCATTCTCATCAATCTTATGAATGTTTGGTTTTTCAAATTCGATCATTCTAATCTTTACCCCTTTCAAAACGCGTTGTGCATAGTAACTTGGAATGCATCATGAAGTTAGCCCTCAAAAAATTGACGCACTATACACGACGGCGCTTTGGAGGACGAGAACCATTATGAGGAACTGGTGTAACATCGCGAATAGCAGTAACTTCCAATCCAGTAGATTGGAGAGCACGAATAGCAGCTTCACGACCAGAACCAGGACCCTTAACAGCAACTTCAACGGATTTCATACCATGTTCCATTGCTGCTTTTGCTGCAGCTTCAGAAGCCATTTGAGCAGCAAATGGAGTCGATTTACGACTACCTTTAAATCCAAGTGAACCTGCTGATGACCATGCAACAGCGTTTCCTTGAGGATCTGTAATCATAACTAATGTATTGTTAAAAGTTGAGTGGATATGTGCCACACCAGCTTCAATATTTTTTCTTACTCGACGCTTACGAGTAGTCTTTCTGGTTGCCAATATGCTAGCCTCCTTTATTTATTATTTCTTTCTTCCGGCGATTGAAACTTTCTTGCCTTTACGAGTACGTGCATTATTCTTCGTGTTTTGTCCACGAACTGGGAGTCCACGACGATGACGCATGCCACGATATGAACCGATTTCTTGGAGACGTTTAATATCAAGACTTACTGAACGACGAAGATCTCCTTCAACACGGTAGTTATCTACTTGTGCACGAACTTTATCTTCATCATCTGCAGAAAGATCACGAACACGGACATCTTCAGAGACACCAGCATCCTTTAAAATCTTTTTAGCAGTAGTATTTCCGATACCAAAAATGTATGTTAAACCAATCACGATTCGTTTATCTCGTGGTAAATCAACACCTGCAATACGAGCCATTAAATTTCACCTCCAGATTAATTATTTTCCTTGACGCTGTTTATGCTTTGGATTTGCTGAGCAAATAACCATAACGCGTCCCTTACGTTTAATTACTTTACAATGTTCACACATTGGTTTTACTGATGGACGTACTTTCATGAATATTCCTCCTAAAACGTTAAAACTTATCTGAAACGATAGGTAATACGACCCTTTGAAAGATCGTATGGCGACATTTCCACAGTTACCTTATCTCCCGGAAGAATCCGAATATAATGCATACGAATCTTTCCAGAAACGTGTGCTAATATTTCATGACCGTTTTCGAGTTCAACTTTAAACATCGCATTTGGTAAAGTTTCTTTTACCTTGCCTTCAATTTCAATGACATTATCTTTTGCCACTAAATGTGCCTCCCATTTCACTGTTCTTTTCTTTACAAACTCAGTCGTTCAGTGCTTATTGTAACTTAAAAGTACCATAAACTAAACCTGAACAAGTTTACCATAAGGTAATTTCATTTGCAAATAAACAAAATTAACTGGTAATAATGAACAGGCATGCATTAAATAGCTCGTAATACCTTTTGAATTTCTTTGTATACATCGTCAATATCTTGATCACCATTAACTGTATATAATAATTTTTTATCATTATAAAAATCAATGAGTGGTGTATTTAACTTTGTATTAACTTCAATGCGATTTTTAACCGTTTCAGGTTTGTCATCATCACGCTGATAAAATTCATGGTGTCCACAAACATCACAAGTACCTTCAACCTTTGGTGGGTTGTATAGCTTATGGTATGTTGCGCCACAATTTTTACAAATGAATCGTCCTGACAGACGCTCAATCAAAACTTCCGGATCAACGTGGATATTAATAACCGCATTGATTGGTTTGTTCAATTTTGCAGTCATCTTGTCCAAAGCATTAGCTTGTTCAAGATTACGAGGATAACCATCCAGCATAAAGCCGGCATTAGTATCATCCTCAGCAAGACGATCTTCCACAATTCCGTCAGTAACGGAATCTGGAACCAAATTACCTTGATCAATAAATTTCTTAGCTTCAATTCCCATCTTAGTGCCATTTTTCATTGCTGCTCGGAAAATGTCACCAGTTGAAATATGAACTGTATGAAATTCAGCAACAATCTTTTGTGCCTGGGTACCCTTACCAGCACCTGGTAATCCCATCAAAACGAGATTAAGAGTTGTCATTTTTGTTTTCCTCCAATTATTTGGTTTGTTCTGGTGTTCTGATAAAACCGACATATTCGCGTTTCATCATTAAACCATCAATCTGACTGATGATTTCAATTGCAACACCAACGACAATCAACAAACTTGTTCCGCCTAAACCAATTGATTCATCCAAGTTCCAGAAGTCTTGTGCCAACAATGGAATTAGTGAAACTAATCCTAAAAATAGCGATCCAACTACTGACAAACGAATTAACAATTGAGACACATAACTCTGTGTTTCATGACCAGGCCAAACTCCCGGAATATAACTTCCTTGTTTTTGAAGATTCTCTGCCAATTTTTCAGGGTTAACCTGAACAAATGCATAGAAGAAGGTAAAGACGACAATCAAGAATGTGTACAAAATTGCACCATCTGTCGTTTGCATGTTAAACACATCCGACAAAATTTGGTACCAAGTATCAGAGGAGTGATTATTTGCAAAAGCCATCAAGATAGTTTGAGGTGTTGCAATAAATGAACTCGCAAAGATAACTGGAATAACACCAGCTACATTAACCTTTAAAGGTAAGTAACTACTGTCAGGTGCACCTGACGCTCTTCTTGTATACTGAATTGGAACACGACGACTAGCCTGTTGAACCCAAGTAACAAAGATCACGATTGCCAATACGGCAATAATCAAAACAGCCACAAAAATATAACTGTTCAACCATTGACTTTTAGCAGTATCCACAAATTGTTCTTGATAAATTTGATAAATACTTGTTGGTGTTCGTGCGATAATTCCGGCAAAAATCAAGATTGAAACACCATTACCAAGACCTCGATCGGTGATCATATCACCCATCCAGGTTGCTAACATTGTTCCACCAGTCAAGATAAGTCCTATTGTGACATAAGTCTGCACACTAGGATCTTTAACCAAGTTCAAGCTGCTTAACGCATTAAATCCAGCTGTAATACCAACCGATTGGACAAACGCCAATATGATAGTTAAGTACCGCGTAGCCTGATTTAACTTACGTCGACCAACTTCACCTTGTTTACTCCATTCAACAAACCTAGGAACAATGTCCATTTGCAAAAGTTGAATAACAATTTGCGCAGTAATGTATGGAGAAACACCCATCGCAAAAATAGAATAATTGGATAGGCCACCACCACTAAAGGTATTTAAGATGCCAACCAATCCAGAGGAAGCAACACTTTGTAATGCTTTGGCGTTAATCCCAGGAACTGTGATATACGCACCTAAACGATAAATAATCAAAACACCTAGGGTAAACAGAATTTTATTTCTAATATCCTTTACTTTAAAAGCGTTTTTGATAGTCGATAGCATTAAATCACCTCAGTTTTGCCACCTGCAGCTTCAATTGCTTTTACTGCACTTTCTGAGAACTTATTAGCTTTAACTGTTAATTTCTTAGATAACTCACCGTCACCCAAAACTTTAACACCACTAAGCACTTTATTAATTACACCAGCTTTTAAAAGAGCTTCTGGTGTAACTTCTGCACCTTCATCAAACGCATTTAAGTTTGTCAAATTTACAATGGCATACTCTTTACGGTTAATGTTAGTAAAGCCTCGTTTTGGAATTCGACGATAAAGTGGCATTTGGCCACCTTCAAAGCCCAAACGAACTTTTCCACGAGCCTTTTGGCCTTTTTGACCACGGCCAGATGTCTTACCATTACCAGATGAGGTTCCACGTCCAACACGGTTACGTACCTTACGTGAACCTTCACTAGGTTTTAATTCATTCAACTTCATAAGTATCGGCACCTCCTAACTAATTAAATTATTTAACTTCTTCAACTTCGATTAAATGGGCAATATGGAAAATTGCACCACGAGTCGCCTCATTATTAGGTAAAACGACTGAGCTATTAACCCGTCCCAAACCTAATTCTTTAACAATCTTACGTTGCTTGGGGAGGCGATGTACTGCACTCTTAATAAGTGTAATCTTTAATTGAGCCATCTTTTGTTCCTCCTTATTCAGCCAAGTGTTCTGCAGAAACACCACGTAATGAAGCAATTTCTTCAGCACTACGTAAGCCCTTCAAACCTTCAAATGTTGCACGAATAACGTTTACAGGTGTGTTTGAACCTAAACGTTTACTTGTAACATCATCTACTCCTGCAAGTTCCATAACGGCACGAACAGCACCACCAGCTGCAACACCAGAACCTTCTTCAGCAGGCTTTAATAAAATTCGTCCGCCACCAAACTCACCGATGATTTCGTGAGGGATGGTTGTGCCAATAATTGGGACTTGGACCAAACTCTTTGTAGCAGTTTCAACAGCCTTACGAATAGCTTCTGGAACTTCTTGAGCTTTACCAGTACCAAAACCAACGTGACCATTTTTATCGCCAACAACGACTAAAGCAGCAAAACGAAGACGACGGCCACCTTTAACAACCTTAGTAACACGGTTGATACCAACAACCCGATCTTCTAAGTCTAACTTTTCTGGATCGATATAATTCGACATGTACGGTATTCCCTCCTTATCTTAGAATTTAAGTCCGTTTTCACGAGCAGCTTCAGCTAAAGCTTGAACTCGGCCATGGTACAAGTATCCGCCACGATCGAAAACGACTTTTTCAATTTTCTTTTCTGTTGCGCGTTTTGCAACCAAAGCACCAACAGAACTTGCTTGATCAGTTTTTGAATCTCCACTAACTTCACTGTCCAATGTTGAGGCACTTGCTAGCGTTACACCCGCTACGTCATCAATTACTTGAGCGTAGATGTTTTTATTTGAACGATATACATTTAAGCGTGGGCACTCTGCAGTCCCAGAAATCTTATTACGAACACGTAAATGACGTCTTTGACGTGTTTTATTTTTATCTGGTTTTGAAATCACAATTTTCACCTCTAGAATATTCTAATGACTAGCCTAAGCGGCATTACTTACCAGTTTTACCTTCCTTAAGACGAACGTATTCACCAACATAGCGAACACCCTTGCCTTTATAAGGTTCTGGAGAACGAACGGCACGAATCTCAGCAGCAAAATCGCCAACACGTTGTTTGCTAATTCCACTAACCGTGATATGTGTGTTATCAGGAACTTCTAACTGTAAATCAGCAGGAGTTTCCAGTTCAACAGGATTGGAATAACCTAAGTTTAAAACCAGTGTTTTTCCCTTAAGTTGTGCACGATAACCAACACCAACTAACTGTAAGTCTTTTTTGTAACCTTTAGTAACTCCTTCAACCATGTTGTTAAAGTTTGCACGAGTTGCTCCATGTAAGGCACGCATTTTATTATCATTAGTTGGGCGATCAAATGTAACCACGTTATCCTTTACAGACATTGTGATCTCAGTGCTAACAGTACGAGTTAATGTTCCCTTAGGACCCTTAACAGTAACTTGATCACCATCGGCCTTGACTTCAACGCCAGATGGAATTTCTACAGCTTTATAACCAATACGACTCAATTTAACTGCACCTCCTTACTTTTTAAAATTTTACCAAACGTAAGCTAAAACTTCGCCACCGATTTTTTTAGCGCGAGCTTCTTTATCAGTGATTACACCTTCAGATGTTGAAATGATTGCGATACCTAAACCATTCAAAACCTTTGGTACATCATCAGCTTTTACATATGAACGTAAACCTGGTTTTGAAATACGTTTCAATCCAGTAATAACACGTTCTTTGTTTTTACCATATTTAAGGAACACACGAATAATACCTTGCTTGTCGTCATCGACATATTCGACGTCCTTGATAAAGCCTTCGTTCTTAAGAATTTCAGCAATATCATGTTTGATTGTTGATGCAGGAACTTCTAAAGATTCGTGACGAACCATGTTCGCATTACGAATACGTGTTAAGAAATCTGCAATAGGATCAGTCATAGACATTAATGTTTACCCTCCTTTTACTCCGGTATACTTTTTACCAGCTTGCTTTTTTCATGCCAGGGATTTGGCCTTCATGAGCTAACTCGCGAAGACAAATGCGGCAAAGATGGAACTTACGATATACAGAGTGTGGACGGCCACAACGCTCACAACGTGTGTAGTTTTGTGTCGAATACTTTGCAGGACGTTGACTCTTAATAACTAACGATTTTTTTGCCAAATTTATTGCTCCCTTCGTTTACTTTTCGAATGGCATTCCAAGTTGTGCCAATAATTCACGTGATTCTTCATCTGTCTGAGCAGTTGTTACGATAACAATATCTAAACCACGAACATGGTTAACATTATCATAATCAATTTCAGGGAAGATTAATTGTTCACGGACACCAAGTGTATAGTTTCCACGGCCATCAAAAGCCTTTGAACTAACACCATGGAAGTCACGAACACGTGGTAACGACACATTGATTAACTTATCTAAGAAATCATACATGCGTTCGCCACGAAGTGTAACTTTAGCACCAATTGACATACCTTCACGTAAACGGAATCCGGCAATTGACTTCTTAGCCTTTGTTACCAAAGGTTTTTGACCAGAGATCAATGTTAATTCTTCAACAGCTTCGTCAAGATTCTTAGCATTAGTTGTTGCATCACCAACACCCATATTTAAGACAACTTTGTTGACCTTGGGTGCCTGCATTACTGAAGTGTAATCAAACTTTTTTACAAGCGCTGGAGTAACTTCTTTAACGTATTTTTCTTTTAAACGGTTAGACATGAAAAATTTTTCCTCCTTTCATGAATTATTTATCGATTGTTTCGCCAGATTTTTTAGCAAAACGTACTTTTTTACCATCTACAACTTTGTAGCCTACACGAGTAGGTTCATTAGTTGATGGATCAATTAACATCACGTTAGAAGCATCAATTGCAGCTTCTACATCAAGAATTCCACCTTGAGGGTTTTCATTGCTTGCTTTCTGATGTTTTTTAACTTTGTTAAGGCCTTCAACCACAACGCGATTTTTCTTAGCAAGGGTTTTAATAATTGTGCCCTCTTTGCCTTTTTCTTTGCCGCTAATTACGCGAACTTTATCACCATTTTTTACGAACATGCCGTGTCGCACCTCCTTAGATCCGATTGTTATTTACAATACTTCAGGGGCCAAAGAAACAATCTTCATGTAATCTTTGTCACGCAATTCACGTGCAACGGGTCCGAAGATACGTGTTCCTTGAGGGCTCTTATCATCTTTGATTAAAACTGCAGCATTTTCATCAAATTTGATGTATGAGCCATCAGCACGGTGTGCACCATCTTTAGTACGAACAACAACTGCCTTAACGACGTCACCTTTTTTGACAACGCCACCTGGTGTTGCTTGTTTGACAGTAGCCACAATAGTATCACCAATATAACCAAATTTTACTCGAGATCCACCTAAAACCTTGATTACCAAAATTTCACGTGCACCTGAATTGTCAGCAACTTTTAAACGACTCTCTTGTTGGATCACAGTTAGTGTCCTCCTTCCATTTTTGTATCAGAATACGAAATTAAAATAACAAATTTAGATAGTAACTGCTTTCTCAACGATATCAAGTAAACGGAATCGTTTGGTTGCGGACAAAGGCCGTGTTTCCATGATTCTTACAACATCGCCAACTTTAGCTTCATTATTCTCATCATGTGCTTTATATTTCTTTGAATATTTAACACGTTTGCCATAAACAGGGTGCGTTTTGTAAGTATTAATCTGAACTGTGATTGTTTTATCCATCTTGTCTGAAACAACACGGCCTTGATATACTTTACGAGCGTTACGTTCTTCACTCATGTGTTAAGTTCCTCCCTTCGTATTCTTCTACTTGTTTAATTCTTTTTGACGCAAAACAGTTTTAATTCGTGCAATGTTCTTACGAACTTGCTTGAGACGAGCAGTGTTTTCCAATTGGCCAGTTGCTAATTGAAAACGTAAGTTAAAAAGCTCATCCTTATAATCTTGTTCCTTTTTAAGCATCTCATCAGTGGTTAATTCATTAATTTCTTTAGCCTTCATCTGATTCGCCACCTACTTCCTCGCGTTTGATAATCTTCGTTCTAACGGGTAGTTTCATGGAAGCAAGACGTAATGATTCACGTGCAACTTCTTCACTAACACCACCGACTTCGAACATAACCTTACCGCGTTTAACTGGTGCTACCCAACCTTCAGGTGTACCTTTACCATTACCCATACGAACACCTACACCTTTAGAAGTGTAAGACTTGTGAGGGAAAATTTTGATCCAAACCTTACCACCACGTTTCATGTGACGGTTCATAGCAACACGTGCTGCTTCAATCTGACGGTTTGAGATCCAATGTGAATCTAAAGCTTGTAAACCGTAATCACCGAATGTAACGGTTCTACCGCCCTTTGCGGCACCACGCATTTTACCACGATGCACACGACGGAACTTAACTCGTTTTGGTACTAGCATGATTATTTCCCTCCTTGTTCTTTAGAATTTCCTTTGGAACTCTTAGCTTCTGGTAAGATTTCTCCACGGTAGATCCAAGTTTTAACACCCAAACGACCGTATGTAGTACTTGCTTCAACCCAAGCATAATCCACATCAGCACGTAATGTATGCAATGGAACCGTTCCTTCAGAATAATGTTCAACACGGGACATATCTGCTCCGTTCAAACGACCTGCAACCTGAGTTTTAATACCCTTAGCACCTGCACGCATTGTACGTTGCATAGCTTGTTTCATTGCGCGACGGAAAGCAACACGGCCTTCCAATTGAGCAGCAATGTTTTCACCAACTAATTTGGCATCTAAATCAGGTTTCTTGATTTCAATAATATTAATATGAACTCGTTTACCTGTAAGTTCATTTAATTGTTTACGTAAGCTTTCTACCTCGGATCCGCCTTTTCCAATGACCATACCTGGTTTTGCAGTATGGATTGAAATGTTCACGCGATTTGCAGCACGTTCGATTTCTACATTGGAAACAGATGCGTCGGCAAGCTTAGTTGAGATGAATTTACGAATTTGTAAATCTTCACGTAAGTAGTTAGCAAAATCTTTTTCAGCATACCATTTTGCTTCCCAGTCACGGATGACACCAACACGAAATCCATTTGGATTTACTTTTTGACCCACGCGTGTTCCCTCCTATTTCTCAGATACGACTACTGTAATGTGACTTGTTCGTTTGTTGATTGGTGAAGCAGAACCTTTTGCTCGAGGACGGAAACGTTTTAAAGTTGGTCCTTCATTAACATAAGCTTCACTTACAACCAAATCTTCACGATCTAAGTCGAAGTTGTTTTCTGCATTAGCTACAGCAGACATTAAAACTTTTTCTACAACTGGTGATGCACCTCTTGGTGTGAACTTAAGAGTTGCAATTGCTTCTGCGACACTTTTTCCTCTAATAAGATCAATTACTAAACGAACCTTACGAGCGGCAATGCGAACAGTTTTTGCAGTTGCATGTGCAGATGTTACTTGTTCAGCCATGATTCATCCTCCTTATTTAGCAACTGTTGTCTTCTTATCGTCGGTACCATGTCCATGGAATGTTCGAGTAGGAACAAACTCACCAAGTTTATGGCCAACCATGTCATCTTGAATATAAACAGGGACATGTTTTCTGCCATCATAAACAGCAATTGTATAACCGATAAAACTTGGGAAAATTGTGGAACGACGTGACCATGTTTTGATTACAGACTTTTTGTCTTGATCTTTTTGTGCATCGATCTTCTTTAAAAGATAATCGTCTGCAAATGGTCCTTTTTTCAAACTACGACTCATTATGAAACCTCCTTTAGGGAAATTTTCGACTAAATATTACCTAAGCGACCGCGCTTACGACCACGAACGATAAATTTATTGGATTTATTCCGTTTGTTACGTGTCTTCTTACCAATGGTCTTCTTACCCCAAGGTGAAAGAGGCGATGGACGACCGACTGGAGCTTTACCTTCACCACCACCATGTGGATGATCGTTAGGGTTCATTACAGAACCACGAACGTGTGGACGTTGGCCAGCATAACGAGTACGTCCTGCCTTACCAACATTAACCAATTCATGTTCTTCATTACCAACAGCACCGATTGTGGCACGACCAGCAGATAAGATCATACGAACTTCAGATGAAGCTAAACGTACTAAGACGTATTTGCCTTCCTTACCAAGTAATTGTGCTGAAGCACCGGCAGAACGAGCCAACTGACCGCCCTTACCAGGTTTTAATTCGATATTGTGAATAATGGTACCAACAGGAATGTCTGTTAATGGTAAAGCATTACCAACTTTAATATCAGCATCTGAACCTGATTGAACTTTGTCGCCAACCTTAAGGCCCTTTGGTGCAATAATATATGACTTAACTCCATCAGCATAAACAAGTAATGCAATGTTTGCTGTTCTGTTTGGATCATATTCAATAGCTTTAACAGTTGCCTCAACATCGTCTTTAATTCGTTTGAAATCAATAATACGATATTGACGCTTATTACCGCCGCCACGATGACGAACGGTCATACGGCCAGAATTATTACGGCCAGCTGTGTGGCTTTGAGATTCAAGTAACGATTTTTCAGGAGTCGTCTTGGTAATTTCGCTATAATCAAGCTGTGTCATGCCACGACGAGCATTTGTCGTTGGTTTAAATTTCTTAATCCCCACGTGTTTTTCCTCCTATAGTTTAGTTATTATTCTTCGTTGAATAATTTAATTTCTTTTGAGTCAGAAGACAATGTAACGATTGCCTTACGACGCTTCTTAGTATAACCAGAATAACGTCCCTGACGTTTGAGTTTACCTTTAACATTCATAATGTTTACTTTAACAACTTTGACATCAAAGACATCTTCAACAGCTTTTTTAACTTCTGTTTTGGTTGCACGAGTATCAACATCGAATGTGTAACGTTTGTCATCCATTTCTGCCATTGAAGCTTCAGTGACAACTGGACGTAAGATTACATCACGTGATTCCATTATGCGAGAGCCTCCTCTACTTGAGAAAGAGCCTTTTGAGTAATAACGAGCTTATCACTATTGACAACATCTAAAACATTTACACCAGTTGGTGAAACAATTTTGACATTTTCAAGGTTGCGAGCTGCACGTGCAGTTGCTTCGTTATCTTCTTCAAGGACTAATAATGCTTTCGTTGAAACTTTCAAGCTGTCAAGTGATTGTGCAAATGCTTTGGTCTTTGGTTGATCAAAGCTGTAACCATCAACAACTACTAAGCTGTCATCCAATACTTTTTGTGAAAGTACAGACTTCAACGCTAAACGACGCATTTTCTTTGGCAATTTGTATGCATATGAACGAGGTGTGGGGCCAAATACAATACCACCGCCACGCCATTGTGGTGAACGGATTGAACCTTGACGTGCACGACCAGTACCCTTTTGACGCCATGGCTTCTTACCACCACCACGAACTGCACTTCGATTTTTAACGGCGTGTGTGCCTTGGCGCAATGATGCGCGTTGCATAACAACAGCTTCAAAAATCACATTATCGTTTGGTGTGATACCAAAAATGTCAGCGTTAAGTTCAACGTCACCATTCTTCGTACCATCCTGTTTATATAAAGATACGCTTGTCATTTAATTTAGTCCTCCTTTCTACTTTTTATGTGGTTTAACTGCATTCTTAACAACTAAGAATGAGTTCTTTGATCCTGGGACATTACCCTTGATCAATAAAACATTGTTTTCTGTATCAGCCTTAACGACTTCTAGATTTTGAACTGTTCGTGTATTGTTACCCATACGACCTGGTAACTTCTTTCCAGGGAACACTCGGTTAATAATTGCACCTAATGAACCTGGACGACGATGATAACGAGAGCCATGTGCCATCGGACCACGATGTTGTCCATCCTTCTTGATATTTCCTTGGAAACCATGTCCCTTAGAAGTACCTGTGACATCAACGATATCGCCTGCTGCGAACAAGTCAGCTTTAACTTCGTCACCGACTTTTAATTCTCCCAGCTCAACATCTCTGATTTCATGAATGAAGCGCTTAGGATTTGTATTTGCTTTTGCTACATGACCTTGTTCAGGTTTGTTGCTCAATACTTTACGTTTGTCATCGAACCCTAATTGCACTGCGTTATAACCATCACTTTCGACAGTTTTAACTTGTAATACAACGTTTGGTGTTGTATCAACAACAGTAACGGGAACTAATTCACCGTTATCAGTAAAGACTTGGGTCATACCAACCTTTTTTCCTAAGATTCCTTTTGTGGTCATGAGTACACCTCCAATATTATTGTGATTCTAAATTTGTGTTTCTAAAAATTAAAGCTTGATTTCAATATCAACGCCACTTGGCAGATCTAACTTCATCAATGAGTCAACTGTCTTTGGTGTTGGGTTAACGATATCAATCAAACGCTTGTGAGTACGCATTTCAAACTGCTCACGTGCTTTTTTGAACTTATGTGGTGAGCTCAATACCGTATAAATTGTACGTTCTGTTGGCAATGGAATTGGACCAGAAATTGTGGCACCAGTTCTTTTTGCTGTTTCGACAATCTTGTCTGCGGACTGATCTAAAATGCGATGTTCGTAAGCCTTTAAACGGATACGAATTTTTTGTTTTGCCATTGTGTTACCTCCTTCGTCTATTTTGAAAATGAGACTTGCTCCGTGAAAATTACCGCCACACTGTCGTGGCAAAGCGGCCGGGTGTGTCGCAACCTTTCACATCAAAGCTCCTTGTTTTACTTGATTAATGGGCATAATCCACCCGCTAAAATTCAAGTACTTATCCATAATACTAGATAAACTGCGGTTTTACAAGGCTTTGATTGTATTTATTTATCGTTTAAAAAAATGTAACGTATTTGTAACATATGAAAACGATTTATGTTTCATAATGAAACAAAAGATTGGAGGAATTTTAATGAAAAATCCAAAGGCGCTTCTTATTATTGATTACACAAATGATTTTGTTGATACTTCTGGTGCACTTACTACTGGCAAACCAGGTCAGAAAATTGAACCTGAAATTTTAAAACTAGCAAATACATTTCTAAAAAATGGGGACTATGTTATTTTCCCTACTGATCTTCATAAAGAAAATGATCCTTTTCATCCTGAAACAAAACTTTTTCCCCCACATAATTTAAAAAATACATGGGGACATGAATTATATGATCAAGTTCAAATCTGGTTTAACAATCATCAAACTGATGAACATGTTTATTATTTTGATAAAAACAGATACAGTGCATTCGTAAACACGAATTTAGACAATTTTTTGAGAACCCACAAAATTTGTTCACTCACCTTAACCGGTGTTTGCACAGATATTTGCGTATTGCACACGGCAATTTCTGCTTATAATCTTAATTATCAACTTACAATCCCACAAAATGCGGTTGCCAGTTTTGATCAAAACGGTCACACTTGGGCATTAACACATTTCAAAAATTCTTTGGGTGCTCAAGTTATTTAATCAATTTAATGTAAACAAAAAAATCTCAACAAACTCAGTATAAAAACTGAATTTGTTGAGATTTTTTATTTTAACTTATTTAACTTTAGTCCTTACTTGAAGAACCACCATTTTTCTTGATGATATCTTCTTGAATAGACTTAGGAACTGCTTCGTAATGATCAAACGTCATTGTGAATGTCCCACGACCCTGTGAAGCTGAACGTAAGGTTGTTGCATAACCAAACATTTCTGAAAGTGGTACAAATGCATGAATTTCTTCAGCACCTGAAATAGCTTCCATACCTTCGACACGGCCACGACGAGCTGTAATTTGGCCCATGATATCACCCATGTACTCTTCTGGTACACGAACTTCAACCTTCATAACTGGTTCCAAGATTACAGGAGCAGCCTTCTTAGCAGCATTATGAAGTGAGATTGATGCAGCAACCTTGAAAGCTGCTTCACTAGAATCGACTTCATGATAACTACCATCGTATAACTTAGCTTTCAAGTCAACTAATGGATAGCCTGCAAGAACACCATTATTCAAAGCTTCACGTAAACCTTGTTCAACAGCTGGAATAAATTCACGAGGTACAACACCACCAACAATGGCATCTTCGAATTCAAATCCTTTACCCTCTTCATTAGGTGTGAATTCAATCCAAACATCACCATATTGACCTTTACCACCAGACTGACGAACAAACTTACCTTGAGCAGATGCTGGTTTTGTGAATGCTTCACGATAAGCTACTTGAGGAGCACCAACAGTCGCTTCAACGTTAAATTCACGTTTCATACGATCAATGATAATGTCCAAATGTAACTCACCCATTCCGGCAATCAAAGTTTCACCAGTTTCAGGGTTGGTTTCAGCCTTGAATGTAGGATCTTCTTCAGCAAGTTTTTGAAGCGCAATATCCATCTTATCTTGGTCGGCCTTAGACTTTGGTTCTACGGCAACTTGGATAACTGGGTCAGGGAATTCCATTGATTCCAAATGTAATGGATGATCTGGATCAGTTAATGAATCACCTGTAGTTGTATTCTTCAAACCAATCGCAGCAGCAATATCACCAGAGAAAACTTCTGGGATTTCTTGACGGTGATTAGAATGCATCTGTAGTAAACGTCCAACACGTTCACGTTTGTCCTTGGTTGAGTTCAATACATAAGAACCTGATTCCAAAGTTCCAGTATAAACTCGAATGTAAGTCAAACGACCAACGAATGGATCAGTTGCAACTTTAAATGCTAAAGCAGCAAATGGTTTGTCATCACCAGCGGTTAACTCAACAGGTTCATCAGTATCAGGATCAATCGCGTTGTATGGTTTAACATCCAATGGTGATGGTAAATAATCAACAACAGCATCCAACATCATCTGAACACCCTTGTTCTTGAAAGCTGAACCAGCTAAAACAGGGAATAATTCAAGATTCAATGTACCTTTACGAATAGCAGCTTTGATTTCTTCTTTACTGATTTCTTCGCCACCAAGGTATTTTTCCATGATGTCATCATCAATATCAGCTAATTGTTCAATCATTTCAGTCCGACGCTTTTCAGCCTCTTCCTTATACTTATCAGGAACATCAACCGTATCCCATTCAGTACCAAGTTGATCTTCATCATAAAGATCAGCCTTCATTTCAACGAGGTCAATAACCCCTTCAAAATCATCTTCGGCACCAATTGGCATTTGAATTGGTAAAGCATTAGCTTGAAGACGATCCTTGATTGTTTGTACAGAATAGTCAAAGTCAGCGCCAACTTTATCCATCTTATTTGCAAAAACAATTCGTGGAACACTGTAATCAGAAGCCTGACGCCAAACAGTTTCTGTTTGAGGTTCAACACCAGCTTGGGCATCAAGAACCGCAACGGCACCATCTAAAACACGTAATGAACGTTCAACTTCAACAGTGAAGTCCACATGTCCTGGTGTATCAATGATGTTGATTCGATGATCTTTCCAAGCAGCTGTAGTAGCAGCTGATGTGATTGTGATACCACGTTCTTGTTCTTGGGCCATCCAGTCCATTTGTGAAGCACCATCATGGGTTTCACCAATTTTGTGAATTTTACCAGTGTAGTACAAAATCCGCTCTGTAGTAGTCGTTTTACCAGCATCGATATGAGCCATGATTCCGATATTACGAGTCTTTTCAAGTGGAAATTCTCTTTTGTTAGCCATATTAAAAAATGTTTCTCCCTTCAAATTAATGGTTAAAGAGTCAAAATTAGAAAAAATGACTACTATATGGACTTCATATAATAGCCATTCGTCATTGCTTTTCCCATAAACATGGATTAAGCAACAAGCGGAAAATTACCAACGATAATGAGCAAATGCTCGGTTGGCTTCAGCCATTCTATGAGTATCTTCACGCTTTTTAACTGAAGCACCTGTATTATTTGCAGCGTCCATGATTTCACGAGCAAGACGTTCTGTCATTGTATGTTCACCACGAAGGCGTGAATAGTTCACGAGCCAACGAAGTCCTAAAGTTGTCCGACGATCGGGACGTACTTCAATTGGTACTTGGTAGTTAGAACCACCAACACGACGAGCTTTAACTTCAAGAACTGGCATAATGTTCTTCATAGCTTCATCAAATACCTCAGTTGGTTCATTACCAGTTTCGGATTTGATGACGTCGAATGCATTATAGAGAATCTTTGAAGCTGTACCACGTTTACCATCTAACATTAAATGGTTAATTAAACGAGTTACTAGTTTTGAGTTGTAAATTGGATCAGGTAATACTTCGCGTTTTGATGCAGGGCCTTTTCTTGGCATTTAAATAACCTCCTTACTTCTTAGGTTTCTTTGTACCGTATTTAGAACGGCTTTGTTTACGATCAGTAACACCGGCAGTATCAAGTGCACCACGGATAACGTGATAACGTACACCAGGTAAATCCTTAACACGACCGCCACGAATGAGCACAACACTATGTTCCTGAAGGTTATGTCCGATTCCTGGGATATATGCTGTAACTTCGATCAAGTTAGAAAGACGTACACGAGCATATTTACGTAAAGCAGAGTTAGGTTTCTTAGGTGTCATGGTACCAACACGAGTTGCAACGCCACGTTTTTGTGGTGCTGGGTTAGCAACAGCTTTTTTCTTCATGCTGTTATAGCCATAATTTAAAGCAGGAGCCTTAGATTTAGAACCGTGTGAATGACGACCCTTACGAACCAATTGGTTGATTGTAGGCATTAATTGTTTCCCCTTCCAAATATATAATCTTAATTGTTTAAGTACACACATCCAGGTGGGTCTTTTTTATTGATAAAAAAAACCGCCTCAACATGGCTTTGTGCCACCGTTTTCAGTCAGCATGTCTGTCTAATACAGAACCTGTCCACAAAAAGCACCTTTTTTAGATTATCATCATCAGCATAACTTGTCAAACATTTATCAAAAAAATATTAGTACTTATCCCCCACTTAATAGGCTTTCACTCGTATTTAATGAATTTGCTGAGGCTTAAACTGTAAAAAACATCTCGTTACCTGATATAAAAGTGCTCATAGTAACAAAATTAGATTTAAATGCCGTCTTCCAGCAAATTTGGGCTGGAACGTAGTGCGAGTTCTTGCGGCGGTCTTGGCCACAAGAATCGACATCGTACGGAGCATCAAGATTTTCGGAACGAAAATCATTCTTCTTTGCGTAGTAGTGGGCACAACTTAGAGCCGAAATACACGTCTCTAAGCTCGGCCTTTATCTAAGCGAAACCCGCTAAGATAAATGTCACTACTGAGCCCATTTGCTTCCAGACTAAGTCTAATCTTTGTAACCAATGCATCGATATAAATGGTGTTATATCAATGTTACTGAGTATTATTTAACATCAAACATTTTTAGTCCGGAAGCGATTGGTCTCAGGGGTGAAATTATTCTTAGTAATTTATTACTTAGAATAAGGCCGAGTTTGAAGACAAGTGTACTTCTTGGCTTCAAATCGTGCCCACCCTGTTCCAGACCGGGTGAGCCGCAGGACGGCAATTAGACTATTTTTTATAGACTATGTCGTTTACCATCAGTTATTGAAGTAATTTTGATACTTTCAAACTTTAAGAATCTGCTTAAAGTTAAAACCACAAAAATTGCACTTAGTTCCCTAACACAAAAAATAATCATAACAACAAAATTAGTTTAAAAAAATCATCCCAAAATTTTGTAGTTTATTAAATGAAGGAGGAAACTAACATGCTCATCAAACTTTATTTTTTCATAACCGGTACCACAATTGGTTCTTTTCTTACGCTCTGTTTTGATAGAAGTCAAACACATCAATCAATCATGTGGCCCCGTTCTCACTGTTCAAACTGTCAAACCACCCTAAAACTTTTTGACCTCATTCCTATTGTCAGCTATTGCCTCTTAAATGGCAAATGTCGTTTTTGTCATCAGAAATTTTCACCGACTTCTTGCTTAATCGAATTAACTTTGGGCACACTTTATTTACAACTTGCTGACCGATCAACTTCTCCTTTGGAATTGAGTTCAAAATTGGTTGTAGTTACTTTACTCGTTTATCTAAGTTTAGTTGACTTAAAAACTACTTCTGTAAATGGCATGTGGATCGGGTTACTGGGTCTTACGGGAATCATCGAACAGTTCACACCGATAAACCTATTACTGTTTTCCCTTTTAGTACTCAGTCTTTTTACTCGTTTTCAGTTTAGTAACATTATCAAAGGCTTAGGTGAAGCCGACTTTGAACTTATTCTAGTGTTCGGCATTCTTCTAACTATCCAAGCCATTCCCAAAATAATTTGGCTGGCTTCTGGGCTTTGTTTAATTTTTAAATTTTGTTTTCCTTATTTTCATAAACGTAAAACACCATTTATGGGTCTACACTTTCTGGTATTGGTGAA
>NZ_JQBY01000017.1 GCF_001437405.1 Pediococcus ethanolidurans | reverse complement strand
AAAATTCGGACATTTTCAAAAATGATTGACATCTTTTTTTAATCTTTATTATCATTTTTTCATTTTTTTATTTAATCAATTTAAATATCTTTTAGGTACTGGGTATCACAAGCCAAATGTTCATCCCCAGTTAACGGATGGTCTAATTTTGTAAATCCTGCATGTTGATAGAGAATATTGGCAACCTCTAATTTTGTATCAGTAACCACATACATCTTTTGATAATACACTTGCGCAAACTCAAGTGCTTTTTTTAGCAAAACTTTTGACAAGCCATGTCCACGAGCTTCTGGTTTCAAATATAATTTTTGCAACTCACAGATATTTGGGTGACCCGGAACCGGCCCGACTCCACAACCGCCAACCACTTCTTTTTTCAAATCGTCAAATACCACCCAATAAATACTTTTTGGTAAATCGTTATAGTACTCGGCTAGTGAATCTAATTGAGGATCAAAATACGCAGTTCCGGGAATATTCAAATGTGCATCTCGTAAACAATCTTGAATAATTTTTTTCACTGCTTGATCATCAGTTGGTTCGATTTTACGAATTTTCAACATATATTTCACTTCAATCTAAACAGAATTTAAAAACAAGCATAACTCAATAATTCTGCTTGTCAATGGGTGCCTTGTTTTCACTTACACTCACCTATTCTTAAATTTAAATCATTTGTTTAAAAACTTTGACCTAACTGTTTTAGTTTAGTTTCAGTAGTTTGATCAGCTGCACTCTGAATAATTAGAAAATGAGTTTTTGAAGACGAAATCAACGTTGTTTCTGTCAAATATAACTCCCCTACTTGCGGATGGTTAAGCAGTAAACGCAACGTTTGCATATTTAACACATCCAATTGTTCCCATGGTTGAGAAAAATCTGGCTCGTCTTTAATTATTTCATAGATTTTATACAAATAAGATGAAGTGGGATTTTCACTATACAGTTGTCGAAATTGTGCCACCCTTTCAGCTGCATATTCGTTCCAATCACTAAATAAGGCTTTTAACACTGGATTTTTAAATGTTTGCCAGAGCAAGTTTTGCTGAATCTTCGACTTGTTTGCAATTTTTCCATACAGTTTAACAAACGCTCGATTAGTCTCTTGAATAATAAAATTTCGATCCATTATAAATGCCGGATACGGATTTTGAAAATTTAATAGTCTGATAAAGTCCTCACTAATATCCGCAACATGATTTAATTCAGGTGGTAGTTTTTTCTCAACTAGATTAAAGACATAGTTAATTTCAGATTCATTTAATTTCAAAACTTCGCATAAGGCCTTCAGAATTTCGACTGATGGATTTACCCCTGATCTGCCTTGTTCAATTCTTACATACCAATCCGTACTTAAATGTGCTCTTTCGGCTACTTCTTCCCGAGTAAGCCCTCTTGCTCGACGATGTGTATCTTGAACAATACCATAATCTTTTAAATTGGCTGTACTTCGTTTATATCGGAAAAAGTGTCCTAAAGGTTTTTCATTCATTTGTATCTTTTCCTTTCAATCAATCACCATTATTCACATTTTTTAAGAGGTTTATCAAGCTAGGACTAACAATCCTAGGATGATTGCGCTCTTCTTCTATTTTAAAAACCTCGCTATGATGAAGTTGTTCAAAATATTATAACATTCTTAGGAGGTCATTTTATGACAGTTAAAATTGGTATTAATGGATTTGGCAGAATCGGACGATTAGCATTTAGAAGAATTCTAGAACTCAACGACGATCGTCACATAGAAGTGGTTGCAATCAATGACTTGACGAGTCCACAAATGTTAGCCCATTTGCTTAAATACGACTCTACACATGGCACTTTACAAGCAAAAGTTAGTGCAACCCAGAACACCTTGATTGTGGATGGTAAAACCTATCATGTCTATTCACAGACAGATGCGGCTAAAATTCCCTGGGTAAAAAATGATGCTGTTGATTTTGTTTTGGAATGCACAGGTTTTTATACCAGTTCCAAAAAGGCCCAGGCTCACTTACAAGCCGGTGTTAAACGCGTTTTAATTTCTGCGCCTGCTGGTAGTGATGTCAAAACAATTGTTTATCATACAAACGACGCCATTCTAGATTCAAATGATCGAATCATTTCGGCGGGTTCTTGTACAACCAATTGTTTAGCACCCATGGCCGATGCCTTAGATAAAGAATTCGGTGTGGTCGCTGGCACTATGACCACCGTACACGCTTATACTTCAACCCAAATGTTGCTAGATGGTCCAGTTCGTGGTGGTAACCTGCGTGCAGCAAGAGCGGCAGCCAAAAACACAATTCCGCATTCTTCAGGTGGCGCTAAAGCTATTGGACTAGTTTTACCTAATCTAAACGGCCGCCTCCAAGGGCACGCCCAAAGAGTTCCTGTGGCAGATGGTTCATTAACTGAACTTGTGACCTTACTTAAAACGCCCCATTTAACGGTTGACGAAATTAACAAAAAAATTAAGCCTTATACAAAAAATAACGAAAGTTTTGGTTGGAATGAAGATCAAATTGTCTCTAGTGATGTGATTAATACCACCTATGGCTCAATCTTCGACCCCACTCAAACCGAGGTTGTTTCTGCAGGTGAAAATCAGCTGATTAAAACTGTTGCTTGGTACGACAACGAATATGGATTTACCTGCCAAATGGTTCGAACTTTAGTAAAACTTGCACAGTTTAACGATTAATTTTCAAAATAGTTATTACAAAAATAGACTAATTAAATGTACATACGTGCACTCAATTAGCCTATTTTATTACCCTAAAAGATCAAAATCCAAAAATTATTTTTTGGTTGTTTCTCGACTGTCTAATCCATATGGTAACGTAATGGTTGGTTCATCAATCTCTTCTTTATTCATTAATTTAGTAAGTAACCGCATGGAAACCGCACCAATATCATAAAGAGGTTGTGTAATTGAAGTCAGTTGTGGACGAACAAGTTGTGCCACCTGGGTGTCATTGCTAGTAATTAGTGCAAATTGATCTGGTACCTTAACGCCCTGATCAGTTAAGCCATTCAATACACCAGCCGCTAAGCGATCATCGCCAGCAAAGGCAGCAGTAATATCTGTATCCTTAAGTTGGCTGGCCAACTTAATTCCAGACTCATAGCTATAATCTGTTTCAAATATTAGCTTTTCATCGAACTTGATGCCAGCCTCTTTTAAAGCTTGTTTGTATCCTGCTAACCGATACTTTCCATTAATTGGTTCACTCAACGAACCACTAATGAAGGCAATCTTTTTATTTCCCTCTTTAATCAACTTTGAAACGGCTTCTGCAGTTGATTCAACATAGTCAATGCTGACAGATGGCACGCTTTCTTGGTCGTCAACCGAACCAGCAAAAACAATCGGTGTTCTTGAATGTGAGAATTCATCCCGTAGTTTGTCCGTAACACGATTTCCCATGAAAATAATGCCATCTACTTGTTTTGCAAGCAAAGTATTTAAGACTAACATTTCTTTTTGATCATTTTCATCAGAGTTTTCCATGATAATGTTATATTTATACATCGAAGCCACATCATCAATTCCACGTGCTAAAGAAGCAAAATAACCATTTGTTACATCTGGAATAATGACACCGATCGTAGTCGACTTCTTGCTAGCAAGACCACGTGCAACAGCATTAGGTCGGTAATCCAGCTTATCAATAACATCGTTTACACGCTGTCTCGTTGCTGGTTTAACATTTTGATTGCCATTTACTACTCGCGATACAGTCGCCATTGAAACGCCTGCCTCACGCGCAACATCATAAATTGTTACAGTTTGTTTTTCCATTTTAAAATCAGGTCTCCTTTTATGCGTTACTATACGTTTTCATAAATTTTCACTGCATTGTTAACGTTATCAAAAAATATTTAACTGTGCAAGTGTAGAAAACGCTTTCATGAAAAATATACCTCTTTTTTAGTTATATTTCAAGACTAAAACGATATGATATAATATTCACAACTAAATTAGAAAGAAGACGATGACATGACACAGTTAGATAAAGTTCGTAAATGGGTCAATGATAATGAGACTGATGTAGCTTATATTAGTAATCCCAAATCAATTGAATACCTCACTGGTTTTGCAAGTGATCCGGTTGAACGCATCCTTGGCCTATTTGTTTTCGCAGATGAGGACCCATTTTTATTTGCCCCCGCATTGGAAGTTGAAGCTATTCATGATACTGGGTGGAAGTATCCCGTTTATGGGTATCTTGATCACGAACATCCTTTTGCATTAATTGCTGAACAAATTAAAAAACGTGTTAACAATCCAGTTCAATGGGCAATTGAAAAAACTAATTTAACTATTGACCACTTTAATTCTATTAAAAAACAATTTCCATCAGCTGCTTTTGAAAAAAATTTGACCCCCTTCATTCAAAAATTACGTTTGATTAAAACTTCCGACGAAATTGAAAAACTTGATGCTGCTGGAAGAGAAGCTGATCTTGCATTCAAAATTGGTTTTGAAGCCGTTCAGGCAGGTCGAACTGAAGCTGAAATTGCTGCAGAATTAGAATATGTCCTTAAGAAAAAAGGTGTCATGCAAATGAGTTTTGATACCTTAATTCAAGCAGGCGCTCATGCTGCAGAACCACATGGTGCAACCGGTATGAACAAGATTAAAAATAACGAACTTGTTTTATTTGATTTGGGTACAATTCACCAAGGCTATATCAGTGATGCCTCACGAACCGTTGCTGTTGGTCAACCAAATGATAAAGCTCTAGATATTTACAAAGTTTGTTTAGATGCCCAGTTGACTGCTCAAGCAAAAGCAAGACCTGGAATGATTGCAGAAGACCTCGATAAAATTGCTCGTGACATCATCACAAAAGCAGGTTATGGTGAATATTTCATTCATCGTCTTGGGCACGGAATGGGCATGGGTGAACATGAATTTCCATCAATCATGGAAGGTAACAAAATGATTTTAGAAGAAGGCATGTGTTTTTCAATTGAACCCGGCATTTATATTCCTGGTGTCGCTGGTGTTCGGATTGAAGATTGCGTTCACATTACTAAAAATGGCTGCGAACCATTTACGCATACTTCTAAAGAACTTACTTATGTTGGTTAATGAACTATAATTAAAAAAAGAGTTCCCGATTTTTTTAATCGGAAACTCTCTTTTTATTTGTCCTTAGGTTTTTCATCATGCGTATGGGGCATGAACACTTCAGTTGGTGCATCATAACTATCTGATCCATTAACAAAAACATCGTTTTCATCATCTAGTTCGTCTTTTAATTCATCCGTTGATGCTTGGAAACTATCCGAAGCTGCACCTAAAAACTCATCTTTACTTTCAAGAACATGATTTTTCAATTCAACTGCTGAATCAAAAACTCGATCTTTGAGTTCCTCTTCCCAGTTGGCACCCTCTAAATCATTCTGTTCTCTAAAACGATTTACTTTATTTTGTGCTGCTTGGACTAATTCTTCCTTAGTTGTACCAGTTAATTTTAAGGTACCATAAATCGCAGCTGCGCCACCAATTAACGCACCTAATAAAAATTTACCTTTTGCCATTATCAAAAACCTCCTAGTCTTTCGTTTGTTTATTTTTATGTTCACGATACATGTGGATAGCACCTTTACCAGCTTTAAATGCTGCCGAAACAGTTCCAGTCTTTTTTCCAGGATTAGTCAGCTTAGTGGTTAAATTACGTGTTGCTTCGTTTAAATCTGAAGTACTCTGTCCTAAGTCAGCCATTGCCTGAAATACTGGATCAATCGTCGCTACCTTGCCGTTAACGTCAGCCAATAAGTCATTTGCATTTGCCATAATATCTTCAGCTTCTTTAGAAATTAAATCCACATCTTTAGTTACAACTGCAAGACTTCGATTAATTTCCACCAAAGTTTTTGAGGCTCGCACTAACACAAGACCGATAAATAATACCAAAATCAGTAAAGCTACTGCTGCAATTATTGCTGCGATTCCGCCACCTGTCATAATTTATCCTCCTGTTAACTTGATTGTCTTAAGCATATCATTTGAGTTTACGCACTGCAATTAAAAAAGAGGGAAAAATATTTTTTATGAAACTGATTACAAAGAAAACTGAGTCTGTTAAAATCAGTATACAAGGAGATGAGTATTATTCACTTTCTAATTGGTGTTACAAATTCGCCCAGTTCTTTAATCAAGGCCTTTCAAACTTATTTTTCAGCTTTTAACTGGCAAAAACTGGCAGAATCTTTATTTAACCATTTACTTGAAATTATCTTGATTTCTATTTTCTTTTGGATAATCAATTTTGTTGGTAAACGTTTATTAACAAACGGGTTACACAAATATCACCATTTAAACGATGCAATTCCTAACAGGGCCGTCACTTTGCTTGCGTTAGTCATCAACATATTTCACTATGTTGTTTTATTCTTTTATCTTTATGCGCTTCTCTCAATTATTGGCGTTCCAGTGGGTACTCTAGTCGCCGGTGCAGGAATTATTAGTATTGCCGTAGGTTTAGGTGCACAAGGCTTAGTTAGCGATATTGTCAACGGCCTTTTTATCCTTCTCGATGGTCAGTTAGACGTTGGTGATCAAGTAACTATTCAAAGTATTAATGGTAAAGTTACTGAAATTGGTCTGCGTTCCACACAAGTTCTTTCTGATGATGGTACAACCAATTTTATTCCCAATCGATCAATTACAGCAATTGCCAATCACTCACGAAATGATCAGGTTGTTTCTATTTTTTTGGCTTTTGAAAATTTATCTGATTTAAAAAGTGCTGAGCAATTAATTACTAAAGCTACAGTTGAATTAGCTACTAAATCAACTGAAATAACTACCGACCCCACAGTAAATAGTCCCGTTCAAGATCAAAATGGAAACATTGGCCTTCGAGTTAAAATGTATGTAACAAATGGCACCGTCGATCAGATTCAAAAAATGTTGCTTCAAAATTATTTGAATCTATTAACTACCCATGATTTGCGGATTATTAATAATCAACTATTACAACAAAATAAATAGGATTTGAAATCATTAATTAGTAGATTTCAAATCCTATTTATTTTAAATTTTTCGTTTAAACTACCACCAGTCATCAAACACTTTCAGTAATTTTTGGCTAGCTCTACCACGATGACTAATTGTATTCTTTTCTTCGGCAGTCATTTCAGCCAAAGATTGGTTCTTTTCTGGAACCCAAAATAAAGGATCATAGCCAAAACCGTTATCGCCCCTTGGAACGGCTAATATTCTGCCTCGAAGTTCGCCATCTACTACCAGCTTGCTGTCATCAGGCTTCATTAGAACTAATGTTGTATGAAACGTAGCTGTTCTCTTTTCTACCGGTACTCCTGCAAGTTCACTCAATAGTTTAGCATTATTCGCCGCATCATCGTGATCACCGGCATAACGCGCCGAAAAGATTCCTGGTCGCCCATTTAAAGCATCAACTTCCAAACCTGAATCATCTGCCAAAACTGGCAACTTAGTTTTCTTAGCCACAGCAGAAGCCTTGATTGTAGCATTCTCCTCAAAAGTCATTCCGGTTTCCGCAATTTTTCCAATTTCTGGATAATTTTTTAAGGATGTCACCTCAATGTTTTTGGCAGCAAATAATTTCTGAAATTCACGAAGCTTTCCATCATTATTAGTTGCAATAATAATTTGTTCTTTTTGTGCCATCATTTTACCTCTAATTTTAATTGATCAATTTTAGTTTTATCGGCCGTCACATTAATCTCTAACCATTGACTTGCAATTTGATTAAAACTCTTTGGTGATGCGGTTGTAAAGTAATGGTTTTTAGTACGATCTCCAGACGCATCTTTAGCAATATCAAAATAATCCAGTAAGGCCGATACCGTTCCAATTGTTTCCGCGCCGGAATCAATCAAGGTAACCTGCCCTCCCATTACATCCTGAATAATAGGTCTCAACAGTGGATAATGTGTACATCCTAATACCAATGTATCAACATGCTTATTTTCAAAATATTGAAGCGTTTCGGCCACAACTTTTTTAGCAATTGGTGAATCATATTCATTGCTTTCAACTAATGGTACAAATTTCGGGCATGCCAAACTAAAAACTTCAACCGAACTATCTTTGGACAGTATTGCGCGTTCGTATGCACCACTTTTAATGGTTCCCTCCGTACCAATAACACCAATTCGTCGGTTACGAGATACTTTCAAGGCGGCACGACTACCAGGCGAAATGACGCCAACCACAGGAATAGGTAACTTTTCTTTCAAATCTTCTAAAGCTGCAGAAGTTGCCGTATTACAAGCAATGACTAACATTTTAATGTTTTTTTTCAATAAAAATGCGGCCATTTGTTCAGAAAATCGACGAACTTCCTCACTTGAGCGGGGACCGTACGGTAATCTAGCTTGATCCCCAATAAAACATACAGATTCCAATGGTAACTGGCGAAGTGCTTCCCGCACAACCGTCAAGCCACCCACACCAGAATCCATAAATCCAATTGCACGATTATCCATTTTTTTCATCCTCTTCACGTAATCTGAAACTACATTATCTCTTTTTAAAAACCGAAAAGCAAGTACTGACTGCTTCAAAAAAACAAAACAACCATTATAATGTTGTTTTGCTTTTGGTATTCTCTAGAATTACTAGTTGTTAACTTTAAGTTGATTTTGCCATTCTTTTGAATAAAACTTGTTGTTCATATGATAAGTTGGTGTTGTCTGTTTTTGTGTTAAAAATGGATCAATTGCTTGATCTGCAGCTAACCAACCACGCCAACCTAAGTGAATGGTATCTTGCATGAAATATGGCACATCGCCTTTGTCACTGAGATCACAAATATTAGTAAATCCTTGCGAAGTAAGTTGATAACGAATTTTCTGATCAAATTGTTTTAACATCTTAGTAGACAAGCCCGTGTATTTACTCCACTTTTCATTAACTGGCGGAATAATGAACTCGACATTGGTATCGGATGCCGCAAATTGATCCAAAACTAATTCAAAATCGCTAAACTCTGGTGATTGTGTATATGTCCAATTTTGTTCAAAATTTTTAAACTTTTTTTCTTTTGAACGGAGTCGACGAGCATAAAAACGATTATCAATGCCAAAACGATTGTTAGTAGTGTGCTTTTCACCTTGTTTAACTGCCAATTGATTAAGCTCATGCAACTGATAATGCTCTGGTAACTGCTTAGTTAAGCGGTCTATTTTACGCTGATTATTTTTTATCTTTAATGCTGAAAACAGTTGATCCTCATGTTGCAATAAACGTTGCTCATAGATCAGATAAGTTCGCTGCTGGTGCGTAATCTTTTGTCCTTTAGCCACACGCCTTAAGGCCATCATAATGGTATGATTGGCATTTCCAGAAGGCATGTCAAGAAGGCGTTGAGCCGCATAACGATCTGTTGCATTGTTTTGTTTGCGGTCCAAAAGCCAAGTTGTTGACTGTAAAGGTGAATAGTAAAATCCAAATGCATCTTTACGAGCACCTTTTTTGACAAACCATTGCGGTGAGATTACAAAAACAGCTTTACGGTTCTTCATCTGTGAGGTAATTAACTGCATCTGAAAATAATGCGTCAGTGATTGTGTCCCAGGTGCCCCCATTAAAAATGGGGTATAACTACGATTGTATTTAGTTGCCAGAACGGATGGATGAGAAAAATCAAATCTAGAAAATTCTGAAGAACCAAAAAATGGCACAAATTTTTCGTGTGATAAAGCAGATTCTTTGATTACCTGTCCCTTAAGTACATTTGGTGATAGCGCAAGTGCTGCCTTGTTTTCAGTTTTAGCCGTGATATGGTTTAATTTGAATGGGGAAAACAAGAGTGCAAACAACAAAAGCGCCGCAAAAACTACCGGTCCAAATATCAGAAAAAGTTTTTTTGCCACTATTTCAACATTTCCTCGGTATTTGCAATAATCTTATTGGGCGTGTCCCATTCGCTACGCTCAAATTCAGAAACAGGTACTTCTATCCCTAGTTCACTTTGCAATTGTAAAAGTAGTTGAACAGTTCCCATCGAATCTAGTAAGCCATTTTCAAAAAGATTATCGTCTAAATCATCACTTAAATCACTACCTGTTAAATCTTGTAAAACATTTAAAACTGTTTCTTTTGTATCCATTTTATTGTACTCCCCTTCAAAAATTAATTTACTTCATCATTATCATTTTATTCAGAAAACCTGAAAAAAGTAGAAATGTAAAACATACAAAATTAAAAGTTATGAAAGTTGCAAAAACTTCCGTAAATTTATTATGTGGTATTTGACCACGATGGCTCTTTTTATACCTGAGCCACCAGTCATTTACAACGAGCGCGGCCCCGTGCAAAATACCGTAAGTAACATAGTACCATGTCACACCGTGCCAGAATCCCATAATTGTCATATTCAGAATATAGGTCACATTAGCGGTTGTTTTCGGGCTTTTAAAAACTTTATGTTTCATAAAAAAGAAAACTAATCGCATATAAATGTAATCTCGGAACCAAAAGGATAAAGTCATATGCCAACGATTCCAGAAATCTTTAATATTACGAGATTTAAATGGCGAATTAAAGTTCATTGGCGTTTCGATACCCATAAAGTAACTGGTTCCAACCGCAAATAAACTGTAACCGGCAAAATCAAAAAACAAATACATACTATAAACATACATAACGCCAACTAATGACCATGATAGTCCGTGAGCCATTAAGGCCTGATGTTCTAATTTTGGTAATAACATTGTGCCAAAAACATATGCCAACATATATTTATATATGAAACCTTTAAAAATATTGTGTAGCCCTTTTTGTAACAACTGCAGATATTTCCCCTGTTTTGGAACACGATCATAATCACGTTTGAAACGTCGATAACGATCAATTGGTCCTGATGAAATTGTAGGGAAAAACACCAAGAATTGTAAGAAAAACCAAGGATTAAAAGCCTTCAACACACCATCACGAGATTCCATAATAGTTTGCACAGCCTTAAAGGTTAAATAACTGATCCCCAAAAATCCAATAATCGATTGTTTACCGTTTTGAATGGCTGGCGTTAGCTTCACAATAACAAGTGGTATGATTGCCAAAATGACCGCACTTACAAAAACACCCGTGTTATTATTTTTTTTACGGTACTTTGTATAGCACCAGACCAGCAGAACCTCATAAATTAAATACGCAATTAAAGCAAATCCTTGTGTGAGTTTTGGGCCTCCAAATGTAAGAATTAAAAAGAAGACCGAAATAAGTGTTTCATACCAATGAAACCTCTTACCACACAGAATTCCAATCACAATTGGTAATAAACCAAGGCCTAAAATACCAAAGTACATGGGGTTTTCATATGGTGTAAAAGATAACATTAAGAATTAACCTCACTCATAATAAATTTGATGTCAATTTTGCCATTGGCAGTCAGTGGTAATTTGTTTTTAAAAACAAATCGATTTGGTACCATGTATGGCATCATTGTTTTTTGTAAATCCGTTTTAATTGCTCTGGTCAACGCTATGCTTGTTTCAGCAGCATCTGTTTCTTGTGCAATTACATAAGCTACTAACTGGGAAACTTTATGGTTTACATCATATTTAGGAACCGCCACCCCCTGTTTGATTAGCTTTTGTGCATTCAAGAAATGATTAACTTCTTCAAGTTCAATTCGATAACCATGCAATTTAATTTGAAAATCTAAACGACCGAGATAACGTAACATACCATTTCTATCTTTTTTTCCTAAATCTCCAGAATGATAAATATGGTGATTTCCCACACTTTGAAAAGCATGAGCCGTTTTGAGTGGATTATTTAAATATCCCTTAGATACACCAGGTCCCGAAATAACAATTTCGCCCTCTTCGCCATCAGGCAAAACAGCACCTTTATCGTTCACAATCTCAATTATGGTATCTGATTTTGCTTTTCCAATTGGTAATCGCTCATAATCGTTTAAAACTTTTTGCGTAATTTCGACAGCCGTCACTGCAACTGTTGTTTCGGTCGGACCGTACGTATTAAATATTTTTGCAGTCGGAAACCGCTGCTTTAATAATTCAGCCGTTTGATGTGTCAATTCTTCACCACAGAATAAAAAGTGACTTAAATCAGGTAAATGTTCTGCATCAAAGGTTGGTTCCAACAAACAAATATCAACAAAAGAAGGTGTTGATACCCAAACGTTCAATTTCATCTCAGGTAAATATTCAAAAAGTTGTTTAAAATTGTCCGTTACGTTTTTTGGTAATACCTTTAAAGTTCCACCACTCACAAGTGTTGGATACAAGCTCATCACGGATAAATCAAAAGAATAAGGTGCTTGTGCCAAACTAGTCGGGTGGCTTGGTAACTCAAAGTCTGCCAGCATCCAATTTACAAAACTGGTTAAATTTTGATGACTAATTTGAACTCCTTTTGGTTTGCCAGTTGTTCCTGACGTAAAGATAATATAAAAATTTTGATTTCCATGAACCGCATTTTTAACAATTTTATTCGCATTTTGTTGAAAAATCTGATGCAATTCACTTGGAGTAATTACTGAAACACCGGTAAGCTGAATTGGTAAACTCTCAACGGCAATGCAAGCTGCTGGGTTTGCAATCTCTTGAATCATAGTCAAGCGATCATTTGAGGAATGCTTGTCAATTGGAATATAAGCATGTCCACTTTTGACACATCCTAAAAATGTGGCAATCATTTCAAACGTTTGTTCACCATAAACCATAATAGGCGTTTGTGGTGCCAGATTCATTTGCGTTATTTTCTCTGCTAAAGCATCAGAATAATGCTTTAATTCTTGATAAGTATGTGTCTTGCCTAAATAATCATATGCAATTCGTTCAGGCGTTTTTTCGGCAATTTGATCAATCGCCTGAATCACATTTGTAATTTTCATTAAAAATCCCCCCGGTAAATCAAAAAATTAGCCTAATTTAAAATTCATTATAAATAAATGTTCCGCCTTCAATACCGCTATATCCGTATAGATAAACCAGAACCAAAAAAACTGCAAAATAAAAAAACATTCGTCCAAGAAATTTTACCCATTCTCGCTGCCAAAATGTTTTTAAAAAGTCTTTCATGTTATCCCCCCTTGAATACACGCTTTTCACTTTCACAGTATCTCATGAATTAATCGACCTGTAAATATCTTTCAGTATAATCAATTAATCTTTCTGTAACAATCCATTAACGCAACTGTTAACTAATTCTTTACTTCGTTCAAAAAAAACGGCCATAAATGAAACAAAAAAAGCAGCATAACACGAATTGAAATCCGTGTCACACTGCGTTTAATTTATTATAAAGCTTTTAAGCGTATTGGGCTAAAACTTTTTGAATTTGTTCTTTAGAGTGGTAACCAACTAGTGTATCAACAACGGCACCATCTTTTTTAACCATCAAAGTTGGAATACTCATAATGCCAAAGTTTTGAGCGGTCTTCGGATTAGCATCAACATCCATCTTAGTGAACTTAACCTGATCGTTCATTTCACCCTCCAATTGTTCAACAACTGGAGACTGCATACGACAAGGACCACACCAAGTTGCCCAAAAATCCGTTAAAGTGACACCTTTACTAGTTTTGTCATTAAAATTATCATCAGTAATTGCTTCTACCATTTTAATTGCCTTCTTTCTCATTTACTAATAACAGTTTATCAAAGTTTGTTTTAAACACCAATAATATTGCTTACAAAAAATTAGTTACTTAAAATGTACCACGGTTGCGCCATTACCACCTACATTTGGTGCTGCATACTCAAAATGTTTCACTTGGCGATTGCCTTGTAGGTACTGTGTGATCCCTTTACGTAACGCACCAGTTCCCTTACCATGGACAATTGTAACCATTGGGTACCCTGCTAATAACGCAGAATCAATATAACGATCCACCTCAGTCATTGCCTCTTCATACCGTTTGCCACGTAAATCCAAAGTTGTTTTAACAGCTGAACTTGTTCGTCGAATTGTCGTTCGATTACCAGCGGATTCATTTTTATCAGGTGCAATTTTTTCAAGCTCATCAGTTGGCACTTTCATTTTCAAAATACCCATTTGAACTTCCCAATGCTTTTTATCCATTTGTCGCAGCAATGATCCACGCTGACCATAACTGGTTACCATTACATCATCATTAACCTTAAGCTCTTGTTTTGCTTTTACACGTCGCAGAACTCGATTTTTCTTCAGACTAGGGGCCTGATGCAAGGCATTTAAACCACTTTTAGAATTAATTAATTGATTTTCCTTAATTCCAGCTCCGCCCTGCATTTCCATTTTTCGAAGTTTTTTAATTATTTTATCGGCCTTTTCTTCAGCATTATCTACCAAATCATTAGCTTGTTGCTTTGCCTTTTCCAAGTACTGATCTTTCGAATTAAGTAATTTCTGATATTCATTAGTTAAATCCTTATGCAAAGTTTCCGATTCAGCTACTTCAATCTTTAATTTATCAGCACGATCGGCAGCCTCTTTTTGACGAGTTGATAGATCTTTGATCATTGCACTCAAATCTTGACTATCCTGATCCATTAACGAACGAGCTTGCATAATAACGCCAGATTCAAGTCCTAATCGTTTGGCAATATCAAACGCATTACTACTTCCAGGAATACCCACCAGCAACTTATACGTAGGTTTTAATGATTCTGTATCAAACTCCATACTGGCATTCATTGTTTCCGGACGATTATAGCCATAGGCCTTCAATTCCGGATAATGTGTCGTGGCTAAGACATAACTTCCCGCACTACCCACACGATCTAAAATTGCAATGGCCAAGGCAGCTCCTTCTTTGGGGTCTGTTCCCCCTCCTAGTTCATCAAACAAAACTAAACTATGTTCGTCAATTTGTGCTAAAATCTGCACAATATTGTCCATATGTGAAGAAAAAGTACTTAAATTTTGCTCAATCGATTGTTCATCACCAATATCAGCAAAAATTTCTGTAAAAATACCCATTTGACTATGTTCAGCAACCGGAATAAATAACCCTGATTGAGCCATTAGTTGCAATAAACCAAACGTTTTTAATGTAATGGTTTTACCACCAGTATTAGGCCCAGTAATAATAAGCGCTTTATAATCGGTTCCTAAATCAATATCATTTGGAACAATTTTCTTAGGATCAATCAATGGATGACGTGCATTTCTAAAATGAACATGATTTTCTGCTGATATTGTTGGTTCTGTACCTTTAATTTCTGCAGCATAACGTGCTTTAGCATTGATAAAATCCAAATGTCCCAATACTGCCGCATTATTCAACAAATCTTCTCGATAGGGAGCAAGAAGTTCAGAAAGTTCTGCTAGAATTCTTTCTTCTTCATTTTTTTCTTCAACTTGATTTTGTCGCAACTGATTGTTCAAATCCATTACTGCGGCCGGTTCTATATACATTGTTTGACCAGATGCACTTTGATCATGGACCACTCCACCGAAGTGACTGCGATATTGTGCCATAACCGGAATAACGTAGCGTCCATCGCGCATTGTAATAATTGATTCACTAAGATATTTTGCGTCTTTTCCTCGTGTATAACTGTCCATCTTCGCTCGAATTGAAGTTTCCGTAGTTGTAATTCTACTCCGGATACCAAACAATTTATCCGACGCCTCACTAGTTATATGGCCATCTCCTTCAATCGATTTAATTAATCGTTTTGAAATTTCTGGCAAAGCCTGTAACTTTTTGACCGTATCGTACAACGTATGGAATTCAATTTTTTCTTCTTGTAATTTTTGAAAGAAATTGATAACATCTTGCGTTGAACGCAGCATTTTAGTAACTTGAGATAATTCAAGTCCACTTAACGTTGCACCAATTTCAAGACGTTTCATTTGAGGGCCGATATTGTCTAGCTTAGCAATTGGAATACCTCCCTTTAAACGATATGCATCTGCACCATCCAAAGTTTCAGTTAAAGCAAACTGAATTTGTTCATGCGCTACCATAGGAGTTAAGTTTGTTAACTCTTGACGACCACTTTGAGACGCCAAATAGGGTTTTAATTTATCTTTTACTTTTTGATACTCTAAAGTTTCAAAAATCTTTTTATTCATTTTGTTAGTCCTTTTAGTTTGTTAGTCCTTTTAGTTATTTATTCGTATTTTAGCGCAATTCAATAGGCTTGAACACAAAACTGTTTTGCGCTCAAATAATCAAATAAAAACGATCAGATCTGAATAATGCTCAACTCAGATTTGATCGTTTTTACGAGGCTAAAATGGAAATCTATTCTTCGTCGTTATCGCCTAAGAAAGTATTCAAGACTTCCTCAACCATTTTCCATTCATCGTCTGATTCTATTTCGTTTAGCTGTCCTGCATCTGCATTACCATCAGCATCTGGAATGTATGAATAAGCCTGAATATCAACCTGTTCATCATTTTCTGCATCTGACGGATATAAAAACATGTAAGACTTTCCATAGTCTTCAGAATCAAATGTGAATAAAACATTGTAAAGCTCTTCATTTCCGTGTTCGTCAACGAGTGTAATTTGTTGTTCCTCTTCGCTCATTAGGAAACCTCACTTTAAGTTATTTAATAATTTACCGTGTCGATCTAAATAATTCTCTAAAATCAAACTAGCTGCTAGTTTATCAATGACTTTTTTTCGTTTTTTTCGTGACGTGTCTGCCTGTTCGATTAACATTCGTTGAGCTTCCACTGTTGTTAGGCGTTCATCTTGATAATCTACTGGTAAATCAAAGGTATCAATCATTAGTTGTCCATACGCCTTAGCAGCATCTACCCTTGGACCAGAAGTATTATTCATGTTTTTTGGCAACCCAACTACAAAACCACCAACGTCATATTGTTTAACTAGTTCACTAACTCGGTCCAAACCAAACTCTTTTTGATCTTCGTTAATTTTAACAATTTCCACGCCCTGAGCAGTCCAGCCTAACTCATCACTAACGGCCACTCCTACAGTTCTCGAGCCAACATCCAAACCCATCAATCTCATTTAATATGACCTGCCGATTGGCCAGATTTATCCAAATCATTGTGATCTTTCGAAAGATAATTGCGAACTAATTCTTCGATTATTTCATCACGTTCATGCTTGCGAATTAAATTACGAGCATCGTTTAATCTGGGAATATACGCAGGGTCTCCCGAGAGTAAGTACCCAACAATTTGGTCAATCGGATTATATCCCTTCTCCTCCAAAGCATCATAAACCGTTTTCAAGGTCTCATGTAAATCCTTAGGAGCATCATTGCTGAAATCAAAAAACATTGTTTTATCCAGTTTACTCATCGAAAGCACCTCCTATACTGTCATCAAGGTAATTCTACCCGATCACCAAAAAAAGTACAAACAATGAAGGCTAATGTAATCAATTCGTAACACCGTTTTAGTCAACTAGCAACAAAAAATCACTTTTCTGTTAACCAATCAATTCCATCGGCTAAAGCTTGTTTGAGTCCAGCTGGATTACTTCCACCAGCCTGTGCTAAATTAGGACGGCCACCACCGCCACCATTTATCTCCTTAGCAATGGCTTTAATCAAGTCTCCAGCCTTTAATCCCGTTTTAACTTTTTCATCGGAAACGGCAACTAATAAGTTTGCTTTTTCGCCAACCGTTGTTCCAAGAATTAACACATCAGAAATTGCGCGTTGTTTCCAATCATCAGCCAAATCACGAAGTTGTGCCATTCCAGAAACTTTGATGATATCTGCAACTACAGAATATTGACCAGCCTGTTTAACATTATCGAAAACTCCAGCAGCTTCTTGTTTAGCCATCTTTGTTTCAAGATTAGCTACTTTTTGGGTTAAACTCTTTAAATTTTCTTGTAACTGAGCTACTTTAGTTGGCGTATCTTTAATCTGAATGGCCTTAACTTGCTGCGCAGTTTCTCTAAGTAGTTTTTCGTGGCTAACCAAATACTCATAAGCTTCTGCAGATGTAACAGCCTCAATTCGACGAACACCAGCACCTACACCGGACTCAGAAACAATTTTAAACAGGCCTAATTCATTGGTGTTTTTAACATGATCTCCACCGCAAAATTCAACTGAATAATCACCAACACTCACAACGCGAACTTTTTTACCATATTTTTCACTAAATAAAGCAATTGCTCCGAGTTTTTTGGCAGATTCAATATCAGTTTCTACAGTAGTCACTGGAATTTCCGCAAAAATCTTTTGGTTAACAATTCCTTCAACTTTTTGAAGATCTTCTGAGGTAACCTGACCAAAATGAGTAAAGTCAAAACGTAAATAGTCTGGCTCAACTAATGAGCCTGCCTGTTTGGTATGTGAACCAAAAACATCTCGTAAAGCCTGATCTAACAAATGCGTAGCAGTATGGTTTTTTTCAACCTTACTATGAAAATGAGGATCTACTTTTAGCGAATAAGCTTGTTCCGTTTCTAGTGGCTGCAGTACCTTAACCGTATGCAGGTTTTGTCCATTAGGTGCATGCTGCACGTCTTTTACTTCAGCTACAACATTACCATGTTCATCCGTAATTGTTCCCTTATCAGCAACCTGACCACCCATTTCAGCATAAAACGGTGTGACATCAAAAATGAGCTGTGCTTCACCTTTTTGTGCGGAACTCACAATCTTTTCGTTCTGAATAATGTCCTTTAAGACACTATGTTCAACCTCTAAATCAGAATAACCAACATAACGACTTGGCGTTTTAATGTCTGTTAGAAGATCAGATTGAACACCCATGGACACCTGATTACCTCGAGCTGCACGAGCACGTTGTTTTTGTTGTTGCATTTCTGCTTTAAAACCATCTTGATCAACTTCTAAGCCTTCATCATGAGCATACTCCATCGTTAGATCCAGTGGAAAACCATAAGTATCAAAAAGCTTAAATGCATTACTACCAGAAATTTTAGTCTCATTAGCTGCTTTTGTTTTCGCAATGATTTGATCGAGTAAATGAACACCATCATTTAAGGTTTCATTAAAACGACTTTCTTCAGATTCAACAACCTTAGCAATATAATCCTTTTGCTCTAAAACTTCTGGATAATAGGATTTCATGATTTCGCCAACAACAGGAACCAACTTGTATAGAAAACTTTTTTCAATTCCTAATTTTTGACCATACATTACGGCTCTCCGGATTAAACGTCGAATAACATAGCCACGTCCTTCATTTGAAGGTAACGCACCATCGCCAATAGCAAATGTGATTGCGCGCGCATGATCGGCAATAACCTTGAATGCCACATCTTGTTCCTTATCGTCATTGTAAGTTTTTCCGCTGAAAGTTTCTGTTTTATGGATTAAAGGTAAGAACAAGTCAGTTTCAAAATTAGTTGGTGCATTTTGAAAAATGGAAACAACTCGTTCAAGTCCCATCCCCGTATCAATGTTTTTATGGGGCAACGGTTCATAGGAACCATCTGGTTTATGGTTAAACTGGGAAAAGACAATGTTCCAGATCTCCAGGTAACGTTCATTTTCACCACCAGGGTAATTTTCTGGATCGTCAGCAGCCAAATTATTGAAAGATTCACCACGATCATAGAAGATTTCAGAATCAGGACCACTAGGACCCTCACCAATATCCCAAAAGTTATCTTCCACCGCAATAATATGATCCGCGGGAACTCCTACAGCCTCCCAGTATTTCTTAGCATCCGTATCCTTAGGATAAACTGTAATAAACAACTTATTTGCGTCCATTGCGAACCATTTAGGACTCGTTAAAAGTTCCCAAGCCCAGGTAATGGCTTCTTCTTTAAAATAATCACCAACGGAGAAATTGCCTAACATTTCAAATAAGGTATGATGACGCGCTGTATGCCCCACATTTTCAATATCGTTTGTACGAATACTTTTTTGAGAACTGGTCAAACGTGGCACTTCTGGAACTACACTACCATCAAAATATTTTTTCATTGTAGCTACTCCAGAATTAATCCATAACAGCGTTGGATCGTCATGAGGAACTAATGAAGCACTAGGTTCAATAATATGACCTTTAGATTGAAAAAAATCTAAAAACATTTGTCTGATTTCACTACTTGATTTCTTTTCCATATCTTTTCCCTTTCTAATCACATAAAAAGACCGTTGCTAGTAAAGACGCTTTAGCGCGGTACCACTTTACTTGCAACGATCTTGATCGTTTACCTCTTAAGCTCTTTAACGCAGAGTCGCGAATCCTCTTATAAGGTAGCCTTAAAACCATAAAATCGTTTTTCACATTAGCCAAAACGTTTCTGAAATTTTATTAATTTTAATATGTCCTTAACCAAAAACTATTATATTGCAGAAAATAACTGCTTGTCAATGCTCCCCTGAATTTCGTTTAGCACGATTCTGTTTAATTTTCTGTCGTTTTGTTTTAAGAAATTCTTGATGTTTAGCAACTCGTCGATCTCTTTGATCTTGAATTTCAATTGCTTTTTTAATACGACGTTTATATCCAGGTTTAACCTTGCGTTTCTTCTTTTTAACCATTCCAACCATTGTAGGATCCAACTTATGATGATCTTTAACACGTGTTGTTCGGCGATTACGGTCGTAGGAATCAACTACTTCACCATTTTTAATTGCCTTAGGTTGAAACTTGACACCTAATTTTTCAATTTCCGAAACCTTAGCCTCTTCGCCGGGTTCATACAAAGTAATTGCTATCCCTGACATACCATTTCGCCCAGTTCGACCAACACGATGGATAAAGAAGTCCAAATCATCAGGAATACCATCATTGATTACCATTGAAACGCCCTCGATATCAATTCCTCGGGCAGCCAAATCAGTTGCAACAACAAATTGGAAATCAAGATTATGAATCTCTTTCATGACACGTTTTCGTTCGCGAGGTGGGACGCCACCATGGACTTTGGCAACTTTTAGACCTTTATTTTTTAAATAATAAGTTAATTCATCAACACGCTCTTTGGTATTACAAAAGATAAGTACAAGGTAAGGTTCTCCAATAGTTAAAAGTTGATGAATCACGTTATTTTTACCCTTACTCTTGGTAGAAATCAACCAATTCTCAATTGTTGGACTAATTATACTTTGTACAGGGATTTCCTCAATGACTGGATTAACCATATATTTCTTTAAAAAGATATTTAATGAATGCGGAATGGTTGCCGAGAAAACCATCATCTGTAGTTTTTTAGGCAAACTTGCGGCAATCTTATCCACTTCATTTAAGAAGCCCATATCAAGTGTCATATCAGCTTCGTCCACCACAAACTGGGCAGCCAAATGAACGTCCAGTGCTTGACTACTAATCAAGTCCCAAACTCTTCCAGGTGTCCCAATAACCACTTGTGGTTGACGGTGCTTTAACTTTTCAATTTGTCGTTTTTTATCTGTTCCACCAACATAGTTTCCAATTTCAATCTCGCTATCAGAAAATTTCACCAGTTGCCGTGCAGCAGTATGAATTTGATAAGCAAGTTCACGACTTGGTGTCGTAATAACAACCTGCACCTGTTGTTTTTGAGGATCAATATGATTCAAAATAGGCAATAAAAAGGTATGTGTTTTGCCACTACCCGTTTGAGATTGCCCAATCACACTTTTTCCTGCTTCAATCACTGGAATCAACTTTTCTTGAACCGGTGTTGGTTGATTAAAATTAATTTCTTTTAATGCGGTGAGCAGAAATGGTTGCAAATTAAACTCTGTAAAACCGTTTTTCATTAATTACTCCTTCTTGTTCTTCTTCTGATAAGCAGTGGCAATTTCGGCCAATTCATTTTTGATGGCCTTTATTTCATCTAAGTCTTTTGCTTTTGCCCCACTTGCTAAAGCATGACCGCCTCCATCATGTTTTTTAGCAAGTTCATTAATTGTTGGACCTTTTGAACGTAAACGTACACGATAAGTTCCATCTCGTTGAATAACAAAAATTGCCCAACAAACGACAGAATCAATTTTTCCGGGGAGCGGTACGACTCCCGCGGTGCCCGCATCCTTTAAATCAAATTTATCCAATACTTCTGCGGTCAGACAAACTGTAGCCGCCCCTGCATCCGTAATTTCCAAATTTTCGTAAACATAAGCAGAAAGACGTGCCACTGGTAATGCAATACTATCTAACTTCTGATTAACCGCCGTTACATCAAAACCTGTTGCCATTAATGAAGCTGCTACACGTAATGTATGTGGCGTCGTCGCTGGATACAAGAAACGACCAGTATCGCCAAGAATACCCGCATATAAAGCTTCAGCAGCTTTCGGCGTTAACTTAAGTTCTTTTTTAAATTGATGATAAAAATCAAAAACCATTTCGGAACTACTGGAAGCATTCGGCAGCACCCAGATTAAATCACCATAGGGATCATCATTTGGATGATGATCGATCTTAATTAATTCTTGGCCATTAGTATAGCGATTATCATCCACCCGGGGCGGATTCGCCGTGTCGGTTACAATAACCAGCGCATCATCGTAGTCATCATCATCGGCAACATCCATATTACCAATCCAAGATAAACCACTGATTTGTTTTCCCACTGCTAACACCGTCTTCATTGGGAATGATGCATGAATAATTTCAGCTAAACCAATTTGAGATCCAATTGCATCCGGATCTGGTCGCTGATGTCGGTGAATAATAATTCGTTGATGTTTTTTGATTTGTTCAAAAATTTCTTGCTGCAGTGTCATAATTTCTTCTTTCTGTTTCAAACTAAATTAAAAGGAATGCGTGTTTTCACTTCATCCCAGTATACTAGCTTTTAAGGTTAAATACAAAACAAGAAATCAGTCTTGATTAAATAAAGGCAATGTCATGTTTTCAAAATTCATACCCGCTAAATTTGTTAGTGTAATTCCTAATAATCGAATACCTCGCTGGCTATTTCCAAATTCATCAAATAATTGCCGCGCATAAAAAAGATAGGTTTCTTCGCTATTATCTAAGAATTCTGTGAAGGTTTGCCGTTTAGTAATTGTTTCAAAATCTGAATATCTCACCTTTAAGACTAACGTTTTCCCGTGTTTTTGTTTTTGTTTCATCGTTTCGGCCACTTTTTGGGCCAATAATTTTAGTTCATCTTCAATTTCTAATTCAGACGTCAAATTAGGATTGTACGTTCTTTCCTTACCAATTGATTTTCGTTCTCTTTGGTATGCCACAGGGCGATCATCAGAACCACGTACATGGTGGTATAAAACGTCCCCAAAACGACCAAAATGATGAATCAACTCCAATTCACTTCTTTTATAAAGATCCTGGCCATTGAAAATTTTTAAATCATGCATTTTGGGAACCGTTTTTTTACCAACGCCGCGAAACTTTTCGATTGGCAGCTTATCTAGAAATTCACGAACATCTTCTGGTAAGACTACTGCCACGCCAACTGGTTTTTGATATTCTGAAGTCAATTTTGCTAAAAATTTATTGTACGAAATACCCGTTGAACAAGTCAACTGTGTCTTAGCATAAATTTCACTTTGGATTTGGTGTGCAACTTCCACTGAACTCTCAATCTGTTTTTTATTATGTGTGACGTCCAAATAGGCTTCATCAAAAGCAACCGGTTCAATCATTTCCGTATATTCAGCAAAAATTTCATGAATTTGATCCGAAACTTTTCGATATAACGTGAAGTCTGGTGTTTTAAAAGTTGCCTCTGGACACAGCTCCAACGCTTTTTGTGCACTCATCGCAGAATGAACACCCTTTTTTCGCGCAAGATAGTTTGCAGTTGCCACAACCCCTTTACCACCAGTTTGGCGTGGATCTCTTGCCACTACTAATGGGTTCAGACGTAATTTTGGATTTTCTCGTTCTTCAATTGAAGCGTAGAATGCATCCATATCCACATGGATTATTTTTCTAGAAGTATTCACATGTATGGGAAGAATCTCAATACTTGCATCCATTTTATCACCCAAATCCAGTTTATCCGAACATACGTTTGAAAGCAAGCAAATTAAAACGGATCTTAGAAAATTTTTATTCCAAAATCCGTTTTAATTTTATTTAGTTGGTAGCATCAAATATCCATTTTCTATGATCGCGTTTTAATAGATCTTGAGATGCTTGTGGCCCCATTGAACCACTAACATAATTTGGAAAATCTGCTTTTTCGCCATCCCAAGCATCGCGGATAACATCAACAATTCGCCATGCTTGTGCAACTTCATGCCAATGCGCAAAGTTGGTCCGATTGCCATCAAGAGCGTCATGAATTAACTTTTCATAAGCTTCTGGAATTTTTGCTTTTTCCGCAGAAGTTTTATGATAATCCAAATGAATTGGCATAATACCATAACTCTGATTACCACTCTTAACATTTAAGTCAAAGCGATAACCCTGATCAGGCTCAATGAACAAGGTCAAGACATTTTGATTCAGATTACTATCATCTGCTCCGGTAGCCTTAAAAATATTTGTCTGAACATTTTTAAACACCACATTAATTTGAGTTGACTTTCTTGCTAATCGTTTACCCGTTCGTACATAGATAGGAACACCCGCTAAAGTCTTATTTTTGGTTTCTAATTTTCCGGAAACAAAAGTTTCAATTTGTGATTGCTCATCTGTTCCTTCTTCGTGTCGATAATCAGATTGAGTACGATCCGCATCTTCGCCATATTGACCACGCACAAAATTATTCAAAGCCTCTTCTTTTGAATAGACTTTAATATTTTGAAGAGCTTCAACTTTGCGATCACGCAATTCTGAAGCTGTATACTCACTTGGTTTTTCCATCGTTAACAGAGAAACAATTTGTAAAATATGATTTTGCACCATATCTCGCAAAGCACCTGCTGTTTCATAATATCCGGCACGTTCCTCAACACCCAGTGATTCTGCCAAGGTGATCTGAATATTATCAATATGTTCTTTATTCCAAAGCGATGAAATCACTTGATTGCCAAACCGTAATGCAGCAATACTTTGAATAGCCTCTTTACCCAAATAATGATCAATTCGATAAATCTGATCTTCAGAAAAAGAAGCAGAAATATCATCATTAAGTTCCTTAGCTGTTTTAAGGTCTCTTCCAAATGGTTTTTCAATAATCAAGCGATTATATCCGTGGTCTGTAATTAACTTTTCAGATTTGAGATGAGCCGCAATAGTTCCGAAAAATCGTGGTGCCATAGCTAAATAATAAATTCGATTTCCCTGTAAATTATATTTTTCATCTAGTTTATCGGCCAAATTTCTCAAAGCTACATAATGTTCGGTATCATTCACATTATGTGATTGATAATAAAAATGGCTGGCAAATTTGCGAGCCAACTCGCTATTAGTACGATCTGACTCATGACCATCATCAGCAACTGCGTTCATAACAACTTCATGATAGTGATCATCTGTCCAAGGACGGCGTGCCGTTCCAATAACGGCAAAGTTGTCCTTCAAATATCCTTTTTCATACAAACGAAATAATGAGGGATACAATTTGCGATACGCTAAATCACCTGTTCCTCCAAAAATAATAAATAACGCTTGCTGTGTCATCACATTTGCCCCGCTTTCACAATATCTGTTCGTTTCAATTATGAAACTTTCGTACAAAATACACAACTTATAAAACTCAAAAAAAATTTGAAACTAAAAAAGTTTCAAATTTTTTAAACTATCTATTTATTATTTGCATCATCATCAGTTGAATCGTCAGCTGGTGCATCTGGTGCCTTTGTTGCTTCATCATCGGCAGTCTTATCGTCTGTTGATTCTGCTTCATCAGTTGCTTTGGGTGCTGGTTGAACAGCTTCTACGTGATCTACACGCATAATTGCCGTCCGATCAAATACCAAGTAAATTCCGTCACAATCTAATGTCACGGTTTTTGCGTCATTATCGACTTTGTCAACAACTCCGTGTAAACGGCCAATTGTCACAACCTTATCACCGACTTGAAGCTTGCTCATCATTTCTTGATGTTTTTGTTGTTGTTTTTTTTGTGGACGAATCATCATAAAATACATTAATCCAAAAATTAAAACAATAAAAATAATACTTCCGGTACCACCGAAACTTGCATTTGCTCCTAATACCAATATAAACACCTCATTTTCTTTATCTTAACTGTATCAAATATTACTGTTAACTTCCAGTGAATTTAAAAATTCTTTGGATGCGCTTGATTATACCCGTATTCTTCAAAGAAAGCTTCTCTAAATTCCAATAAATTATCATCTTTAATGGCCTGACGCACCTGTTTCATTAAATGAACTAAGAAATAAGTATTATGAATACTAGTTAAACGCAACCCAAACGTTTCGTCGGTTTTCATCAAGTGACGGACATACGCTCTCGTAAAGTTTCGACAAGTATAACAGTGGCAATTATCATCAATTGGTGTAAAGTCACGCGCATATTTGGCATTCTTTACCACTAAGCGCCCATGAGACGTCATACAAGTACCATTACGGGCAATTCGGGTTGGCAAAACACAATCAAACATATCCACACCTCGAATTACACCATCAATTAACGAATCAGGCGATCCAACGCCCATTAAGTAACGTGGCTTGTTTTCAGGCAACAACGGGGTTGTAAACTCCAAAACGCGATTCATTTCATCCTTTGATTCGCCTACGGATAAACCACCAATGGAATAACCCGGAAAATCTAAACTTACCAAGTCCTTTGCGCTTTGCTCTCTTAAGGCCTTAAACCCTGCTCCCTGTACAATACCAAACAAAGCTTGCCAATCGGGATTTTGATGGGCCTTTAATCCACGTTCTGCCCACCGGCTTGTTCTTTCTACTGAATTTTTAACGTACTCGTAGCTTTCAAAGAAGGGCGGACATTCATCAAAACTCATCATAATATCAGGGCCCAAATCATTTTCAATTTGAATTGCCTTTTCAGGGCTGAGAAACATCTTTGCACCACTGATTTCATTACGAAAATGAACTCCCTCTTCGGAGATATCACGTAATTTTGCTAATGAAAAAACTTGGAAGCCACCAGAATCAGTTAAAATTCCTCTCTTCCAATTCATAAACTTGTGAAGACCACCAGCTTCTTTCACAATGTCTTCACCAGGTCGTACCCATAAATGATACGTATTTGAAAGAATAATATCAGCACCAATATCTTCGAGTTCTTCTGGTGACATTGCTTTCACCGTTGCCTGGGTTCCTACAGGCATAAAAATTGGGGTAGGAAACGTGCCATGTGGTGTTTCAATTTCTCCCAATCGTGCTCCAGTATGCTTTTCTGTTTTAATTAAATGGTACTTAATTGCAGGTTCCAAACAAATTCTCCATTCTAATCATTTATTTACAGTTCTATTTAATGAACATTGCATCCCCAAAACTAAAGAAACGATACTTCTCCTTGATTGCATGTTGATAGGCATTTAAAATCATATCTCGACCTGTAAAGGCCGCCACTAACATAACTAACGTTGATTTTGGTAAATGAAAGTTCGTAATAAAGGCATCAACCACCTGCCATTGATACCCAGGCTTGATAAAGATATCGGTCCAGCCACTATCTGCCTTGATTTCACCATTAAACTTCGTACCAATCGTTTCGAGCGTGCGAATTGAAGTAGTTCCTGTAGCTATAATACGACCACCATTCTTGCGCACTTCATTTAAAGTTGCAGCTGATTCTTCGCTTAATCGATAAAATTCACTATGCATCTTGTGGTCTTCAATATTAGCTTCATCAACTGGCCGAAAAGTTCCTAAACCAACATGAAGGGTCAAATAAACTAATTTGACACCCTTATCTTCGACCTTTTTCAGCAACTCTTTTGTCCAGTGTAAACCTGCCGTCGGAGCCGCAGCGCTACCACTTTCACGGGCATAAACTGTTTGATAACGTTCTGGATCATCTAGCTTCTCTTTGATGTATGGTGGTAATGGCGTTTCACCAAGCTTTTCCAAAATTTCCATAAAGATACCATCATAATGAAATTCAATTTCACGGCCACCATGTTCTAATTCTTTTATAACAGTAGCTTTTAGTAACCCATCGCCAAATTCAATAACTGTCCCAACCTTGGCCCGTTTAGCTGGTTTGACTAATGTTTCCCATTGATCACCAGTGTCATTATGAAGCAATAGAACTTCCATATGCGCACCGGTTTCGGGTTTCACGCCATAAATTCTGGCAGGCATAACCCGTGAATCATTCATAACCACTGCATCTCCAGCGTGTAACTGATCTAAAATATCATAAAAGTGTTTATCTTCAAGAGTACCGGTTTTGTGATTCAAAACTAGTAAACGTGACTCATCACGTTCTTTAATTGGTGTTTGAGCAATTAACTCATGTGGTAAATCGTAATCAAAATCATCAACTGTTAATGTCATGGTGATTCGCTCCTTTTAGTAATTATGGTATATTTTGCATTCGCAAAATCTTTTTTTAAGGATGTCCAGCCGAGCTACACCGAAAACCGGCTAGTCGGAATGGCTCCTTTTAGTAATTAAGATATATTTGCATTCGCAAAATTTTTTTCAAAAAGGATGTCCAGTCGAACTACGCCGAAACCGGCTAGTCGGAATGGCTCCTTTTAGTAAGGAAAAGTAAACCTTACATTTGCTTTCTTAGTTTGTTCGTTCTTGTGATAGTCCCAGATGTGCATATCCCTTTTCTGTCACTACTCTGCCTCGTGGTGTCCGGTTCAAATAGCCAATTTGCATAAGATACGGTTCATACATTTCTGCAATTGTATCGGCTTCTTCTCCAATATTTGCAGCAATTGTTCCCAAGCCAACTGGTCCACCATGATAATAATTGATCATTGTTTTTAAAATCTTATTATCAATTTCATCGAGCCCTTCTTCATCAACCCGTAGAAACTGCAACGATTTTGTGACAATCTGTTCATCAATCGCTGTTTTATCCGAAACCTCCATAAAGTCACGAACACGTTTTAAAAGACGGTTTGCAATTCGTGGCGTTCCCCGTGATCGACTTGCAATTTCGTGTGATCCTTGTTCCGTAATCTGTGTATTAAAAATATCAGCAGACCGCTTTACAATCTCAGTTAAATCATCAACCGTGTAATAATTCATATGCGCAACAATTCCAAAACGATCTCGTAGTGGCGCCGATAGCAATCCCGCCCGGGTAGTTGCACCAATTAGTGTGAACGGCGGTAACGGAAAATGGATAGGATGAGCTGTTGGACCTTGCCCAACCACAATGTCAACAAAGAAATCTTCCATTGCTGAATACAGCATTTCTTCAACAATTTTGGGTAAGCGATGAATTTCATCAATAAACAAAATATCACCCGGTTGTAATTCGTTCAATAACGCAACCAAATCACCAGGTTTTTCGATTGCCGGACCACTTGTTGTACGAATATGAACGGCCATTTCATTAGCAATAACCATTGCTAAAGTTGTTTTACCCAAACCAGGCGGACCATAAAGTAATACATGATCTAATGATTCTTCTCGTTGCTTGGTTGCCTGAATGTACACTGACAGCTCGTGTTTTACTCGATCTTGACCAATATACTGTGCCAAGGTTGCTGGACGTAGGGATTTTTCAATGGATGCTTCTTCTGAATTTTCATTTTCCCCAGAGACAAGTCGATCATCATCTACATCACTCACTTAACTCACCCCTCCTTCTTTATTTTTTCATTAACAATTTAAGCCCCGCACTCAAATACTGATCGGTGCTCAGTGTCGCGTCTTCTTCCAAATCAGGTTTAATTTTAGCAATATCGCGTGCCGAATACCCTAACGCTGTTAATGCATCTAGTGCATCTGCTAATTGACGGTTGCCAACAGGCTTTTTTACAGTCTGAATTGGATTCTCTGAACTTAAGGTAACTTTACCTTTTAGATCCAGAATAATTTGTTGGGCAGCCTTCGGTCCTATTTTTGGAAATTTCTTAAGATACGCGACATCATCATGATTAATTGCAGAAACTAAACCAGAATGGTCTTCATTTGCAAGGATCGCTAAAGCACTTTTTGGACCAATTCCTTTTACCAATAATAATTTTTCAAAAAGTTCTTTATCTTCTGCATCAAATAATCCATACAAACTAATTTCAGTATCCGAAACTGCCTCGTGAACGTAAATTTTCACTTGTTTTTCTTGACTAATTTCGTATCGATAGGGATTACCAACAAAAAGTTTATAGCCCACACCTTGAACTTCTAAAACGACAAATTCCGGTGTGATTTGAGTTACATAACCAATCAAATATTCATACATTCAAATTTTCTCCATCATCTAAACTAAACATACGTTTGCCTATTAAACATTGTACCATAACTCAACTTTATTCTTGTTCTTCCAATGGTTGATGCGGATCTTGAATACGTTTAAACATTTTTTTCATATCTTCATTTGAAAAATGAACCAATACCGGTCGGCCATGCGGACAATTAAATGGATTTTCTGTTTTTGCTAAATCCTTCAATAACTGTCTTGCCTGTTGATCATCTAAATAATGGTTAGCCTTAATTGCTCGTTTACAACTCATCATAATTGCCGTTTTTTCACGAAACTTAGCTACCGTCATCCGACTATCATTAAGGACATAATCAATCATTTCACGAATTGTGTCTTCTTCTTGACCTTCTTTAAACCAAGTCGGATGCTGATGAATCACAAAACTGTTAGGGCCAAACGCTTCTAGTTTGAGGCCACAACTTGCTAAGACTTCTTCTTTTTCTTGAATTCTTAACATATCACTGGTGGAATAATCTAAGACGATCGGAACCAAGAGATTCTGTGCATCATCAGATACTTCACCAATTTTTTCGCGATAATATTCATAGTTAATTCGTTCTTGTGCTGCATGTTGATCCAAAATATACAAACCATCTTCCGATTCTGCAAATAAAAATGTCCCATGCATTTGACCAACATACTGTAAAGTAGGAAAACGTTTAGTTTTTTCAGTTTTTTGAGTATTTTCCTCTACTTGCTCAGTTGATTCATCTTGGGCTTTACCAAAAGGCAACGGCTGAGGTTCTTTTTCATACTTTTTTTGAAATTGATGAAGAGAATGTGTCTGTAGTTCTGTTTCATGTTTAATAACAATTGGTTCTTTTCCATTCTCGGGTAGCGCACTAAACAATTTATCCGTTACTGATTCTTTCGGCTTAGTTAAATCATTGGTCGGTAAATTTGGTTTTGAATTATCCGAATATTTAACCGAAGCTTCATTCAAATTAAACTGAAGTTGATCCGTATTAAGTTTTTGCTTAGTTTTTAAATTTTCAACAGCAGACGGAATCAAATTTTCTTTTGCCAACACAGCATAGATGGTCTTGGATATCAAGGTTTGTAATTGTTTCTCTTGACTAATACGGACTTCTTGCTTTGCTGGATGAACATTAACGTCCACCAAAAGTGGATCCATTTTGATATTTAATACAGCCACAGGATATCGACCGACCATTAATTTAGAACCATAACCCTCAATAATTGCCTTATTCACTTGAAAGTTTTTTACATAACGGCCATTGATAAGAACAGAAATATATTGACGTGATGCACGTGTGAATTCAGGTAGACTGGTATATCCAGAAATGTTAAAGTCCACATCCTGAGCACTAAACTTTACCATTTTCCGTGCATTCTGGACCCCATAAATTCCGGCAATTACTTGTTGGAGATTTCCTCGACCAGATGTGCGTAATAATTCACGACCATCATGACTTAAGGTAAACGCAATTTGTGGGTAACTCAAAGCCAATCGATTCACGATGTCTGTGATATTTGCTAATTCTGTTTGTGGTGATTTCATATACTTTAATCTTGCGGGTGTATTAAAAAACAAGTCCTCGACACTAATATCCGTCCCTTTTCTAAGTGCGGATAAAGTTTTGTCAACGAGCTTTCCACCTTTAATATGGATTTGAGTTCCTGTATCGTTTCCAGTTGACGTTTGTAAAATAACATCCGCAACTGAAGCAATACTGGGTAAAGCTTCACCACGAAAACCTAACGAACGTACTTTAAAAAGATCTTCACGTGTCGTGATCTTACTTGTTGCATGGCGTTCAAACGCCATGGAAACATCCTCAGCGGCAATACCATCACCATTATCCACAATTTCAATTGATTTTAATCCTGACTGTTCAACCAGAATATCAATCTGCGTACTATTAGCATCAATTGCATTCTCCACTAACTCTTTAACAACTGAAGCAGGGCGTTCAACCACTTCTCCAGCAGCAATTTGGTCCGCAAGTACATCAGAAAGTTCATGAATCTTTGCCATTTTATCTCAGCTTTCTATTTGTTTCCCAATTTTTTCTGCCATTTGTATAATTGATTCATAACATCCATTGGTGTCATTGACATCAGATTAGAATTTCGAATTTGGGCAAGCACCTCTTCACCCTGAGTATCGCTCGGAGCTGTCTGGAACAGTGCTAACTGTTCATCAACTTCACTTGATTTATGACTTTGTGTACTGTGCTTCTTTGATACTTTTTGGGGTTGTTTTTCAGATTTTATTTCTTGTTCAACAAGTGCTTGGTCTGTATCCTTATTTTGAATTTCTAATCGTTTCAAAATCTTATCTGCTCTACCTAATAATTCTTCTGGCATTCCTGCAAGTTTGGCCACATGAATTCCGTATGATTTATCAGCGGGACCATCCTCCATTTTATGCAAGAACACTAAATCACCATCTTTTTCAACCGCGCCAACATGAACATTTTTTAATTTAGTTAACGTTTGATCTAATACGGTCAATTCATGATAATGAGTCGAGAAAAGTGTTTTAGCATGAACATGATTATGCACAAATTCAATGATTGCCTGTGCCAATGCCATGCCATCATAAGTTGCCGTCCCACGACCAATTTCATCAAACAAAATCAAACTCTGCGGGGTTGCGTTTTGAATAGCGCGATTAGCCTCTTGCATTTCCACCATAAACGTACTTTGACCCGCAATTAAATCATCCGCTGCACCAATCCTAGTAAAAATTTGATCAAAAATTGGCAGAGTAGCTGACTCTGCTGGCACAAAACATCCCATCTGAGCCAAAACAACTGTTAATGCTAATTGACGCATATACGTACTTTTACCTGACATATTTGGTCCGGTAATTAGTAATATATCAATATCATTCGACATTTTAACATCATTTGGTACATAGCTTTGTCGACCCATTACTTTTTCCACAACTGGATGTCTGCCGCCAACAATGTCAATACTATGTTTTTTAGTCAAAGTTGGTTTAATAAAGTGATAATTTTCACTCACCACCGCAAAACTTTGTAAAACATCTAGTGTTGCTACTTGTTTAGCCAATTTTTGTAACCGATCAATTTCCAATTTGATTTGTTCACGAATTTTGCTAAATAATTCATATTCAAGGGTTGTTGACTTTTCTTCAGCTTCTAGAATCAAACTTTCCTTTTCTTTTAAAGCTGGGGTAATAAAACGTTCGGCATTAGTTAACGTTTGCTTGCGCTCATAACGGCCTTCTGGTACAGAACTTAAATTTGATTTCGTAATTTCAATATAATAGCCAAAGACTTTATTATACCCAACTTTTAAGTTTCTGATTCCCGTAGCTTTTCTTTCGGACGCTTCCAATTCTGCCATCCACTTTTTTCCATTGGTCATGGCATCACGATATTGATCTAGTTGAGCATCGTAACCATCTTTAATCACATTACCCTCGGTAACCGAAATTGGTGGTTCATCCACAATGGCACGGTCAATTAAATCCGCAATATCATCAACTGGATCTAATTTTGCTAACATGGCTCCAAAAACCTTATCATCCAAATCCGCAAGAACATGCTGAATTTTAGGAATTTGGCGTAATGACGTTTTCAGTTGTATAAGGTCACGTCCATTTACGTTACCAAATGCGACCCGGCCAGCCAAACGTTCTAAATCGTAAACTTTAACCAGCTCTTCTTGCAGATTACTTCGTTCAAAATAGTGATCTAAAAGTTCTCCTACTTTAATTTGGCGATCTTCAATTTCTTTTTTATGAATCAATGGACGGTCAAGCCACTGCTTCAAAAGTCTGCCACCCATGGCCGTTCGTGTTTCATCCAACAACCACAAAAGGGTTCCTTGTTTCTTACCAGAGCGAATAGAACGTGTAAGTTCCAAATTATATTTCGAATAATGATCCATTCTCAAAAAATATGATGGTTCATAAGCAACTGCCTTTTGTAAATGAGCCAAACTGCGTTTTTGTGTGACTGTGATATAGGTAAGTAAAGTTTCAACTGTATTTTTTTCAAGAGCTTCATCAAGTCCCTGGGTTAAATAACTTAGTTCCGACTTAACTTCAATCTTGTTTTGATGAGAAACCATAATGTTTAATTTCTTAAATTGTTCTTGCAAACTATCATCAATAGATTGATCAACCACGATTTCTTTGGACTGCAAATTCACAACTTCATTAATAACTGCCTCAATAGAATTCAACTGGCTGGTTTTTAACTCACCAGTTGATAAATCAGCATACGCAAATCCAAACTGATTTGTCTCATCAGCTGTCAAGGCCGTCAGGTAATTATTAGATTTAGCTTCATTAACATTTGAATCCGTGACGGTTCCTGGCGTAATTAATTGAATGACTTCACGTTTAACCATTCCCTTTGCCAAACGGGGATCTTCCATTTGCTCACAAATTGCAACTTTATAACCCTTTTCAATCAAAATATCGACATAATTTTGAACCGCATGATGCGGCATCCCACACATTGGAATGGGATCTACCGCATTATGGCTTCGTGAAGTTAATGTCAGTTCTAAGATCTGTGCGCCCTTAATAGCATCATCATAGAAGAGTTCATAAAAATCACCAATTCTATAAAACAAAAAGGCATCTGGATAATCTTTCTTAATCGCCATATATTGTTGCATCATTGGCGTATCGCTTGTTTTTTGTGGCACACTCTCTCCTACTTTCTAATTCTTTTATCAATTCATTCAAATTAAAACTTTCTGTCCTATTTTAACATTTTAATTTTAGAGTTCCTACTCTTCCAAACGGACTTTTATGACGTTCCTAATTCAAAATTACCATTTATAATCTTGTAAACAAAAAAGTCTGGAATTTTTCATTCCAAACTTTCTTAAAATTAAATTTACTTTGCATAATTTACCGCTCGAACTTCTCGAATGACGGTAACTTTTACTTTGCCTGAATATTCTAATTGCTTTTCAATTGCACTTCGAATATCGTGCGTTAAAGTTGTCGCCTGTAAGTCTGAAACCTTGGTTGGTTTTACGATAACACGGATTTCTCGACCCGCCTGAATGGCGTAACTCTTCTTGACACCCTTAAAACCATTAGCCAAGTTTTCTAACTTTTCAAGTCTGTGAATATAATTCTCAAGTGAATCACTTCGTGCACCTGGTCTAGCAGCTGAAATTGAATCAGCAGCCGCAACCAACACTGAAGTAACGTACTCAGCGCCCACGTCACCATGATGAGACGCAATCGCATTAATAACTACTGGGCTCTCTTTGTATTTCTTTGCAAATTCAACACCGATCGCCACATGAGAACCTTCGACCTCATGATCAACCGCTTTACCAATATCGTGTAATAATCCTGCGCGTTTAGCTAACGTAACATCCTCACCTAATTCGGCTGCTAAAATACCAGTTAATTTGGCAACCTCAACGGAATGATCCAATACATTTTGTCCATAACTTGTGCGGAACTTCAATCTACCAACTAACTTAATTAATTCAGGATTCATAGAATGAATACCCAGATCAAAAATAGTTTGCTCTCCAACTTCACGGATTTTATCATCCATGTCTTTGCGAGCTTTTTCAACCATTTCTTCAATTCGTGCTGGGTGAATTCGACCATCCTGGATCAAACGTTCCAAAGCCATTTTGGCAATTTCGCGCCGAATGGGATCAAAACCACTTAAAACAACTGCTTCTGGTGTATCATCAATGATTAAATCAATACCAGTCAGTGTCTCTAAGGTTCGAATATTTCGACCTTCACGACCGATAATTCGGCCTTTCATGTCATCACTCGGTAAGTTCACAACAGTGACCGTTGACTCCGTAGCAACATCTGCAGCACTTCGTTCAATGGCCTGTGCGATTAAGTCTTTAGCAACTTTATTAGCATCAGTTTGTGCCTTTTCTTCGCTTTCACGAATCATTTTTGCACGTTCATCTGCTAATCCGTCCCGTACTTCGTTTAAGATCAAAGTTTGTGCATCTTCTTGTGACATGGCTGCCACACGTTCTAATTCTTCCGTTCGTTTTGAAACTAATGAGGATGCTTCTTGTTGTTGTTCGTCAATTCGCTTTTGTTCAGAACTTAATTTTTCTTCTTTACGTTCTAAACTATCTTCGCGCTTTTCGAAAGCATTATCTTTGTGATCCAAAGCCTCTTCTCTTTGTAGCAAACGTTCTTCTTGCTTTTGGGCTTCAGCTCTTCTTTGCTTCAGCTCGTTTTCTACTTGAGTTCGGTAACGGTGACTTTCGTCTTTAGCTTCCAAAAGAGCTTCTCTTTTTTCGGTTTCCGCTTGCTTCTTAGCATTTTCTAAAATACCACTAGCTGTATCTTTAGCATCACGCACATTCTTCTCTTGGATAAGTTTATGCGCATAATAGCCAACGACATAGCCAACAACAATAGCGATGATTGCGAGGATTATATTGAAAACAGGCATGTTTCCACCTCCGAATCATCAATAGTTGGTTAATTCCTAACCGATTTTTATGATGTTATTTTGATTATTCACACAATACTTAGTTTAGCATTCTCAATACTGTTTAATCAAGCTATCTCAAAATTTATATTTATTTGTGCAAGTCAATTTGATTTAATTTAACTAATTTTTAATTAAAAAAACAACCTCACACAAAGTTAGGTTGTTTTCATCGTTATTTTTTATCGGAAACTTTTAAATCTAATTCAGAAGGATCTTTTTCTTCCTTAGGCGCATCTGCTTCGGCGTCCATATTGTAGGCAGAACGAACCTTATCGTAAATTTCTTTACGTTTTTCAGGATTATCCTCCAAATACTGTTTAGCATTTTCACGGCCTTGTCCAATTCGTTCATCACCATAAGAATACCAAGAACCGCTCTTGTTCACAATATCCTTTTCAACAGCCATATCAATAATTTCACCAGTCTGTGAAATACCATGACCATACATGATATCAACTTCAGCACGCTTGAATGGCGGTGCAACCTTGTTCTTGACAACTTTAATTCGAACGCGGTTACCAATAATATCAGTGCCATCTTTAATTTGTTCAGCACGACGAACTTCTAGTCGAATGGTTGCATAGAACTTTAATGCACGCCCACCTGGAGTTGTTTCAGGATTACCAAACATAACACCAACTTTTTCACGAATCTGATTAATAAAAATTGCGATCGTCTTAGTTTTGTTAATTGATCCAGAAAGCTTACGTAGTGCTTGCGACATCAAACGAGCTTGTAAACCAACGTGAGCATCACCCATTTCACCTTCAATTTCAGCTCGAGGAACTAAAGCGGCAACGGAATCAACGACCACTAAATCAACGGCACCGCTAGAAACCAAAGCATCGGTGATTTCAAGGCCTTCTTCACCAGTATCTGGTTGTGAAAGTAACAAATCATCAATATTAACACCCAAATGCTCCGCGTAAACAGGATCCAGGGCATTTTCTGCATCAATATAAGCTGCAGTTCCGCCTTCCTTTTGAACTTGTGCAACAGCGTGCAAGGCAACGGTCGTTTTACCAGAACTTTCAGGACCATAAACTTCAACAATTCGTCCACGAGGATAACCCCCAACACCCAAAGCATCATCTAGTGCTAGTGATCCAGTCGAGATTGTTGAAATTTGAGTTTGGGCAGCATCACCCATCCGCATAATTGAGCCTTTTCCAAAGTTTTTTTCAATCTTTTTAAGCGCAGCATTTAAAGCTGCTTTTCGTTGTTCATCAGCCAAATTGTTTCCTCCTTAACGGGAATATCTAACAGTCATAATGATACTGATTATTTTCTTAAAAAGCAAGTAAAAACGAACAAAAGTTCGCTTTATTTTAAAATGTCGTTTAGTTGTTGTAAGGCATTCAAAACAATTCGTTGTTTGGTGGCTGGTCTAATGGTTGAAAAATTATATTTTTTCGCCGAAATATTCTCATTTTTATCACTAATGGCAATCCAGACGCTGCCAACTTGTTCACCACTTGAAACTTTTTCGGTACTTGCATGTGAAATGACAATACTAAGATCACTTTTAGTTTTCTTTTTTAAACAATTTGCCATTTTTTCAACTGAACTCTTTGAAGCACTAACGTTGAATTCACCAATAAGAGACTGTTTTTTTTCTGTATTGGTTGCCAAAATGAAGCCACCATCAAAGACATTTTTTTCATCACTAAACTCATCCAATGCGGTTGAAAAGCGACCAGCAGTATATCCCTCAACAACTGCAATCGTTAGCTGCTGTTTAATTAGATGTGTAGCTACTACTTGTGCTAAAGAATTATGTTCGCCGTAACCATAGAAAAACTTACCAACTAATGCCTGAATACGATTTTCACAGTCATTAAGTTTTTTTTGAGCATCGGTATCCGTTTGTGCCCATGCAGTTAAACGCAAGGTAACTTCGTTTTGTTTCGCATAAGGTGCAATTGTGGGATTGCTTTGCGTTGCAATTAAATCTGCAAGTTCTGTTGTCAACTGTGATTCACCAATTCCAAAGAAGCGTAACACACGCGAACGTAAGACATGGTCACCTAGATAAGTTTTCTTAAGCAATGGCAGTACTTGCTCCATCATCATTGGCTCCAGTTCACTTGGTGGACCAGGTAGCAATAAGAAATCAGGTCCCTGTATTTCTTGATCAAAGATACCCACGGCAAAACCGGTTCGATTACTAAGCGGTTTTGCACCTTTTAAATACATAGCTTGCAAGCGATTATTTTCAGTCATCGTACGCTGCGTTTCTGAAAAATATCGTTCAATTTTTGCCATGGCAGTACGGTCAGTCACTAATTCTCGATGTAAAAAGCTTGCCACCGTTTGCTTGGTAAGATCATCTTCTGTTGGTCCTAGACCACCTGATAAAATAACTAAATCACTTCGTTTGGCAGCCAGTTTAATTGTGTCTTCTAACCGTTCAGGATTATCGCCGACTGTTGATTGAAAATAAACATCAATACCAAGATTTGCTAATTCTCGCGCAATAAACGGTGTATTAGTATCTGTAATTTCACCAAGTAAGATTTCTGTACCTACTGCAATTAATTCTGCTTTCAAAATTTACCTCCTGTTTTTAAATACGCCCTTTTAATAACAACTTTTTAAAAAATTAAAAAAGAGCCTGGTTTTTTAAACCAAACCCACTTCATTTTACTTAAAACCATCTGCAAAAACATTGCGGTTCTGCACAAAATAATCAATGCCTGAATAAATTGTGAAGAACAAACAGATATATAACATAATGGTTGCCATTGGAATATGAATTGCGGCGAATAACACATTATTCAATATCAACAAAATAATGGCCACCATTTGCGATGTCGTTTTAATCTTACCAGGCATCGCTGCTGCCATAACTTGACCATTATTTTCCACAATTAGTAAACGTAAACCCGTAATTGCAAGTTCACGACAAACAATAATTGCAATGACCCAAGCTGGTGCTTTTCCCAGTGAAACTAAAATAATAAATGCCGACATAACTAACATTTTATCCGCAAGCGGATCAGCAAATTTACCAAAATTAGTAACTAAATGATTATGGCGCGCAATCTTTCCATCTGCCAAGTCAGTAAGTGAAGCCACCGCAAAAATAATTGCTGCTAAAACTCTGGTTACCGCAATCGAGGTACCAAACCAAGTCACAGTTCCCCAGGTATAAGGGATAACCATAATAATAATAAAAATGGGAATTAAAATAATGCGAAACACCGTTAGTTTATTAGGTAAATTCAAGGATTTTCCTCCTAATTAGTTCTCAATAGTTAAAGTGATTGTTTTCGTCTGTGTGGTATCATTTTGGGGATTAAAATCAAATTTTTTGCCATTGACAGTAATCGTTGTTTGTGGCGCATTTCCCATTGTAATGGTGACCTTTGATACTGTTTTAGCAATCTTTTCAGTATGTGAGGTTCCCGTCTGCAATGTAGAAGACCAACTCTGTGTGCCATCACTTGAAACAGCAATCCATGCATTGCTTGTTCCCGCCTTAAATGTCAATGTAGATCCACTAGTCGGCGCATTTTTTAACGTATACGCTGTTGTTGAGCTGCCTACTTGACTAATTTTTTGTGTCTTACTTTTTGACGAAGAACTAGAAGCTTTTTCTGAACTAGATTGTTTTTTCTTAGAGCTGCTGGCATTATTAGTTACGCTTACCCGACTACTACTTAAGTGCGGTTGATTTGCATTATTTGCATGGCTCATTCCCCAAATGGTTCCCAATACAGCAACCACAATCACAACCACAATAATTGTGGGAACATACGTCATATATTTCCCATATCGTCTAGAAAATTCGCTATCTTTTCTTACCTGAGTATGTTGTGTGGTTCTGGAAGGCAATGGACCAGTTGCAAAGTTTTCAGTGCGCGTCTCTGCTTCCTTTGAAGCCTGCAGTCCACCCGCTAATAACTTATGCGAGTCGAGACCCACAACAGCGGCATACTGACTGACAAAAGACTTAACGTAGTAATCTCCTGGCAAGTCGTTCATCTGACCAGCTTCAATGGCCATCAAATATCTTTTTTGAATTTTTGTTTTTTCTTGAATATAATCGATCGTTAATCCTTGATCTAATCGTGCCTCTTGGAGTCGTTTCCCAATCTCCTTGTTTTGTCTTTCACTCATCGCTTCTCACCCACTATTAAATTAGTCCGCTACTAGTATAGCATATTCAACACTGTTTTCCGGCACGTAATTATTTTAGCCAACCACCATCAACATAAATAGTTTGTCCCGTCATGTAACCAGCCTGTTCATTTGTTAACTGAACTACCCAGTATGCAATCTCATCCGGTTTAGCAAAACGGCCAACTGGAATATCTGCGGCAATTTTTTGATGCTCGTCAGTGGAAAAAATTCGATTCATTTGTGTATTCACTGCTCCAGGAGCAATCACATTAACTGTGATTCCTAATGTACCAATTTCCTTAGCATATGCATTAACAAATGCACTTTGGGCACCCTTTATTGTACTGTAGTCAACCTCCATTGCACTACCAACCGCCCCATAAACGGAGCCAATAAAGATAATTCGACCAGCCTTTGAACGTGCCAATTTAGGTTGTAAGGCTTTTATCATTTCAACGGGTACTGCAACTTGCATCATCCACATTTTTTGAAGTTCATCGAAAGATGTTTCAGTTAATAAATGATAATCAGTTGTTCCTTGTGCAAAAATAAGCGCATCTACTGCAAAAATAGACTGCAAAAAAGTAGCTAAGTTTTCTCTTTTTTGCATATCAAACGACACACTCAAGAATTCTTGATGTGGATATAATTTAGTGAACTTCTTAACTAGTTGAGTGACTGCTAATTCATTTTGATTATAGTGCAGGTATAACGACCATCCCTGTGCCGCCAGTTGCTTAGCAATGCTATTTCCAATATCACCTGATGCTCCAAGAATTAGCGCATGCTTCATGCTTTTTGTCCTTTCATTGGTTGAATTTGAAATGTACTAAAGCCATCTAAATTAAATAATTTAGGTGCAAGCAAAGTCAAATCACTTAACGTCATATTTTCGTAAATTGCGGTTTGATCAAACACAGTCGTGTAACCAAATTGACGACCTTCATAACTATTTGCAATGGCTTCAATTGAATCCATTCTTTGTAGCAAACGTCCCAACATTTCTTTTTTAGCAAGTTCAAATTGAGATTCTAACTGTGGTAACAGCTGGTCCGCTTGTTGTAAAATGGTTCGAATAGCTTCGATAAATTCCGTCGGTTTATCCGTATCACCACTAAAACTTATATAATGAAAAGAGCGTTCCATATCAAACTCATATGAAAAAGTATCGTCAATAATTCCCTGATCATAAAGTTTAAGATATTGCTCAGATGATTCGCCAAACAATAAATAAAGTAGTAAATTTGCTTTCAATCGATAGGATAATCCAGCAACCCCGATCGGAACTACATCAAGTCCCTTCAGTCCAATAACACTTTTTGGTCGATTTACTGCCATTTCAACTATTTTTTGTTTAGTAATGTCTTCATTGCCTGTTTCGCGTGTTCCTAGTTTAACTTTTGGTTCTTCAAAAGTCATAAAACTCTTTTTGGCTTGATTTTCTTTAATCCAAGTTAAAGTTTCTTCTGGATCAATATTACCGACTACAAAAAGATCCATATTAGCCGGATGATAGAAAGTTTGATAAGCAGTGTATAAATCGTCAACTGTGATTTCAGCAATTGAAGCAACCGTTCCCGCAATGTCAAGATGTACCGGATGATGCGGATATAGATTACCTAAGATACCCATGTAGAGTTTCCAATCAGGATCATCATCATACATTTGAATTTCCTGTCCAATGATTCCCTTTTCTTTTGCTACAGATTCTTTTGTAAAATAAGGTTCTTGAACAAAATTCAGTAAAATATCCAAGTTTTCATGAATATTTTGAGTTGCTGAGAACAAATAACTAGTTTTGGTAAAACTGGTAAACGCATTAGCATCTGCCCCGTATTTACCAAATAAATCAAACGCATCGTAACCTTTTTTATCAAACATTTTATGCTCCAGAAAATGAGCAATACCTGCCGGTTGGGTCACATAATCACTTTGTCCCAGTGGAATAAATGTTCGATCTATCGAACCAAAATTGGTTGAAAAGGTGCTATAAGTTTTATGAAATCCTTTTTTTGGTAGAATATTAACTCGCAGTCCGTTCGTTAAGGTTTCTGAATACAGTGTCTCATTAAATTGTTTATACACCCGCTTATGCATGTTCTTTTACCTCCGAACTCAAGAAATAACTTGTCGTCAAGTGAACCTGTTTAGCAACCGCCATAATTTCAGAATGCGAAACTTTTCGAATGGCAGCTATCCACTCTTTGGTGCTTGTCTGACTGTCAACTAATCTGTTGGTTAAGGCTCGACTAGTGTATGAACGTTCGGCATCAAGTGAAGCAATATAGTTTGAAGTAAGACCCGTTTTTATTTGTGCTAAATGATCCTCAGAAAAGTCTCCCGCTTGAATATCCTTTAACTGTTGCGCCACAATTGCTAGTACTTGTTCCTTGTCAGCTGCATTAATACCCGTTTGAACAATCATCAACCCATTAAAAACATCCACATTACTTGTGGCATAATAAGCTAAACTTGCTTTCTCACGAACATTTAGGAACAACTTAGAAAGTGGTGAGCCACCAAAGAGTGCATTAAAAACAATACCGGCATAGTAAACAGAGTCGCGGAAATTGGTGGGAAACTGATAAGCTAAATCTAGTTTAGACTGTACAATTGACTGGACTTCTGTTTTTTGGTGTATTTGTTTTTCTGGATAACTTAATGGACTAATATCAGTGTTATCATCAAAACGTTCACTCAAAGGCCACTTCTGCACAATAGTCTGAATTTGAGTGGCATTCACATCCCCAACCACAAAAATTTCAACACGATCATGAGCTAAAACTTTTTTGTAATAATCAAATAAATCCTGATTAGTAATTTGAGCAATTTGGTCGGCTTCACCAAATGTCGGCGTACTCTGAATTTCATCTTTTCCAAAATACAACTGTTGTAGTTGCAAAGCCGCATATGACTGTTTATCATCTTTTAAAGCATTGATATATGCTACTAAATTAGTTTGTTGGCGCTGAAAAGTCTGCTCATGAAATAAACTATTTTTAATAAGTGGATGAAAAATCATTTCTGCTAAAAAGTCTAGCCCATGATCTAATAAGCGGTCCGATTTTTCTAAAAAATGATCATTAGGCAATGAAAGCGAAAATGCCAGATCATGAACAGTTTGTTTACGCATGACACTGGTACCAAAACCAGCCCCGTATAGCCGTGACAATTCCTGTGAAACCAAAATTTGATTTTCATACTTTTGTGAACTTGTTTCTAAAATATTGGCCAACAGTGAACGATAACTGGTGGCTTTTTTTGTTGCATGTTCCAAAAAGTGAACTGAAACTTGTGTGTTTTTAAATTGTGATACCGGAATAACTGTCAAAGTAATTCCCGATTTAATCTGAATTTGCACGAAATAACCCCATTATTTAACGTATTTTGATAAATAAAAAATAATACCAATCCACATTAGAATAGCGTTTCTATCTTTTCAATGCAAATCAATATTATTTCAGAAAAATTAACTTTTTGGTTGTGCCACAACTTTAGCCGTATTTCCAAACCACTTTTCGTTAATTTTTTTCAAAGTTCCGTTTTTATATAGAACATATAGGCCATGATTAATTTTCTTTTGGAGCGTTTTATCACCCTTTCGCATTCCAACAGCAAACTGTTCCTTTGGAAAAGAACCTTGAAGTTCTCGATAAGATTCAGGATCACTCTCGTGTTTAATATAATATCCAGCATAGACGCTATCAATTAATAAACCTTGAATACGGTTCGCATTTAAGTCAATAAAAGCGTCATTGAAAGAATCATATAGAACTGGGGTCTTATCTTTAATTTTGTTTTTTAATAAATTAGGTTGATTATCCACATCTTGAGCCCCAGATGAACCGCTTTGAACTCCTAATGTTTTACCGGCCATTTTTTCAAAACTAGTAATATTTTGAGACTTTTTGCTTACTAGTACCTGTTCATTTGCCAAGTACGTATGACTAAAAGTAACCACTTTTTTTCGTTCTGGTGTCACTGTAAAACCATTCCAAATTAAATCAATTGTTCGATTACGTAATTCTGTTGTGTTCATTGACCAATCAATACTTTGAAAATCAACCTTTATTCCATATAACTTAAATACAGCTCGTGCAAGATCGATATCATAACCAGTTAATTCACCATTCTTTTTTCGAAATCCCATAGGAACAAAGCTATCATCCAACCCCACAACAACTTTGCCTCGTTTTTTGATTGTTTGCCAATAATCAGTCGTGTTTGCCACTTTAGTTTCGCTTTCACAGCCGCTCAAACTGGGAAGAATCAGTAAACACACCGCCAATGCAAGCCAAACTAGTTTCAACTTTTTTTTCATTGTTCATACCTCCCTGGCTTACTTAACCGGTACCACATGGAGTTGTTTATCCGCAACATCATTAGCAAAGTCCATATCATGGGTAACGACAATTTGTGTCATTCCATCTTGTTTTAGTCCCTTAATAATTCGACTGACTTCCCCACGTAATTCTGGATCAAGTGCGGAAGTTGGTTCATCATAACAAAGAATCTTGGGTTGCATAGCTAAAGCACGTGCAATGGCAACTCGTTGTTTTTGACCACCAGATAGTTGATAAGGATACAAGTTTTCTTTTCCATCTAACTGCAATCGACTTAAGCGCTTCAATGCACTTTGTTTGGCCTCAGTTGCGCTTTGTTTCAAAACCATTTGGGGTGCTAACGTCACGTTATCTAAAACCGTTAGATTAGGGAAAAGCTGATAATCCTGAAAGACAACCCCAATCACACTTTCACTACCGGTATCTTCATAGGGATTAAACTTTTTGCCATCCAAGTAAAACTCACCTGAGTCAAATGACTCTAAACCACTAATACAGCGAAGAAGGGTTGTTTTTCCAGCTCCTGAAGGCCCAACAATTGTTAAAATTTCACTATTTTCCACTTCAAATGAGAGATTATCAATAATTGTCCGTTCATTAAACTTTTTAGTTAAATTATTTATTTTTAACATTACTTTTACCTCCTAGCGCCAATAAGCATAGTGTTTTTCAACTCGTCGTAATACATAAGTACAAACCGCCGTTAATAATAGGTAAATCACACCAACTAAAAGCAGTGGAATCAAAGTAACATCTCTCGCAGAAGCTACATTTCCAGCTCGTAACAAATCGCCAATTCCAATTACATAAACTAACGACGAATCCTTCACTAAATTAATAACTTCATTGCCAATTGAAGGTAATACAATTTTTGCAACCTGTGGAATCACAATTTTACGAATCGTTTGCCAATATGAAAGTCGTAGTACCTTTGCAGCCTCATACTGTCCCCGGTCAACTGACTGGAGGCCACCACGAAAGATTTCAGCAAAATAGGCTGAATAATTCAAAATAAACGCAAACAGTGCGGCGTCATACCTTTGAAAAACGATTCCAACAATAGGTAATCCATAAAAAACAAATATCAATTGTAGCAGTAGTGGTGTGCCTCGCATTAACCAAACATAAAAGTTCAAAAAATATTTGACCAATTTAATGTTAGATACTAAACCCAATCCAAAAATCATTCCTAACGGTAACGCACCAATCAACGTCCAGCAAAAGATCTTTAACGTCATTGTTGTACCGACTAATAATGATGGCAAAATCTGTGATATATAATGCAATGACAACATGTTCATCCCTCCAATAATAAAAAAATCCTCTTGAATTAACAAATAATTCAAGAGGACGAGTAAGCGTGGTTCCACCCCTGTTCGTAATTGCTTCACAACAATTACCTCAGTGAGTTGTTCTTATAGTGCATAGCATAGAACCTTTTGACACAAAAAAACCTCTTGGGTAAAAATACCCAAGAGGACGCATCAACGTGGTTCCACCTCATGTTTCTGATAATCTCACAATTATCAGCTCAACAAGTTATAAAATACAACTCTATGAGATAACGATCACCCGTACTTCTCTAACTTTCTCAAGAAGTAAACTCGCAGATGTGTTTCAAACTAAGTACAGGCCTTAATCTCACCATTTAAGACTCTCTTAACTGATTCTTAGCTTTACTCTTCCGTTCATTGTTTTTAAATATTGTATTGAATATAGCTCACTTCGAAATGAACGTCAAGTGGTTTTAGTCAATACTTCTAAAATTAGCCCCTCGCGTATGGCGAAAAAGACTTTTGACTGGTAAATATAGAATAACAAAGAAACATAAATTTAGTGCTAGTGTTGGTGCCAAGTTATAAGCGATAAATGCCGAAGAAGTAATACTCGTATAATGAACCATCTCAAACACAATATAAAAAGCACTTTCATAAAGGATTAAAGCAAAGAAAAAAGTTAATAAAATTGATAAAAAGGTCGGTTTATAAAAAACTTTTATCCATTGCACAATGATCACAATAACTGGCAAAATAAACATATTAACACCAAATACACCCGTATAATACCAATCAAATACGAGACCAATGCCAGCTGCCCACGTTGCAATTGGTAATTTAGTTTCACCTTCAAAGAAAATAGCTAAAATCATCCATAAAAATGTTAAATTGCTTACCATCGAATATGGATAAGCAAATAAAGATCCAGAAAAAATCAGATTAATTGAACCATCTAAAAATAAAGCCAAGAAAAATCCAATTGGGAAAATATACTTTAATTTAGCACTTTGTAGCATAATATAATTCACCCCAATCGACTATTTCAGCTCTGCAACTGAGACAACATTAATACTGCTCATATCTGCAGCTGGTTTGATATAGACCTCAGTGGCCAAACCACTTGAATCCTCTTTCGTAGCCACAACTTTACCAACATATAATCCCTTTGGCGTCACACCACCAAGACCAGATGTGGTAACCAATGCATTCTTTTGTACTTTTGCCTTTGAAGTCACTTGTCCCATAACAATTTCATTATTGGCACGATCAAAACTTGTAACAATACCATTAATGGTATTGCCTGATTCATCTTGAACCTGAATTGCAAAACGATTTGCAGAATCACTACTATCACTGATCAATTCAACCTTACTGGTTGTATAACTAGCTTCAATAACTCTCCCAATTAGCCCCTGACCAGCGACAACAGATTCGTTTTTCTTGATTCCAGAAGCGGTTCCTTTATTAATTACCACGATATTTTGCCATGATGAAGGTGCCCGTGAAATAACAGTTGCCGTAACTAAGTTATAATCTGTCATGCTCTTCTTCAAACTAACTTGTTGTTTTAACTGTTTATTTTCTTGACTTAAGGCTTGATCCCGTGAGCGAACTGCTTCTAACTGATCAATTTTCCCCTTTAATCGTTCATTTTCTTGATACGTATTAATGATCGAATTTAAGGCCTGTGAAGTATTTCGAATCGCATTCATAGGATAAGCCACCACACGATCAACCACACCGACAGCATCGTTACCAACTTTTTGTAACATTGGTGTTGTCGACTTTTTACGACTTGTTACCGATAGGGTCACTAAACCAACCGCAATAATCACACAGATTACAGCGATCACTAACTTTCGATTCGAAAAAAACTTTTGCATGGTAGACCCTCCGGAAATTATTTATATCGCGATTATAATTATAATCGCTCAGACACAGTCTGTATTATACCACAGAAAAAATTGCCATTACATGCTTGTTTGCCTTCATTTACCGCACCTTAATATTTAATTATAACTAAAGGTTGAAAGCACAGAAATGTATCTAATTGCCTGACACAAAAGTGT
>NZ_JQBY01000016.1 GCF_001437405.1 Pediococcus ethanolidurans | reverse complement strand
TACTTCGGACATTATCATTTGTGAATGACATTATTTAACAAATGTTTTCAGAAAGTTCTTGCAAAAGAAATACAAATACCTTAAACTGATCAGTATAAGTAAGCGCTCACCGTTTCCGATTTAGAGGTGATTTTAATGAAAACATAATTTAGAATCTTCATTCATGCTTGCTAGAGCAATTCTTAAATAAATTAAATTTTTTTCATTTGCTATTATTATATTTAATAAAAGTTACATTGTTTACTTTTATATTTATTTTTTTCACGTAATTTTTATTAACATTTGTTTTTTGATCTGGACCAATTTTTATTTAAGAGTAATAAAGCATGATTTGAATTTATTGATAACAACTACAAAAGTAATGAACACACATTTTGTGAAATGAATTTATTGCATGTTTGTTTATTCATTACTTCTCAAATCTTATTGGAGGTAGAAATATGGCTGATCAACCTGAAACATTCAAAGATAAATTTGGTAACGCAGTTGGTAAATTTTCTGGATCACGTTTTGTTCGTGCTATTATGGCTGCTGGCTACAGTGTTATTACATTCTCTATTATTGGTGCTATTTTTCTAATTTTAACCGTTTTGCCGCAAGCCTTTCCTATTCCAGGTTTTGCAACCTGGTACGCAGGCACAATTGGTAGATTTACTAACATGTTTCAAGTGATTTATAACTCTACAATGGGTATTTTGGCACTGGTTTTCTCAGGAACCTTCACTTACACCTACACCCAAATTTATCATGAAGAAGAAAATATTGACGTTGTTCCAGTAGATGGTCTGATGATGTTTTTAATGGCTATGTTCATCACAGTACCACAATTAGTTTGGAAAAACGGCAGTGTTCAATTTGTTCAATCATTAAATAAACTAAATATTATCGGTGGTGGCTATGCGGTTTCCACAAGTGGTATCACTCGAATTGCCTCAGTCGGAATTTTTACTGGCTTAGTTGTTGGTTGGTTAACGGTTCAGATTTATCGTTTTACCATAAAACACAACTGGCGAATTAAAATGCCAGATTCAGTACCTGCTGGTGTTGCCAATTCTTTCAGTGCATTAATTCCAGGATTTTGCGTGGCTTTTGTCGTAGGTGCCATCAACTTAGCATTGGTCATCGCTGGTACCGATATTTTCAAAGTACTTTACATTCCATTTTCATTTATCAGTAATATCGCCGATACTTGGTGGGGCTTCTTAGTCATCATCTTCTTGATTCACCTACTCTGGTGGTTCGGAATTCATGGTGCCACAATTATGAGTTCATTCTATACACCTATTGTTTTGGCCAATATGGCTGCTAATGTTAACGGTGCTAACCATTTCTTTGCTGGTGATCCAATGAACGCCTTTGTTATCATTGGTGGTTCTGGTGCCACTTTAGGTATGGCTATTTGGTTAAGTTTTAGAGCCAAATCAGCACAACTTAGCAGTATTGGTAAAGTTGAAATTGTGCCAGCTATTTTTAACATTAACGAACCTATTTTATTCGGACTACCAATCGTCTACAACGTTCAACTGGCCATCCCATTTATCTGTGCACCGTTAGTATCTGGAATTGTTGGTTATATAGCTGTAACAACAGGATTGGTTCACAAAATCATCCTTCAGCAACCATGGCCTACTCCAGTTGGACTAAGTGGCTTTCTCGCTACTGCTAGTTGGGAAGGTGCTGTCCTATCCATTTTCTGTGCCTTCGTTGCTTTCCTTGTTTGGTACCCATTCATTCGTCATTATGATCGTACTATTCTTAAGAAGGAACAGGCTGCAGCTGCTGCAGAGAAATAAAAAAATATATAGTTAATTCAATTTTAACAAAACGACTCTAAACCAATGTATCTAGTTTAGAATCGTTTTTTATATGTTTTTTGAAAACTTGATTTTTATTTGGAAAATACCCCAACTACGAATGTTTTCATGCTACACTTTATTTATGAAAGCGTCACCTTTACTATAATAAATACTGATGAAAGCGTGAATTTTATATGATTCAACATATTTTTCTAGATATGGACAACACTCTACTAAGCCCGGATGGTTCCATTAGTCCTAAAAACATTTCCGTTATTCAAAATAGTTCGATTCCAGTTTCACTTGTTTCAGCACGTGCCCCATTTGAAATGCAATTTGCAATTGACGAACTTAACCTTCAAACAACACAGGTCGCATTTAATGGTGGTTTAATTTATAAACCACAAACAAATGGTTATCAACAACTCTACTCACAGGCAATTGATCCACAAACAGTCAAAAAAATAATGACGATTGTTCATCAAAATTTTCCTAAAGTCTCATTAAACTGGTATTCTGATCACACTTGGTATACAGATAAAAATTGCCAAGAAACTGACGCTGAAACTGCCATTACTCATGAAAAACCCGTTATTCAAAAGACATCAGCTAATCTAACTCAAACAATATATAAATTTATGGTAATGAGTTTTGATCCGATCTTGTTCGACCGTCTCCAGAATTATCTCAAGCAGTTAGACTTACCGGATCTTAATGTGATGACCTCAGGAGATGCTTATATCGAAATCACCCCTATTAGTGCCACCAAAGCCAATGCAGTGGCGCACATTCAAAAAGAAGAACACTTGAAAATAGATCAATTGGCTGCTTTTGGCGATGGCGAAAACGACATTCCAATGTTTAAACACGTCGGTCTCCCGATTGCAGTGGCGAATGCCAGTCAAGAGGTTAAACAGTACGCCAAATTTGTCTCAACCAGTAATCGTGAAGATGGGGTTGCCAATGGCATTGAACGTCATATTTTAAAAAAATAGATTTTTATAATATCAATACCCAAAGCACTTGTAACCGACCCAATCTGTCGATAACAAGTGCTTTTTGTTCAATTCCAATTCTCAAATGGTTTGAAATTCGCAATTCGCATTTTTCCTCCAAGTAATCTACAATTAAGTAAATACTTAAAGTGAGATGATATTTTTATGACAAAACGTATCAAAGGCTCTTGTACGACTATTTTAGTCGGTAAAAAAGCTTCCATTGATGGTTCCACAATGATCGCCCGTAACGAGGACGGTGCAGGTCCACTCAATCCCCAAAAATTTGTTGTTGTAAAACCTGAAGATCAACCTAAACACTATCAGGCTGTTTTAAGTCCCGTTAAAATTGATCTTCCCGACAATCCATTGCGCTATACGTCAACGCCTGATGCTACTGATGGTCATGGCACATGGGCTGGTGCTGGTATTAATAGTGATAACGTTGCAATGACAGCTACTGAAACGATTACTTCCAATTCACGTATCTTGGGTGTTGATCCTCTTGTTGAAGACGGAATTGGTGAAGAGGATATCACTACCATTACTCTTCCTTATATCCATTCTGCCCGTGAAGGTGTTCAACGTCTTGGTGCACTTTTGGAAAAGTACGGAACTTATGAAATGAATGCCATGGCTTTTTCTGATCATGATGAAGTATGGTATTTTGAATCAATTGGTGGTCACCATTGGGCTGCTATTCGTATTCCCGATGATGCTTATGTAATCGCGCCTAACCGCTTTAACATTGATCAATATGACTTTGATTCTGAGGATACTTTGTTTGCTAGTGATCTACCTGAATTAATTGAAAAAAACCATTTAAATCCAGATCGGGATCAAGTAAACTTACGTCACATTTTTGGCAGCGCCACGATCAAAGACACCCGTTATAACAATCCGCGTGCTTGGTATGGTCAAAAATATTTTAATCCTGAATTTAAGAATTCACCAATTGATCAGGATTTACCTTTCATTTGCCGAACTTCTAAGAAAATCAGTGTGGAAGATATGAAGTTTGTTTTGAGTTCTCATTATCAAAACACACCTTATGATCCATATGGAACGGGCACTGAAGATGAAAAGAAACAATTTCGACCAATCGGTATTAACCGAAATCAAGAATTGCATATTTTACAAATTCGCTCAAATGTTCCTGATGAGATTGCCGGTGTTCACTGGTTAGCCTTTGGTCCTAATACGTTCAACGCTGTAATTCCATTTTATGCAAATGTGAATGATACTCCAGAAGCATACAAAAAGACAACGGGCGAGTGTGATCCAACAAGTATGTACTGGCTCACTAATGTTTTAGCTTTAATGGGTGACCATAATTTTGGTTTGTATGAGGATCAGGAAAACCTGTTTGAAGAAAATACGGTTGCTGATTGTCGTCATTTGCAGATGCAAGCGGACAAAGCTGCTGCACAACAGAAGGATGTTTCAAAGTATTTGGAATCTGTTAATGAACAGATGGCAGATGTTGCGATGAAATATGCCAATAAGTTACTAGGTCAAATGTTGGCATTGGGCGAACCACGGATGAAGTTGCAGTTTACGTTAAATGATTAGAGTGAGAAAAAGAGCGTTTAGCTTTTGAGTATTGTCTAGATAGGTCAATGATTCGCACTTGGAATCGTTGACCTATCGTAGCAAAACGGAGAAAGCTGCTCTTTTTTTCACGTTTCAGACCAAAAACAATCAACTAAAAAAGAGGATGGACAACAAGTTAGTTAAGCTTGTGCATCCTTTTTTTGATGTTGAGGGCTGTTTTTGTGGCCGAAACGTGTTGAAAAAGACAGTTTTTTCCGCTTAACCTAAATAATCCAACGATTCCAAAAACGAATCATTGGATTATTTTTGTTATTGCTCAAAAACTAACCATCTTTTTCAACACTCTAATCATCTACTAGCTTAGTAGGTTTGTTAGATCCGTTCTTACCAATAAAACATCGCACTTAGCTACTCGAACCACATAATCGGCCACTGAACCAATCATTGTTCGTTGTAAAGCTGACATCCCAGTTGCTCCCATCATGATTAAATCATCATCAAATTCCTTAGGAGCTACCTCCGCAATGATTTTAGCCGCGTTACCAGATTCAACTGAAATAGACACATCCTCAAAATTATATTTCTCTTTAATTGTCTCTTTCAGCATTTCTACATACTCTTTAGTCTTTCGATAAGTAATGTCTAAATAGTCTGTATTAGATCCCATGTGCCCATAAACGTCCAAGAAACGGCTTGTTTGGATGATAGAAATAATATCTAAATGTGCCGAATTTCGTTGGGCAGTGAACACGGCCTTTGTCACAGCAAGTTCAGCATTTTTCGATCCATCTACCGGAACCAGAATTCTTTTATATTGCATTGGGTTTACCTCTCACTTCAGTCTTCTAACTTGATTATAATCAATATTAGTCTGTAGCGCTACCATTTAGAAAAAATATTGACACATTTATAAAGTGAATCAAAAAAGCTCTAGTACTAAACATTTATGCAGACCAGCAGATGTTTATTCCAGAGCTTTCTTGTTAAAACATATTAATTTGGCATTGTATCAGCTAATTCTTTAAACCACCGGGCACTTTTTTTGATTTCTCGTGCTTGGGTTTCGAAGTTCACATAAAATAGTCCATAACGCTTGTTATAACCATTAGCCCAAGAGAATTGATCTTGTAATGACCAAACGAAGTATCCCTGAACATCAACATCTTCATTGCGCGCTTTAAGAAGTGCTTCAATGTGTTGATCAATAAAGTCAATTCGTGGTTCATCATCAATTACTTTTCCAATGCCCTTGTATTCATCCTTATAGCCAAGACCATTTTCAGTAATATAGATTGTTTTACAGTTTCTATAGGTTTCACTAACCCGTTTGAGCATATCATACAAGCCTTTAGGATAAATATTCCAATCCCAATCAGTTGTAGGAATTTCTGGATTCTTAACGTGTTGACAAACACCTTTAAACTTAAACGAACTGGTTCCTTTTTCACCTATTCCGTTAAACGTATTGGTGCTCTCGCCATTATATGCCGCAACAAACGATGGTTGATAATAATTCATTCCAAAATAGTCGTTGCGCGTTGACGCCTTTTTCAAGATAGCCATGTCACCCGGTTCAATGTTCAGTTGTGCATCGTTGGCCTTCAATACCTCATTGACCAACTTCATTGTTTCAGGTTGATATTCGCCTTTAAACGTCCCATCAAGTAAGAACGTATTCATGAACGCGTCTTCACATTGCGCTGCATGTGCATTTTCAGGTGTATTAGGATAGGGATAGACAGGTTGTAAGACATGAATTAAACCAATTCTGCCTGAATATCCTTTGTCCTTAAATAAATTAACAACCCGTGCGTGTGCCACTAATTCATTATGTTCAGCTTGAATGGCACTTGAAACATCAAAATGATGACTCGGAAGGAAATTGCCCTGAATATATTGAGAAAATGCCAATGAAATTAGTTCATTGATGGTGAACCAGTTTTCCACTTCAGAAAACTCTTTGAAACAGAAATCTGCATAATCAACAAAATAATCAATATTTTTGCGATTCAACCAATCGCCGTCATCGAACAACGTTTTGGGTGAATCAAAATGATGCAAAGAAACATATGGTGTTATCCCATTATCAATACAGCATTTAAATAAACGATGATAATAATCTACTCCAGCTTGATTGGGTTTTCCATAACCATTTGGGAAAATACGTGTCCATGAAATTGACAACCGAATCGCATTTAATCCATACATTTTGGAAAGCATAATATCTTCCGGATATAAATGGTAAAAATCACTGGCTGGATCAGGCGCAAAACGACCTTGCTTTTTTAAGTAATCGTCCTACATAGTTTTGCCTTTACCATCAACCTTAGTCGCACCTTCAACCTGATAAGCGGCTGTAGCTCCTCCCCACACGAAGTTTTTAGGTAACGACTTCACACGTTTTAAAAGTGTCATTTCTATATCGTTCTCCTTTTTTATCGCTATTTGGGTGCGTCAATTCCGAGTTGACTTTCAATTCTATGAATGCGCTCATATTCATCAATGAAAAAGGTGACTTCATCTTTAAGCATCATGGTGGTCATCAGCGTGTCTTGTCCGTGAACCATAATAAAGGTCACGTCCATATCACTGCCACCTGCTTCTTTACTTAATAATTTTGTCTGTTCATTATGGGCATCAACAATTGCTTGATTAGATTCTTTTACAAGCGAACGTGCATGTTCAAAATTTCCCTTACGAGCCTCTTGAAGTGCCTCAATTAAATCGGTTTTAGCATCACCGGCGTACGCAACAATGGCAAATCCTGTCATTGAAATTTCTTCTTTTGTAGCCATATCATAATCCTCCGTTCATCTAAAAAATTACTGCTAAGATGGTTTATTTTCATTTTCCTGAATTAACCTTTGAATGTGAATGATAAAGTAAACCCTTTCATTTTCATTCAAAGTAATATTCAGTTTTGATTCTAATTGTACACATATCTTTCCGGAGATTTCATATGATTTGGGATAAAGTTGATGAAAATCTCGTTCAATATTATTGTTCAAAGCATGATTATCTAACGCTTTGTTTTGTACTCGTTCAACTAAATATTGAAGATGAATCATTAAGCGATCAAAATAATTTTGGTTGTTCAAATTCCGTTTAATGTTATATTCTTTGAATACTGCATTCACAATTCTGTTTACCTTCATACTTAATGTATCCGTCGGTTCAGAGTCAGGATCATTTCCTTGAGCATTAATGAAATGCAATGCAATATTTTTTACTTCCGCATCTGGAAAATGAACATTTAGATTTTTATTGATTATTTCCAGAACATCTTTTGCAATTGCGTATTCGGTTGGATAACGTTCATGGATATCCGGAACCATGCTTGATCGATATTTTCCATTCATTAAATGCTTATACATTTGAAAAATATGATCTGTCAAGGTGACATAAATATAGTTCAAAACTGAATAATGATAATTCTTTTTAGCCATGTCAATAGCCGAAAAGGCAGTCACTACAATATCAATAGGAACATCTTTGAGCAATGTGGCAAAATGTTTTTTAATGCGCTCATCTTCCAAATATAAAATACTGCTTGTATTTGTCGACGAAATCGTATCACCTGGACGCTTTCGATATCCAATCCCTTTGCCAGAAACAATGGCCTGTTTTCCGGATCCTAAATTCACCAACACACTATTGTTGTTGTATACCGAACGAATCACCAGTTGCATTTTCCCACCTCCTGTCTGAACTATTTTCAATTACTTGGTAAAATCTGTTCCTTTCAAGTTTTCCAAAACAAAATTTAACGCTTTTTCTGGATCTCGGGTTAAGGCAATATATTGCTGTCCCTTTGTTGCCACTAATTTAATGCCCAGACGATCCGTATCACTCTTTAAATCATCATAATAAGTTCTTACTTGCGGTGCTAAAATAACCATATCATAGTTTGGTAAAATATCATGATGAGATCCATAGGCACCGGCACTGGCAACAATTGGTTCTTTATATTTCTTAGCAGCTGCAGTTAATGCATTAGCAAGTTGTTCACTAGTACCACCGCCTGCACATAAAACAAGTACTTTAACTTCACGAGCTAATCTTTGACTAACACTTGAATCATTAACAGTTGCAGATGTATCAGTTGTTTCAACAGTTTCATTTGTATTTTCAACTACAGGATTAGGTGTATCAGTAGTTGTCGTTACTGAAGCAGTAGCAACCGCACCGGCTGCTTCTTGAGCATCAACTTGAGCTTCTTTTTCAACTAAGGTGGCATCGTATGCGCGACAGAATGGTAAATAGATTAATGTATCAAGAACTAACAAGACAACCATCAAAAGTAAGGATATTGGCTGGAAGTTCGTATCCATAAACGCCCCAATCGGTCCAGGTAACGCCCACGAAAGGATATACATAAAGCCATTCATATGAAGCAAATCAATAAACAATTTACCAATCAGCACATTGATCATTGGTGTTAAAACAAATGGAATAAAGAAATAAGGATTCAAGATGATTGGTGCACCAAATAGTAAAGGTTCATTAACCGCAAACATAACTGGAATAACAGAAGCTTTCCCAATTGCTTTTAACTGCTTTGATCTCATTAAGAAAATGAAAATCAAAGGAACAACAAAGGTTGCACCAGTACCACCAAGCTCACCGACGAAATTTAAAAAGTTTTCAGTTAAAGCATGAACTGGAAAATGACCACCTTTGAACAAGGCCAAGTTAGCAGTTGTATTGCCATACAAAGCAGCTTCAAAAGCTGGTTTAACAACTGAAGGACCATGAATACCTAAGAACCAGAACATTGGAATTAAGAATTCGATCAGTGCTAATCCGGCATAACTATCAGCGCCTTTAAACAACGGTTGAATTAATGTAGCAATCAATGCTGAAAATGGTACATGTAAAGTTGCACGAACGATTACATCAACAATCGCACAAGCTAAAACGGGAAAGGCAAACGGAAAAATATCACGGAAGTTTTGTGAAATTGTTCCAGGAACTTCTTTTGGCATTTTGATTGTAATATCACGTTCTACAAAAAACTTATAAATATTAACTGTGGCAAACGCAGCAACAAACGCGGATAAAATACCTTCAGTACCAAAATATGTACCTAGATAAGCGCCACTTTTAGTGGTTCCAATTGCGAGTAACATAAATCCACACATTGCAGCCATCATTGTGGAAGTGCTGTTAATAAATTTTCCACCTTTGATTCTGTGATTCATTGAACCAGTCAAGGCCTTTGCAGTTGTCCCAGAAACGTACAAACCGACAAAACCCATGGTGTAACTATAAATCTTATTGAACCAATTAATTAAATCTGTCGGAACATTCATTCCAATCAAAGTTGGAATATTTGCTAAAAGAATAAAGACACTTGAAAAAAGAATAATTGGCATTGCTGCCAGAAAACCATCTTTAATTGCCATCAAGTAAATATTCTTTGAAATTTTTTCAAAAAATGCTTGATGCTTTTCAAGTCTACTAATGATGAAATTCATAATATAACTTCCTTCCTATATGTAAATAATAAATTAATAAAAAATTGCAAAAGAAAAACCACGAACCATGATAGAGTAAAACTCTAATCAAAGATTCGTGGTTACGCCTAATCGAATAGTTACGATCCACTTCTAATGCCTAATATTCTTTTAACAAATTCATATTAGCACGATAAGCAGTTTTTGTAAACGCTTTATTTTTAAATTACAAGTTACATCAAATACTCAAAAAACATTATTTCATCGTGTCAGCTAATGCCTTAAACCATTCTGCACTCTTTTTAATATAACGTTTTTGAGTATCGAAATCGACATAGAATAATCCATAACGCTTGTTATAGCCATTAGCCCACGAGAACTGATCTTGCAGCGACCAAACAAAGTAGCCTTGAACATTGACACCTTCACTGCGTGCTTTTAATAAAGCTGCCACATGTTGATCAATATAATCAATGCGCGGTTCATCGTCAATCACTTGATCTTCAGACACAAATTTATCTTTATATCCCAATCCATTTTCAGTAATATAAATGGTTTTAGAATTAGGATACTCTTTTGAAACTCGTTTCAAGATATCGTATAGGCCTTCCGGATAAATATTCCAATCCCAGTCAGTTGTCGGCACACCTGGTTTTTGCACAATCTGTCCTACACCATGGAAACTAAACGAAGAAGACCCCTTATCACCAGTACCGTTAAACTTATTGCCACTTGGCCCATCATAGGCTTGTATAAACTGTGATTGATAATAATTCATCCCAAAATAATCATTTTGAGTTGCAGCTTGTTTCAAAATAGCCCTGTCGCCATCTTGAATCTCTAATTTAGCATCGTTTTTATCTAGAATTTCATTAATCAGACTCATTGTTTCATCTGAATATTTACCTAAGAATGTCCCATCTAACAAGAAACGATTAATAAATGCATCGTATAGAGCAGCAGCATGCTTATTTTCAGGAGTTTCCGTAATTGGATAAATTGGCTGAAGCACATGAATTAAACCAATTCGTCCGTCTAAATGCAGTGACTTGTACAAGTTAACTGCTCTAGCATGTGCCAGCAATTCATTATGCTGTGCTTGAATAGCACTCGTCACATCAAAATGATGATTTGGTGGAAAGTTTCCGGCAATATATTGTGACAACGAAAGTGAAATTAATTCGTTGATCGTAAACCAATTTTTAACTTCAGTAAATTCCTTAAAACAAAATTCGGCATAATCAACAAAATAATCAATGTTTTTACGGTTTAACCAATCTCCTTGGTCGAACAATGTTTTCGGCGAATCAAAATGATGGAGAGAAACATACGGTGTCACGCCATTTTCAATACAAGTTTTAAATAAATCATGGTAATACTTTACGCCAGCCTGATTGGGTTCACCATAACCATTAGGAAAAATTCGCGTCCAAGCAATTGAAACTCGAATTGCATTTAATCCATACTTATGAGACAGTTTCACATCTTCCGGATACCGATGATAAAAGTCACTGGCAGGATCTGGTGAAAAACGACCTTGGGTCTTCAAATAATCATCCCACATGGTTTTACCTTTTCCGTCGACTTTTGTGGCACCTTCAACTTGATAGGCAGCTGTCGCACCACCCCAAACAAAATTCTTTGGTAATGCTTTTACTCGATTTAACATGTTTACCTCCTATAAGTTTCTATGCAGTTGGTGTTGGTGTATGAGTAGTCTCTTGACTATCTTCGGGTTCACCCTTTAACTTACCAACAATAAATTGCAAAGCTTTATCCGCGTGTCTTGTGAGATCAATGTACTGCTTACCAGTTGTAGTGATCATCTTGACATTGGCCTTATCCGTTTCTAACTTCAGTGAATCCCGCATCGCATCCATTTGAGGAGCGAGAACGACCACATCCATATCAGGCAATAAATCACCATGAGCGCCATATGCGGCCGCGGCAGCTTCAACAGGTAAATCTTTTTCTTTAGCCATCTTATTTAGTGCATTGGCTAAAATACCACTAGTACCACCACCGGCACAGATAACCATAATATTTAGATTCTTTTTATCTTTAGTCATACTTACTGGAATTTCACCACTGTCCACTTCAGCAGGTGCATCAACTGTTGTTGCTGAAATGCCAGCAGCAGCGTTTTTAGCATCAACTGCAGCTTCTTCTGCAACTTTTTGTACATCGTAAGCCTTGAAGAATGGGTAGTAACAAACGACATCCATTGCCAAAATAGCGACAATGAGAATTAATGCTTGAATCGAGAAACCAACTCCCATAAATAATCCAATTGGACCTGGAGTTGTCCATGGCAAGTTATAAATGAACCCATTCATACCAAAGAAATCAACGAAAATCTTGAATAACCAAACGTTAAAGATTGGTGTCAAAATAAATGGCAAGAAGAATACTGGGTTTAAAATCAAAGGAGCACCAAACAAAATTGGCTCGTTAACTCCGAATGAGACTGGAATTACCGAAGCTCGACCAACAGCTTTTAATTCCTTTGATTTTGCAAATAATGCAAACATATACGTAATCACTAGAGTAGCTCCAGTACCACCAATGGTAGCAACAAAGTATTGAGTACCTTGAGCTAAAATATTAGTTGCATGTCCCCCAGCTTCAAATACCTTTAAGTTAGCTTCTACATTAGTTAAATAAATCGCTGTAACAGCTGGTTCAACAATGGATGGTCCTTGAATTCCGATAAACCAGAAGAAGGCCATCGCACCATAGACAATTGCTAAACCAAAGTAACCATCAGCAGCTGTAAACAATGGTGAAAGAACCTGAATAATCCAAGCTGCTAAGTTTGCGCTTGTCAGTGTTCTGAATACAATGTCAAAAATCCAGAAGAAAAAGCTGGCAAATGCAAATGGAATAATATTTGTAAATGCTGACGAAATGTTTTGTGGGACTGCATCAGGCAACTTAATGGTAATGTGATGTTTAAAACAGAAAAAGTAAATATTCGGTACAATAAACGCAACTAAGAAAGCACAGATCAAACCTTTAGTACCCATAAATGCAGTATTAAAGAACAATACACCTGCTTTGTTAGTAAATGGGTCAACGGCAACCAGTAAGAAACTGATTTGTGCACCAAACATAACGGCTGCTTCTGGAATCTGATCAATTTTTGGTAACCGTACGTTCAAATTTCGTGTTAATGCACGCGCAACGTTTGCGGCTGCCATCAGTGACAAAACTCCCATTGAATAATTATAAAATCTGTTCAAATTATCGCTTACATTTGTTGGCCAATAAAAGCCCCAAATATTAGGTACGTTTGCAACAAGGATAAAAATACTTGAGAAAATGATAATTGGCATTAATGAAATAAAACCATCACGAACCGCTTGCAAATATATATTTGCCGACAGTTTTCGAAAAAACGGTTGTGCTTTCTCAATCTGTTTAACAATCCAATTCATGAGATAACCCTCCTACTATATTTTCAATTTTTTTCAATTCCTAATTTCTTTTCAATTTTATCTAATCTTTCGTACTCATCAATAAAGTACTGGACCTCATCCTTTAACATCATGGTAGTCATTAAAGTATCTTGCCCATGAACCATAATAAATGTAACGTCCATATCGTCACCACCAGCTTCTTTGCTTAGCAGTTTAGTTTGCTCATTGTGTGCGTCATTAATTGATTGTGTTGATTCTTCTACCAGGGCACGAGCCTTAGTAAAATTTCCATCTCGTGCTTGATCTAAAGCCTTCATTAATGCCGTTTTTGCATCCCCTGCATAAGCGACGATTGCAAAACCAACCATTGATACTTCTTCTCTACTTGCCATTTTGAATACCTCCATTAATATCCGTATTTTTAGGCTGTTCGTTAATTAGTTGTTGAATATGGATAATAAAATATAATTTTTCATTATCACTAAGTGTTGCGGATAATTGTTTTTGTAAATTGTCAAAAATTTCTTTAGCAATTCTAGCTGAACTTGGATAAGAGTTTTCTAGACTGTTTTCTAAGGATTCTGTAAAGGCTGAACTGTGCGTATCAGATTGGTTTAGTCGATCTACCAAATACTGCAAATGCACCATCAGTCGATCATAATAATTGCCGTTTTCTTTGGTTCGTAAAATATGATTCTGATTTAAAATTTCTTGAACAATGTCATTCACACTTGTTGTCAGTGACTCATCAAGTTTGTCGGCTCCCGGTGTGCCTTGCGCATTGATGAAATGTAATGCAATACTTTTTACCTCACTGTTGGGTAATTGAATATGCAAGTTGTTAGAAACTATTTCAACGGCTTTTCTTCCAATTGCATACTCAGTCGGGTACTCTGTGTGCATGTCTGGAACCAAACTTTCATGATAATCATTAGCTTGAATTCGTTTATAAACACCATAAATATGATCACTTAGGGTGATATAAACATAATCCAGAACTGAAAAACCAAAAGTCTTTTGAGCAACATCCACTATTTCATAGGTGGTTGTCACAATATCAATTGGAATATCTTTAAGTAAAAAATATAGATTTTCTTTAGATTCCGCGGTCTCCAAATAAAAAATTTTTTCTACTTGATTAACGTCTACCTGGTCACCTTTCTTTTTCTGAAAGACGATCCCTTTTCCTTTTACAATTGCCTGCCGATTATCATTTAACTTGATCAAGGCCACATTGTTATTAAAAATCTGAACGATGGTCAACATTTTATCATATCCTTTTTTTAAAAAAAAATGACCGCAAGCAATGAGTTACACTGCTTGTGGTCACGCCTAATCGAATTAGTAACGATCCACAAAAACTTTATCCATAAGTAATTGTAGACCAATTCTTCCAAAATGTAAACGCTTTATTTAATTTCTTTTCATTTTTCAGTATTAATTCCTTATGCCACAACTATTAGAATGGATAAAATAGCTAAAATAATTCAGTTTTATTTCAAAAATTTCCGACCAATCATGACCATTTCGGCATTGGACTCGACCATATCATCTTTATCCCACTCCACAATCATTTGAGTTAAACCACCTGCCACAAAGGCAATCCACATTTTAGATGCGCGATCCCGAATTTTTAAAACATCCTTATCCACAAGATCCGTAATATAGAATTGCAATTTATCCAAAATAATACCCACTAAATCGGCCTTGATTAAAATGTTTACTGTTCCCCGATGACGACGAATAACCGTAAAAAAGGCATCCAAAAAAGCCGTCATGTCATGATTGTTCATCACCTGAAGGTAGCTAAAGAATTCTTGAAACACTTCATCAAATTGGTATTCCAAGATCTGTTGTTTTGATTTAAAACTTCGATAATATGACATCCGCGATACAGACGCCTGTTTACAAATATCGCTAACTGTCACTTCATCTACTGAGCGGGTCTTCATTAATTCAAATAAGGCCAGCACAATTTTTTGTTTAGTATTCGAACGCTTTGCCATGATTTCCCTCTTTACTTTACTCTTTCTAATATCATACCATTTTCAGAAAAATTAGGTAATTTACAAGTTTTTGATATCATCTAGTTTTAAAAACTAGATAATTAGTATATAATATCTAGTTGAAGTGGAGGAATGCACATTGAAACCAACAACTAATCTAAAGAATCCCCTTTCTATGCATCACAGCCAATTACTAAACGAAATTTGGAGTGCCATTACACATGGTTTAGGCTTCTTTTTAAGTATCGCTGGAACCGTTTTGCTATTAATAAAAGGAATTGGACTTGGCAAACCACTCGATATAGTCGCATACACCATCTACAGCATCAGCCTTTTGGTCCTATTCTTTTCTTCTACTATGTTTCATAGTCTCTATTTCACAAGAGCTAGTCATGTCTTCCAAATATTAGATCATGATAGTATTAATTTTTTAATTGCTGGTACCTACACGCCATACTGTTTGTTGGCAATTCGTGGCGCCTTAGGAATTGTTTTATGTATTGTTATTTGGTTATTAGCCATTTCCGGAATTATTTTTCAATTTTTTGCGGTTGGAAAATTCAAAAAAATTGAAACTTTGATTTATGTACTAATGGGGTGGTTATGCCTAGTGGGTGCAAAACAGCTCTATGAAAGCTTAGGTATTGTTGGAATCAGCCTGCTTGTAGCCGGTGGCATTGCTTTTTCCTTAGGTGGTTTAATTTACAACATTCCTCACGTAAAATATGTCCATGTTTGGTGGCATATTTTAGTTTTGGTAGGCGCCGCACTCATGTATTTTTCCATTTTGCTGTATATTTAGGGTACAACAATGTATGGGAGGGTAAATTTAGATGAAGCGACCTAATAACCAATTTATGCTCATTCAGTATCTGTTTGGCTATGTGATTATGGCCTATTTTCTCTATAAATTTGGGTTTCCAATTTCGCTGATCATTATCTTAATTGCCGTTAGTTTAAGTTTGGCCGGTGGATCAATGTATTTATCACGTCATTTTTCTTGGCTAAACCTTGGTCTAATGCTTCTGGTGATTCTGATTGGCACCGGACTCTTATTTATGATTTTCAGAAGTTATTATTAAACAATCAGTCGAAGCTGAAAGCGTTTGCAAAAGGCTGATATCGATGCTATACTTTGGTTAATAATGTGGAAATAATTGTTTAATTAGATTTGTAAACTTGAATGAAGGCGATTGTGATGAATGCTAACCTCATAATTGGTGTAGTAGCTATCTTGATTGGTTTGTTTCAGTTTTACAGTGTTCACAAGAGTTGGAAAACATTACGTGTCAGTATGAATAGTCACTCATCTCTATTTATGCCATTTGCAATTTGGTACAGTATCTTTTTTGGCTTAATCTTTATCGGCCTTGGCATTTCCGCATTATTAGCTTAAAAAATAGAGAATTGACCAATTTAAATTCATTGGCAATTCTCTTTTTAATTTACCGGTCTCACAAGATAAACTTCAGGACAAAATCCTTTCAAACTATTCACTAAATGCTGAGCACGACTTTCTTTGCGACAAATTCCAAATACGGTCGGCCCTGTACCGCTCATTTGTGCTGCTTCAGCACCATAACGAAGCATCCGGTCCTTTAACTGAAGAATTTGAGGATGCATCTGTCCGGTCACCGGTTCAAGAACATTTCCCACATTCGCACAGATTTTTGTAAAATCATTCTGCTTAATGGCGTCTAAAATGCCCTCGATTTCCAAATGGTCTAAACTTTTATGATCAATCTGTCTCAAGATTTTTGGTGTTGAAACACTCAGCTTAGGTTTAGCAATCACAAAGTACATTGCCGGTAGTTGTCTTAAAAGCTGAATCCTTTCGCCTTTTCCATAAACATAGGCCGTTTGACTATACACACAGTAAGGCACATCAGAATCAATCTGCAAACCCAACTCTGCCAACTGTTTTTTAGAAACACCAAGATTCCATAAATTATTTAAACCACGTAAAACCGCAGCAGCATCTGATGAACCACCGCCCATTCCTGCCGCAACAGGAATATTTTTTTTAATTCGAATTTTTGCACCTGCCTGCACATGAAATTCATGTTGCAATAATTTTGCCGCTTGATAGGCCAAATTACGACTGTCATTTGGTAAAAACCCGGTATCTGTATGCACACTAATAGCGTGTTTCCCAGGTTTTGTTTCAATTTTAACGTAGTCGGCAAGATCCACCGAGGTCATTACCATGTTCCACTCTTGAAGCCCATCCGCATGATTATATGGGGTATCCAAAAACAAATTTAGTTTGGCCGGGGCTTTTTCCGTTGTCTCCATGCAATCACCTTGTTTATTAATCCTGTATTTTATCACAATTATACTTAAAAAAACGGTAAAGTACCAGTGTTGCATAAAAAGCTCAATTTTTTTATCTAATCTTACTTTCTCCAAAGGGACTAATTAAATTTAGACAAAATAAAAAGACCTTCGCGGTCCGATTATTTTTAATCTTCAAATGCGATTTCGATGTTCTTAGTTAGAATATCAGTATAACTGTATGATACTCGTTCGAAAGAATTTTCATCCTGATCTAAATCAACCACGAAAACCGCTGGATAAGTTTTGTGGAGAATTCCATGACGCTTCGTAATCTTCTTACGACCAGCTTGGGCAACAACCATCATTTCTTCTCCAACTTTGTTGTCTAGCTTTGACTTAATTGTGGCTAGTGTGTTTGGCATTGGCTTCACCTTCCCATGTGAAACATTGTAACATAGTTTCACAAAAAACGCAAATTATACCACAACGTTCAGTGAGCTGCAACCGCTATTTTTAAAACAACATGTTTTATTGTTACTTCTAGGACAGCTCGGCAAGTCTGAAGGGCAAACCTAAGCCCAACTCTCGCGGGATCGCGATCCCGCATCCGTCTCTTCTCCTTTTTTCTTTCTCATGCCCTAGGACAGCTCGGCAAGTCTGAAGGGCAAACCTATGGCCAACTCCCGCGGGATCGCGATCCCGCATCCGTCTCTTCTCCTTTTTTCTTTCTCATGCCCTAGGACAGCTCGGCAAGTCTGAAGGGAAAACCTATGGCCAACTCCCGCGGGATCGCGATCCCGCATCCGTCTCTTCTCTTTTTTTCTTTCTCATGCCCTAGGACAGCTCGGCAAGTCAGAAGGGCAAACCTAAGCCCAACTCCCGCGGGATCGCGATCCCGCATCCGTTGACCTTAGGTTTGCCCTTCTATCGACTTGCCTCGCTCACTTTTCTAATTCATTCGTCAACCTTATAAAATCAACAACCGTCAATCTTTCTGGTCTTATTCCTGGTTTAATACTCAGTTTCTCTAACACCTTAGTTAAACTTTCTTTCACTTCCGGCGTCTTACCATACATACCCAATAAGTTGTTCCACAACGTCTTTCTTCGGTGCGCAAAACAAGCATGCACCGTCTTAAAAAACGCATCTCGTGAATTGGGTTGCACTGGCCACGGCTCCCTTTTGGTTAACTTCACAATCGCCGAATCCACATTAGGCTGTGGCATAAAAGCCGTTCTTGGCACCTCAAATTCTACATTCACATTCATATCAAGCTGTACCGCCACACTCAATGAACCATATTCTTTATTGCCAGGCTGTGCATTTAGTCTATCCGCAACCTCTTTTTGCATCATCACCACAATTTGATCCAGTTTCAAAGAACTTTGCAACAACCCCTTTAGAATTGGTGTTGTAATATAGTACGGTAAATTTGCCACAATTTTTAAGGTATGGTTACCATCCAAATTTTCTGCCACAACTTTGGGTAAATCAACCTTCAAAATATCCGCATTCACAATCGTGATATTTTCGTAGGGATCCAGAGTTTCATCCAAAACATCAAGTAAATTTTCGTCAATTTCAAACGCCAAAACATGGTGTGCATGACGAGCCAGTTGCTCCGTCAGCGCACCAATTCCTGGGCCAACTTCAATCACATCGTCCGCATCAGAAATGTCAGCAGCTGCCACAATATCTTTTAGGATTTGTGGTCGCGTCAAAAAATTTTGGCCCAAACTCTTTTTGGCATTTAATCGATAACGTTCTAAAATTGCCCGCGTTCGAATTGGATCCGCAATATCTATGTGTTCTGTCATTTTTTCTCCCTATTTTTGATCTAATTGGTCAACAGCAGCTTGAAAGGCTTTACGACTTATTTGAAACAACTGTAACCTCTTAACTAATTGTTTACCGTTAACATATCCAATATTCAAGAGCTCGCATAACTCCATACGGCGTTGTTTTGCATGCGTTCCTGCAATTAGATCTGCATCCAGTAAATCATCCCTCGTAATTTGCAACGGCGCATCAGCAGCTTCCGTGTACACTTTACCTAGCGCTTCGCGAATCACTTCAGGTGTTGCGTGTTCTACACCTAAACTTCCTTTTTTACTTGGCACAGCATCTTTTCTGGCCAAAAATGCATGTTTAACTTCAGGGACTTCAGCCGAAATGGTCTTACGAATTTTCTCACCCGAAAAATCAGGATCAGTAAACACAATTACACCCCGTTCTGCTTGTAAACGCCGAATTTGTTCGATCGTTTCCTCAGAAATGGCAGAACCTCGTGTTTCCAACGTATCTGCATTCACAGCTTTTTTTATGCGTACCGTGTCATCCTTACCTTCAACAACAATAACTTCTTTAATTTTTTTCATCATCATTTACCTTATAAAATTGTTTGGCATTTTCGTAGGTTGCCTTTCCTGTCACATCAGGATCCTCATCACGTAGACGGGCTAAAGCTTCAACCACATACAACGTGTAAGCAGGTTCGTTTTGTTTCCCCCGAAAGGGAATTGGTGCTAGATAAGGGGCGTCCGTTTCCGCCATAATGCGATCTGCCGGTGTTGCCTGAACTGATTTATGAACATCATGTGCCGAGTTAAAGCTGGCCACACCACTGTAAGAGATATGCATCCCCAACTCTAGAAATTTGTTTAGCCACTCAGGATCACCATTAAAACTATGCATGACACCGCCAAAATTTTCTACATGTGCATTCTTCAAGATGGCATACGTATCTTCAAAAGCGTCACGATTATGAATAGCAACTGGTATATGAAATTTACTAGCCAATTCAAGTTGTTCTTCAAAGACACGACGCTGAATTTTTCGAGGTGAATTTGTCTCATAATAATCCAATCCAATTTCACCAAGAGCTACTACCTTAGAATCTTGTAATTGATTCCGTAAAACTTCTGCTTGCGTTTCATGGAAATATTTAGAATCTTCTGGATGCCAGCCAACTACTGCGTAAACATCATCATATTGATGAGCCAGTTTGATTGCAGACGCATTAAACTCGGCATTTGAACCCACCATCGCCATCTTTTCAACACCTAGTTTATGTGCATGCTCGAGATAAGCTTTTTCATGTCCCAAAAAAGCTGGATCATTTAAATGGGTATGTGAATCAAATAATTGCATAGTTACCTCCAACTATCAAAAACCAACCCAAGACGCCGCTAACTGTTCACTTAGTCTTAGATTGGTTTTTACAATATCATCGTGTTCTTATAAAACTAACTTATTCGACTCCGGAACCATTTACTAAACTAGTTGGAACTTCGACAACTTGAATATGACCATCATGTTCAGCTGATAGCAACATGCCTTGACTAAGTTCACCACGCATTTTACGGGGTTTTAAGTTAGCCACAATCAAAACTTTTTTACCCACTAAAACACTTGGATCTGGATAATATTCTGCAATTCCAGACAGAATTTGACGGTCGCCCTTATCTCCAGCATCTAGCTTGAATTTCAAAAGTTTATCAGCACCTTGAACATGGTCAACCGACTTAATTTCAGCAACTTTAAGTTCAACTTTATCAAAAGCTTCAATTCGAATTGGTTTCTTAGTTAAATTAAGTTCAGCTTCGTTTTCAGTTTGAACTGCCTTTTTAGCTTCTTCCATTGCAGCTCGTCCCTTTTTCTTGTCTGTTTTGGTCATCTGAGCCTTGATAAATTCAACTTCTTCTTTAGCATCCAATCGAGGGAAAATTGGTGTTCCCTTTGCCACAACCTTAGTTCCGGCAGGAATAGTACCAAATTTCAAATCAGCTAAATTAACTGTTTGTGCCGCTAATCCTAATTGATCTAAAATTTTAGTAGGTGCTTGAGTCAAGATTGGTTGAAGTAAATGAGCCAACAAACGTAAGCTCTCTGCCAAATGGTTCATCACACTGCCCAACTTTACTTGATCACTTGCATCGTCACTTTTAGCTAATACCCATGGTTGTGTTTCATCAATATATTTATTCGAGCGACTAACTAATTTCCAGATTTCAGAAAGTGCGTCAGAAAAGTGTAACGAGTTCATTAATTCTCGATAGTTTGCAATAACAGTTGCAGCGGTGCTCTCTAAATTCTCATCAAAGGCTGTTACACCGGACTTGAAGGTTGGGATAACGCCACCTTCATACTTGTTGATCATTGCTACTGTACGGTTCAACAAGTTACCAAGATCATTAGCTAAATCGTAATTAATTTTGTCTACGAAATCTTCAGGCGTAAATACCCCATCGTTACCATATGGCATTGCTTTTAATAGATAATAACGTAGAGCATCCAAGCCATAACGTTTTACCAAAGTTTCAGGATAAATAACATTTCCCTTAGATTTAGACATTTTACCGTCTTTCATCAACAACCAGCCATGACCCACAACGTGTTTGGGTAGTTGTAAACCAAGCGCATGCAACATAATTGGCCAATAAATCGTGTGGAAACGCACAATTTCTTTACCTACCATATGAACATCTGCTGGCCAATACTTATCAAAATTACTCTGATCAGCACTGCCATAGCCTAACGCCGTAATATAGTTTGACAACGCATCAATCCAAACATAAACCACATGTTTAGGATTGTTTTTAACTTTTACTCCCCAATTGAAGGTGGTTCGTGAAACAGCTAAGTCTTCCAAACCAGGTTTGATAAAGTTATTAATCATTTCATTCATTCGCGTTGCAGGTTGAATAAAGTCTGGATGCTCCTTATAATATTGCAACAACCAGTCGGCATACTTACTCATTTTGAAGAAATAAGATTCTTCTTTAACTTTTTGAACCTCATGACCAGATGGTGCCTTACCACCAATTACCTTACCATTTTCATCACGGTAAACTTCTGCTAATTGTGTTTCGGTGAAATACTCTTCATCTGAAACAGAATACCAGCCTTCGTATTCACCTAAATAGATGTCACCACTATCTTCTAATTTTTGGAAGATTTCTTGAACGGCTTTTTCATGATAATCATCGGTTGTCCGAATAAACTTTGTATTGGAAATATCCAAAAGTTTCCAAAGCTTTTTAATACCATCTGCCATACCATCTACGTATGCTTTAGGAGTTGTATTTAAGGCTTCTGCTTTTTGTTCGATTTTCAAGCCATGTTCGTCAGTTCCCGTTAAGAAGAAAACATCCTTTCCTTCTAATCGTTGAAACCGGGCCTCTGCATCACACGCAATTGTTGTGTATGAGTTCCCGATATGTAGCTTTCCCGACGGATAATAAATTGGTGTTGTTATATAGTAAGTAGGTTTGTCTGCCATTGAAGATTTCCTTCCTAGTTCCAATATTTTTAGTTTATATTGATAATTTTAATTTAGAATGTTTTAACTTTAAGTATATCACAATGAAACGCTACGCAAAGGCTGTTTCATCCGTTTAATTCGCAGTAACTTATTTTTTTACGTCATTAAAATAGTCCGAGTTGTAATGGTCCCAAACCATCAAAATTGATTCCCAATATTTCTTTCAATCTGAGTGCATTTCCAGCCGCATCTCTACCGCCATTATTATTAAAGATTATACAAACTTCTTCTGCTTGTAATTCTAATTTTTGAGCTAATTTCGCGAAGGTTTGCAGTTCTGCTTCAGAATACTTATACAAAGTCCGTTTTTTCCGCCAGTCTGGTCCTTTTTCAACCCAACCTTTAGCGTTTTGTCCGTGTAATCGGAGCACAGCCAAATTTTGATTTGTCACTGTCTCAACTAATGGAACACCATTGGGTACCGAACTCGGTTCATCAACCGCCACATGACTCATACCTAATTTTTTTAAATAAAGCATGGTTTCATCACGAACGGCCGGGTCATACCAACTTGGATTACGAAATTCCACGGCAATCGGCAAATCACTCATTAGTACCCGCACATCCCGCAAATAACGAATATTATTCATCTCACAATTAAAATAAGGTGGAAATTGAAATAAAACCGTTTTTAGTTGATCTTTTTTAACTAACGGGCGGACCATTTTGCGAAACTCGGTAAACACAAGACGATGTTCATCCGATAGGTACTCATCAACATCTGCACCGTCGTGTAAAGTCATTAGTTTATTTGCTTTAATGATAAATTGAAATTTTTCTGGAACTGATTTTTGCCAATTCTCTACTGTTGATACCCTTGGCACGCCATAAAATGAAGTGTCCACTTCTACAACTGGAAAATAGCCTGCATATTCAGTTAATTCAACTTTTCGATCTTCATGATTTATAAGTGCCGGATGATCCGTCCAGGTTGTGAGTCCAATTGTAATCAATTTTTACGCCTCAATTTGTTGATATTTTAAGCCTAGTCTATCACAACTTTAGGGTTCAAAAAATAGTCTGCTCCGACGTTACAAGTGTCAGGGCCGACTATTTTTGAATGCTTTTTTATTTTTAGATGGTAAAGTGTTCTATTTTTATAGCCGAAACGTGTTCAAGAGAGCAGCTTCCTCCGCTTAGCTACAGAACCCCAACGATTCCTAAACCGAATCATTGGGGCTCTTAAGCTATGCTCAGAAGCTATTCGCTCTCTTGAACACTCTGCTTTTTTATACAAACTGAATCAAACTCATCACAATCGGTACCACCACAATAAAGAGAATCGTACTCGTCGTCACCAAGTTTGTCGCGTACTCCACATCTCCATGCGATTCATTCGCCAAAATTGGCATTACCGCCAAACCTGGAGCCGCCGCCTGCACTATCAACGTCTGCATTTCCATCGTTGGAATTGCATGCCCCATACTTGCACCCCACATAATCAACATCGTGATCACAATCGGTGACAACACAAAACGACCCAACAACGCAAAAATCGTATCCCTATCAAACTTAATACTCTTCAATCCAGCATCCGCCAACACAATTCCAATATAAATCAATGATAGCGGTGTAACCAAATTACCGACATAAGACAACGTGTTATTTGCCCAATCAGGCACCGGCAAACTCAAAACCAACCAAACCAACGCAACCAAGAATCCTAACAATGGTGGTGGCAAAAGTTTCTTCCAGTTAAAATTACCAGAACCTTTTTCACCCTTTTTCTTCGTTGGATCATCATTTGAGATCAAGAATACACCAAATGCCCAAGTCGAAACCGTATTAGTCACATAATAAACTAAGAAATATGGCAAACTAATCGAACCAAACAAAGCAATATTCAATGGCAAACCAATAAAAATTGTGTTTGCATTCACAACTGTATTCATGAAAATTCCACGACGTCCCGGACGTACACGCAAAACCTTAACAGCTAGCCAAGCAATAATATACCCAATAATGACGCTGCCAAACGAATAAATTAATCCGCTTGAGAGGCTAATCAATTTGTGTAGAGTTAAATACTTCATTACCGACACAAAAATTGACGCTGGTAATGCCACATTCATAATTAATTTTGAAATACTACCACTAAAGTTATCATCAAACCAGCCAATTCGGCGAAGTAAATAACCTAGGGCCATCATTAGTAAAATTGTTACAATGCTTTCAACGGAAGTTATAAAAGCCATGATAAACCTTCTTTCACTTAGGAAATCTAATTTTATTTTTTTATTTGAGTTTAAAATTTATTTTTGTTGCTTATTAATTCCTGTCATTTTTACCGGATCAACCCACGCATCATACTGTTTAGCCGTGACTTCTCCCGACTGGATTGCGGTCTGACGTAATGTACTACCATCTTTTTGAGCCTGTTGGGCAATTTTGGCACTAGCATGGTAACCAATATGCGGAGATAAAGCCGTTACCATCATCAAAGAACGATCAACCAATTCTTTCATTCGATCCGGATTAACCGTCAATCCAGCAATCATTAAATCAGTAAAATTAGTCATTGTTCCAGTCAATAGGGTTGCAGATTCAAGAAAAGTACTGATAATCACTGGCTTATAGACATTCATTTCAAAATTTCCTTGACTAGCTGCTAACGAAATCACAACGTCATTTCCAATTACGCGAACGGCTGCCATTGTAATGGCCTCTGCCTGGGTGGGATTCACTTTACCCGGCATAATTGATGAACCTGGTTCATTAGCCGGAATCCTTATTTCGCCATAGCCTGCTCGAGGCCCACTCGCTAAGAAACGCACATCATTAGCAATCTTTATTAAATCGCTTGCTAAGGTCTTCATAGCTCCATGAACAACATTCAAGCTGGAATGCGCAGCCAATCCATAAAACTTATTGGTATCAGCCGTGAAGTCGATTCCATAAACGGCACTCATTTTTTGCGCAACCTGTTCTGCAAAATGAGGTGCTGCATTCAGTCCCGTACCAACTGCTGTACCACCGATTGCTAACTCATTTAACGTACCACTTAGCTCTTTTAAGTAACTCAAATCGTGCTCCAACATACTCTTCCAACCACTAATTTCCTGGCCAAAAGTTATTGGTGTGGCATCCTGTAAATGTGTTCGACCAATTTTGACAACTCGCCAAAATTCTTTTTGTTTAGCAGCTAATTTATCAATTAAATGCTGCACTGCATTCTCCAATTTTTCAATTGAAAACGCCGCAGTAATATTCATTGCTGTTGGAAAAATATCATTTGAGCTTTGACCATGATTAACATCATCGTTAGGCAAAATTTCAACTTTTGAATTCAGTCTCTTAGCCATGTTTGCCACAACTTCATTTACATTCATATTAGTCTGCGTACCCGAACCAGTTTGATAAACAACCAACGGAAAATTTTTTCGCAACTGATCATCATCCAGACTAAGTAACTGATTTATTGCCGTAACAATTAAAGTCGCTTTTTCTGAAGAAATTTCTCCTGCATCCTTATTGGCAACGGCTGCTGCTTTTTTCAGTTGAAGTAGCACTTTAATCAGTACCAGAGGCATTTTTTCACCAGTAGAGAAATTCTGTAGGCTTCTCTGTGTTTGAGCTCCCCACAGTGCATCTACTGGGACTTTAACAGGCCCCAAGGTATCCTCTTCTATTCGATAATCTGACAAGATATAGCCCCCTATTTGCTAAACTACTTTAGGTTGCCAATTATAAAACAATTTATACGTTATACCTTCAATTAACTTAAAAATGATTATTCAAACTGTTTAATATTTTGGTTCCCATTTCATGTCGGTAATTGTCTTATCAACATCTGAAATGGATTCTTTATTTAGTTTTTGATCAACCGCACTTTGCGCTACGGCCTTAGCAACCGTGTATGAGAATTGGTCAAGTTTAGAAACAGGAGGTAAAACTGCAGCTCCTGGTTTACTACCATCAACAATTCCACCTAAGGAATGGGCAGCCTTTGAAATCATCTCATCATTTAAAACTTTAGCAGTTGAAGCAATCACACCTAAACCTAAACCAGGATATACTAACGCATTGTTGGCTTGGCCAATCTGGTAACTAACACCCTTATATTCCACATCAGCAGCTGGAATACCAGTAGCTACAAGCGCCTTTCCATCACTCCATTTGATCAAATCTTCTGCTTTTGCTTCTGCAAGTTTAGTTGGATTTGATAATGGGAAAATAATTGGACGCTCTGTATGAGCAGCCATTTCTTTCACGATGGCTTCTGTAAAGGTTCCAGGTTGTGTTGAAGTTCCTACCAAAATAGTTGGGTGAACAGCTTTAACAGCAGCTTCTAAGGTTGTTAACTCGTCAGCGTTCGCAAATTCCGAGCGGGAACGCGCAAATGGTTTTTGCTCTGGTGTCAATGTTTCATCATCATCAAATAACAAGCCTTGCTTATCAACTAAATAGAAATGTTTTTTAGCTTCTGCCTCTGATAAACCTTGTTGCAAAAATTCATCGTAAATTCGTTTTGTAATTCCTGCACCAGCAGTTCCAGCACCAAATGATAGATAAACTTGATCGGTCATTTTTTGTTTAGAAACATTTAAAGCACCAAGAATCCCTGCCAAAACAATAATTCCAGTTCCCTGAATATCATCATTGAACGTGGTGATTTGATCCTTATACTTATTTAAAATATTAGCTGCGTTACCACGGCCAAAGTCTTCAAAGTGAAGGTATAACTTAGGGAACAAATCTTCAGCAGTTTTTACAAATTGATCAACAAATTCATAATAACGGTCACCTGTAACGCGTTCGTGACGATTGCCAAGATACATTGGATTCTTCAATAGATCTTGGTTGTTAGTTCCTACATCAAGTACAACTGGCATCACTTGACTTGGATCAATTCCAGCTGCAGCTGTGTAAACCATCAACTTACCAACGGAAATATCAACACCGTTTGTTCCCCAATCACCAATGCCCAAGATTCCTTCCGCATCAGTAACCACAATTAAACGAATGTCACGGCCGTCAGCTGCATTCTTTAATGAAGCTTTCATGCTATCTGGATCGTCAATTGACAAGAAAACTGCATTTTGTGATTGAATAAATAATTCACTATAGTTTTCGATAGTGTCTGCAATCGTTGGATCATAAACGATTGGCATAAACTCAACGACATGCTGACTGAATAACTTATAAAATAAAACGCGATTTTCATTGAAAATTTCCATCAAGAAAATTCTCTTTTCTAAATCACTTGTTTTACTCTGAAACTGGGCATACGTTTGGGTAGCCTGCTCATCTAATGTTTGTACATAAGGTGGTAGTAACCCAACCAAACCAAGTGATTGACGTTCTTTTTCGGTAAATGCTGTTCCTTTATTTAAAAAAGGATTGTTTAAAATTTCTACTGGACTCTTTGTCATATTAATAACCTCCAATTACTTACTTTTTGTATCAACGCAAGCTAGTCTACATGCTTAGGAAAACTATAGTCAAATCTGTAAGAAAGTATTAAGAATATTAATAGTTGTTAGTTAAAACGGCAAAGGTACGCGGTTTATCGTCTTTATAATTTTTTAGTACTTTTGAATAGAATTTAATAGTCCAAAAAGTTATAATAAAAGTGGTAAAAGTCTTTGTCAAAAGGGGAGGGTTCAACATGACAAAAAAACTTACAAAATCTTCAGATAAAATGATTGCTGGCGTGATTGGTGGCTTTGCAGAATATCTAGGTGTTGATAAAACACTATTACGCGTGATTTATGCAGCTATTTCAATTCCCGGTTTTATCCCATGCATTATCTTATATTTGGTGGCTGCATGGGTAATGCCTGAAAAGAATCAATAATCAAGACTAGTTTGATTATTCTTTTTGGTTATTAAAAATTTAGTGTTGCTATTTAACTCTGAATTAAAAAGCTAACTATGATGATTTTAAAGTTTCAATCACTCGTAGTTAGCTATTTCAATTTATTCAAAAACTTAAGAAACAATCAGAGGCAGTTTATGAATATTAAAGACTTTGAATACTTTCAAGCAATGGTAAAAGAACGCAATTTTTCTCGTGTAGCAACGGCATTTAACGTTAGCCAACCGACAATTAGTACCGCCATAAAGCGTTTGGAAACCGAATTTCAAACACAATTGTTTGTTCGTGACGCCAGTCAGCATAAGCTAACCACTACAATGAGTGGCCAACAACTTGCCGAACATACAGATATTATTCTTGATCAAGTAAATGTGGCTCAAAATGAAATTCGGAATATTAACACTGGAAAAATAATTTTAGGTTTACCACCAGTCATCAGCCAATCATACTTTCCAAAGATTGCGGCTGAGTTATCCAAACAAAACTTATTAACTCAAATTGTGCCTGTTGAACATGGTTCCGCCGAGTTACTAAAGCTACTTTTAAATGGAACTCTAGATATGGCTTTGGTGGGATCAGTTGAACCCTTTGATGCAGCACGCTTGTTCAGCCAAAACTTTGCCAAAACCAAATTTCATATCATTGTCAGCAAAAAAAGTGAATTGGCACATCAAGGTAAGGTTTGGTTCCGTGATCTTAAAAATAGAGACTTTATCACGTTTGGTAGCAGCTTCGTACATGCCGAAGCTCTAAAACAACTCAGTCATGCTAACCATTTTCGTCCACAAATTATTTATAAAAGTAATGACCCACAAGTTATTCAGGGAATGGTCGAAAAAAACGTGGGGCTTGGTTTTCTGGCCGAATCGGCGATCAATAATCCTAACGTTGTTACATTAGAATTATTAGATGATCCCCAACCCGAGTTTTATATGAGTTTGGCTTATCGAACCAATCACCTCTTATCACCGGTGCAGCAAAAAGTCGCCAACATTTGTCTCCAAATAAGTTAAAAAGCAACCTCAATTTGTTCCGTGAATTGAACAAACTTGAAATTGCTTTTTTTATTTAATATCTTTCAAACTGTCTGATAACTAAGATTTCATCTTCCGATAACTGCCCACCTAAATGGCCAATCAAATTACGCCCAGCGTTACGATAATTTTTCCGAATTTGTGTAAAACACAGGTCAATAATCGCAATCAAGAAAGTAACAACCATCGCACTATTTTGGGTTAGAACCGTTCCAAACAAATTAACCGTGGTCCCACTTAACACCGTTCTCAAAAATGCATAAATCATGATTAAATCTATGACAACTTGAAAACGCGTCAAGTCGCGCATTCGATTTTTCAATTTAACAAGTTGCTGAAAAACGTTTTGACGTGTCATGGCTCAAATCTCCTTTAATCAAAAATCTCGCTTATCGCCATCTGGATCCTATCTTTAGTTTAGGCTAAATGGAAGTTTAGGTAAACTATTTGATTTCTCGTTATCGAACTGAATATGGTAAGTTCAACTGCTCAAATAAATCTTTGATCGACATACCATACATGTGTTTAAAAAATACTTCCGATTTATTTTGTGGTGGTGTTGGTAAAACAAATGCGTTTTGTTGATCCGTTACCCCAATTCCGATATAAGCTCTTTGCTTAGTTGCTTTATCTTGAATTTCTGAATGTGAAATTTGAAAAAGTTGACGCACTTCTAAGCGTAACTGACGGTTACTAAAGACACTACCTAACGTCACAAATTCTTTGCCACCTACTGTTGGTAAATTCCATCTTTCAAGTTGCGCATCAAAAGCTTCAAACGCCTTAACTACCGTCCTTCGAAGTGCAAACGGTGAATCAACTGGCTTTTGAATCAATTCTTGATACACCTTTTGTGCGCCTTGCAAAGAGATTGGATAGTCAAGCTGAAATTGATCAGCAACTTTATCAAAATCATTACCATAGAAGACTAACGCATCCAAAAGTGTGAGTAATCGTAAATGCATCATGCCATCCATTTTGCCTTTTTCTTCAGGTTTGATGGTCTGTTGAACTCCTTTTAAATATTCAGTCTGAACTTCATTAGTCAATAGGCCATGGCTTTTTTGCCAATTATAAATATTCAAATGAGTAACTGTATCGTATAAAGTGGTCGTCACAATCATTAATTGCTCGTCAAAGTCCTGGTGCCCACTTGTTAAATTAAAAGAAATCATCGGATAGCCAGTTGCATCCAATAATGCATGTCGTAATTCATGTGAAACCGTATAATTCGGTGCTGTAATATCTTTAACATGAATGATTAAGTCGCCGTTTTGCCAACTTTGATAGGATTGATCATACCGGACATACCCAGATTTCTCTGTGCCATAATCAAATGTCACTTCCCCAGAAATTTTCTCATTAACTTCATCTAATAACTCTTTTACTTCACTATTAAGTTTAATGTCACTCATTATTTTCTCCTCGCAACTCTTTTAAAATCTGCCGTGCTGTTTGTTGGTCTATTACAGGTGCACTTTCTAATTTTGCTTGTGCATCTGCTAACTCCGCTGTTGTTGCACCTACACTTAACAATAGTGATTTTGCTTGCAAATGCATATGACCACGCTGAATTCCCTCTGAAACTAAGGCTTTTAAGGCCGCCAAATTCTGCGCTAGTCCAACGCTTACCAAAACTTCTTCTAATTCTTTTGCTGTACTTACCTGCAAAATTCGATGATTGAGTTGCGCTTTTTGATTGAGTTTAATTGATCCACCAACAAACCCCACCGGTAAAGGTAGTGTTAAGTTTCCTATCAAAAAATCATTTTCAATTTGCCAACAACTTAATCCCCGATAGTGACCATCTCGAGCAGCATATGCATGAACACTACTTTCGATTGCACGCCAATCGTTTCCAGAAGCCATTACTACCACATCTATGCCATTCATGATTCCTTTGTTGTGCGTTGCCGCCCGATAAGGATCTACCTGAGCTGCCTCACTAGCGAGAACTATGCGCTGTGCTACTTCCTTACCATTCAGTTGCTTTGTGGTCAAAACCTTCACTGGAATTCGGCAGGTTGCCGTTGCTAAACATTCATCAGCTAAATTACTTAAAATAGCCATCAAACTGGTTTGCCCCAACTTGACCTTTAAAAGCTTTGCGACAGCCTCCAACATGGCATTAATCATATTAGCGCCCATGGCCTCTTTTGTATCAATAAAAATATCTAACGAAATAAATTGATGTGCTAATTTTCTCACACGGATTTTTTTTGCGCCACCACCACGTTTTACAATTGAAGGATGAGCATCATTTGCCGTTTGTAAAATTTCTGGTTTGTACTGCAACAAGCGCTGCGTCAATTGAACTGGTTTCTGAACATTTGCCATTAAAACTTGTCCCATCATCAACCGTTCGGTAGTTGAAGCTTGGATCCCTCCCCCCGCTGCTATTATTTTAGCGCCATTGCTGGCAGCTGCGATCACGGAAGGTTCCTCTGTTGCCATTGGGACTACTTTTTCTTTACCATTAATTTTGAAATTAACGGCAACGCCTTCTGGTATTGAAAAATCCATCAAATAATTCTCGATAGTTTGATTACCAAGTGTCGCCGTTTTTCCAGTAATCAAAGCTTCATCGACATCAGTTAAACCCAGTTTTTCTTTCAACATTGCCAGCCGTTGTTCATAATTTTGTTTATAAAAAGGTGTTAAGTTCATGAATTATTTCTCCTAAAATCAAAAAAATGCGGTGAAACTCATTTTTTAAATGTGCTTTCCCGCTTTTTGATTTTTATTTGCTTTATCTGTGCTGAACATACTCAGAAATAATGCCCTCACGAACACCACTTTCTGAAAAAATTACGCGATCCGCATCTAACATTTGAAGCAGCATAACCAATGGTAAAATACCACCAATAATGATGTCGGCACGCTGCGTTTCTAATCCTGGCATCTTTTTTCGATTAACTAAATTTCGTGACAATAATGCTCGAAAAGTTTTATTTACAACTTCTGTTTTCAAACGATAACCATGAATATTATCCACACGGAGCATTCCTTGATGTTGTCGGTTCATGCGAGCCAATGTGCGGTTAGCCCCACCCAGCAAAATAATGGGCAACTGTACCGCGTCCATGATCCACCAAATATCTCGAAACTGTTTGTTTACAAAATTTTGCGCTGCAAAGAGACGATCTGCACGAACCACATTATTTAAATGGAACCGTTCAGACAGACTTACAGCACCAAATGGTACACTAATTAAATTACGGGGTTTACCATTCTTTACGTGAATTAGTTCGCAACTGGCACCACCAGTGTCCAGAATTAAACAATCGCTGACTTCTAGCGAGTTCATAACGCCTAAATAATCATAGTAAGCTTCATCATTGCCAGACAAAACATCTAACTGAATGCCAATTTCATCCTGAACACGTTTTAAAAATTCAGCTTGATTACGCGCCACACGAACGGCTGCCGTGGTAATCCCCCGTACGGTTCGATTAGGATAACTTTCATAAATCTGCTTAAATCGTTTTAAGGCTGCTACTGTACGGTCCATCGCAATTTGCTGCAAAATGTGACTACTGCCCATTCCTTCAGAGATGCGAGAGTCTTCTTTGATTCGACGAACCTCATGAAAACTTCCATCCTCGTGAATTTCATTAATTGCCATTCTAACCGAATTGGAACCTAAATCCACAATTACTAAGTTTTCCATTTTTACACCTCGATCATCACGATAATTTATTGTTTATATTTTACCATGTTTTTACGTAGGTATGCGACAAATGTATACGGAACAAACGGGACTTCGTAAATGTTAAGCGCAATCATAAAAAAAGAGAGCAAGTATAGGTCATAGTTGTTATGAAAACTGTCCTGTTTTCACAACAGCTTATACTTCTCTCTTCTTATCGCAGATTTTATAATCAAGTTAGCCACCTTGTAAAAATGGTCAAATAAAAAGACACCAAGACGAAAAAATCAGGTATCATTGAAGTTCCTACACTAAACAATGAAAGAGGTTTTCGTCTTGGCGCAAGAACAGCTTACCATATCTCACTCAAAGGGTCATCATTTAACACCAATTGAACGTGGAAAAATTGCGGGATTGCTTGCTGCAGGCAAATCTGCTCGTCAAATTGCGACGGAACTTGGTGTTTGCCATCAAACTATCAATAACGAACTCAAACGTGGCTGTGTTCAACAGGTAAAGAAGATTAATGGTAAAGAACAGTACTTCAATATCTATGCTCCTGATACAGCTCAAATTCGTTATGAAATGAATCGTCAGCACTGTCATCGACCATCAAAGATTCAAACACATTACTAATTTTTTGGCCTACTTTGATGATCATTTCCATCAAGATCATTGGTCACCTGATGCAGCAGTTGGCTTCGCCCACAAACATCATTTATTTAAGCGTACAGAGATGGTCTGCACTAAGACCCTCTATAACTATATTGATGCGAAATTATTAGAAATCCGCAATCTTGATTTGCTTGAGAAAACCAAACGGCGTACGAAACATCACTGGTCGCATAAACATCGACGTTTGATTGGTAAAAGTATTGAAGAACGACCTAAGCGTGTCGACAAGCGCAATGAATTTGGCCACTTTGAAATTGATACCGTGGTTGGTAAACGTAGTGGCCATGAAAGTGTCCTATTGACCTTCACTGAACGTAAAACTCGTTTTGACTTTATTCGTTTGATTGAAGGCAAAGATGCTGACTCCGTAGCCTATGCCATTAAAGGGATTTGTGCTGAATTTGGTGATCTGATCAAATCTGTTACCGCTGACAATGGAACGGAGTTCACAACCTTGGAAGAAGCTTTAACTGGCATTGCTGATATCTATTATGCTCATCCGTATAGTTCTTCTGAACGAGGAACCAATGAAACTCATAACCGCATGATTAGACGTTATTTACCTAAAGGATATTCATTAGATACAATTAGTCCTAAGACTGTTGCCCTGGTTGAAGCACGTCTCAACCAACTACCACGACGTATCTTAAAGTACCAACCACCTGAAAAAGCTTTTCAGATTGAAGCAGCGCGCGCTCGCAAAACTCGCATTGCTTAATCATTTATTCCAATCTTCAATAGATATTCTGACATGCCCCGCAACTTCGCCTGCGGGGTGGCTAACTTGTTCTTGCAATTTGCGTCTCTCTTCTTATTTAGTTACTATTTAAAGTAGTTAATTCCCATGGCATCTCGTACTTCATCCAAAGTTTGATTAGCCACTTTGTTGGCCTTTTCGCTACCACGTTTCAAAATATCATACACACCAGGAATATCCTGAGCATACTGTTCCCTTCGCTCACGAATTGGTTTCAATGTGTTTTGCAAAACTTCATTCAAATAACGTTTAATTTTAACATCACCTAAACCGCCTGCTTGATACTGCGCCTTCAAGTCGGCAACTTTAGCCTTGTCCTCATCAAAGATATCCAAATAAGTAAATACGGTATTTCCTTCAACATGACCGGGATCGGAAACCTTGATGTGTTTTGGATCCGTGTACATCGACATTACTTTCTTTTGAATGGTATCTTCATCATCTGCCAAATAAATTGCGTTATTTAGTGATTTGCTCATCTTAGCATTCCCATCCAATCCAGGGATTCTTCCCAGACCCTTAGGTGGAAAATAACCTTCTGGTTCAACCAAGATTTGTTTACCATAAACATTATTGAATGTTCGCACAATTTCGCGAGTTTGTTCCAACATAGGTTCTTGGTCATCGCCAACAGGTACCGTATCTGCTTTGAATGCTGTAATATCAGCTGCTTGACTAACCGGATAAATAAAGAATCCGGCCGGTACACTTTCACCAAACTTCTTTTGTTTAATTTCGGTTTTTACCGTTGGATTTCTTTCCAAACGTGAAACCGTCACTAAATTCATATATGTTTCCGTTAACTCACTCAACGCCGGAATTTGTGATTGAACTAAAATAGTGGATTTTTCTGGATCAATACCAACCGCTAAATAATCTAAAGCTACCTGAATGAGACTGTGACGAATCTTTTCTGGATCACGTGCATTATCTGTCAAAGCCTGCATATCTGCAATCATAATAAAACTATCATAATTACCCGTATTTTGTAATTCAACCCGATTCTTCAATGACCCGACATAATGGCCAATGTGCAGCTTTCCGGTTGGTCGATCACCCGTTAAAATTACGTGTTTTTTTGTCATCATTAAAACTCCCTTTTGTTTAGTTTTGAGTAAATAAAAAATCCCATCACTAGTAATAACTAGTAATAGGACGAATTCACCGTGGTGCCACCTAATTTGCAGAATAGTCTGCCACTCATTGCAGTTATCGGTGCCCCGTTTCATCGTCCTCCAAAACCCAATTCGTTTTTCCGAAATCTTTCAGCAAGTGATTTCTCTCTGTTTATGAAAAACTACTTTATTTCTTCATTGAACTTAATATCCCCATTGTACCTATCTTTAGTTTGAGGAGCAAGTGATAATTAGTTAAACACTGCGTTGATTGTTGAAGTAACTTGGCCGTATGCATTTACCTTCATTTCACTTTCTCTTTTTTAAATCTAGCAAGTTGTTTCGTTCACTTCTTTTTTCCGCTGAGCCACAACTCCACAAATCCTGCTTATAGTTCAAAACCTACCGATTTGCTTCGTTCACTATTCTTGACTTTTTCCTTCAAACAGCCTAGAATATCAGAACATTAAAATGCTTTTACACTAAGGGAGTCATGCAATTGAGCACCGTTGATTCAAATGAAATTAAATCCGAACAAAACCGTGTCGATCACGTCATTCGCAAAATCCAAACCCAAGCCGATCACACCCAACAACTATACAATCAAGCTCATTTTGAAACTCGCTCCGTTGAAAGCAATTATTCTCAAAATGCTAAAATCAACACTTTTGAAGCTGATGACCGTATCGAAACCAACGCCGAAGTTCAACAACAAAAAGGCCTCGTCGCTCGTGCCGTCGAAAATGAAACCATTCTCAAACGCCAAGTGGCCACCTACAAGGAACTTCAAAATTCTCCCTATTTTGGACGAATTGACATTCAAGACCCTGGTGAAACCACCGCGGAGCCGCTATACATTGGAACAGCATCCTTCGCAGATGAACACGAGAATTTTCTCATCTATGATTGGCGTGCACCCATCTCCAGTATTTATTACAACGGAACACTCGGAAATGTCTCCTACCAGACTCCTGCGGGAAAAATGACAACCGATTTAGTTAAAAAACGGCAATTTTCCATTCAATCCGGCAAAATCACCAACGTGTTTGACACAAACGAAACCGTTGGCGACGAAATTTTGCAAGAAGTGCTTGGTCAACAGAATGATACTTATATGGCTAACATTGTGGCAACTATCCAAAAAGAACAAAATGACATCATTCGTGACACAACCAGCGATTTACTTGTCGTTCAGGGTGTCGCTGGCAGTGGAAAAACCTCTGCCATCTTGCAACGCATCGCCTTTTTACTTTATCATAGTCGTCAGTCATTAAACGCCGATGAAATTGTGTTGTTCTCGCCAAATCGGCTTTACAGTCGCTATATTTCAGATGTTTTGCCAAGTCTTGGCGAACGCAATATGCGACAAATCACGCTCGCTGATTTTCTTTCACAACGTTTCCAGGGACTTAATGTTGAAACCCTCTTTGATCGCTATGAACGTAACTCGCAGACCAAACCTGATATTCAATCCTTAACAAACTTTTTTGAAAGTTCTGAGTTTATGCAACTTATTCAAAACTATGTACTTGAGTTAACTCCTGACAAAATACAGTTCACTAATGTGATGTTTGAAGAAAAACCATTTTTTAAAGCTGCGGACATTCAAAAAATTTATACAGATCTCCCTTCTTCAATGAACCCAGCTGACCGGTTTTTAAAAACCAAGAATACATTGATTAAACAATTAAAAAACCGTATTGATCAGGAGGCTGATGCTGACTGGATTCATGAAACAATTGATCATTTAAGCAATGAAGAATATAACAACTTAATTGGTAAGAAAAAACTACGTGCATTTGAAAGCTACGATGATGAAATTCATTATTTAGGTCGCAAGTTAGCTGCCAAACATTTTCGTGTCATTTACGACGCTTTGTTCAATAATTACTTTGTGGATATTTACTCCCAATACGCTCAATTTCTTAAACAAGTTAAAATTCCAAACACAATTTCAACAGCAACCTGGCAAAAAAATCAATTTACCTTTCAACAATCAATTGAATATCATCAATTACGTTTGATGGATGGCGCACCACTGCTGTTAATGCGTGACCTTTTAACTGGTAGTGGTCGCAATCGGCAAATTCAGCACATCTTCATTGACGAAATGCAGGACTATTCACTTGCCCAAATGGTTTATTTTAAACATGCCTTTCCAAATGCCAAGTTCACCCTACTCGGTGACAGTGAACAGGCACTTTTCAAAGATGTTGAGTCTCCACAAACCTTATTAACTCATTTAAAGAACGCTTTTCATGTCAAAAAGGCTAACTTAATTACTTTAAATAGAAGCTATCGATCAACCTATCCAATCACTAGTTTTGCAAAAAAGCTTTTGCCTGATGGTGATCAAATTCAGGCATTTAATCGTGATGGCGATTTACCCAGTATCATCATCCGTGACAGTGTTTCAACGATTAACCAGGCCCTTGTCAAAAATTGTCTGAAAGAATTACAAACCTATGGCACAGTGGCCATTTTGACGCGGAATATGGCAGAAAGTCAGCAGGTTTCCGAAAATATTCATCGTACAACTAAAGCAACTTTACTTTCAGATGCTGATTTAGCGCTTCCTAAAGGTGTTTTGATTATGCCAATTTATTTAGCCAAAGGATTAGAATTTGACTCCGTTATTGCTTATGATATCTCTCAAAATAATTATCCTGATGAAAGTTCACTAGGAATTTTATATACAATGGCTTCACGAGCAATGCATAACTTGACTTTAACGAGTATTGGGGCCGTTTCTCCACTCATTCACGGTGTCGTCAATGATCAAGAACATCTTGTTAAAATTAAATAACATAAAAAAACGATAAGTTTGCAATCTGTTTTGACAGATCGAACTTATCGTTTTTTATTTTATTACTATTAATTTTGTTTATTACCGTGCATCACGTAAGTACTACCTTCAAGAGTACCTTGAGCAGTCGCAGCAAAGTCAGCTGTTTGAACAGTCATTTCTGAAGAAGAATTATCATCTTTGTCACTATTAGCTGAAGCACGTTCCGTTGTTTGCGTAGCTTCACTTTGAGCATTACTAATTGCTCGTGAGGTTTCTTGGAACTGCGTAACCGGAATTGCCGCCTGCTGATACTTGTCATTTAAATCAGTAACTTCAGTCGTGGTTGCCGTTCTTGTGCTAACAAACTGAGATAGATTTTCAAAATAAATTGACCGATCGACTCGTTGATGAACTGTGGTTGCCTGTTGTAAAGCGGCAGTTGCTTCACTAACCTGTTGAACAACTTTGGAAATAGATGTCGTCACAACACTATTTTCATTGGTATTCGTATTGCTGGTCTGTGTCGTAGTTGTGGCTGAGCTAGCCGCTGAAGTTGTTGATTCACTTGAAACGGTCGAATCAGCTGCTGCCGAACTGACACTTTCAGAGCTTGCCTTTGTAACAGAACTAGCCTCACTACTTGTTTGGTCGGTTTTTATATCAGCAGAAGAACCCTCATCAGCAGAACTAACTGCCGACGAAGCCACACTAGCTACTTCCGAACTAGACGTTGAAACGCTGCTAGCCACACTGCTTAGTACGGCAACACTTGAAGCATTTGAAGTTACATCCTCAGAGCTCACCGCAGCAGCCGAACTAACACTTGAACTAACGCTAGGCGTCCAAGAACTTGCAACCGAACTACTTACACTACTTGAAGCAACTGCAGAGCTTGTAGTCACTGTACTCGTAGCTGCACTTTTCTCTGAGCTAGAGCTTGCAACCGAACTCGAACTGCTACTTGATGCACTGCTAGAACTTGTTGAAGTACTGCTACTTACTGCCGAAGAGCTTGCAACACTAGAAGTAGCACTTGAACTAGCTTGACTAGCACTACTACTCAATGTGCTTGAGCTTGTTGCGTATGAGTTTGAATAAGCATAACTACTTGATTTAGTTTGTTTATTACTAACTTGCGTTGCATTACTACTGGTATCCGCGAATACCGGTGTGGTTTCATTAAAAGCAACCGCTGCATTGACACCCACTAAAACAAGGCCAGCATACAACCACTGCTTATGACTCTTATACGTTTTTAAACTTAATTTTGAGTCTTGATTATGTTCAAACGTGTGATCATCACTATTCTTCATATATAATAACCTCCAAACTTCCTTATTTTAAGAATTTCTTAAGTTAATTATACGACATTTTTCGAGTTCTGAATACATCATAAACTAAAATCTATCACATTTATTTGCCAATTCAAATAAACTATTCCGTGGCTAAATTTCGTTGACGCGTAATTGCATGTTTTAAAATGAAGGGCGCAATAATGGTTACCAAAATAATTACCAAAATAACATCTGAATAATGCGTTGGATCCATTAATTTAGCTGAAAAACCGATTTGTGCAGTAATCAGACCCATTTCACCACGCGAAATCATTCCCGCACCAATCACATAATTACTCGTTAAATCAAATCCCGACAGTTTGCCACCCAATCCACAGCCAATTAATTTAGTCCCGATTCCTAGAACCGTCATCAAAACAACAAAACCTAAAGATTGCCATAAATGGGAAAAATTCATATTTAAGCCCACGCTCACGAAAAACATTGGAATAAAAATTGCGTACCCAATTGGTTCCACACTTTCACCAATTTCTTCATGAGCTGGTGTCATTGCAACTGCAATACCGGCAAAAAAGGCGCCAACAGCACCACTTAGCCCAACTAGTTCCGCTAACCATGCCATCGCTAAACAGATGATCATCGACATAATGGTCCGACTCGCAGTCATGAATAAATGGTCTGCAGTTCGCATCAAATATGGGGCAATCCACTTAATCAGCAAGTAGACACCGGCAAAGTACAGAATTTGTTTTAAAATCACAATTAATAAATTCTGATTACCGCTTGATTCACCCATCATGCTAACTAAAATACTCAACAAAATAACGCCAATAATATCATCTGCTACAGCGGCTCCTAGAATAGTTGCTCCTTCTTTAGTATCAAGTGCATGGAATTCTTTCAACACTTCTACCGAAATACTTACCGAAGTGGCAGAAAAAACCACCCCTAAGAAAAAGCACTCCAAACGGCTAAAATGAAATAGTAATCCAGAGGCGCCCATGATAACTACGGGAAAAATCACCCCAATTACCGCAACAATCAGAGCTGGACGCAAATATTTTTTTAACAGTGCAATATTACTCTCTAATCCGGCAATAAACATCAAGATAATGACACCTAAATCAGAGAAAACTTGAACTAAACTATTTAAATGAATCCAATTTAAAATAGCGGGACCTAAGACAACCCCCACTAAGAGTTGTCCAATAACTCCTGGAACACCCATTCGTTGACTATAGTGACCAACAAACAACGTTAAAAAAAGTATCAAAGCAAGTGTTCCAATGAATTCCATATAGTTACCTCCACAAGTTTACATTAAATAGGTTAAATCACTTGCGGTTGTTGGATACGCAAAAATTGTTCGTTTCAAATTTTCTGGAGTTAATTGACGATTAATTGCCATTGCAAAATAATTAATCAACTCATCGGCTTCTCCACTCATAAGGCTTGCTCCAACAACTGCACCTGTTTTTTTAGATGTTATTACTGTAGCATGTGCCAACGGTTCATTCAAGCGGTGATAAGTAAACCATCCCGTTAAATCGAGATTTTGAATAGTGTAGTTATCTTTTTGGGCTTCTGCCTTTTCAACACTAAGACCAACCATCGCCAATCGCGGTGTTCCATAAACAACCGTTGGAATCGCTGGGTACTGAATTGCTTGAGTTTGTCCAGCAAATAATTCTGCTAGATACTGGGCTTCAAATCCCGACACTGGTGTCAGTTTAGGTTGCGATTTGTCCAGAACATCCCCCAAAGCAAAGATGTTTTCCGAAGCCGTTTGCAAATGATCGTTCACCTTAATACCCCGGTTAGAGAATTCCACTCCCACTTTATCTAAAGCTAAAGTATCATCATTAGGTATTCTACCTGCCGTGCAGAAAACTTTATCCGTTTGTAAACTAAAGCCTTGTGCACTCACTAATTCATAGCCATCGGCATTATTTTCAATTCGGCTAATGTCGACCCCAAAATGAAAATGAACGCCATTGTCTTCAAGTTGTGCAATCAAACGATCCACGTCAGCTTTTGCAAATGCTTTTAATGGACGATCATTGTGATGAACAATATGAACATCTGCACCGGCTGCAGATGCCATTGCGGCAAACTCAAAAGCAATATAACCTCCCCCAACAAAGGTTATTGAATGAGGCATTGCGGTCATTTTTAGAAAATCCGTACTAGTTTCAAAATATCTTTTACCATCAACATCAAGTAGCTTCGGTCGTGCACCCGTGGCAATGACAAACTTATCGGCAACTACTTTGGTCTGATCTGCTAAAATAGTATGCTTATCCACAAATTTCACCGAGCCATCAATCACGGTAATCCCAGCAGTTTGCAGTCCCTTTTTGGTCCCGTCAGATACTGGATCAGTAAAAGTTTTTTCAAAACCAATTAAGGCTGGCCAATCGATTACGGGTGCACTTTGTAGGCCTTTACCCACCAAGTTTTGTGCACGCCGACGCGCATCAACTGCTGCCAAAATAACTTTTTTAGGATCACACCCACGATTGGGACAGGTGCCACCCCAAAGATTTTCCTCTACAATTGCCACTTTTTTGTTTTGAGCCTTTAGGGCGTACGCTAACGCCGAACCACCAGGCCCTGCACCAATAACGACAACATCAAATTTATCCATGGTTAACCCCTCCGTTTTTTTTATTTACGTCCTCATTTTAACGCTTAACTTCACTAAGATAACGTATAACCTGTTGACGATTTAAATAACCTTCAATTTCATTCTTACCTTTTACACCTATTTCACTAGTTTTACTTAAGAGCTGAAAAGCAGTTTCCAGTGAATCATTAATTTCAACCTGTGAACCTATATCATTCGTTTGGGGTTTCTCATAAACATACCCCGTTTTTACCAATTTGCTTATTGGCGTTTCAAAAATATTCTTGGCTACCGTTCCTGCAAAGAAGTTTTCCACAAACTCGTTAACTGGATGTTGTGCAATTTCATCTGGCGTATCGACTTGCAGAAGTTTGCCATGACTCATCACACCGATGCGATCACCTAATTTGAGCGCCTCATCCATATCATGAGTGACAAAAACAATGGTATTGTGCATGGTATGGTGTAAGTTCAAGACTAAATCCTGCAACTGCGTTCTAACAATTGGATCCAAAGCACTAAAGGGTTCATCAAATAAAACAATTGGTGGTTTTGCTGCTAATGCACGCACAATACCAATTCGTTGTTGTTCACCACCGGAAAGTTCACTTGGCATTCGATCTCGATAAGTGTCTGGATCAATTCCCACCTGTGTCAATAAATCGTCAACAATTTGAGCGGTTTGTTTCTTAGGCATTTTTTTCATGTCAGGAATCACACTAATATTTTGTGCAACCGTCATGGTTGGAAATAGAGCAATTTGTTGTAGAACATACCCAATATCTAGACGCAAACTTTGCTTATCAAATTCCTTCAGTTTTTTCCCATTGAATAAAATATCGCCGTCAGTTTGTGTAATTAACTGATTAATCATTTTTAAAGTGGTTGTTTTACCACTACCAGAAGTTCCAACCAAAACAAATAGTTCACCAGGTTGAATTGCTAAACTTAAATCCTGAATTGCCAGATTTTCGCCAAATTCTTTACGTACATTTTTAAATTCAATAATTGGTTGTTTATTAGTTATCATTTGGCATCCCTCAACAATCCATGAGCAGTCAAATATTGTCGTGCAACCTTTGCTGCCGACACTTTTTTGACGTTAACCTCATAATTCATTTCTTGCATATCTTCGTCCGAAATCTTTCCCGCTAATTTGTTTAAAGCTTGTACAATTTTAGGATGACTAGCAGCTAGTTTTTCGGACATAACCGGTGCACCTTGATAAGGTGGGAAAACATGTTTGGTGTCTTTTAACATGACCAAATTAAGTTGTTTCAATTGACTATCGGTTGAATATGCATCCCCAACGTTGATGTTGCCCCTATTAAGCGCTTCGTAACGTAAACTGGCCTGCATCGAGCGTGCTTTAATATTAAGTCCGTATTTTTTATTGATTCCCTTGAGTCCATCAGTTCGATTAATAAATTCAAGGGTCATACCGGCTTTGATCTGATTTTTAATTGCTGCTAAATCACCGATAGATTTCAAATCGTACTTTTTGGCGAATGATTTTTTTACAACAATTGCAAAGGTGTTTTGATAAGCCATCGGTTTCAAATAAGCCATATCAAACTGATTTTTAAGATCATCCCGTGCCTTAACGTATGTTTCATGGGCACTTAAATCGGTTGTATCACCTGATTTTTTAACCAAACTCTCTAAAACAGTTCCAGAGAATTCTGGATAAATATCAATACTTTTACTTTTCAAGGCATTAAAGAGAAAACTAGTAGTTCCAAAGTTCGGTTTCAATGTAACGGTGACGTTCTTATCGTTTTGTTCGATTAAATCTTTATACATGTGAATTAAAATATCTGGCTCTGATCCTAGTTTTCCGGCAATAACAATGTTTTCTTTTGGTTGTGAGATGGCTTGATAACCACTTACACCTACAAAGCCCACAATAATTACACTGACCGTCGCAATTACTGTCCGCAACCGCGCAGTTTGTAAGAATTTTATCAAGGCACTTAAAATGATCGCCAAAAGCGCAGATGTAACAGCGCCAATCACAATTAACGACGTATCATTTTGATCAATACCTAATAAGATAAAGTTACCTAAACCACCAGCGCCAATCAAAGCTGCCAGTGTTGCAGTTCCCACAATCAAAACTAGTGCCGTTCGAATCCCAGAAATTATAACGGGTAAAGCAATTGGGATTTCCACTTTAAATAATTTTCTTAGACGTGACATTCCAAAAGCATCCGCGGCTTCTTCTAAAGAAGGATCAATTTCGTCGATTCCCACATATGTATTTTGAAAGATTGGCAATAGTGCATAGATAACTAATGCGATAATTGCAGGTACACTTCCAATACCAACTAAGGGAATCAACAGTCCCAATAATGCTAATGAGGGGATAGTTTGTAAAACACTAGTTACCTGTAACAAAAATTCGGCCACACTTTTATGATGTGTGGCCCAAATAGCTAGGGGTACTGCGATCACAATTGCAATCAACAAAGCTGTTAAAGAAATCTGTAAATGTTCCCACAAAGCTTGCAGCAACTGTGTACGCTGATCTAAAAATGTGTTCCATAAAGTTGTCATTATCATACTCCCAATAATTTAATTGGTTCTATTCTCTCACATAAACCCAAAATAACCATGCAATATACTCATTAAAAAAATCCCAACCGATTAGTGATCATCGGTTGAGATTTTGTCTGTTCTAACTATATTAACTAAAGGTTGAAAGCACAAAAATACATCTCATTACCTAATACAAAAGCGTTCATGTTAACAAAATTAGATTTAAATGCCGTCCTACGGCTCACCCGGTCTGGAAGACGGTAATTTAATCTGATTTTGTTAACATGAACGCTTTTGCATCAAACAATGAGATGCGTTTTTGTACTTTCAATCTGCAGTCATTTAAAAGTTTAATTTTACTTCTTTAGGTTTAGTTTCTACCAAAACCTTTCCCTGACGAACTGAATATAAGACCTCAGAACGTTCATTTAATGCGTTGTAAAAGTTATTATTATTTAAAATAATAAAATTGGCAGGTTTTCCAACCTCAATACCGTAATGATCTGTGATATGCAGTGTTTTGGCTGCGTTATTGGTCACAAAGTTATATGAATCCTGAATACTTTGATATCCCATTAGCTGTTCTGCATGAATGCCCATGTGAACTGGATCCATCATATTACCGTTTCCCATTGGGTACCAAGGATCCTTAACATCGTCTTCGCCAAACGAAACATTGATTCCAGCCTCTGTCAGTTCTTTGACTCGGGTAATCCCACGTCGTTTAGGATAAGTATCAAAGCGGCCGCCTAAATGAATATTAACAAGTGGGTTAGAAACCATATTGATTTTAGCCAGTTTCAGAAGTCGGAAAAGTTTATAGCAATAAGCATTATTATATGATCCCATTGCCGTCGTGTGACTAGCCGTAACTCGGTCGGCCAAACCGGTCTCATATGCCAAGGTAGCTAATACTTCCAAATTACGTGAATTTGGATCATCAATTTCGTCACAATGCACATCAATTAAGCGATCATATTTCTGAGCTAACTCTGCGATATAATGCAACGATTGAACCCCATAGTCACGCGTAAATTCGTAATGGGGAATTCCTCCAATTACATCGGCGCCCTCTTTGACAGCCGTTTCCAGTAATTCTTTTCCGTGTGGGTACGACAACACCCCTTCTTGAGGAAAGGCAACTAATTGTACTTCAACAATATCTTTCATTTCCTCTTTAACTTCTAACAAAGCTTCCAATGCTGTCATGGTTGGATCCGTTGTATCAACATGACTTCGAACAACTTGAATACCATTCTCAACTTGTTTTCCAATCGTTGCCTTTGCTCGCGTTTTAACATCTTCTTTAGTTAAAGTTTTCTTACGTTCTGACCAAATTCGAATGCCATCAAATAAGGTACCAGTTTGATTCCATTCTGGATCACCAGCTGTTAAGGTCGCATCTAAATGGACGTGCGAATCGATGAATGGTGGCAAAAGTAACTTTCCGTTGGCTTCAATCAACTTTTCATTTTCATGTGCGGTTAATTGTTTGCCAATTTCAGTAAATTTACCGTCTTCAATCCGAACATCTTGTTTCTGATCATTATTTTCAATATAAACATTTTTAATTAACATTATTTTTCCTCCCTATTTAAAATCAATTTCATCACAACATAATAAACTAATCCAACCAAAATCATATCGATAAACGTAGCACCGGTATAATTTTCAATCCAACTGACTTTTTGCAATAAAAGATACACGACAACGCCTGACACCCAGAGACCAAACGCCAACCAGTGAATCCCACCTTGATACCAGTAATGACCACCCTTTCGCGAAAGTTCTTTAGGTTGATAATTACGTTTCCGAATTAAATAGTAGTCAACACACATGATACTGATAATTGGTCCAAGAACCATCCCAACATAGTCTAGAAATGCCGTGAATGTATCTAGAAAACTACCCACAAAAACCGGAACAAACGTTACAATTGTCGCTAAAATGGTCACAATCCAAAGCGATTTTTTCAAACTTATTTTGGGAAACATATTGTTTACTGCTGATCCTGCTGCCTGCAAGTTTACAGCGTTTGCAGTCATGCTAGTCAAGACAATCACAATCATCGCGATTAATCCTAAGCCTAATCTATTCGCAATTGTACTAGGGTCCGAATTGTTTGCGTCATATACTCCAGAAGTAATCGCAATACTAATCGTCGCAACTAGTCCAATAAAGGCAAACCAGAAAACACCAATATCCGCACCAATAAACGGTGCCGTAACTGCAATATGTTTTTTATTGGTAAACCGGGTGAAATCTGCACCGGCAGTTACCCAGGCCAAATTAAAGGCGGCCAAAGTATCAATTGCTGCACCAAAAGGCATTTTTTGAGCACTGGGTACTTTCCAATTCGCAATTTGAGAAAAAGATACATCACGAAAAACAACGACCGATTCCCAAAGAACGAAAATAATTACAAGAATTATCCCTATTCGTTCAATAATTTGAATCGACCGTTGTCCGGAAGAAATACTTATTAAATGGAGAATACTCATTACTAAAATACCGAATATCAACCCTTTATTGCCACCAGGTTGACCATAAACGGGCCAGCCTAACAATGAATGTAAAATATATGACATTGATGTCGCAGCTATAAATGTATTGACAGCTGTCCATCCCACAAATTGAGTCACATTAACCAATGAAGGAACAATACTGCCACGAATACCAAAAGAAGCACGTGAAATTGCCATTGTAGTGGCACCAGTCTTGTAACCCATATAACCAACAAGTGATAAAAATATGTACGAAATACTTGAAGCAATAATTAGTGCCTTGATGCCACCCCAGAATCCACAGGCAGCAATAATACCACCAACAAACCATGTTCCATTATTAGCATTAGCTCCAACCCAGGTGGCAAACATATCCCAATAAGACATGTGTCGATGCTCTGTCGGTACAATATCTACCGCGTATCGATCTTTGGTTTCCATAAGAAAATCTCCTCCTTAGAATTTTTACACATTTTTATTGATTATACACTTCTCAAGAAAAAAATCGAGAACTTTTTTAAAGGGAGTTACGGAAATTTCGTCTACATGGAAGTAACGATGCTTGTTGAACTATGTTTAAAATTTTTCAATTAATTTCGAAAATCAAAAAAAGACGAGTATATTGTCTTTAGTATTTGTTAAATATTTTGGAAGTAATTCTCATTCAGAAACGTCATCAAAATGAGGACGGTTATTTTCAGTTTGAATAATTTTAAGGTGAAAAATCTTAATAAAGTTAACTTGGTAAGTGGCCCAAAATGAAAAAACGAGAAAAATTCCAACCAGAATGATAATGATTCCGAAAATGCTTTCTAAATTAGCTTCCATAAGTACCATAAAAATACTTACTAAAACGGTGGTAATTATAATACGAGTAACAATGAATATTGTATATAAGCAGCGTGCTCGCTTTGTAATTTGTTGACGTCTTTGCTGGTAAGCAACATCAGTTTTAACAAATATTGGGATTTGCAAAGTATTGCGTCGAAGAAAAATTTTCCGTCCACTTACAGTCGAATGCCAACCAAGTTTGTAAATTATCCAATAACTTAATTCTGATAAACTCAGTAGTATCGGGGTTGCTAATCCAAAATAGACAAACATGCCATTTAAATCACCAGTTACAGTCAGTTTAGTTATTATATAACTAGGCACACGCCATGCTAAAACAGCTGCAATAATCTCCAAAAATGTCCAAAAATACCAAATCACCTTGGAGTTAGTTTGCGTAAATTTTTGCTTAAATTCAATATCAGCCTTAATATAATCAAATTGCTGCGAATGCGTTTCAAATTCTTCTTGAAAAGTATTTATATAAGTAATTCCTTGTTCAATAATAAACGTAGCTTCTTCGATTGCTCTACTTGAAGCTCCTACTAAAGGAAAAGCGAATGTATCCTTACCATCAACCGGCGACTTTAAAGTTATAACGAGTGTCGTAAGCAAGTAGCGTTGACTTGTTGACACATTCGTAATATTGTTCCACTCGATTAAGAACCGTTTTCGTTTCAAAAAAGGCATGCGATTTATGATTCCATTTGTGGAGAATTCTAAAAGAATTGGTTGCGTTATTCTATAAAGTATCATCACTGTTCCCCAGCCAAATACCGCCAGTACAAATAATCCCATGAAGTAATTATGATGATCAAAATAGGTAATTAAGGCTCCAGCTGACATTAAAATCAGATCCAAAAGAAGATAAACTAATTGTGGTAGCAAATGTGATTTTATAACTACACTTTTCATAATGATCTCTCTTATCGTTATTTATTAATATAATACTATTCTTCTTTTTATAATATTAGCATAAAATTTACCTATTTTAAGATTTAAGCAAAAAAACGACGAAAAATTATATTTTCAGTCGTTTCTTTGTTGTTTATATAATTAACTAAAGATTGAAACTACAGAAATACAACTCGTTGCCTAATACAAAAGCGTTCATGGTAATAAAATTGGATTAAGATGTCGTCTTCCAAACCAAGTGAACTGCACGCCAGCAGTTAGATTTTTTTATAGGCTAAGTTGTTTAATATCAGTTACTGAAATAGTTTTGGTACTTTCAATATTTAGTACTTATTCATGAAAGCCACTTATCGGATTCGGACCGATGACCCCTTCCTTACCATGGAAGTGCTCTACCTAGCTGAGCTAAAGCGGCATAAAAGGCCCAAATAAGTATACCATATTCGGAAATTTTTCAACAATGGCCTAAATTTGGGTAAAAAAAAAGCTTCCGATTAAGGAAACTCTTTAAGTTGCATGGCAACGTCCTACCCTCGCAGGGAGCG
>NZ_JQBY01000015.1 GCF_001437405.1 Pediococcus ethanolidurans | reverse complement strand
TAATGTACATTCTACAACCGCCCATTACATTACCGATATATTTTCATAGCAGGCTTAAGTATCTAATGAATCATTTCAAAAATATACTAAATGCAAATTCGCAAATAAGTTAACTTAGGTAAAAAATTTCAAAACATGATTGAAAAAATAAGTAGAAGTAAAGAACAAAAAAATAAGTCGAAGTAAAGAACACCTTTACAAAAAGCGCTCGCTGTGATAATCTGTTAAGCGTTGGCATTTTTGAAATCAACGATTCTTGATGCCCTTTATTATTTACATGGCGGTATAGCCAAGTGGTAAGGCAGAGGTCTGCAAAACCTTCATCACCGGTTCAAATCCGGTTACCGCCTTGAAATGTTTTATTTAAGTGAAACGGTTTTTTCCCACTTTTTGGGAAATTGATCGTTTTTTATTTTCGCAAAATTTATCAATAAAGCTTGGAAAAATACAGAGGTTATCATTTTGATGAATACCTATTACTGTGTTTGTTACTATTGGTAATGTTTAGATTTAAAAAAATATAAACAAAAACGAGTATTTTAACTAACCTAAATCAAGTAACGATGTTATCTAATTATATATAACAGAAAGAAAAGTATGTATGGGTGATCAAATGAGTTTCAGTAGAGAAATTTTAAATTTTAATAATGAACTGGCAGCGATATCAATTGATTTGCCTGATAAATTCAAAATTATCAATCCATATAGCGGTGATCAGAAGGAAGCCGTTCTTAAAACAACGTCAATATTTTATCAGAAATATTTTAATGATTTTAATTCTCGTCGGTTAATCCTTGGTAGCTCACCTGCGCGGCGTGGGACTGCTGTGACGGGTGTTCCTTTTGAAGACGCCGAAACACTGCAAAATGAAACCGGAATTTTGATTGATAACTTTCATATTAATCAATCTGCATCAAATTTTTTGAATGAAGTTATGAATAGATATGGTGGTAGAAAGCAGTTTTATGGTAATTTCTACCCAAGTTTTGTCTGTCCATTTGGATTAGCACGGATAAACTCAAAAGGAAATGAAGTCAACTGTAATTACTACGAAAATAAGAAAATTCAAAAGCTACTCTTTCCTTACATGATTAGTTCCATACGAAAACAGCTAGATTTTGGGATAGATACGTCAATATGTTATTGCATTGGTAGTGGGGAAAATTATAAAGTACTAACAGAAATAAATCAGAACTACCATTTTTTTAAAACGATAATTCCTTTAGAACATCCACGTTTTATTACACAATATAATTCTAGAAACAAAGACATGTATATGGAAAAATACCTTAAGGCTTTGAATCATGATTAGAAATTTAAAAAAGAGGAAATTCAACATTCAGCTGAATTCCTCTTTTTTAACGCACATTTTTAATTTTTGTCGTTTTTATTCATTAAAATAATTTTTCGAATACTCATGATAATGTCTGTAAAATCATAAGCTGCAAAAATAGTGATGATCCATCGATATCTGTTTGATGAATCTGTAGTGAAGAGATAATAAATAAAAAATATTCCAAATAGTAAATCCAAAATCATGTTAATAAGTATTGCACGACTAATTTTAATTTTCATAATTGACCTTTCTCTGTTAATTCAATGGTTCAATCATATCACATATTAATTTTTAGAGGCACTTTACACTTGACAATTTTCGACTACAAATGTAGTCTATAATATGTAAATTACATTTGTAGACGGAGGAAGAAAAATGACAGAAGAATTACCAATCACTAGTTCTGAATGGGAAGTTATGCGAATCATTTGGACAATGGGTCAAGCTACTAGTAATGAAGTGGTTCATTTATTATTAAATAAAAGAGCTTGGAAGGCATCTACAGTTAAAACGCTAATTAGTCGTTTAATGCAAAAAAAAATGTTAACAGCTCAAAAAGAGGGACACACAAATATTTATCAGTGTGCGATTCCAGAACGAGTGGCGATGCAAAGAGAAGCGACCCGACTATTTCAAAATATGTGTGCAATGAAGAATGGCGAGGTTTTAACACAGCTTGTAAAAGATCTTCAATTAAGCAAAACAGATATAGAAAAACTGCAGTCGGTATTAGTTGAAAAGGCAAAAACCGCACCGGATGAAGTTGCTTGTAATTGTATCCCAGAGGAGGAGACGGCAAAATGAATGATGATATGAATATGGGAAATGAAGAAATGCATATGGATCACGATATGATGAATCATGGTGTACATATGATGCACATGGGAAATTTAAAACAGAAATTTTGGGTGTCTTTAGTTTTAACGATTCCAATTATTCTCATGAGTCCAATGATGGGAGTTGATTTACCATTTCAATTTACCTTTACTGGATCTGATTGGATCGTTGCAGTACTGGCAACAATTCTATTTTTCTACGGTGGGAAACCTTTTTTTAGTGGTGCAAAAGGTGAATTACAAGCAAAGAAACCGGCAATGATGATGCTGATTACTATGGGAATCTCCGTTTCGTATCTTTATAGCATTTATGCATTTATTGCTAATGATATTCTTAAAATTCAACCTCAAAAAGAAAGCTTTTTCTGGGAACTTTCAACCCTAATTGTGATTATGCTACTTGGTCACTGGATTGAAATGAATGCTGTTAGTCGTGCTGGAAATGCGGTTGATGCACTTGGCAAGTTGCTTCCAGACAAAGCACATCTTGTAACGAAGAATCAAATTCAAGAAATTAAGAGTAACGAGATAGAAGAGCAACAAATATTACAGGTACGTGCGGGTGAAAAAATTCCAGCAGATGGTGTATTGGTTAGCGGTGAAACCAGTGTTAATGAAGCAATGGTTACAGGAGAAGCCCGACAAGTCACCAAAAAGGTTCATGATAAAGTAATCGGTGGATCAATCAATGGCGATGGCACCTTTGAATTCAAGGTTACTGGGACTGGAGAAACAGGTTATTTAGCACAGGTTCAAAAACTAGTTTCGAGTGCACAAGAAAGTAAATCTCAAGTGGAAACTATGGCGGATCGTGTAGCAGGATGGTTATTCTATGCTGCTTTAATAGTTGGAATTATTGCATTTGTAGCATGGACATCATTAAGTGGTCTTTCAATGGGAATGTCCATAGCAGTCACCGTATTGATCATTGCTTGTCCACATGCATTAGGGCTGGCTATCCCTCTAGTAACGGCGCGCAGTACAGCATTGGCAGCAAACCACGGTTTATTAATTCGTAATCGTGATGCAATGGAGGCTATTAAGAAAGTTAAGTATGTTTTAATGGATAAAACAGGAACCTTAACTGAGGGTAAATTTAAAGTAAATCATATTGAAAGCTATCAAAGTGATTTAAATGATGATCAGGTACTGCAATTAATGGCAAGTCTTGAAGCCAATTCAACTCATCCAATGGCTGTCGGAGTTTTAAATGCAGCAAAAAATAAAGGACTGTCTTTACTAACTGCAAAGAATACAAGTCAGATTACTGGAGTTGGTATCAAGGGCAGAATTGAAGAGCAGCAATATAAAATTGTTTCGGCAACTTATTTGAAAGAACAAGCCATTGCTTATGATACTAAATCGTTTGAAAAATGGGCAAATGAAGGAAATTCAGTAGCCTATTTAATTCATAACCAACAGGTTGTAGGGATGCTTGCAGAAGGTGACCAAATTAAGCCAACCGCTAAACGCGCAATACAAGCGTTTAAGGACATGCAAATTCAACCCGTTATGTTGACCGGTGATAATGAAGAAACGGCTTCTGTGGTTGCTCGTGAGCTTGGTATTTCAATTTATCGTGCCCAGTTGCACCCGGAAGATAAACAAAAAATTATTAGTGATTATCAAAATAGCGGTAATCATGTCATGATGGTAGGGGATGGGGTTAATGATGCTCCCAGTTTAGCTAAGGCTGATATTGGCATTGCAATTGGTTCCGGAACAGATGTTGCGATTGAATCAGCAGATATCATCTTGGTCAAAAGTGATCCGATGGACATTGTAAGTTTTATTAAATTAGCTAAAAATACACATACCAAAATGATGCAAAATTTGTGGTGGGGAGCCGGTTATAATTTAATTGCCATTCCGGTAGCTGCAGGTGTATTGGCGCCACTAGGTTTTATGCTAGATCCCATGGTAGGAGCAGTGATTATGTCAATGAGTACGATTATCGTGGCCATTAACGCAATGACTCTGAAAGTTCAGAAATAATAAAAGTTCTGCATGAGTTTAAGGTTTAGAGGCCTTGAATTATGCAGAACTTTTTTAGGATTGTAAACTGTGAAGTTGATAAGCTGTATAGTTTGAATCGTGATAATCATATGCACCGCTATCACTATATATTTTGAACGGTGAAAAACTCTTTGAACGGCGCCAAATTGCATAGTCTGAATCCAATTGCCAGATAGTTAAAATAATACGTTCATTAAAATGATTTTGAGGTTGGAGCACAAACAAATCATTTAATCCAAGAGGTAGGCGACTAGGTGTGGCCAATTGTGCTATTTTTGCATCGAGTACTTTTATTTCCTCTTTCGAGAGTGTCATAAAGGAAAAACGATAAAAGCCATTCCAAACAAAATTACCGGTATGGAACTTAATTTGGTAAATTAATGGATTGGCAAAAACTGAAGGTTTACCAGAAACGTCCAATAGTTGAAAATCGTTATGAATTGATGTACTTGATAAGGTTATAAAGCGACGTTCCGGATTGTTTTTCTCAATTTGCTTTAAAATTGGCCAACTGCCAAAGGTTGATGAAATTTTATCAATCATTATAATCCCTCCAATTGTTTACGTCTTCATTATACCTTGTTATCTCTAATTAATGAAAAGGTTTTCTCTTTCAAATAGAATATGTTAAATTAAAGAAGGACAGCATTTATTATTAAGAGATATTTGAGTAGATGAAAGGGGATTTTCTAAAATGAAATTAACAGTATTAGGGTACTATGGTGGTTATCCATGGAATGGCGATGGTACGAGTGCTTATTTATTGCAGTCCGATAATTATAATCTACTTTTGGATTGCGGAAGTGACGCGTTATTAACTTTGGAAAAGGTTTTGGATCCACTTCAATTAGATGCCGTATTACTTTCACACTATCATCATGATCACACAGCAGATGTGGGTGTTTTGCAATACTTTTGGCAGTTAAAGGAAGGTGTCAAAAAAGAATCTGTTTTGCCAATATATGGGCATACACAGGATCCACTGAATTTTGGTGCCTTAACTTGGCCGGGAGCAACAGTTGGAAAACCATATAGTGCTGATCAGAAACTGGACCTGGGACCTTTCGAAATAACTTTTTTACAAACCCATCATCCAGTGGCCGCATTTGCAGTTCGGATTGAAGAAAAGACGAGTCATAAAGTGCTTGTATTTACGTCTGACACTGCATATTTTGCAGATCTTGCCAATTTTGCCAAGAATGCCGATTTATTAATGACAGATACTAATTTTTATGCAAACAAAGAGGGAAAAAAGTGGCATATGACTTCTGCAGAATCGGGTTTACTCGCAAAGCAAGCGCAAGTTCAAAATTTGCTACTAACGCACTTACCGCAAATTGGTAACCTTGACCAATTAGTAAATGAGGCAGCTGAAAAAGCGGGAACAAACGTTCAAGTTATGCATGCATCAAAACTCTTTAAGTACACGGTATAACATTCAAAAATTAAAATTGGTATAGGCGATACTTAAGAGCTTTTTTACAAGAAACTTAACTTTTTATCATTAATAAATATTATTAGACTTAATAAGAAAAAAATTAAGAAGACTTCATGAACAAATCAACCTTATTCTTTCATTTGACACATAATAGTCTTTAAATTGACATAATTTTTAAAACTGTCAATTAACGGTTTACAAAAAGTAAGAACTTTTTTCAAAAAACTATGGTTTTAATTCTCGTTTCAGGTTATAATAGTCATTGTAAAGAAATTGAATTTGCTTTACACAAAGCACATTTTGGTTCAATTGCTAAGGAGGAAAAAATATGGTTACTTTATATACTTCACCGAGTTGCACTTCTTGCAGAAAAGCACGAGCTTGGCTAAAGGAAAACAACATTCCATTTAAGGAACGTAATATTTTTTCCGAACCATTGACGATGGATGAGATTAAATCGATTCTACGAATGACTGAAAATGGAACGGAAGAAATTATTTCAAAACGTTCTAAAGTATTTCAAAAACTTAATATTAATCTTGATGAATTACCATTACAAAAATTATTTGATTTGATTCAGAAAAATCCTGGGTTGCTTCGTCGACCAATTATTTTGGATGAAAAACGACTTCAGGTTGGATACAATGAAGATGAAATTCGTCGTTTCTTACCTCGAGATGTCAGAGCTTATGAGTTAAGAGAAGCACAACGATTAGCAGATTTGTAAAATAAAAGACAGGTTAATTGCAAAAAGTTAGATTTGTGGGATAATATCCATGAATCTAATTTTTTATTGGGTTCTGTTGTGACGCACAACAGATAAATGCAACGAGAGGTTGGGGGTGCGAACATGGAAATGGAACGAATAAATGATGATACGATTCGAGTTTTAATCGGAAACGATGATTTAACTGAACGTGGCATTACAGTTCTTGATTTATTGGGAAGTCATAAACAAATAGAGGATTTTTTCTATAGTATTTTACAGGAAGTAGATACGGATCATCAATTTCAAGAAAATGATGCCGTTACTTTTCAGGTGTTACCTAACCGAAATGGCTTGGAACTTTTTATCAGTAAAAATGCTGATATGAAGGGTAACTCAAAAGTAAGTTCTGATAATAAAACATTTAACATTAACAATGAAGACGATGTTTCGGAATTTCTTAAGCATCAATTAATTCAACATGATAATGAAGATACCAAGAAAAAGGCTCAAACGAAAGATTCTAGTCCAGCTGACTTAGATCCCTATTTAAATGATCCGGACACGAATACGCAAGAATTTGTTTTGAAACTACCAAGTTTTGAAAGTATGCCCGAAATTGCGCGTGTTCTTCGACTTGATAGTGCAGCTTCAAATTTGTTTAAATATAAGGGTGACTATTATTTAGATTTGATTTTCTTTGTTGATGAATCAAGTCCAGAAACAATTAAAAATGAATTGGCAGTTGCTTACGAGTACGCAGATACTTCAGAAGTAACCGCTGATGTTTTACATGAACATGGTCAAGAGATAATGAGTCAAAGTGCTTTGGAGTTGACGCGTCACTACTTTAAATAATTAAAAACTAAGATACTAACGGTAAAATGTTAGTATTTTTTTATGCCTTTTTTAATGAGTTTTGTGTCTTTTGACGTATCTTGCTTTTGGAGGGGATGCATATGTTTGTTGCAAATGACCATGAGCAAAGTATCTTAGCTGCTGATGCACACCGAGAAAATCAGTATACCTGTCCGGGTTGTGGTCAAAATGTCATTCTAAGACAAGGGCAAATGCGGTTGACACATTTTGCTCATCATGCGGGAACAGATTGTCATTTATTTAGTGAAGGTGAAACTAAAATTCATTTGATGGGTAAGACTAAAATATTTAATTGGTGTCGCCAAAATCATTTAGCAGTAAAACTAGAAGCCTATTTACCAAAGCTAAAACAACGCCCAGATGTGTTGGTATATTGGCATCATCATCGAACAGCGCTTGAGTTTCAATGCAGTCCGATCTCTTATGAAAGATTAGAGCAACGAACTAAAGGTTATCGAATTAATGGTTATAAGGTTTGGTGGATTTTAGGACCTACCTACTTAACAAGTAAGTTAACACTTGAAAAAATTTCTAAATTTGCCTATTTTCAAAAATCATTAGGTCTATTTGTTTCTTTTTATAATCCTCAAAGTGATCAGTTTATCGTTAAACACCATATTACTCAAGATTTATTTGGCAAATTAAAATGGCGCGACTATTCATTTAATCCTTCGAAATCTGCCTTTAATGGCTTCTTTAATCGAATCAGAACAGATACTATAGATGCCCAGCCAGATCGCTATCGAGAAGCACTGGAATTACAGCGACGTTTATTAGGAAGATATACTGATAAGCATTTAAAGCAAATTCAGCTTATTTGTTACGCGCATCATTTAAATTTAGCCGGATGTCCCTGGGTCATTCATGCGCATGATTTTAGGTTACCAATGGGCGAACATATACCATTAGAAGTGAAAATCAAATTTTTAATCAAGCTTCAAAATACAACTAGATCTCATTTTTCGTATCAGATGCTTGCAGCTTGGTTTCAAGAGTCAGTTCAAAATAATGGTTTGCAGTTTCCGAATGCAATTAATTCGCAGGCTTATGATGAATTAAATTTTCGCGAATGGCTTCAAAGCCTAACTTCTGCCAATCTCCTTAAGTACAATCAAAATCACTATCAGTTGATTAACTCTCCTTTTTGGTACGCAGACATTACACAAAAATTGCGCCATTTTCATTCGTAGTGTGCTAAAGTAAGATTTAATTTACGATAGGAGGAAATGTGAATGACTGAGATAAAACAATTACCTAAACGAGATGAAGTACCAGTTGAATTGACCTGGGATCTAACTAGTATTTTTGAAAATAAAGAAGCGGTTGATTCTGCGATTGCAAAATTGAATCCAGAAATAAAAACGTTACTTGCCCAACAAGGAACACTGAAAGATAGTTCTGAAAACCTGTTAAAGGTGATTCAGGCTGAACTAAAAATTCAGAATCAGTTAGAACATCTTTATGTGTATGCTGAACTAAAGAACGATCAAGATACGGGAAACAATGTGAACCAAGGGCTAAAAGACCAAATTACTGGTTTAGTCTCTAAAACCTCTGCACAATTGGCTTGGATAGAACCAGAAATTTTGGCTATCCCAAATGAAAAATTGACAGAGTTTCAAAACAGTGACCCTAAACTTAAACCTTATGAACATTTTTTGGCTGTTTTAAAGTTAAAAAAAGATCATATTTTATCTGCGAAGGAAGAAGCAATATTAGCAGGTGCTAGCTCTATTTTTGATTCTTCAGAAAAAGTATTTGGTATTTTAGATAATTCGGATCTAAAATTTCCGTTTGTAAAGAACGATACAGGGCAAACTGTCCAGCTTTCTCAAGGAATGTATTCAACCTTGTTACAATCGACAGATCAGGCTGTACGTAAACAAGCATTTGTGCAATTGTATGCCGTTTATGAACAATTTAGAAACACGTTTGCTGCCACTCTAGCCGGTGAAGTAAAAGTGCATAATTTTAACGCCCAAATTCGCGGTTTTAAAGATGCACGGCAAGCAGCAATGAGTGAAAATACAATCCCTGAATCAGTTTATTCAAATCTTGTTACGGAAGTGAATTCTCATTTAGATTTACTTCATCGCTATGTTGAGTTAAGAAAGAAAATTCTTAATTTGAAAGAGATGCATATGTATGATCTATATACACCTATTACAGGAAAATCACCCTTAAGTTATACTTATCAGGAAGCTCAAAAAGAAGCCAAACAGGCACTTCAAATTATGGGTAATGATTATGTTAATCATGTAGATGAAGCATTCAATAATCGGTGGATTGATGTCGTTGAAAATCAAGGTAAACGTAGTGGTGCTTATTCGTCAGGAGTGTACGGAACAAATCCATTTATGCTATTAAATTGGCAAGACGATTTGGATAATCTGTTTACGCTGGTGCATGAAATGGGTCACAGTATGCATACTTATTACACCACACATAATCAACCCTACCAATATGGTGATTACGCCATTTTTGTAGCTGAAATTGCATCAACAACTAATGAAAATATTTTGACCTCATATTTACTGAATAAATATGATGACCCACAAATTAGATTGTATGTTTTAAACCATTATTTAGATGATTTTAAAGGAACTGTATATCGTCAAACACAATTTGCCGAATTTGAACAATTTATTCATGCGGCGGATGCTAAAGGGGAGCCTTTGACGGCGGAAATGATGTCGTCTTATTATGGTGACTTAAATCATCGTTACTATGGAAATGCAGTTATTAATGATTCACAGATCAAGTCTGAATGGACACGAATTCCTCATTTTTACTATAACTTTTATGTTTATCAATATGCAACTGGTTTTGCTGCCGCATCTTCATTAGCAAATGGTGTTACACAAAAGAAACCTAATGCACTTGAAAACTATCTTAATTACTTGAAATCCGGTAGTTCTGATTTTCCATTAAATGTGATGAAAAAAGCAGGGGTTGATATGACTAAAACAGACTATTTGGAAGATGCTTTTCAAGTATTTGAAGAACGGTTAAATGAATTTGAAAATTTAGTCTAGAAATAAAAAGTTTCCTAGCAACAGCGATTTACGGCCGTGATTGTTAGGAAACTTTTTATTATAAGTGCTTGATAACTTTATAAAACATGTGGAAATGAAACAGATGCATGGGAAAAACTGATTGAGTCAGAAAGTGGGCATTCAGAATCTTGACAAATTTGTTGAAGGATACTGTTATTGAAGTCTTCAACCAGAATACCACAATCGTCACCATCGGCGTTGAAAATGACGGCGGAAGGTGAAACGGAAACATTCATTTCGGATGCGGTTTGTTGATCTGATTTGAACGCATCCTGAGCTAATTGAGAACGACGATCGGTTTCAAACATGGTTAAATCAAGATTAGCCTTTTGTGCAATCTTTGTACCCAATTCTTTTGAATAAGGTAAATTTTGAGTTGTAATTTCATTTTGAATTAATTTCAAAAAGTTACGACCATGACGTTTACATTGAAATAAGGCGGCCTTGTAATCTAATATCATGTGGTACATATCCTCAGACAAGTCGTTATAAGAACGATAGTTTTGGTTGGCTGCACTGTGAAGATAGTTTTGAATTATTTGCATATTTAACATAGGGACAATCTGAAAACTAACCTTTTGATCCACATTATGAACAAAGTCCATCATGACTCTTTCAGAATTCATGCATTGCTCGCCCCATGGTGTCACGAACAAATAGACATCAAGCATTGATTTTTCCTCCATCAAAATTAATTCACTTTTTAATTTGAATATTTATAAAAGACAACAATATAGACTTTACCAAATTTTGAAAAAATATCAAATAAATTGTTTTTGGTAATCTGAATTCAGCTGTATCTTAGCGCACATTGTCTAAGAAGGTAAAGAAATGTGCCCTAAAAAGTTAGTAAAAAACGAAGAATAGCGTTTAGGCAGATTAACAATCGGTTTTATGCTAAAATCATAGGTAGTGTTTTAAAAAAGTGAGGCAAGATACGTGATTGATAATTGGGAACAGTTCTTATTACCATACAAACAAACCGTGGATGAACTGAAAATTAAATTGCGCGGTATTCGAAAACAATTTCAAAACGATGATCAACAAAGTCCAATTGAATTTGTAACGGGACGGGTTAAACCTGTATCCAGTATCAAAGAAAAAATGGTGCGTCGTCAAGTTCGAGAAGATCGATTAGAACAAGATATGCAAGATATTGCTGGCGTACGGGTCATGTGCCAATTTGTTGAAGATATCTATCAAGTAGTGGATCTTCTTCGAAAACGAACCGATATGACGATTATTGAGGAACGCGATTACATTAATAACGAAAAACCAAGTGGCTATCGTTCTTATCATATCGTGGTGGAATATCCAGTTCAGTTGATTTCTGGAGAAAAGAAAATCTTAGCAGAAATCCAGATTCGAACACTAGCAATGAATTTTTGGGCAACAATTGAACATTCTTTGAACTATAAATATCAAGGAGAATTTCCTAAAGAATTAAGTGATCGACTGCAAAGAGCTTCAGAAGCGGCTTTTTCGTTAGATGAAGAAATGTCGGAAATCCGTGAAGAAATACAAGAAGCGCAAAAGCTGTTTTCTAGAGAACGGTCGGACCACAATATGTATGGATCACATAAGGACTGATAAAAAATGAAAGTAGCCGTTTATTGTAAACAGGCAAATAATGCTCAAGATGTCGCTGACAAATTAGTAGAAAAACTAAAAGCCAACAAAATAACGATCGATCGGGAGCGACCCGATATTGTTGTGACCGTTGGTGGGGATGGGACCCTTTTATCTGCGTTTCAATATTATCAAACGCAGTTAGAAAATGTGCGTTTCATTGGTGTCCATACGGGTCACTTGGGTTTTTATACAGATTGGCGCGACTATGAACTTGATGAATTAATTTTAGCTATTAAAGCGGATAATGGAGAATGTGTAGGTTATCCGATTCTGGATATTGATGTCACTATGGTAGGAGAAACTACTCCTATTCGTTATCACGCTGTTAATGAATCCACGATAAAAAAAGTATCGTCAACTTTGGTGGCTGACGTCTACTTCAAGGACCGTTTTTTTGAACGTTTTCGTGGCGATGGTCTTTGTATTTCTACCCCAACTGGGTCAACAGCTTATAACAGATCACTTGGTGGTGCTGTTGTTCATCCGCAACTTGAAGTATTACAAATGGCTGAAATTGCATCAATCAATAATCGGGTATTTAGAACTTTGGGAGCTTCTATTATTCTGGCGCCCGATGAGTGGATTACATTACGTCCGGCACATGGTGGCGATTTTAATTTTACCGCTGATCAGGTTAATATTTTTGATGCACCCATTGAACAAATTAAGTATCGAATTGGTGAACAGAAGATTAATTTTGCTAAGTACCGCCATACTGATTTTTGGGGTCGAGTACGAAACGCATTTATTGGAGATGGCAATGAAGTTTAATTGGCAGGTAAACGTGGAAAGTCCGGAGAAGATCCGAACTTTTTTATATCAAAAGGGGATTTCGCGAACTTTACTTAAGGGAATCAAGTTTCATGGTGGAAGTATTGAACTAAATCATCAACCGGCACGGGTTATTGAAACTGTGGTGACAGGCGATGTGATCACACTTTTATTACCACCAGAAGTTGAAAATGATCATGTGGCTGTTTCAAATGAACCAATCGAGATTTGCTATGAAGATGCGCATTTTTTGGTTGTTAATAAGCCTGCTTATTTGGCCACAGTGCCGTCTCACTTATATTCAAATGATACACTTGTGAATCGTGTGAAAGGTTATTATAAAAGACAAAATTATGAAAGCTTGGTGACACACGTTGTGACGCGGTTAGATCGAGAAACGTCTGGCTTAGTAATTTTTGCGAAACATCATTTTGCACATTCTGTACTCGATAAACAACTTAAACGACACGCAATAAAGAAAATTTATTTGGCAGTTGTGGAAGGTCATATCAATCAAAAACACGGATTGATCGATTTACCGATTGCTCGTGAAGAAGGTTCATTTATTCGCCGACAAGTCACTTCTGGTGAAATGGGTCGCCGTTCTCTGACAGAATATTGGGTGGTTAAATCATTAAAAGAAGCTACTTTACTTCGTGTTCGTTTACATACGGGACGAACTCACCAAATTAGAGTACATTTTTCGGCGCTTAAACATCCTTTAGTTGGAGATGTTTTGTATGGCGGAAGCTGTAGTGGCTACATGCAACGTCAAGCTTTACATTGTGCATCAATTTCTTTTTTTAATCCGTTTTTAAATCAGCAAATAACAGTTTGGGCGCCGTTACCAAAAGATCTGGCTGCTTATTTAAAACAAGAATCACGTTAACTGTTCTAGGCAAGGGGGACTAAGCATGGCAGAAGAACTTGACCAAATTGAACTTGAAATAGTGACATTGTTAAATAAGCATGCGAAAAAGAAGTTTCGAAATCTTTTTTTGAGTTTGCATGGTTATGAGCAAAGTCAAATTTTTGCGAAATTGGATCTTAATCAAAGAAAAATAAGTTATGCTTTGCTCACTCCAAAAGAACTAGCTAATGTTTTTGATGACACTGAAGAAGATCCAGTCGAGACTGCTAAGTATCTTGAGGAAATGGATTCACAATATGCAGCACGTTTACTGACCGAAATGTACACTGATAATGTGGTTGATATTTTGTCGGGCATGCGTCCGATTAAACAACGAAAATATTTAAACTTACTACATGGCGATGAAGCAAAACAGGTTCGTGATCTAATTCATTATGAGGACGAAACTGCTGGATCACTGATGACCACTGAGTATATCAAGGTTACCGATGAACAAACGATTGGTAGCGCTATGCAACAAGTTAAACGTGAAGCTCAAGAAGCAGAACTGGTCACCTACATTTACGTAGTTAATAAACAAAATATTTTGGTTGGTGTGCTTTCTGTTCGTGATTTAATTACGCATGGTGATGAAGAAAAAGTTGCAAACGTGATGACTACTCGTGTTCTGGCCGTTGATGTAAATGAGGACCAAGAGGCTATTGCAGAACAGGTTCGTGACTATAATTTTGTTGCAATTCCTGTTGTAAATCAAACTGAAGAACTGCTCGGAATTATTACGGTTGACGATATTATTGACGTTATTGATGAGGAATCAGCTGAAGACTATTCTCGCTTGGCGGGTGTTGATACAGAAAGTGTGACGCGCAATCCCTTTCAGACTGCTCTAAAGAGGCTACCATGGTTGATTACGCTTTTGTTTTTGGGAATGTTAACAGCGACTTTAATTAATCATTTTGAGGGCCTTTTGTCCGAAGTAAGTGTCTTGGCTATTTTTATTTCTTTAATTACCGGTACTGCAGGTAATGCAGGAACTCAAAGTTTGGCGGTTGCGGTGCGGCGGTTAGCGACCAATAGTCATTTAAAAATCTGGCGATTGATTTTAAATGAGATTGCTACTGGAATTATTATTGGCATTATTACAGGGCTTTGTGTCTGGCTCATGGTTGGTCTGTGGAAGCAAAATCTCTTATTAGGTGGCGTTGTCGGTGCTGCCATGGCAAGTGCAATTTTTGTTGCCAATTTAGCTGGTAGTTTGATTCCCATTGGAATGGAAAAATTAGGTGTAGATCCCGCAGTAGCAAGTGGTCCGTTTATTTCAACGCTCAGTGACCTGACCAGCGTATTAATTTATTTCAATATTGCTCAGTATTTTCTGCAACTATTTATTAGGTAGAATATGAACCTGAGAGAATTGTCCTTTATGGTCACTAGTTTGGCATAACAAAAATGAGACATACAAATTTAATAGAGATTGAAACTGCATAAAAAAACTAAGCCTAATTTGTTTAGGCTTAGTTTTTTTGGTTAATCAGGTTTAAAGGGCACCAACAATACGTGTACCATGGGCTTCGCTAACGTTGAGTTCTTTTGTAACTTCAGTTAAGTTTTGAGCAGTAATGCCACCACCAGGAAGAATAATTAATCGGTGATTGGTTTGAGCAATTGTTTGCTTTAGATGTTCATAATTTGTAGCTATGGTTGTATCTAGTGAACCACCATGAGTTAGAATTCGATCAACACCGGCTTCAGCGAGCCAATCGATGGCCATATTTTGTTTTTCTTTAGGAATGGCATCAAATGCCATATGAAAAGTGATTTGCATACCTCCGGCGGCGGCAATGAGCATTTTTAGGGCATCGGTATCTAAACTACCATCTTTGTTTAAGGCTCCAAAAACAACACCGTCAACGCCTAATTCTTGTGCCTGAAAAACGTCTGCTTCCATGATTTTGAGTTCAGTATCAGTATAAACAAAATTGCCGCCACGTGGACGAATCATAGCCATAACGGGTATGTGATGTTCGCTCGCATATTTTTGTGTTTCAGCCATAACGCCTTTACTAACGGTCGTGCCACCAACGGCTAAATTATCACAGAGCTCAATTCGATTTGCTCCAGCGCGAATTGCAGCCGGAACATTGGTAAAATTTTCTACAGCTACTTCTTTAATAATCATTTTTTAGCTCCTTGAATAGGTTTAATTGAATAAGACGCAAACACCTTCGGGAACAGCCACATCTTTTTCCAATAAAGTTAGTTTGCCTGTTTCTTTTGAACGTGAGAAGAGAGTGGCATTATCTGTGTTTTGGTTAACGCAAACAACGAAATTTTCACTAGGGTCCAACGAAAAGTCACGTGGGAAGCTGCCTTCAACTGAGATGTTTTGAACCAAACTGAGTGATCCATCAGAACTGACTTTGAACACAGCTAATGAATCATAGCCACGATTAGAAACATAAACAAAATGATCATCTGAGCTTATTTTGATTGCTGCAGCGCCATTATGTGAATGCCATGTGGTTGGAATCGTACTGATAGACTGAACATGACTAAATTTACCATTTTGTTGATCGTAGTCCAGCACTTCTACAGCACTACCAAGTTCGCCAGCGAGATAAGCTTTTGAGCCATGATGGGCGAAAACAATATGACGGGGGCCAAAGCCCGCTTTTGTTTTGTATCGGGCAACTTCAGATAGTTTACCATCGTCAGAAACATCATAAGTGTAAACTTCGTCAGTTCCTAAATCGCAAACTACCAAACGGTTATCTGGGGTTAAATCGCTAAAATGAACATGTGCACCGTCAGATTGCTCAGGTTTTGGTCCCTTACCTGAATGAGTAACCACATCAGTTTGTTTTAATGTGCCATCCGCTTGAATTTTATAAACGTTAACTGTTGCCAAGTGATAATTTGAGCTATAAACTAATTGTCGATCTTCGTCAACAGCGACGTATGCTGGTGAATTTCCAGGTGTAACTGCATGTTGAACAATTTCTGCTGGCGTTTTGTTAAGATCAATAACAGCTAAACCACCATCAGCTTCTTTTTGATCAACTGTATAAAGATAATTACGATTTGATTTTGCGACATAAGTTGGGTTACCAAGTTGTGCAACCAGTTGTAAATCTTTAAGTGAGTTGGTTTCTGTGTCTAAAGTCATCTGGTAAACACCATGACTAGTTTTTTTAGTGTATGTGCCAATGAAAAATGATTCCTTCAAAATAAGGACCTCCTTGTATTCTCTAATACAAAATTATAGCACATTTTGAAAACATCCTGTGTACGCTTCCATTTTCTTTATAACTCAATTGCGACTATGCTACAATGAAAATAACCATTTAATTGCGAGGAGAGGGTATACATGATTACATCTAAAATTGTTGAAATTGGGCCAAATGCAATTGTTGAAAATGATCCGTTAGTTATTTTGTTTGGACCCGAAGCAACTAGTAACCTGAAGGATGTTGCGGTGATTCAAAAATTTGATGAACCACATCCTGAGTTTAAATTAAAACGGGGTTCCCAAATTAAAATTCGTGAACATTCCTACACCGTATCCTTTTGTGGCAAACTGGTGAATGCTAATTTACAAGGAGTTGGGCATGCCACACTTTGTTTTGAACCTATCCCTGATACTCCGCTTGAAAGTGCCGTTTATCTTTCACCAGAGAAATTCCCAGGTTTTGCAGTTGGTGACAAACTAACTTATATTTTTTAAGGATCGCGTGGTGATTTTTTGAAAACGACTAAAGAGTCTTGGCGAACATGGTTTACCAAATTGGTTTTAAATAATCGAATTGTTGTTAATCTTATGATTATTTTACTGTTATTATTGATCATTCTTGTTTTTTCTAAAGTAACCTGGTTCTTCCAACCAATTAGCGATTTTGTGGACATCGTTGGTTTACCGATAGTTTTGGCTGGTGTTCTTTATTATCTATTTAATCCATTAGTTGATTGGTTACAAAAAAAATTTCATGTTAGTCGCGTTTGGACAATTACTGGACTTTTTATCGTGGTGATTTTGTTATTAGTATTAGGCGTTGTGGCTTTGATTCCAGTTATTCGTAATCAGGCTACTGATTTTTTGAAAAATTGGCCTGATTATTGGAATCATTTAATTAATCAGTTAGAAGTTTGGTTAAATGATCCACGTTTAGGACAGTTTCAAAAAGAGTTTGATCAACTGTCTAAATCAACCACAAGTTCTTTTTCCAAATGGGCAAGTTCTATTGCTAATCATACATTTACTTCGGTAGGTGGCTTGATTAGTTCCGTCACTAAAATTGTGGTCGGGTTGATTACAATGCCGTTTATTTTGTTTTATCTATTAAAAGATGGACATCGTCTTCCCAAATATTTAGCTCATTTTTTACCGGTTCAAAAAAGGACCGGATTTACGCAGATTTTGACAGAGATCAATGGCAAGTTGAGCGGCTATATTCGCGGACAATTGATTGTTGCGTTTTGTGTGGCAATTATGTTTTTTGTTGGCTATGTAATCATTGGGCTGAAGTTTGCGCTCACATTGGGGATTGCGGCTGGATTTTTGAATTTAATTCCATATTTGGGTTCGTTTTTAGCAATGATCCCATCAATTGTATTAGCGGCATTTATTTCACCATGGATGCTGGTTAAAGTTCTGATTGTTTTTGCAATTGAGCAGACGATTGAAGGCCGATTAATTTCTCCTTTAATTTTGGGAACAAATTTATCGATTCATCCGGTGACAATTTTGATTGTTCTTTTGGCGTCTGGACGCATGTTTGGCGTTTTGGGTGTGATTTTTGGAATACCAGTTTACGCGGTAGGTAAGGTAATTTTGACACATCTATTTCGTTGGTATAAACGGCAAAATGGTGGTTATGAAGAGGAAAGTTAAACTTAGGTTCTGATTGTTAAACGATCAATTTAACAATTTGAATCTTTTTTATTTTGTAAAGACCGAAACAAGTTTTACATGGTATTCTTAACAGGACATGTATAGAGGTGAGCAAATTTGAAAAAAAGAGATAAAGGAATACAGTTTATTAGTCGGCATTTGAATTTATTTCGTTGTCCGGTGTGTAAAGAAAGTTATGTAAAAGTGGAAGGTGGTAGTGTAATCTGTCCCAATTTGCATAATATTGATATTTCTAAAAAGGGTACTTTATACTTTTTAAATCATGCAGTGAATAGCGAGTATGATGCAGAAATGTTGGCATCTCGCCGTCGAATTTTAACAGCTGGTCTATTTGATCCCATTTGTGAAGAGGTTTCTCAGCATATGGAAGAAAATGAAGTGGTATTGGATGTCGGCTCTGGTGAAGGGACTCCTCTAAAGAAAACATTGTCACTTCTTAAAAAAGCGACTGCTGTCGGATTTGATATTTCAACAGCCGGAATAAATTTAGCAACTCAATTAAATAGTGAAGCCTTTTTTTGTATTGCTGATTTGGCAAATTTACCCTTCAATGATAACCAATTTACGACAATTCTAGATCTATTTTCACCGTCAGCTTATACTGAGTTTCATCGTGTGCTTTCATCTGGTGGACAAGTTCTAAAGATTGTTCCTAATTCAAATTATTTAATTGAGTTACGTCATTTGTTGTATGAAAAAACGAGTCAGCATGCAGATTATCAAAATGACCAGGTTGTTGAATTGTTTAAAAAACGATTTTCCAATGCCCAAACTAAACGCATAACTTATGATTTTAAATTTGATGAAAGTTTGTTATCTGATTTAATTCAAATGACACCTTTGCACTGGGGAGCAACTCCTCAAACACTTGAACTAGCAAAAACATCTGGATTAAATCATATTACGGTCGATGTAACCTTACTCAAGGGAGTTAAATCCTAAGTTGATAGTATTTGTAAGGTTGCAATATGTATTTTTTGGTGTTAATCTTTATATAAGAAATCGGTTGTTATTTGACATCGAGAGATCGTTGGCAAATAGCAAGTTGTACTTCATTTAACGTAGAAGCTCGCCGTGCCTACACCGAGTGTCTACGCTTTTTTTGTTGTTTAGAGAAATACATAGCAGTATGATAACTTTTGAACAGCTAATATTAATGAGAGTGAGATAGAAAAAATGACGAACCATATTGTACTTTTTGAACCACTAATGCCTTCTAATACTGGCAACATTGCTAGAACCTGTGCAGGAACAGACTCTGTTCTTCATTTAATCAAACCGCTTGGATTTTCTGTGGATGATAAACACCTTAAGCGGGCTGGATTAGACTACTGGAAGGATGTTGACTTAGTTTATCATGAAAATCTTCCTGAGTTTATTGATTCAGTACCAAATTTAGACAATTTATATTTAGTGTCCAAATTTGCTGATCACGATTATACGGATGTTGATTATTCTGATAATACTCAGGATCATTACTTTCTATTTGGCAAGGAAACAACGGGACTTCCTGAACCATTTATGCGACAATATCCAGAAAAAGCGATCAGAATCCCACAAGATGATGATCATATCCGTGCGCTAAATTTATCAAATAGTGTGGCTATTGTGATTTATGAAGCATTAAGACAACAAAGTTTCCCTAACTTACAACGAATTCATCACTATGAAAATGATAAGCTAAAGTAACAGACGTTATGACTCTCAAATTAGTTAGAAGGGAGGATACTTGTGGCAGTAAAGAAAAAAACGACAAATCGACGAAAAAAAAGACGTTCAAGTAAAAAAGAGTGGCAGAAGTTTCTGCGTTCTAAACATTTTTTAGGCGGTATTTTTGTTCTGGTAGCATTGATTGGTTATTTTTCATTAGGATACATTGGCGTTTTGGTTTCTAATGTTTTTCGGTTATTTGTGGGAGATACTTTTCAAATCTTGATTGTCCTTTTTGGGTTATATGGCCTTATTTTGCTTTTTACCGGCAAAGAGCCAAAACTAAAGGGTCGTTTCCATTATTTAACCGGAGTGGGTTTAATTTACCTCGGCGCTGTTTTAATTTTAACCACACGATTTTTCGAACAGACAAACCAGCATAATCATTTTATTGTGACCACTTGGCACGCATTAGAAGATGCATTTAAATACGCATCAATTGGTGAACCAGTTGGTGGTGGCATGATCGGTAGTGCAATTTATACAGTGACTGACTTTTGCTTTTCCGAAATTGGTAGTCTTTTCCTGGGATGGTTACTAATTATTTTTGGTGGTTCAATTTTCTTTGGAATTCCAATGGATAAAGTTTTACAGTCGATCGCAGTTGCCCTTAGAAAAGTGGTCTTATTTTCCCGTAATGGATTGAAGCAGATAACGAATCGGGTTGTCAATTGGTGGAAACAAAGAAAATCAGTCTCTACAAATGAAAATTCAACTAAGTCTTTACCAGTTGCGCACAAATTACCAAAAGTTTCGGTGACAGGTAAGGATTTAATGACCGAACAAATGCCCGCTGTTAAAGAAAATCTACAACCGGACATTAAAGTGGCTTCAGAACGTGAAAGAAAGGTTACACCAGTTACGGAAGATGTAGATGAAACAGCTTTTCAAAATACGGAGGCTTTGGCTAATCCTAATTACAAGCTACCTAGTCCAGATCTCTTAACCACTATTCCTCAGACTGATCAAAGTCAGGAATATAAAACGATTCAAAAAAATACCAAAATTCTGCAACAAACTTTAACAAGTTTTGGTGTCAAGGCAACGGTTAAAAGCGTTAGCCTTGGTCCATCAGTTACTGAATATGAATTACATCCTGATATTGGCGTTAAGGTTAGCAAAATTGTCGGACTTGCTGATGATATTGCGTTAGCATTGGCTGCTAAAGATATTCGAATTGAAGCACCAATTCCAGGCAAATCTTTAATTGGCATTGAGGTCCCCAATACGGAAGTTTCAACGGTTTCATTTCGAGATATTATTGAATCACAGCCACCGCATCCGGATGCAATTTTACAGGTACCAATTGGTCGAGATGTATCAGGAAATTTAGTTCTAGCTGATTTAGTACGTATGCAACATTTGTTGATTGCTGGTGCTACTGGTAGTGGAAAATCAGTTATGATTAATGTGATCATTACAAGTCTATTAATGAATGCACGACCGGATCAGGTTAAATTTATTCTGATTGACCCTAAAAAGGTTGAATTAGGAATTTATAAGGATATTCCGCATTTATTGACACCAGTTGTGACGGATCCCAAAAAGGCGGCAAGAGCACTGCATAAGGTGGTTGCTGAAATGCAGCATCGATATGATTTGTTTGCGCAAAGCGGTCAAAAAAACATTAAAACGTATAATCAATTTATTACGGAAGAAAATAAAAAAGATGGTCAAAATCGACCACACTTACCATACATTGTGGTTGTGGTTGATGAACTGGCTGATTTGATGATGGTGGCACAAAATGCGGTTGAAGATGCAATTATTCGGTTAGCCCAGTTGGCTCGAGCGGCTGGAATCCACATGATTATTGCGACGCAAAGACCCTCTGTGGATGTTGTGACGGGATTAATTAAGGCTAACGTACCGTCAAGAATTGCATTTGCGGTTGCAAGTGGAACGGATTCACGTACGATTATTGATTCAAACGGTGCTGAAAAGCTTTTGGGTCGAGGCGATATGCTGTATTATCCAATGGGAAAAAGCAAACCGGAACGTGTACAGGGTGCCTTTGTGTCGGATAAAGATGTGAAGGCAGTTGTTGAATATGTTAAACAGCAACAGCCGGTTTCATATGATGAAACGTTGATTGTGACGGACGAAGAAGCAAAAATGGATGAGCAATCGGCGAATAATGAGAAGGACGAGTTGTATGATGATGCGGTTGCGTTGGTGACAGAGATGCAAAAGGCAAGTACGTCAATGTTGCAGCGGCGTTTTCGAATAGGATATAATCGCGCTGCAAGAATTATAGATCAATTGGAGGCAAATGGTGTGGTGGGACCCCAGGAGGGAAGTAAGCCACGGCAGGTGTTTAACAAAAAGTGAGTGAGATAAAACGGTAAGCCATAAAATATAACCCCGCACCGGAGGCGAGAGAATTCTCGCGGTAGGTGTGGGGTTATATTTTGTGGTTTGTTTTAGCGATATGTTTAAGCACATAAAAAATGAGAAATCCATATTCAATGGAATTTCTCATTTTTTTAACCAGTAAATGCACTCACTGCACCTAAGACAACAGAGCCAATCATACTAATAATCATAATCCAAACGACAACCATTATAATTTTTTGAAACGTACTCTTCTTTTTTTTCATAAAGCACCACTTTCCAGAATGTTACTCACTATTCTAACGTGTTAATTTTAACTTTTCAAATTTTTTTCCAAATTCCAAAATAAGTGACACTAATTTTAGCTTTTTTATGTAAATTCTAAAAAAATCCCCACCTTTCATCCACTTTTTAAGCATTTCGATTAGAATTGCTGTTATACTAGTATTTGTAAGCAGTTTACTTATAATATTCAGATCATTTTATTATCACTTATTTAATAAATATTAAGCATTTTAAAATAGTTTTTTAAATCTGTGGTAGATAGTGGTACAAAGTGGTAAACTAAATTTGTAATCGAGATGGAAAGGGGCAATTAGTATGTTCATGGGCGAATATCAACATTCACTTGATACCAAGGGACGACTAATTGTTCCTGCCAAGTTTAGAGAAGATCTTGGAACCGATTTTGTTATTACACGTGGTTTAGATGGCTGTTTATTTGGCTATCCGCTGACAGAATGGCAACATATTCAAGATAATCTTAAAAAATTACCGCTTAATAAACGAAATAATCGGGCGTTTGTCCGTTTTCTGTTTGCCGATGCAACTCAGTGTAATTTTGATAAACAAGGCAGAATTAATATTCCTAAACAATTACGTGAACATGCAAAACTTACTAAGAAATGTGTTTTAGTTGGAGTATCAAACCGATTTGAAATTTGGGATGAAGCACAGTGGAATGAAGTAACTGCTGATACAGAAGAGAATTTTGATGACATTGCTGAAAATTTAATTGATTTTGGCCTTTAGGAGTAGAAAAATGAGCGAGTTTCAACATACAACTGTTTTACTAAACCAAGCAATTGATGAATTAAATCTCAATCCAGATGGAATCTATGTGGATTGCACCCTTGGCGGTGGTGGACACAGTCAATTAATTTTGAGTCAATTAAGTCAAAAGGGTCATTTGTATGCATTTGATCAGGATGTGGCGGCGATTGAATACAATCAAAGTCACTTGAAATCATATTTAGATCGTGGACAGGTTACTTTTATTGAAGATAATTTTAAAAATATTACAAAAGATTTGGCAGAATATGGTGTTCAAAAAGTAGATGGCATTGTGTACGATTTAGGCGTTTCATCACCGCAATTGGATGATGCCAAACGAGGATTTAGTTATCAACATGATGCGCCATTAGACATGCGTATGGACCAGTCTGCCGAATTAACTGCACAGATTGTTGTGAATCAGTGGTCATATGAATCGTTGGTTAAAATTTTCTTTCGTTATGGAGAAGAGCGTTACTCAAAGCAGGTAGCGCGTGAGATTGAACGACAACGAGAAACGGCACCGATTGAGACGACAGGTGAACTAGTTGAAATTATTAAAAAAGCAATTCCAGCGGCTGCTCGTCGTACAGGTGGTCATCCTGCAAAACGTGTTTTTCAGGCGATTCGAATTGCTGTTAATAACGAATTAGGGGTTTTAGAAACCTCACTAGAACAGGCCTTAGAATTACTAAAGGTTGGCGGCCGAATTAGTGTGATTACCTTTCAATCATTAGAAGATCGTTTGGTTAAAAATATTTTTAAAGAAAATGCTAACTTGCCTGAATTACCTCAGGGATTACCTGTTATTCCAAAAGAACTTGAACCCCATTTTAAATTGGCCACTAGAAAACCCATTTTACCTAGTAAGGATGAATTAACACATAATCATCGTGCGCACAGTGCGAGACTTCGAGTTATTGAAAAAATAAAATAGGGACTGATTTTAATGGCACAAAATAATTTAGCAGAAGCATTTCCAGCGAGTAAGCCTGTAAAACGGCGAATACCGGATATTAAAGAGGGGACATTACATAAAGCAAAAGCGGTTGCTATTCCAAAATCTTTGCCATTTTCAAAATTTGAGAAAATTTTAATGACATTCTGCGGTATAATTTTGACAGGCTTAATGATTTTTGTGGTTTCTGGTAAAATTGCTTTGTCCAGTGCTGAACATGATTTATCTAGTTCACAAGCACAGGTGACAAAGGTAACTTCCGATAACAGTAATCTTAAACAGGAAGTAAACCAGCTTTCTAGTCGTACACGCTTGAATAAGATTGCCAAACAGTATGGGTTAAGCCTGACAACTCAGAATATAAGGAATGTTAATAAATGAACAATAAAGAAAAGCGTTCAAAAAAGGACGATAATAACAAATCAAGCCAAAATCGAAGAGCGTTCGGTCAATGGCTTTTTTTCATAGCCATTGCCCTCTTCGTAATTTTAATTCTACGTTTTTCCTACATTGCAATTGGCGGGACTGTAGAACACATCAATTTGAGTTCACAGGCCCGTCGTTTATATACGGATAATAAGGTTTTAAAAGCACAAAGAGGTTCAATTTTGGATGCTTCTGGTCAACCGATTGCAGAAGACACTAGTACTTACTCGATTTATGCGGTTTTAAATAAAACGCAAGTAGGTGCAAATAAAAAGCCACTTTATGTAACTAATAAAAAGAAAACGGCGAAAGTCCTAGCTAAGTATCTACCAATCAGTGAAAAGGCTGCCCTTAAAGCTTTAAATCCAACTAATAAAAATTCTTTTCAGGTGGAGTTTGGTACGGCAGGAAAAAATATTTCGGTTGCAACCAAGGAAAAAATAGAATCCTATAAGTTAACTGGGATTAATTTTATTCAATCTGAAGCACGACTTTATCCAAATGGAACGTTTGCTTCAAACTTAATTGGAATTACCTCCCAGGTTCAAAAAAAGAGTTCCGATATTACTCAGTTAAAGGGTGTTATGGGAATTGAAAGTGCGTTTAACAGCAAATTAACGGGTACAGATGGCGAACGTTCTATTCAAAAAGATAAATTTGGCTATCAACTTCCATCATCACAAGAGAAAAAAGCAGCGGTTAATGGTGAAAATATCTACACAACTTTGGACACCCGTTTGCAAACTCTCTTGGAAACCGAAATGACGAAGGTTCAGTCACAGGTTCATGCTAAATCAATGACAGCAACAATTATGAATGCTAAAACGGGCGCAATTTTGGCCACTTCTCAAAGACCAACATTTAATCCAACCACCAAAAATGGAATTAGTAAGGCTTGGAATAATGCGATTGTTCAAGATACATTTGAACCAGGTTCAACAATGAAAGTCTTTACTGCGGCTGCGGCCATTGATAGTGGTCATTTTAACGCAAAGGAAAAGTATGAGTCGGGAACTTATAAAATCGATGGACAGGTAGTTCCAGACTGGCAAACTTCTGGTTGGGGATTAATTAGCTATGAAGAAGGATTTGCTCGTTCCAGTAATGTTGCTATGGCACATTTGGAACGTAAAATGGGAGCAAAAACCTGGAAAAAATATATTAAGAAGTTCAAATTTCTTCAAAGCACTAATTCTGGTTTAAGTGGCGAAGCTAAAGGCAGTATGCAATTTACTTACCCAATTGATCAAGCCGATACCGCTTTTGGTCAGGGTATTGATGTGACAACGATGCAAATGTTGCAAGGTTTTACAGCAATTGCGAATAACGGTAAGATGGTTAAGCCGCAATATATTAAAAAAGTAGTTAACAGTAACACTGGTAAGGTTACTTACCAAATGAAAACTAAAACGGTTGGTCATCCAATTACGAGTACAACGGCTAAAAAGGTTCGTCAATTAATGGAAGACGTGGTTTATAAGAGCTATGGAATTGGTCAAAGTTTTAAAATTCCTGGTTATCGAGTAGCAGCCAAAACTGGTACAGCACAGGTTGTTGGATCAGGCGGTACTTACATGAATACGGATGACAGTTACCTGTACTCAGTTGTGGGGATGGTTCCTGCAAAAAATCCAAAGTACATCATGTACATTACGATGAAACAACCAACTTTACCGGCAACCAAAACAGCCACTCAATTGTTGGATGAAATTTTTGGATCAGTTATGAAACAGGCCTTGGGTGAAAATGCCACAACGGCGAAAAATCAATTATCCGGAAAAGTGAAAATTGCTAATATGGTTGGTGAAACAGCAGATACAGCAACAAAGGATCTTGGCAAGCAAAATATTGCAGCTACGGTCCTGGGAACCGGAAGTACGGTTACCCAACAATCGCCACAAGCTAATACAGAAATGTTGGCAGGGCAGCGGGTTATTTTGATAACGAGTGGTCAAATGAAAATGCCCGATTTATCAGGATGGTCGCGCAACGATGTGCTTAAGTTGGCAAAATTAGTTGGTTTGCAAACCAACTTTTCTGGCACTGGTTTTGTTAAGACTCAATCCCTAAAAAGTGGCTCAACAATTCAAAGTGGTCAGACACTATCAGTACAGCTAAAACAAAAGTAAGAGAGAATGGAGTTTATTATGAATTCAATGGAACAAATTGGAACGATGATTGTCAGTTTCTTGATTACGGTGGTAGCTATGCCATCATTTATCAATTATTTTCGTAACCGAAATGAAGGACAAATGATCCGTGAAGAAGGGCCAAAATGGCACGAAAAAAAATCTGGAACACCAACAATGGGTGGTTTGATTTTTATAGTGGCAATTACGGTTAGCAGCCTATTATTTGAAATTACAAGTCATCAAATTAATGCGACCGGTTTGATCTTGATTTTTATTTTAATCATGTATGGTCTTTTAGGTTTTTGGGATGACAGTATCAAGTTAATGAAAAAGCAAAATGAAGGTTTGAAAGCGTGGCAAAAGTTTCTGGGTCAAGTTGTAGGAGCTGTAATTTTCTATTTGGTTTACCTTCATGAGGGTTTTCCGCAGGTTCTTAACCTGCCATGGATTGGTAACTGGCATTTAGGTATCTGGTTTGTTTTATTCGTAGTATTTTGGTTAGTTGGGTTTTCAAATGCGGTTAACCTATCAGATGGTCTGGATGGATTAGTAAGTGGATTAGCAATAATTGCATTTGGTGCCTATGCAATTATTGCAGGAGTGCAAAAACAATTCGATGTGCTTATTTTCTGTTTGGCGATTATTGGTGCGTTGCTTGGCTTCTTTATTTTTAACCATAAACCCGCAAAAATTTTCATGGGTGACATGGGGTCTTTAGCATTAGGAGGAGCCTTAGCTGCTGTTTCGATTTTGGTGCATCATGAAGCAGCACTGCTTTTAATCGGAATTGTTTTTGTTTGCGAAACGGCTAGTGTAATATTGCAGGTTTTATCGTTTAAGCTTACTGGTCATCGTATTTTTAAGATGAGTCCCATTCATCATCATTTTGAAATGCTTGGATGGAGCGAGTGGAAAGTTGATATTGTATTTTGGTGTGTCGGTTTGATTGGCGCAGTGATCGGTTTAATCGGCATCTTAAATTAACTCGGTTTTAATAACTAATTTTCTGAAGTGTGTAGTGGTAAATCAAGTTTGGTTTGAAGGGAAAGAGTCATGAAAGAGATTACGGATTATCAGGATAAAAAAATATTGGTATTAGGCTTGGCAAAGAGTGGTGTGAGTGCAGCTAGATTATTACAAAAATTAGGGGCATTAGTGACAGTAAATGATGCAAAACCTTTTGATGAAAATCCAGATGCGCAAAGTCTTTTAGAAGAAGGCATTAAAGTGGTTACGGGAGGGCATCCGCTGACATTATTGGATGAAGGATTTGAATTAATTGTCAAAAACCCTGGAATTCCTTATACAAATCCAATTATTAAAGGAGCACTTGCTAAAAAAATCCCCATTATTTCAGAACCTGAACTTGCTTATCAAGTTTTAAGTGGTGAAATGATTGGAATTACCGGTAGCAATGGTAAAACCACAACCACAACAATGATTCAATTAATGCTTGATGAGAACCGATCAGCCGGTCATGCCTATCTTGCTGGTAATATTGGGATTCCTGCCACGACAGTTGTTCAAAAAGTGCAATCTCAAGATGTTATGGTGACTGAATTATCAAGTTTTATGTTGGCAAGTGTCAAAACGCTTAAACCACACATTGCGGTCATTACGAATATTTTTTCCAATCATTTAGATTGGCATGGTACTCGTGAAAATTATGTCCGGGATAAAATGCATATCACTAGAAATCAAACGGCACAAGACTTTCTTGTGATTAATTGGGATAATCCAGAATGGCAACAACTGAGCAAGCAAACTAGTGCCCAGGTTGTGCCATTTTCGCGAAAGAACTTAACTGAAGAAGGTGCATATCAGAATGGCGACTTTCTTTATTTTAAAGGCGAAAAAATCATTGCTGCTGCAGACATTAAAGTTCCTGGAGTTCAAAATATTGAAAACGCCTTGGCTGCCATTGCAGTAGCTAAGATTAGTGGTCAACCTAATGAGGCAATTGTGCAAGTTTTGAAGACCTTTGGTGGGGTTAAACATCGCGTTCAGTACGTAAATACGTGGAATGGTCGTGAATTTTATAATGACTCTAAAGCTACTGATATTGAAGCGACTCAGGTTGCACTACGTTCTTTTAAAAAACCGATTGTACTTATTGCTGGCGGCTTAGATCGTGGTTATACTTTTGAAAAACTAGAAACTGATTTTAAACAGCATGTTAAAGCAATTATTTTAGTGGGACAAACAAGTAAACTCTTAGCGCAAACGGCTAAAAGTGCTGGGGTCCCGGTGATTGAATTTGCTCATAAAGTAAAGGATGCTGTGCCACTTGCCTATAAAGCAAGTGATGCGGGTGATGTAGTTCTCTTATCACCAGCCAATGCAAGTTGGGATCAATATAAAACGTTTGAAGTTCGTGGGGATGAATTTATTAGTGCAGTTCAAACGCTTCAAAATGGAAAGAAGGCTTAGGTAATGCGATTGATGATTTCAGGAGGCGGAACAGGTGGTCATATCTATCCGGCTTTAGCTCTAATTGAGGCATTGAAAAAACGTGAGCCTAATTCTGAAGTTTTGTATGTTGGAACTGAAAAGGGCTTAGAAAGTAGAATTGTGCCTGACCAAGGTATTGCATTCAAAACAATTAAAATTCAAGGCTTTAAGCGATCATTATCGTTAGAAAATTTCAAAACAATTGGATTATTCTTAAAAAGTGTTAGTGATGCACATAAAATGATTAAAGAATTTCATCCTGATGTTGTTGTTGGTACAGGTGGATATGTCAGTGGAGCAGTTGTTTTTGCAGCGAGTTTGCAAAGAATTCCAACTGTTATTCATGAACAAAATAGTGTTGTGGGCGTGACGAACAAATTCTTAAGTCATTTTGTGACAAAAATAGGAATTTCTTTTGAAGATGCACGAGCTCAATTACCAATTAAAAAAGTGGTTTTTACTGGAAATCCACGAGCCACTCAAGTTGCTTCAATTAAGCCTAACGATGCATTAAGTGAATATGGGTTAAAAACTAACGTACCCACACTACTCATTTTTGGAGGTAGTCGCGGTGCAGAAAAAATTAATTCTGCAACAGTAGGGGCTCTTCCACAACTCAAACAGAAAAATTATCAAGTTTTGTTTGTCACGGGACGGGTTCACTATCAAAAAATTATGGACGCCATAAATCCAGCTGATTTAGGTAGCAATGTTGTTATTCGTCCGTACATCAGTCAAATGCCAGAGCTCTTACCTAATTTTGAGGCAATTCTTGGCCGGGCGGGAGCAACCAGCATCGCTGAAATTACCGCGTTAGGGATTCCTTCAATTTTAGTACCCAGTCCGTATGTTACAAATGATCATCAGACCAAAAATGCGCGCAGCCTTGTTAAAAAAGGAGCCGCGGAACTATTGCCAGAAGTACATCTGAACACTGACTCGTTAATAAAATATGTTGATGCTTTGATGACCGATGAAGCTAAACGACAACAAATGGGAATGGCTGCGAAAAAAATGGGGCGTCCCAGAGCTGCAGATGATTTATTAAATGTGTTGGAGTCAGTGATTAAAAAATAGGGAATGAGGTGGCGATCGTGTTTGGAAAAAAGAAAACGAAAACTCCTCAAGTAAAGCGTGAATTAACACCTTGGGAAAAAGCACAACGCAATCAAAGAATTGTGCAGGAAGAAAAACTCAAGAAAAATAAAGAAATTCAATTTCATCTTCCAAAATTCGGAAAAACTCGTAAAACTAGAATTTGGATTGGAAGTGGTTTGGTTCTTGCTTTAGTAGTTGCTGGTTATTTATTTTCACCCTTGAGCCGTGTGCAATCGATAAAGGTGACAGGAAATAAAGAGTTCTCCAAGGCACAAGTGATGAAAGCTGGCAATGTTCATCAAAACGACTGGATTTTTCCTTATCTTTTGGGACAACAAGATAAATCGACAGAAGTTTACAAAAAGCAAGCCAAATTATTGAGTTACAAAGTGAATCGACAAGGTTTAAATCGTTTGAAGATTATCGTGAAAGAAAATCCTGTTGCAGGACTTGTTTTGAGAAATAACTACTATTACACGATTTTGGATAATGGCAAAGTTATTCGAAAATCAAAGACACAACCGTCTAGTGATTATCCCGTTTTTAAGAATTTTCATTCATCCAGTGTTTTAAAAACGTTATTGACACAGTATAAACAACTTCCGGCAGTTGTTCGAACGGGAATTTCTGAAATTGATTATGCACCAAGCAAAGATAATCCCAATAAATTGCATTTATATATGAATGATGGCAATGAGGTATATGCTGTTTTACCTAGTTTTGCGGCAAAAATGAAATATTATCCACAAATGGCTGCAGATATGAAACAAAAAGGTGTAATTGATTTGGAAGTAGGGGCATTTTCGTATCCGTTTAAAGATAAATCAAAGGAAACGACTAGTTCTTCTTCGAGTTTGAGCGCTAAGGTAAGTAGTAATTCAATATCAACCAGCTCTAGCTCATCTACCAGTTCGTCCATGAGCAGTTATAGCACAACAAGTAGTACAAATTCAGTAAGCACTTCCAGTGTTAATACCACAACAAATTGAGTGAGTAATTAATAAAATTTAAAATTATCGTTTTTTTTACCAATTCTTTTGTAATTTTAGGTTATTTACTCATTTTTTTAAAAGAATTGACTATTTAAATACATTGAACTTATGGTAAACTTGAGAGTATATACAAAGGTCTAAAATAGGGTATGTTTAGGAGGTTCCTTTATTATGGATAATTCAGGAATTTATGTTGGACTTGATATAGGAACCACCTCAATAAAAGTCATTGTTGCTGAGAACGTAAATGGGCAAATGAATGTTATTGGAGTGGGAAGTGAACGCTCTGATGGAATGAATCGTGGAGTCATTGTCGATATTGACAAAGCTTCAGCAGCGATCAAAAGAGCAATTTCAGTTGCAGAAAATAAAGCAAATTTAAAGATTCACGAAGTAGTCGCTGGAATACCAGCAAATTTGTTAAAAATTGAGCCTTGTCGTGGTATGATAGCAATCGCAGAAACATCACGCGAAATTACCAATCAAGACGTGATTAATGTTGCTAATGCAGCTTCTGTGCACAGCTTGCCACCAGAACAAGAGGTTATTGACGTTTTACCAGATGAATTTGTTGTTGATGGATTCGATGGAATCAAAGATCCACGTGGAATGGTTGGTGTTCGTTTAGAGATGAACGGAACCGTTTTAACAGGACCAAAAACAATTATTCATAATACAAAGCGTGCGGTTCAGCAGGCAGGTTTACATTTAACAGATTTGATCTTAAATCCATTAGCACTTGGAAAAACCGTTTTAAATGACGGCGAACAAGATTTTGGTACAATCTTAATTGACATGGGTGCTGGTCAAACCACAACGTCAATTATTCATGATCATCACTTGAAGTATACATATGTTGATCAAGAGGGTGGCGAATTCGTAACTAAAGATATTTCGGTCGTTTTGAACACATCTCTAAGTAATGCGGAAAAGCTAAAACGTGAGTACGGTTATGCTTTTGCCGACGGTGCTAGTGAGGATGGTTTCCCAGTCGAAGTTGTGGGACAGTCTGCACCATCACAAATTACTGAGAAATATTTGGCTGAGATTATTGAAGCTAGACTAGAACAAATCTTGAACAACGCTTATAATCATCTTGAGAACATTGATGCTTTGGATATGCCAGGTGGCGTCGTCATTACTGGTGGTGCGGCCGCAATTCCAGGTATTCAAAGTTTGGCTGCAGATGTGTTTGGCACAAACGTTAAGTTGTACGTACCCGAACCGATGGGATTACGACATCCTGCGTTTTCACAAGCGTTTGCTTTGTTAAATTATGAGACTTCATTGAGTGAAGTGGATGTTTTAGCAAAGAGTGCGATGGTGGCTGGAACAAGGTCAATTCCGGAACAACAAACGTTTGAATCTGATGAAACAGATCCTGCACCACAAGCTAATAGCGAAAATACGCACCAAACTTCTGAGAAAGCTGCTAAAAAACCAAAACAAAAAAAGGAAAGTTCTTTTTCGTTTAGCGGATTAGTTGCGAGTATCAAGCGTTGGTTTAGCGAATTCTTTGACTAACTTTAAAATTTATGGAGGAAAAAGGGATGGAATTTACAATGGATGATAAACAAAATGCTGGTGCAAACATCAAAGTTATTGGTGTCGGTGGTGGCGGTGGCAATGCCGTTAATCGCATGATTGCTGAAGGCGTCAAAGGTGTTGAATTTATTGTTGCTAATACTGATGTGCAAGCTTTAAAACAATCAAAGGCTGAGACAAAAATTCAATTAGGACCTAAGTTGACAAAAGGTTTGGGCGCAGGCTCAACTCCTGAAGTTGGTACAAAAGCGGCTCAGGAAAGTGAACAAACAATTTCTTCAGCACTTGAAGGTGCGGACATGGTCTTTGTCACTGCTGGAATGGGTGGTGGTACCGGTACTGGTGCTGCACCTCTAGTTTCTAAGATTGCTAAAGAAACAGGTGCTTTAACAGTGGGCGTTGTTACCCGTCCTTTCAGTTTTGAAGGACCAAAACGAGCTCGTTTTGCTGCCGAAGGTGTTGCACAAATGAAAGAACAAGTGGATACCTTAATTATCATTGCCAATAACCGCTTATTAGAAATGGTTGATAAAAAGACACCAATGATGGAAGCCTTTAGTGAAGCAGATAACGTTTTGCGTCAAGGTGTTCAGGGAATTTCTGATTTAATCACTTCTCCAGGTTACGTCAACTTGGATTTTGCTGATGTTAAAACTGTTATGTCCAACCAGGGTTCTGCTTTGATGGGAATTGGTTCTGCAAATGGTGAAAACCGTACAGAGGAAGCAACAAAGAAGGCTATTTCTTCGCCATTGCTTGAAGTTTCAATTGATGGTGCCGAACAAGTGCTCTTAAATATTACTGGTGGACCAGATCTTTCCTTATTTGAAGCACAAGCAGCTTCAGAGATTGTTTCGAAAGCAGCTACAGATGATGTCAACATTATCTTTGGTACTTCAATCGATGAAAACATGAAAGACGAAGTTCGTGTCACTGTGATTGCAACAGGGATTGATAAGAAAAATGAACGAACAATGCATCGGGCATCAGCACGAACAAGTTTTGAAACACCTTCAACATCTAATTCAACCACTTCAACGCCTGCATTCAATAATACAAGTGTAAGTAGTGCGGCACCAAAAACAGAAGAAAAAGCTTCAAAGAAAGACGACCCATTTGGCGATTGGCAATTACGTCAATCAAATACAAATGGTGTTCGACCAACTTCTGTTGAAGATGATAGTGAATTTAAAGATATTGAAAAAAAAGACTTTAATGTCTTTAATGATTCTGATAATGATGGTGATAAGGGTGTTGATACACCACCATTCTTTAAGCGTCGTCGTAAATAATTGAATATTATTTTTAGGACTGGGAACAAGACGACTGTTTTGTCCCAGTTCTTTGATACAGCGTCATTATTAGGAGGCGATCTGTATGGCATTAAATGATCGATTTAATAAGTTATTCGGATTGGATGAAGATCAAGAAACATTAAACTCTGAGAACGATCCTGTAACGGATACTGATAATAAGGTGACGACAATGGATAATATTTCGGGCTCTAAAAGTCAGATTGCACTATTTGAACCACGAATTTTTAGTGATGCAAAAGAAGCGGCAAAACAGTTGATTGCGGGACAAGCGGTTATTTTAAATTTTGAGCGCATTGATAACGAACAAACTAAACGAATTGTTGATTTCTTATCGGGAACTTTGTTTGCAATTGATGGTTCAATTGAAGAAGTGGGAACACAGATTTTTCTGTGTACACCAAAGAGCTTTGAAATCAATGGTAGCTTGTATTCAAATATCCAAAATGGAGATTTGAGTAACGACAATCTAAATAAGGAGTAAACATTTGGTCTATTTATTTACAATTATAAGTAAACTTATTCAGTTATATATGTTATTGATTTTCGTGTTTGTTTTGATGTCTTGGTTTCCAGGAGCATATCAAACTAAACTTGGCCAATGGTTAGCCAAAATCTGTGTGCCTTATTTACAGGTATTTCGATTTATTCCACCGATTTTTGGATTGGATTTTTCACCGATCGTGGCGATTTTGGTACTTGAAATGGCGCAGTACGGAGTTGCAGTTCTTAGTAGCTTTTTCTATTAAATTAATTTACAGATATGTTAGTTAATATTTTTAAGGGGAATAACTAAAGATGGACAATATTATGCAACATTTTCGTCCTGAGGAAGCACCGTTTGTGGAAGAAGCAACCGGTTGGATTCAAGAAGTTCGCGATCAGAATCGTTTTGTTTTAACCAATTTCCTCAATCCACGAGAAAATTTTATTTTAAAAACACTTGTAAATCGGTTAGATGATATTAAGTCGCAGAGTTTTGGCGGATATCTTAATGCCGAAATGCAACGTGTAATTATTTTTCCGGATTATTTTACACCGGAACAAGCGGATTTTAATATTACTTTGGTAAGTATTGGCTATCCAGTGAAATTTGCCAAAATTCATCATCGTAATGTACTGGGAACGCTTGCCAATATGGGTGTTGAACGAGATACTTTTGGAGATATTATTTCAAATGGTGACGAGTGGCAGTTTTTTGTTAAAACAGAGATGGCGGAATTCTTTTTATCACAGGTTAGTAAAATTGGTAATATAAAAGTTCGCTTGGCCCCTAAGGATCTAGATGAAGTAATTGAACCAGAGAATGATTGGGAATCTGGAAGTACGACAGTGGCTTCTTTAAGAGCTGATGCTGTGATTGCTGAAGGGTTCCATTTATCACGAAATCATGCCAAAGAGCTATTAGAAGAACGAAAGGTAACTTTAAACTGGAAGTTGCATCAGCGACCAGATTTTGAACTGGTTGCTAATGACTTGTTGTCGGTTCGTGGTTATGGCCGAATCCGACTAGATAGTGTTGAAGGCATGACAAAAAAGAACAAAATCAGAATTTTAATTTCAGTTATTAGTAGCAAAAAGAAAAAATAATGGAGGAATCAGTATGTCTTTAGATCCGGTAGATATTCAGAACAAACAATTTTCGAATAAGATGCGCGGATATAATCCCAATGAAGTTGATGAATTTTTACAACAAGTTGCAATTGAATATCGACAGGCATTAGACAAAATCTCAGCTTTGCAAAAAGAAGTTGAGAACGCAGAAACAAAACTTGAGTATTTTGACGATATGAAAGAAGCACTTAATAAGTCAATTTTAGTTGCTCAAGATGCGGCTGATAAAGTTAAAAGTAGTTCTAAACGAGAAGCCGAATTGACAGCTGAAGAAGCTCAGAAACAAGCTGATGGTATGGTTCAAAAGGCACGAGTAAGTGCTGAGGCAGTTATTGATGAGCAGGCTGAAAAGGCTAAAAAACTTATTTTAGCTACGAATGAATTAAGAAAAAACGCCCGATTATATCGCCAACGTGTTCAAGTTTTGGTCGATTCACAACTGCAAATGATTAATGGTAGTGAGTGGGACAGTATTCTGAAAGAAGATCAAGACGTCCAAGTAAGTGATTTAAAAGAAGCTATGTTACGTACTGGAACCCTTGACAAGATCAAAGAATCAAGAGTAAACTCAGTTGATGAAGAAGATCCTGGAGATATAACTCCAGCGATTGAGCCAACTAGCGAAGAAAATAATCAGGTACAGCAAAGCGGCACCTCAGCGAAAGAGGTTAAAGAAGCAACGAAGACACAGACTGAAGCACAGGATGTTGCTGAAACTGAAGCTGAGAGTGATAAAGCTGTGTCTGAGACGGTGGTTGTGTTTCCGGATGACAAACTAAGTTCTGAGACTCACGAGAATTCGGGGCTTCATGTTAACGCTAAAAATAAATAGATTTTCTTTGAAGAGAACACATTGTAGGTGGCAAACTGGCAGCGAGTTAGCAAATTGATGAAAGGCTAATCAGAATCCACTTAAAATATCATCTCTGAGACATCAAATTGACTAAACGTAGATTTGATCGGTTTAAAAGCCGTTATTGAATTAAGGAAAACACACATAAATGTTTTCAAATTTGGGTGGTACCACGAAGACTTCGTCCCTTGTGACGAGGTCTTTTTTTATATCAAAAAATAATTTAAGGAGTGAAAGTTAATGCGTGTAAAAGATACACTTAATTTAGGTAAAACAAAATTTAAGATGCGCGGTAATTTACCTGTTAATGAAGTTAAACGTGAACAGATTTGGGAGGAAAATAAGCTTTACGAACAACGACAAAAGTTAAACGAAGGGAAACCAACCTTTGTTTTACATGATGGCCCTCCATATGCTAATGGTAATATTCATATGGGACATGCAATGAATAAAGTTTCTAAAGACATTATTGTTCGTTACAAGTCCATGTCTGGTTATCGATCACCATATGTTCCTGGATGGGATACACATGGATTACCAATTGAACAGCAATTAACCAAAGAAGGTTATGATCGAAAAAAAATGTCCACGACTGCTTTTCGTAAGCTTTGTCGGGACTATGCTTTAAAACAAGTCGCTATGCAAAAGGCAGACTTTAAGCGATTAGGAGTTGCCGGTGAGTGGGATAATCCCTATTTAACTTTGAAACCAGAGTTTGAAGCTCAAGAAATTCGTACTTTTGGTAAGATGGCAGAACAAGGCTTAATTTATAAAGGTAAAAAACCTGTATTTTGGTCTTGGTCATCTGAATCAGCAATGGCTGAAGCAGAAGTTGAATACCATGATGTGACATCTCCTTCTGCTTTCTTTGCAGAACAGGTTGTCGATGGTAAGGGTGTGTTAGATACAGATACTTATCTTGTGGTTTGGACAACGACACCATGGACTATTCCTGCTTCTGAAGGTGTGACAATTGATGCTAGTTTTGAGTATGCTGTTGTTCAACCTGAAGGAGAAACTCGGAAATTTGTTATTGCAGCAGAATTAGTTGATAATGTTGCAGAAAAGTTTGGTTGGGAAAATGTAAAAGTTTTGAAAACTGTCAAAGGTGCTGATTTAGACCGTGTTTTGACCCAACATCCGTTTTATCCAGACCGTAAGTTAGTAGTGATGCTTGGTGATTTTGTAACCTTAGATGCCGGAACTGGGCTAGTTCATACAGCTCCTGGATTTGGTGAAGATGACTTTCGTGTCGGCATGCAATATGGCTTGGACATTCTGGTTCCCGTTAATGACCAAGGTTACATGACAGATGAAGCTGGTGATGATTTTGTCGGTGTTTTCTACGAAGATGCCAATAAAATTGCTTTAGATAAATTAAAAGCAGCCAATTTATTATTAGATTATATGCCATACAAACATAGCTATCCATTTGACTGGCGAACAAAGAAACCTGTTATTTTCCGTGCAACACCGCAGTGGTTTGCTTCAGTTGATAAAATTCGTGATCAAATCCTAAACGCAATTGATGACGTTAAATTTTCACCAGACTGGGGACAAAAACGGCTTTATAATATGATTCGTGATCGTGGCGACTGGGTAATTTCACGTCAACGAGTTTGGGGTGTGCCTTTACCAATCTTTTATGGTGAAGATGGTGAGGCAATCATGACTAAAGAAACTATCAGTCATGTTGCAGACTTATTTGAAAAGTATGGTTCAGATATTTGGTTTGATCGTGAAGCTAAAGATTTATTGCCAGAAGGCTTTACAAGTGAACATTCACCAAATGGTAAATTTACTAAAGAAACAGATATTATGGATGTTTGGTTTGATTCTGGTTCTTCTCATCAAGGCGTTTTGGCAGAACGTGATTATCTTACTTATCCAGCAGACCTCTATCTTGAAGGATCTGATCAATATCGTGGATGGTTTAATTCTAGTTTGATTACGAGTGTAGCGGTCTCGGGCAAGGCACCATATAAACAGGTTGTTTCGCAAGGATTCACACTTGATGGTCAAGGTCATAAGATGAGTAAGTCACTTGGTAACACAATCGTGCCAAGTGAAGTGATTAAAAAAATGGGTGCTGAAATTGTTCGTTTATGGGTAGCTTCAGTTGACTCATCTTCAGATGTTCGGGTATCAATGGAGAACTTCGTGAAGATCTCTGATAGTTATAAAAAACTACGGAATACATTACGTTACTTGTTAGCTAATACCACAGATTATGAACCAAAGACTGATCGAGTGGCTTATCAGGATCTTGAATCAGCAGATAAATATATGTTGATTAAATATAATAAGTTGGTTCAGACTTTACGGAATGATTATGAGAAATATGATTTCCTAAATATTTACAAACGAGTGATGAACTTTGTGATTACAGATTTATCAGCCTTTTATCTGGATTTTGCTAAAGATGTTGTTTACATTGATCCTGAAAAGAGCCAGACACGTCGTTCAATGCAAACTGTTTTCTACGAAATTCTGGTTGGCTTAACTAAATTATTGACACCAATTTTGCCACATACAACCGAAGAAATTTGGGAATATTTGAAAGAACCAGAAGAATTTGTTCAATTAGCAGAAATGCCAGTTGCACAACAGTTTGATGATCAGGAAACAATTTTTGCAAACTGGGAAAAATTCAAAACGGTTCGTTCCAATGTTTTGAAGACTTTGGAAGAAGCACGAGATGCCAAAATGATTGGTAAGTCAATGGAAGCTCAAGTCAATTTATACGTTGACAAAGATACTAAAAAACTTCTGGATGATTTAAACACAAATGTACGATTATTATTGATTATTTCGAAATTAGAAGTTGCAGATTTAGATCAAGCACCAGAAGATGCAGATCAATTTAATGGTATGGCTGTAAAAGTTGTGCCAGCACAAGGATCAGTTTGTGCACGTTGTCGAATGACTAAAACGGATGTTGGTTCAGACGCAGCCTATCCTGAATTATGTGATCGGTGCGCAAAAATTGTTCGCGATAATTATCCGGAAACAGTTGAAACTGGGTTAGAAGCCTAGTTGGGAGAAAAAACAGTCTTACTAGTATTTGTTGTGATATTCAACAAAACTGATGAGATTGTTTTTTTATTATCCATTAAGATATGACCAATGCAGACTGTAATTAATTTACTTTTTTCTGAATTATCAGTATGATGTTTAAAGGAGCAGGTTAAAATGAGATAATGACCAGTGGGGAGTGAGTTTCATGGAACACGGAATAGTCAAAAGTTTTGATAAAGATAAAGGATTTGGATTTATTATTTTGGATGATGGCACAGAAGTTTTTGTCCATTATTCCGCTATTGAGGGCGAAGGGTTTAGAATCTTACATGAAGGCGACGAGGTAAATCTGCTGGTCGTTCAAGGAGCCAAAGGACTTCAAGCTGTTAAAGTGAGTCTGGTAAGTAATGAGCCCACAACTGAAGAGACTGAACAACCCGAAAACAAAGAAGAAAAGTAAATTTAAAATAAGTTAGAGGAATCATTCATGAAATTTGAAGAAAAAGTGGTAAAAAATGAACCGCGCTATAATGGTGCAATCATTGATGTCTATCAACAAACTGTGAAATTACCAAATGGAGATTTAGCTAATCGAGATGTAGTTTTACATCAAGATGCAATTGCAGTTTTAGCGATTACAGACGATCATAAAGCTATTTTTGAAAAACAGTGGCGAGCACCCATTAAGAAAACGACCATTGAAATTCCTGCTGGCAAGGTTGAAGATGGTGAATCCGATGAAACCACTGCAGTTAGGGAGCTTAATGAAGAAACACGGTATCAAGCGACTAAGCTCCAACGAATTGCCGGGTTTTATTCTACCCCCGGCTTTGCAAACGAATATATGACGCTTTATATGGCAACTGGTCTTAAACCAGTTACGACAAAATTACCGCAGGATGATGACGAAAACATTCAGTTAATGGAGCTTTCTTTGTCAGAAGCGTTGGCTGGTGTTGCGGATGGCTCAATTGAAGATGCCAAAACTGTTCTAGCAATATTCTACTGGCAAACTCTAAATAAGTAGGTGAAAAACTGTGAAGAATGATGAACAACAGGATGGTCTGACTCGTGAAGATTATCAACGGCAAAAACAGGCCGAAAATGAGCAGTTTGAGAAGCGAGATCGTAAACGCGTCCAAGTAGAACGTGATTACGCACGTACGCATGCTGAAGCGGAACCAGAAGAGCAAGAGGAACCCACAGTTCGGAGCACGGCAGAACGAAAGAGTCGCAATTTAGGTAAAAAACTAAACTGGATTATTTTTGGTTTGATTGTGGCAATTATTGTCGTTTATTTAATATTATTTTTTGTGAAATGAGGATTTTAAAATGAAGTATGGCGTAATTTGTGCAATGGAAGAAGAGATCAAAAGTTTATATAGTGCATTGAGTGTGAGCAATGAAACCGAAATTAATGGCATTACATTTTATGAGGGAAAAATTCAAAAAACCGATGTCGTTTTAGTGCGTTCCGGAATTGGTAAAGTTGAAGCTGGAATCACAGCGGCCTTATTGGTCACAAACTTCAAAGTTGATGCATTGATTCATTCGGGCTCTGCTGGTGGCATTGGTGAGGGCTTATCCGTTGGTGACGTCGTAGTTTCAACACAAACACTCTATCATGATGTGGATGCTACGGCTTTTGGTTATAAACTTGGTCAACTACCAGGACAACCGGCACGATTTGATGCAGATCCAGAATTAATTACTGAAATTTCTGAAGCTGGAAAGCAAACTGGCTTGACTATCAAAAAAGGCTTGATCGTAACTGGTGATCAATTTATTAGCAGTTCAGATAAAATTAAAACAATTATAAAAAACTTTCCTGATGCGCTTTGTTGTGAGATGGAAGGTTGTGCAATTGGCCAGGTTGCGCATCAATTTGAAGTACCTTTTGTCGTTATTCGAGCAATGTCCGATGTTGGTGATGAAAATGCCGGTGTATCCTTTGATGATTTCATCATTGATGCTGGAAAACGGTCGGCAAAGATGCTATTAGCCTTGTTTGAAAACTAAAGAATTTTGAATATAACGTAGGAGAATTAAAATGAAGCAAGTTTATTTTGATAATGCAGCAACTACTCCCATGGCTCCAGAAGTGGTTGAAAAGATTACGACAGAAATGAGCCAAGACTTTGGTAATGCCTCTAGTACCCATGGTTTTGGACGTAAGGCACGCATGGTATTAGATCAGAGTCGTCAAATTATTGCAGATAGTATTAACGCAAATGAAGATGAAATCATTTTTACCAGCGGTGGAACAGAAAGTGATAATACAGCGATCATGCAAACAGCAATTGCGCGTCGGCCACTGGGTAAACACATTATTACAACTGCAATCGAACATCCAGCAGTACTGAAACCTTTAGCTTACTTGGAGTCTATTGGGTACGATGTCACTTATTTACCAGTTGATAAACAAGGATTAATCAGTTTGACTGATTTAAAAGCGGCTTTACGTGATGACACAATTTTGGTATCAATCATGACTGGAAATAATGAAGTTGGTAGTCACATGCCAATTCATGAAATTGGAGAGATCTTAAAAGATCATCAGGCCTGGTTTCATACGGATGCAGTTCAAGCCTATGGTTTGTTGGATATTGACGTGAAACGCGATCATATTGACTTGATGTCTACTTCGGCGCATAAATTAAATGGACCAAAGTTCTTAGGATTTTTGTACAAACGGGATGGCGTAAATTTCCCTAGCTTCTTAAAGGGTGGCGAACAAGAAGACAAACGACGCGCAGGAACAGAAAATGTACCTGGAATAGCTGGCTTTGCAAAGGCTGTTTCTTTGTTAACCCCAGATGTAAAATCACAGATGCAGACTAAGTATCAAGGATTTAAACAGCAAATTATTGATGGTTTAAAGAAGGCTGATATTGATTTTGAAGTGAATGGCACGTTAGATCCTAATAATTTGCAGCATGTTTTCAATCTTTGGATCAAGGGTGTTTCAACTTATGTCATGCAGACAAATCTTGATCTTAATGGGATTGCAGTTTCCGGAGGATCGGCTTGTACTGCAGGAAGTCTGGAACCTTCGCATGTCCTAATTGCAATGTATGGTAAGGACTCGCCCCGAATTGGTGAATCTATTCGAATTAGTTTTGGAAAATATAATACTAGTGAAGATGTTGATTATTTAGTTACTAATTTAATTCAAATTATTCAGCGGTTAAAGACTAAGGAGGCTGTAAAATAATGGCATTCACAACAGAAGTAAAAATTGATGGTGATTCAGATACGTATAAAATGAGTTCAGAAGTGAAAAAATACACTTTGAGAGACTTAGGTTTTATTGTCTCAAATGGTGGTAACTTTGTATTCGAGCGATCTTTAGATCCAACGTCACCATACAAGCAAGGAAACAAATTACGTATTATTTTTGCCAAAGATTTAAGCGGGTTTAAAATGTCTGTGACGACAGCTAACGGATTAAAACGAGTTAACATTTTTAATAAAGAAAATGATCAACCTTTAGTTGAACAATATCATTATATTTTAGACGATATGGTTGATCGCCAAGTATTCGTTAAAGCCTAAAACTTTATGTTAACCTTCAGTCATTACAATAAATTGAATGAAAGTCGCATTCTATGGAAAATATAGGGCGACTTTTTTATGTGTTCATTTATTAGAACAGCTCTGTAAACTAAGCCAGAATCCTTAGTAATTTTAGCTTAAACGGTTTACTTCGCTCACTTATTTAGGACAGCTCCGTAAACCAAGCAAAAACCACTAAGTATTCTTCCTGTGGGATCGCGATCCCACCTCCAGAACCCTTAGTGGTTTTAGCTTGAACGGTTTACTTCGCTCACTTAGTTTTAAATACTTTTCTCATTTTACTTACTTTGCTATAATGGTCGTTACTGGATGTTGCGACCTTCAATCGTAGATTCTCCAGAATCTGATAGAAATGATGGTGATTTTGATGACAGACAATAGCAAAACTCGTGTCGTTGTCGGCATGAGTGGTGGTGTTGATTCATCAGTAGTAGCTTATTTGCTCAAGCAACAGGGCTACGATGTTGTCGGTGTATTCATGAAAAATTGGGATGACACCGATGAAAATGGTTTTTGTACTGCAACAGAGGATTACAAGGATGTCGCAAAAGTAGCGGCAAAAATTGGAATTCCTTACTATTCGGTCAATTTTGAAAAGGAATATTGGGATCGTGTATTCACGTATTTCTTGGATGAATATAAAAAGGGCCGAACTCCAAATCCAGATGTGATTTGTAATAATGAAATTAAATTCAAGGCATTCTTGGATTACGCCATTAGTTTAGGTGCCGATTATGTGGCAACTGGACATTACGCCAAATTGGAGCGTGATGCAGATGGTCATCAACACTTGTTACGTGCAGAGGATATGAATAAGGACCAGACTTATTTCTTGAATCAGCTTACCCACGATCAATTAGATCACGTGATGTTTCCATTGGGTGGAATGGTTAAAGCTAAGGTCCGTAAAATTGCTGAAAAAGCTGGCTTAGCAGTTGCTAATAAAAAAGACTCAGTTGGAATTTGCTTTATTGGTGAGAAAAACTTTAAAGAATTCTTAGGTAATTATTTACCTGCCAAGGCGGGTAAGATGATGACAGTTGACGGCGAAGTTAAGGGTGAGCACGCTGGCCTAATGTACTACACAATTGGGCAGCGTCGTGGTCTTGGTATCGGTGGCGGCAGTCAAAATAATGATCCTTGGTTTGTAATTGGTAAGGATTTAAAGAAAAATATTTTGTACGTGGGTCAAGGTTATCATAATGAGCATTTGTATGCAGATCAATTAGTTGCATCCGATTTACATTTTGTAAACGACATTGCGGATCGTGGTGACTCATTCCGTTGCACAGCTAAGTTCCGTTACCGTGCCATGGATGTGGACGTGACAGTTCACTTTAATGAGGATCGTACGAAGATGACAGTTGACTTTGATGATCCTGCACGTGCAATTACACCTGGCCAAGCCGTTGTTTTATATGATGGTGAGGAGTGCTTAGGTGGCGGTATTATTGATGCTGCTTACAGTAACGATCGTGTCCTTCAGTATATCTAAAAATAAATAATAACTGACTATTTACGTTTTGATTTTTAAAAATGTGAATAGTCATTTTTGTTTACTTTTGAATTTTGCGTGCTAGACTGGCATAATAGTTTTAGCTAAAGATGAGAAGGAAGATTAATTTGACTAAATTATATTTTATTCGTCACGGAAAAACTGAATGGAACCAAGAAGGTCGTTATCAAGGCGCACGAGGTGATTCTCCACTTCTTAAGGAGAGTTATAAGGAAATTGATGAACTTGCACAGCATTTAAGTCTCACAGCCTTTCGGCACATTTACGTGAGTCCTGTTCGTCGTGCACGGGTCACGGGCAGTACATTACAACATGATTTAGACGAACTACAAGGACATCCCACACCATTAACAATTGCAAGTCGACTAAGAGAATTTAATTTGGGAAAAATGGAAGGAATGAAGTTTACGGATGTTGCAAAAAAATATCCCCGTGAATTTGACGACTTTCGTAATCATCCTGATCACTATGACCCTCGAAGTATTCAGGGCGAATCGTTTCCCCAGCTGTTGCAACGGATGAAACCAACGATTCATCGAATCACAGATATTTATCGCCAACCAACGGATAATATCTTGATTGTAAGTCACGGAGCTGCCTTAAATGCACTAGTAAATACTTTACTTGGTACCAGTTTGCAAGATTTACGCAAACGGGGCGGATTATCCAATACAAGCACAACAGTTTTAGAAACTTTGGATGCTGGTAATACTTTTTCATTAATCAAATGGAACGATACAAGTTACATTGCACGTAAAGCAGACCCAACAGATATGATTTGAGGGAAAACATGACTGAAAAAGATAATTTAAAACGAGAAGAAACCAAACAAAAGGCACAGGAAGCTGCCTCCAAGTTGGTAAAGTCGATTGATGAAGAACCAGATGATTTTCATCGTTATTACAATTTGGGCGTGTTTTTAACGCAAGCAAATAGTTTTGAACAGGCCGAAGAATTATACATGAAGGCTTTAGGCCAGTTTAAAAAAAATAAACAGGCACAAAATACGCTTCATTATGGATTAGGAAATGCATATTATGAGGCTGGTGAATTTAAAAAAGCGCTGAAACAGTTTCAATTCGTTCAAGATTCATCCCTAAAAAGTGATGCTTATTTGATGATTGCACAAACTTATGTTGCCGAAGATGACTACAAAACTGCCTTAGCATTTGCATTGACAGCGCAGACAAAACATCAACAGGATCCGACGATTAACGGATTAATTGGTGAAATATTTTTAGCTTTAGGTGATTTTAAGCATGCCGCAACATACTATGATCAGGCTCTTCAAGCAGATGAAAAAAATGGTAAATATCAATTTGAACGAGGGCTGATTGCGTTGGTCCAGGGTGAAGAAGAAACTGATTACTTTAAAAGAGCGAAAGATTTGGATCCAGTCTATTTCAAGAAGAGCCAACAACGACTTGAGGACATTGAAAAGTTTATTCAAACTCATAATCAGGATTCAAAAAAGGACAAGGAGAATAATTAATGCGAAACGAATCGCTCAATTTATTTGATGAAGACTCGCAAAATAGCGATTCAACTAAAACATCGCCGCAGTTCGTGGTTGGAAAGGTTTCTGCAATCTTTTTTGCCAGTCCCGATAGTTTTTATAAAGTATTGCTGGTTAAAATTAGTGAAACTAATTTGGAGTGGCACGAAGATGAGATTGTCGTAACGGGAAGTTTTGGCGATGTCAAAGAAGAGCAAGCCTATCGTTTTGTTGGGACAACGGTGACCCATCCTAAATACGGGACACAATTTCAGGCAACTAATTATGAAAATGCGACGCCAACAACTAAAGAAGGACTTGTGGCATATTTGTCCGGTGAGGAATTCAAAGGTGTCGGTAAGAAAACGGCCGAAAAAATTGTGGCTTTGTTGGGTACTGATGCAATCGATAAAATTATTCAAGATGCCGATGTTTTAAAACCACTGAATTTAAAAAAAGACCTACAGGCTAATTTGATTTCCGTGTTAAAAGCAAATAATGGGATGGAGCAAATTATTATTGGATTGAATGGTTACGGGTTTGGAAGCCAATTGGCAGCTAGTATCTATAATCATTATCGTGAAGAGACACTGGATGTGCTCCACAAAAATCCGTACCAATTAATTGAAGATATTGATGGTATTGGGTTCAAAAAGGCTGATCAAATTGCTGAGACACTTGGTATTGCGTTTGATGCACCAACAAGAATTGCGGGGGCCTTATTGACCTCCTTAAGTGATCTTAGTACTTCTAATGGCGATACATATACGGATGCACGCTCACTTTTAAAAGCAACTTTGGGATTATTGGAAAATAGCCGTAATCAAGCAATTGATCCTCAAAAAGTGGCTGATGAATTAGTTGTTTTAGGTAAAGATGGTAAGGTCGTTGGTGAAGAAGATCGCATCTATCTACGAAAACTGTTTGAAGCAGAGTGGCAAATTGCCGAACATGTTAAACGCCTGCGTGACGCAAAAGAGACCCATACCTTTGAAGCCGGTGAAATTAATGGGGCCATAGATTTGGCACAAAAACAATTTCGAATTACGTATGACAGTTCACAAAGACAAGCTTTATTGAAAGCCATGCAGTCAAAACTATTTCTTCTAACCGGTGGTCCTGGAACCGGCAAAACAACCATCATAAATGGAATTGTCAAAACTTTTGCAACGTTAAACGATTTCTCTTTAGATGTAAACGAATATCGTGATTCACCATTTCCTGTTTTGCTTGCCGCCCCAACAGGACGGGCTGCCAAACGGATGAGTGAGGTTACGGGGTTACCGGCTAGTACAATTCATCGAATGTTGGGATTGACAGGACGAGAAACGAATCCAGATCAAGAAACTAAAGATTTGGAAGGAAGTCTGTTGATTGTTGATGAAATGTCGATGGTAGATACATTTTTGTTTAAGACGTTAATGCGGGCAATTCCTAATAGTATGAAAATTATTTTGGTGGGTGATAAGGATCAGTTACCATCCGTTGGTGCCGGCCAGGTTTTCAATGATTTATTAAAAAGTGAAGTTATTCCTAAAATTGAATTAACTAAAATTTATCGTCAGGATAATGAGTCTAGCATTGTACCACTTGCCCATGCTATCAAAGAAGGACGTTTACCAGCAGATTTTTCTCAAAATCAAAAAGATCGTTCTTTTATTGCTTGTTCCACTAATCAGGTGGATAGTGTCATTTCACAGGTCGTTAAGAAAGCTGAACAAAAGGGATTTACTTCGCAAGATATTCAAGTTTTAGCACCGATGTATCGGGGAATAGCGGGAATTGACCGCCTTAATGAATCACTTCAAAAAATTTTAAACCCTAAAAAAAGTGAACGAACCAAGGAAGTTGAATTTCGTGGACAACATTTTCGAATCGGGGATAAAGTTTTACAGTTGGTTAATGTACCGGAAAATAACGTCTTTAATGGTGATTTGGGTATCGTTAAGGGAATTATTTTAGCAAAAGATAAAGATAATACGGATAAACAAGATAAATTAGTCATTGATTTCGATGAAACTGAAGTGACCTATGGACGTAAAGATTGGATCCAGATTACCCTTGCATACTGTACGTCGATTCATAAATCGCAGGGTAGTGAATTTAAGATGGTTATTTTACCTATGGTGCAACAATATTCGCGAATGTTACAGAGAAACTTGTTGTACACAGCAGTCTCCCGGGCGGAAGCCTTATTAATTTTGTTAGGAGATAAAACGGCTTTTGAGAAATGTGTTGAAAATCTGGCAGTTAATCGCCAAACAACTTTAAAGCAAAGATTGTTGACGGTTTTTGATGGTAAGAAGCAACTGGACGTAAAAACTGAATTAAAAGGCGAAGCAACGGCTGTTACACCTAAAAATACAGCGACAAAGCAGACGAAACCACCAGTTTTAGATAATGTTTTGACAATCAGTAAGGTTCAAAACCAAGAGATTGATCCGATGATTGGCATGGCCGATATTACCCCGCAAAGTTTTATGAAGGCCTAAGGGTATTGCGCTTTTTGGGTAGGACTGCGATAATAGTATCGAGATAAATTTGAGAGTTTTTAATGGAGGATGTCATGACATCAAATAGTGCTAAGCAACGTATGAAACTTTTTGCGCTGAATTCAAACCAACCATTGGCTGAGAAAATTGCTCGTGAAGCTGGGGTTAAACTAGGTAAAGCAACCGTCAAACATTTTAGTGATGGTGAAATTCAGGTTAATATTGATGAGAGTATTCGTGGTGATGAAGTCTATGTCATTCAATCAATTTCTGATCCGGTAAACGATATGTTACTGGAGCTGATGATTATGGTTGATGCGCTTCGCCGTGCTAGTGCCAGTCAAATTAACGTGGTAATTCCTTACTATGGTTATTCTCGTCAGGATAGGAAGGCTCGTTCACGTGAGCCGATCACCGCAAAACTAATTGCGGATCTGTTAGAAATGGATAAAATTACGCGTGTGGTTACAATTGATTTACATGCTGCTCAAATTCAAGGATTCTTTGATGTTCCAGTTGATCATTTGGTAGCTGCACCGTTATTAGCAAGTTATTTTACCGATCATAAGATTACAGATAATTTAGTGGTGGTTTCGCCAGACCATGCGGGTGTTTCACGAGCACGAACAATGGCAGAATTGTTGGGAACTCCAATTGCAATTATTGATAATCGTAACGTGGAATCTAGTGAATCACTTGATGAGATTCCAACAGAAATCATTGGTGAGGTAAAGGGAAAGACTTGTATTGTTGTGGATGACATGATCGACACTGGAACCCGAATTACCATTTCAGCAACAGCACTAAAAAATGCGGGTGCCACTCAGGTATATGGGTGTGCCACCCATGCTATTTTCTCCAAGAATGCACCAGAAATTCTTCAAAACTCTCAATTAGAGAAGGTAGTTGTCACCGATACGATTCGAATTGATGAAGAAAAACAGTTCGATAAACTGGTTCAAATGTCAGTTGGACCACTGGTAGGGAATGCAATTAAGATGATTCATAATAATGAACCATTGGAACCCCTTTTTAGAAGCTCAATTAAAGATTAATAAATTTAATAACCTGTTTAACAAGCATTTCTTAATGGTGTTCATCAAAACTGATGAATGTATTAAGGAATGCTTGTTTGTTATTAGAACGGTTTTATTATGGTTAATTTAATGCTATGTTAATATTAAACACTTGCTGGAGGGATGCTTTTTGGATCATATTATCAATTTTATGAAACGTGATGACGTTGAACTTTATACAACGCTGCTAGTGATTATTTTAGTTTTATTCTTACTAAAACCTTTTTTATCTTTAATCTTATTTGTGGTTATTTTTTCTTTTTTGGGTCATGTCGGGACCAGAAATTTGCGAAAAATTTTACCTTTAAATCAGCCTTTTGCAACGGTCATTTTGTATGTCTTAACAATTGGTTTGTTTGTGATGATTGTAGTGGTGGCCGCGCCTTTATTAGTCGATCAGTTTAGCGGGTTACCAAAATTAATTGAAGCAACAATTGATAAACATCCTGTGTTTGATAAACAAGCATACACATGGGCACAAAAAGCAATTCACAATTCTTCAATTTTGAAACATAGCTCTGATTTAGCAGTTACCGGTTTAGTTAAATTAGGTCATGTGGGACGAGGAGTAGAACATGTTTTAATGGCGATCTTTTTGAGCTTTATTTTTAATTTAACCTATACACATTTACGAAATTTTGGCCACGCATTTTTGCACAGCCGCTATAATCGGTTGTTTATCAACGTATATACGTTAGCTTCTAAATTTATTTCGATTCTTGGAACAGTTATTGAAACGCAATTAATTATTTGTTCTATCAATACAATTTTAATGACCATCGGCTTGTGGATTATTGGGATGCCAAGTTTACTTGTGTTGGCTTTAATTGTTTTTGTATTGGGCTTAATTCCGGTTGCCGGGGTGCTAATTTCCTTGATTCCATTAGCAGTGATTGGTTTTTCAGTAAATGGTTTGATAACCGTATTGGAAGTTTTGATTTTAGTTGTCCTTGTTCACGCTTTTGAATCGTATTTTTTGCATCCGCGTTTGATGGCCAACGCAACAGCTTTACCAATTTTTGTTACTTTTATTACTTTAATCGTTAGTGACGAACTATTAGGTACATGGGGATTGATTGTTGGAATTCCAATTGTGGCCTTCTTTATTGATGTCTTGGGTGTGAATATTCGTAAACAACGACCAAAAAATATAAAACAGAGTATCCATTCTGAAATTGATAATTAAAGTTAAATCATAAAACAGTCAATTAAATCGCTAATTATCTGAATAAATTAATAATTTGACCGAAAAATGACCTTTTTTGATTGATTTTGAACGAAAATGGTGCTATATTACTATAGGCAGGTGAAATGAAAGTGCTTACAGAAGAAAGGCAACAAAAAATTATTCGACAACTAAATGAAAATGGCATTGTTAAATTACAGGATTTAGTTGAGACTTTGAACTGCTCAATTTCAACGGTACGGCGTGATTTGCAAGAATTAGAAGATCATGGCAAGTTGGTTCGTGTGCATGGCGGTGCAAAACAAATAACGACCTTGCAAAGCGAGCCAGGTGTTTTGGAAAAATCTTCCAAAAACGTTCAAGGCAAACAAAAAATTGCGCAGTTAGCAGTACAACAAATTAAGGCTGATGAAATTATCTATTTGGATGCCGGTACCTCAACTGAAGCCATGATTCCGTTTATGACGGGTTTGGATTCGATTTTAGTGGTGACTAACGGTGTTCAGTTGGCTTCAAAACTTGCGGACATTAATATTAAAACGTATTTAGTTGGTGGTGAGCTAAAAAATACGACCAAGGCGATTATTGGGGCCGATGTCGTTGAAACCATTAATAATTTCCGTTTTAATCGTGCGTTTATTGGTGTTAATGGTGTTCACCGCAAATTTGGCTTTACAACTCCAGATCCCAATGAAGCGGCAGTAAAACGGGCCGTTCTAAAGCAGAGCGAGCTAAGCTATTTTCTGGCAGATACCAGTAAATTAAATGAGGTTTCGTTTGCGAAAATTGCAGCTTTAAATGCGGGCGTCTTACTTACTGATGAGCACAATCATGAAACTTTACAACAATTTGAACAAGCAAAAAAAGTAATGGAGGCAAAAAGATGATTTATACAGTAACGTTGAATCCTTCAATTGACTATGTGATTCAATTACCTAAATTAAATTTGGGCGAAGTCAATCGCTTAGAAAAAAGCTACAAGTTTCCAGGTGGTAAGGGGATTAACGTGTCACGGATTTTACGAGAACTTGGCTATGCTAACCAAGCCTGGGGATTTTTGGGCGGTTTTACCGGCAAATTTGTAAACGCGCAACTTCAGCAGTTACATTTAAATGCTAATTTTACCAAAATTGCAGACGATACACGTATTAATGTCAAGTTAAAGGCAGATCAAGAAACAGAGCTAAATGCTGCTGGTCCTGAAATTACAGAAACGGAAAAACAAACCTTTATTGCGCAGTTTGATAATTTAAATAAAAATGATGTGGTCATTTTTTCTGGTAGTGTACCAAGCAGTTTGCCCGAAACTTTTTATTTCGATTTGATTCAAAAAGTTAAGGCACAACATGCTGAATATGCCGTTGATACAGCGGGTGAGGCGCTAAAAAGGACTTTACCAACTCATCCGGTGGTTGTTAAACCCAATAATCATGAATTGGCAGATTTATTTGGCGTTAAACTTGCCAATTTGGATGAAATTAAGCACTATGGTCTCAAGCTAATCGAAATGGGTGCTCAAAATGTGATGATTTCGATGGCCGGGGATGGTGGTATGTTAGTGACCAAAGATCATTGTTATCGGAGTGCAGCCCCTAAAGGAACGGTTCAAAATTCAGTTGGGGCCGGTGATTCAATGTTGGCAGGATTTACGGGCACGTTTGATGCCACACATGATCCGGTAGAGAGCTTTCGTTACGGATTAGCTTGTGGTAGTGCAACTGCATTTTCAGCAGATATTGCTACAAGAGCTAAAATTGATGAACTATTACCACAAATTAACATAGAAGAATTTTAGGAGGCGAAAGATACATGGATATTCGTGAACTTTTACTCAAAGATGTCATGATTATGAATCTGAAAGCTAAATCAAAAGATGAAGTTATCGATGAAATGGTTCATAAGTATTTTGAACAGGGTGTGATTGACGATGAAAAACTGTACAAAGCAGACATCGTTAAACGTGAGCAAGAATCTACGACCGGAATTGGCGACGGCATTGCAATGCCACATGCCAAAGATAAGGCTGTTAAACGAGCAACGGTTCTTTTTGCTAAGAGTGAAACTGGTGTTGACTTTGATGCTTTGGATGGTCAGCCAGTTCAGTTATTCTTTATGATTGCCGCTCCAGAGGGTGCTAATAATACTCATCTACAAGCATTGGCCTCACTATCAAGTTTGTTGATTAATCCAGACTTAGTCGCAAAACTAAAACAGGCACAAACACCAGATGAGGTTCAACAATTATTTGCCGATGCACAATCTGCAAAAGAGGCTCAGGATAAAGCAGATGCTCAAGAAAATACGACTAACGAAACTGTACAGAGAAATAGCAAACGACCATACATCGTGGCAGTTTCCGCTTGTCCTAATGGGATTGCCCATACTTATATGGCAGAGGCAGCTTTACAAAAGTCTGCCAAGGAAAAGAATATTGAGATTAAAGTTGAGACTAATGGTTCAGAAGGAGTTAAACATCGACTAACTGCTGAGGATATTGCCCGTGCCGATGGGGTAGTCATTACAGCGGATAAAAAAGTAGAAATGGCTCGTTTCAATGGTAAAAAGCTTTTGAATAGACCAGTAATTGATGGCATTAACAAATCTGATGAACTATTGGACCAAATTGAAGCTGGGGATGCACCAGTTTATCACGCCGCTGAAGGCGACCAGGTGACTGATTCCGAAGACGGCCAAAAAGGTGGTCTTTGGAACGAAATCTATAAAGATTTAATGAATGGTGTTTCCCACATGTTGCCATTCGTTGTGGGTGGCGGAATTATTATGGCGTTCTCGTTTATTCTGGAGCGTTATGTGGGTTCGCAAAGCATGTATTTCTTGTTCTTTAATCATTTAGGTAATTGGGCATTCGCCTTTTTGGTTCCAATTTTAGCAGGTTACATTGCGGAGTCGATTGGTGATTTGCCTGCTCTAATGCCTGGTGTTGTTGGTGGCTTCATGGCCAATACGGCGGCTGCTAATATTATGAAAACAACTAGTGTCTCTGGGTTTATTGGTGGTTTACTAGCTGGATTCTTAGCCGGAATTGTGATTAACTGGCTAAAAAAAGTGTTTAAAGGTGTTCCAAGAAGTTTGGAAGGCTTGAAACCGATGCTAATCTATCCAGTTCTGAGTTTATTAATTGTTGGTGTTTCAATGTTCTTCATCATTAATCCAATCTTTGCTGCTGTGAATGCGTGGGTAACACATGTCTTGAACGGTATGGGAACTGGAAATGCTGTTTTACTAGGAACCATTTTGGCCGGTATGATGGCACTTGATATGGGAGGCCCATTCAACAAAGCCGCCTATACATTTGCGATTGCTGCTTATACCTCAACTGGTGATGGTAAATTGATGGCCGCTGTAATGGTTGGTGGGATGATTCCACCACTAGCAACTGCGATTGCAACCACAGTTTGGCCAAAGAAATTTACTGAACAAGAGCGACAAGCAGGAATTTCTAATTGGGTTTTGGGAATTTCGTTCATTACTGAAGGTGCAATTCCATTTGCAACAGCTGATCCACTGCATGTAATTGTTTCTAGTGTCATTGGTTCTGCAATTGGTGGTGGCTTAACTCAATTATGGCGGGTAAGTGTTCCTGCCCCACACGGTGGTCTCTGGGTACTACCTCTAGCATCAAATGGATTGTTTTATTTCTTAGCAGTTGTTGTGGGTGCAATTATAGCTGGTGTTATCTTAGGAATTTGGCGACCAACGAAAGTACAGACAACAAAATAAATTTATTTTTAAAAAGAACCAGGCCGAAAAAAGCTTGGTTCTTTTTTTGAAAGTAGGAAGAGAAAGCGAAATCATTTATATGCTTTTTACTGCATTAATTGTCGTATAAATGAATATTTATACATCTGTAATGTGTCTAGTGAACAGACCTTTTAGTCCTTATGTTACACAACGTTTTCACAAATGACTATTCCTGTAACACGTTTGTAATAGTAGCTAAAACAGGCGTTCGCTTTAGTAATTAAGCAGAAAAAAGTTTAAGGTTTTTTTAAGGAAAGCGAATTCCTTAACAACTTAAGTAGCAAGCTTTCACAGTGTTTTCTAAAATACACTCAAAAAATATGTGCATAAATAGGCTATTTTTTTCAAAAAATTCGTGCTACAATACACCTAGTAATTTTAATAGGATCATACCAAATGTTTAAAAATGATTATTTATAGCTTTAGAAATTGAATTCAAGGAGTGGGGTATATGATTAAATCACACAGTAATTCTAAAACAGCAAAGGTTGTACTTGCAGGTGTTGCTGGTGCAGCAGGTTTGTTTGTTGCTGGGGCTACACAAAGTGTTAATGCTGATTCTGTAAATGTTGTTAAAAACGATACAGTTTGGGGGATTTCACAAAAATATAATGTCTCAATTAAAAGTATTGAAACATTAAATAAAATTAATCAAAAATCACATTTGATTTTTGTTGGTCAGAAAGTTGAAATTCCTGGTACTACCAAGGCAACTAAGGCAGACTCACAAAAATACATAAAAGTTACCGTTAAATCCGGTGATAGCCTCTGGTTAATTGCTCAAGAAAAAGGAACTTCAGTTGCTGCTCTTAAGGAATCAAATGGCCTTAATGGCAATTTGATTTTGGTTGGACAAGTTTTGAAAGTTCCTGCTTCAGATAGTAGTTCTGTCAAAACCAGTTCAGATGCTACTGTTCAGTATAAGGGTGCTAGTTCAGCTGCTCAAAGTTCAGCTGCATCAACGACAACGCCAAGTTCCGCAAGTGCATCAACGAGTTCTAATACAGCTGCAGTTGCCTCAACAAGTTCAAGCAGTTCAACAACTACTTCAGATAGTACCGTAGCAAGTTCTACGTCTTCTGAGAGCTCAAGTGTTGCTGTAAGTAGTGCAGCTTCTTCAGAAAGCAGCTCGGAAACAACTTCTGCAAGTAGCACAGTAAGTGCAAGCTCTACAAGCAGCAGTCAAGCATCTTCATCAGCTGTTTCTAGCATAGCTTCTGAGAGCTCAAGTTCTGCATCACAAGCTTCTAGTGTTGCACCAAGTTCTAGTGCAGTTAAGTCGGTTGCCTCTACAGTTAGTTCAAGTGCAGCATCTAGTGCTACACCTAAATCAAGTGCAGCAGCAACTGTTACGCCAGCTTATTCAACAAAATCTACCCAGGCTAGTTCGGTTGCACAGTCGTCAAGTGCTCCTAAATCAGTTGCTTCTGTAGCTTCATCAAGTTCTAAGACAACTGCAAGTAGCGCTTCAACAAGTAAGACAACTTCAACCACAACCAGTTCTACATTAACTTCAGGTTCAGTAGTGAGTCTTGCAGTTAAACTGGCTAATGCTAACATTCCATATGTATGGGGTGGCGAGAGTTTGAGTGGAATGGATTGTTCTGGTTTAGTTGCTTATGTTTATGAGCATTCTGAAGGAATTTCATTACCACATAACACTGTAGCTCAAGAAGGCTATGTCACAACTAAATCTGTTTCAGCTGCCAAACCTGGAGATATTTTATTCTGGGGCTCAAAGGGTGCAACTTATCATGATGCCATTTACATTGGTAACAACCAATATGTAGCTGCTCCACAACCTGGTCAAAATGTTGATATTGAAACTATCAGTAGTTACTTTGCACCAAGCTTTGCAGGTACAGTTAAATAATTAAGGGTCTCTGTCAAATCGTATTGGTGGAGA